>NZ_VMNW02000003.1 GCF_007713735.2 Amycolatopsis acidicola | reverse complement strand
CACCCACATCGACCCCCACCAAGAACCCCGCCGCAACACCCTCCACACCATGCGCACCTAAAAAGAACGAGCCTCTCCCCGAACCGGCGCCGGCAGAGGGCGCGCAAACAATGTCGCGCATCGGCGTCACCGCCGGCTAAGCGAACAGCCCGTCACCCCAGCTCGAATCCGGGCCGACGCCCGGCGGGATCGCGAAGTGCGCGGAACCGGTGTGCTGCACGTACTCCATCATCGCGTCCTTGGCGGAAAGCGCTTGCTGCATCGGGATGTACTGGGTACGGGTGTCGCGGTTGAACGCCAGGAAGAACAGGCCCGCTTCGAGGTGCCCGACGCCGTCCGAACCGTCGACGAAGTTGTAGCCACGGCGCAGGATCCGGACGCCGTTGCGGGTCTGGTGCGACGCCAGCCGGATGTGCGCGTCCTCGGCGATCAGCGGCTCCCCGCCCGCGCCGCCGACATCGAGGTCGACCGGGTCGTACTCGCCGGACTGACCGAGCGGCGCGCCGGAATCCTTGGTACGCCCGATGATCTGCTCCTGCCCCTCCAGCGACTCGCGGTCCCAGGTCTCGATGTGCATCCGGATCCGCCGCGCCACCAGGTACGTGCCGCCGGTCATCCACTCCGGCCCGTCCCCCGCCTGCGCCCACACCTGATCGCGCAGCACGTCGGTGTCCTCGGACTTGATGTTGTTCGTGCCGTCCTTGAAACCGAACAGGTTGCGCGGGGTCTGCTGGGCACGCGAAGTGGACGAGCTGCGCCCGAAACCGAGCTGCGACCACCGCACCGCCGTGGTCCCGAATCCCAGCCGCACCAGGTTGCGCACGGCGTGCACCGCGACCTGCGGATCGTTCGCGCACGCCTGGATGCACAGGTCGCCACCGCTGCGCGCGGGGTCGAGCTTGTCCTTCGGGAACGCCGGGAGATCCACCAGCTGCGGCGGCCGTTTCGCGGCGAGGCCGAACCTGTCGTCGAACAACGAAGGCCCGAAACCGATGGTGAGCGTGAGATCCGAGGCAGGCAGGTCGAGCGCTTCGCCGGTGTCGGCCGGCGGAGCCTGCGCCGCCCCGCCCACGGCACCGTCCGGGGTGACCTGCTGGCCCGCCGTCATCCGCCGCGCGGCGTCGGTCCACGTGCGCAGGAGTTCGCGCAGCGCGGCGACTTCCGTCGTGGTGACGTCCAGCGCGGCGAAGTGCAGGTTCGCCTGCGTCGGGGTGACGATGCCCGCCTGGTGCTCCCCATGGAAGTCCACGGCGGACATCGCTGCGGGCTCGGTGGCGCCCGCCACGAGCCGGTCGGCGCCCACCCCGGCCGCCGCCCCGGCTCCGGCGAGTGCGATACCCGCGCCGGTCAGGCCGAACAACTTGCGACGGGTGACACCGGTCATTGCGCGACGACCTCGGCGACCTTGCTCAGCGGCTCGCTCAGCGCGTCCACGGCCGCGGCGAACTGCTTGATCTCGTCCTGGGACAGCTGGTTGTAGTACTTGAACCCGTCGCCGACGCGCGTCTTGTCCAGCAGGCTCTGCACGTTCGCGAACTCACTGTCCAGAGTGGACACCAGCGCGGCGTCCTTCTGCTGGATCAACGGGCGCACCGCGGCGATCGCGGCCTTCGAACCGTCCAGATTGGCCTGGAAGTCCCAGAGATCGGTGTGCGAGAAGGTTTCCTCCTCGCCGGTGATCTTGCCGGTGGCGACCTCGTCGAGCAGTTCCTTGGCGCCGTTGGCCAGATCGAGCGCGGACAGCTCCAGCGTCTTGGCCTTCGCGACCAGGTCGTTGACGTCGGTGACGAGCTTGTCGGCGATCTGCGCGCTGTCGGGCTGCAGCCCGGTGACCCACAGATCCTTCTCCAGCCGGTGGAAACCGGTGAACTGCTCACCCGGTTCCAGGTCCGCCTCGCGGTTGTCGATCGCCGGGTCCAGGTCGCCGAACTTCTCGGCCACCGGTTCGATCCGCTCGTAGAACACGCGGGTCTGCGCGTATTCGGACTTGGCCTGCTCGACATTGCCGGACTTCACCGCGTCGGCGAACTTCACGGTTTCCGTTGCCAGCGCGGCACTGTTGTTCTCGACGTAGGTCGCGTAGCTCTTCGTGGCCGCGGCCTTCTGCGCGTCGGCGCCGCCCTGGGGCTGGGCGCTGCCGGTGACGGTGAACGTCCCGCGGATCCCGTTGCCGACCATGCCCGGCTTGCACGCCGTCTGGTACCTGCCCGCTTCGGGCACCTGCACGATCAGCCGCCGGTTCAGCCCCGGCGCGATGTTCTCGACCTCGCCCATGATCCGGTCACCCTCGGCGTAGAGGTAGAACTCGGTGACCTTGCTGCCCTTGTTGGAGATCTCGAACGTCACGTTGCCGGCGGTCGCGGAGGTCGTGGAGACCTGGCACGAGCTGTCCGAGGCGTCGACCCTGATCGGGCCGCCGGCGCCGGAATCGCTGCTGCCACAGGCGGACAGCGCCACCAGCGCGCCGGAAGCGGCGAGCGCGGCGAGCGGGGTTCGGGTGGACAGGGGCACGATCACTCCTCTGCGATCGCGGCGGCTGCCGCGGTGGGGACGGGCTTTTTCTTGGCGGGCCTGAGGAACAGCGGCAGCACGATCGCCACGTAGGCGACCCACGCGACGGCCTGCAGGACCGTGGTCTGCTGCGAGTAGTTGAAGATCCCCTTGAGCAACGCGCCGTACCACGAGTTTTCCGGCAGCGCGTTCGAGGCGTCGAAGGCCAGGGTCGTGAGCCCCGGCAGGAATCCGGCCTCCTGCAGATCGTGCAGGCCATAGCCGAGTACACCGGCGGCGACGAAAACCAGCAGCACACCGGTGATGGTGAAGAACTTCGCGAGGTTGAAACGGACCGCGCCGCGGTAGAGCAGGTACGCGAGCACGATCGCGATCGCGATCCCGATGACGAACCCGATCAGCGGCTGGATCGTGTCGGCCTGCGCCGTCTGCACGGCCGAGTAGAAGAAGACGGCCGTCTCGAGCCCTTCCCGGCCCACGGCGAGGAACGACAGCAGCAACACGGCGGCGGGGCCGACCTTGAGCGCGTCCTCCATCTTCCCGCGCAGCTCCGCGGCGATGTGCCGGGAAGCCTTGCGCATCCAGAAGATCATCGCCGTGACGAACCCGACCGCGACGATCGACAGGCTGCCGCCGAGCAGTTCCTGATGCTCGAAGGTCAGCTGCGCCGTGCTGTAGGTGAGGATCGCGCCGACGGCGACCGACAACAGCACCGCGGCGCCGACCCCGGGCCACACGTAGCGGAGCGCTTGCCTGCGGTCGGTTTTGACCAGGAACGCCACCAGGATGCTCACGACCAGAGCCGCTTCGAGCCCTTCGCGCAACCCGATGAGCGCACTCGAAAACACCATCGGTCAGCCTTCCTCCGGACTCGCCTCAGCGGTGCTCGGCGCATCCGTTGTGCCGCAACGGTTTTCTTCTCCGCGCAGCACGAACCAGGCCATCCGTCCAGGATGGGGACACGGTGTGATCCGGGCACCGGCCGTCACCACGCACGGGCGACGGCGACCATCTACATCGAAGTAGAAGATAGCCTAACCTAAACGCCGGAGGGAACCCCCGGGCTCACGATTTTTCGGCGTCAGCGGCCCAGGCTCGCGAGGTTCAGCAACTGGACCAGGTCAGCGCAGCATTCGACGGTCCACACGAGGGTGCTGGCCGCCACAACCGCGGGGACAACGGCCTGCCAGCGGCCCAACCGGCCGGGCCGCAACAAGGCGCGCACGCGGTCCGGCACCAGGCCCGGCGACGAGCCCATCGCCATGAGCTGGGCGCCGGCAAGGCTTGCCCGCGCGGCTCCCTTCGCGGCGAGCGCGGCCTCGCCGATGGCGACGGCGACCTGCCGCCTGTCGCCCAGCTCGCCGACCGCCGCCTCGTCCGCGGCCCGCTCGACGAGGAACCCGACCTTGCGCGCGACGGGCCGGAGCACGGGGTGGACCGTCGCCGCCAGATTCGCGATCCACACCAGCACGTGATGATTCCCGGCCAAGTGGGCGCGTTCGTGCGCGACGAGGGCCTGGTACTGGCGGTCGTCGAGCAGCTCCCGCATCCCGGCCGTGATCACGATCCGGCCCGGTTTGCCTGGCAACGCGAACGCGTCGGCCCCGGGTTCGGGCACGATCACCACGTCCTGGCCCGGGCCAAGGAGGTCCGCCTCGCGCCGGGCGCTACGCAGAGCACGGCGACGACGGCGCAGCGTGCGGACCACGGCGACCGTGGCCACGATCACCCAGGCCAGCGCCAGCCAGGTGACCCAGGGCTCGTGCTTCGTGTCGGCGGCCACGACCTCCCCGGACAGTCCGCCGGCGCGGGCGAGCACCGGGATCTCGGCCAGCGCCGCGACCGCGAAGGCCAGGAGGTTCAGCGCCGCGGCGACCGCGGCCGCCAGCGCCGACCAGGCGAACACGCGCGCGGCGAGGTCCGGGCGGAACCTGTCGGCCAGCGCCCACGACGCCAGCAGCACGATCAACGGCACCGACACGACCGACCAGGCGAAATGATCGAACATCCGGGCCTCCCACGGTGAGCTTCCCGGCTCACGCTACCCCGTCGGTAGACTGTGATCCGCCATGCACAGTGACTCCTCGCGGCCGCGGCGCAAACCCGGCGCACTGGCCACCGAAATCCTCACGGTGCTGACCGAGGCCGAGGCAGCACTCACCCCCGGCGAAGTCCTCGAGCGACTGCCGCAGGACCGGAAACTCTCTTACAGCACCGTCGTGACCACGCTCACACGGCTGCACGAGAAGGACGCCGTGACCCGCGAGCGCGACGGGCGGGCGTTCCGCTACTCCGCCAACGGCGACCCGTCGACGCTCGTCGCGTGGCGCATGTCCCGCCTCCTCGACGCCGAAGCCGACCACGCCTCCGTGCTCACCCGGTTCGTCAGCGACCTCAGCGAGAAGGACGAGCAAACGCTGCGGAACCTGCTCGCGGGCGAGGAGTGAAGCGGGCGGGTTCTTGAACGGAAAACAAGAACTTTTTTGTCTGCCAAGGGAATCCGGTCGTCCATAAAGGACGGCAAAAATAACGGCACAGGGTCTTTACTTTCAGGTGAGCCTTACCTAATGTCCACTCATCGAGCGAGGACGTCCCTCGCGGTGAAGTGAACAGGCGGCTCCGAGGACCCGGGGACCGCGGTGTTCCTCTTGTCCCACGTGCCATCGACGGCGCCTTCTGGCCGCGGAACCCTCTCGGAGGAAAACCATGAACACCAGGACTGTCTTCAGCCTGCTCGGAATCGGCGGCACGAGCCTCCTCCTCGCGGCCTGCGGCGGCGAATCGGCCCAATCACGGGCGGGCGCGATTCACGTCGAGGCCGGTGACACGACCTGCCAGCTGGCGAGCACGACCGCGTCGGCCGGGTCGATTTCCTTCGAGATCGCCAACAAGGGCGGCGAAATCACCGAGTTCTACCTCTACGGCGCCGACGGCCGGGTGATCAGCGAGGCGGAGAACATCGCGCCCGGCACCAGCCGCACGATGACCGCGCAGGTCACCGAGCCCGGAAAGTACACCACCGCCTGCAAACCCGGCATGCGCGGCGACGGCATCCGCGACGAGTTCGCCGTCACCGCCGCCGGTGCCGCCGCGGCGGCACCGGCCGTCCCGCAGGGCGTCGTCACGCAATACACCTTGCTAGAACAGGAAATCAAGGACGGGGGCGGCCAGACCACGGCCGGGCCCTGGCGCGTCGCTTACATCGTCGAGGGCGCGGAAGCCTGGTACCACAACGAAAACGGGCAACAGCACTTCCGCGAGCCCGCGCCAGGCGAAACACACCACATCGAGATCATTCCGATCGAGGCCGCCACCGGCCGCATCGTGCCGGAGGTACCGATCGCCGTCGAGGTCGTCGACAGCGCCGGCAAAGTCGTGGACAGCAAGGAACTGAACTTCTACTATGCCGAGTTCTTCCATTACGCCACCAACTTCTCCATCCCGCAGGCCGGCACGTACACCCTGCGCGCCAAACTCGACCCGCCGACGTTCCTTCGTCACGGTGAGGAAAACGAGCAGCCCGCACTCGCCGATGGCGCGCAGGTCTCCTTCGAGAACGTCGAGCTGAAGCCGGAAAACTGAGGTGTGGAGGAGCCGCAGTGGATCGCAAGCGAGCGCTGGCCTGGGCGGGCGCCACCTCGGCCACCGCGTTGTCCGGGGTGCTGGCGGCGGGTGCGGTGTTCGGGCTCGTCGACGGCAAATCGGGCAGCCGCACCGAAACCGCGGCCCGGCCGGTGGTCGTGGAGCCACACCCCCGCGCCGTCGTTCCCCCGGCGCAACCCATGGCCACACCGGAACACGTGACAACCACGGCCGAGATTCCCCGGGTCGCCGGCATCAGGACCGACGAGGTCATCGAGAAATCCGGCCCTGCCGCGCGCGAAAAACACAAGCACACCGGTAAGCGGAAACGCGCCCACGGAAAGGGACCCAAGGATGACTGAGCAGATCCGGCAACCGGCGTCGATCGCCCGGATCCTCGCCCTCGGCGCGGTCGCTTCCGGCGCCTTGCTCGTGATCGCGGCGCTGGCGGCCTTCGCCGAACCGGAACGGGCCGTGCGCCACCGGGTTTCTCGCCGCGTGCATCTGGGTCTCCGCGCACGTGCAGGTGGATCCGGCGCTGCACCCTCACCGACGTCATCACCGGCACCACCCGCCTGCACCTGCCGATCTGGGGCGGGCTGGCCGGGCTGATCGTCAGCGGCACCCTGCTGCGGCCGGACCTGACGGCCACGCTCACCCAGATCAAACTCGGACTGGTCGCGATGCTCACCGTGAGCGGCATACAGGCGGGCCTGCTCACCCGGCGAATGCGCCGGTACGACAAGGCAAGCCTTCCGCCTCGCGTACTGGCCTGGGGTGCGGTCACCGCGCTGCTCTGCTCTCGCAGGGAGGCTGGTGGGGCGCCATGATCATCGGATTTCTCACCAGCCGGAGCTGAAAACCGAAGAACGGCGCACTGTCCGGATGAGACTGTCGATACAGGCCCTGAGCAGTTGTCACGGTCACGGGCTAAGCTGAATTCCACCCGAGACGGGACACTTTGGAGAAGACCAGAGAGGACACCGGAGAAGTTCATGGCACAGAAGGTCCAAGTCGACCTGGTCGACGACATCGACGGAAGTGACGCAACACAGACGGTCCCGTTCACATTGGACGGTGCGGCCTACGAGATCGACCTGTCCGACGACAACGCCGCGCACCTGCGTGACCAGCTTGTGCCTTTCATCACGGCGGGCCGCCGCGTCGGGGGCCGCAAGATCCGTTCCCGCGGCGCCGCCGCCACGAGCGGCGCGACCACCGCCGACCGCGAACACTCCCGCGCAGTCCGGACCTGGGCGCTCGACAACGGCTGGGCCGTATCCGACCGCGGCCGTATCCCGCTCGAGGTGCAGAACGCGTACAAGGCCGCCCAGGAGAAAGCCGCGACGAAAGCCAAAGCCAAGTCCCGGCCTCGTTCGCGCCGCAAGAAGTAAACACCCCCAGGCAACCGGGCCGGTCACGAATCGTGGCCGGCCCGGTTTCGTGTCCGGCCACAATGGACAGTCGGCGCCGCTGACCACACGCCAACAGGGCCGTCGACAGCGGCCAGACGGACCGGCATCTTGCGCTCCGGGCGAGCTCTCGCTCATACTGACCAGCCACGCTATTAGAACTTGTTCTAGGAGGCGGCCGTGGCAGTGTTGCCGGGGCTGACGGCTGAAGGCGGGGAACCCGACCCCACCCGAGAGCTCGTCATGCGAACCACCGAACAGGATCTCGACGAGCTCAGCCGCGGACTGGCGGCGTGGCTGAGCGGGCCGCTGGCGGCGAACGGCCCGGTTTCCCTCACGAACGTGCAAGTCCCCGAGGGCGGCGGGCTGTCCAGCGTCACGTTTCTCGCCGACGCCGAATGGCGCGAGGGCGGGCGAATCCGGCGCCGCCCGATCGCGGCGCGGGTCGCGCCGGAGAACAGTTCCTTCCCCGTGTTCCCCGAGTACGACCTGCGACTCCAGTACGACGTGATGGCCGCCGTGGCGAGACACGGACGTGTGCCTGTGCCGCCATTGATCGGCATCGACGCCACCGGCCGCACGCTCGGCTCGCCATTCCTGGTGATGGACCGGATGCCGGGCGAGAAACCCGGCGACAACCCGCCTTACGTGTTCGGCGGCTGGCTTTACGACGCCTCGCCGGACCAACGCCGCGCGGTGCAGGATGCGACGGTCGATGTGCTCGCGGGAATCCATTCCCTGCCCGAACCCGCCACCCGGCTACCGGCACTGAGCACCGGCGGGAAAGACGCTCTGCGCTGCCATTACGACCGGACGACGGCCCATTACGAATGGTCGCGCCGCAGCGACGGGATGCGGATCCCGGTACTGGAAAACGCTTTCGCCTGGCTCGAGGAAAGGTGGCCACGGGACACCGGCGAACCCGTTCTCAGCTGGGGCGACGCGCGGCCGGGCAATATCCTCTACGAGGACTTCGCGCCCCGCGCCGTCCTCGACTGGGAGATGGCCGCGCTCGGCCCGCGCGAGATCGACCTCGGCTGGTACGTGTTCCTGCACCGGTTCTTCCAGGACATCGCGGAATCGGCGAACGTGCCGGGCCTGCCCGATTTCGCCCGCCGGGACGACGTCGTCGAAACGTACGAGGACCGCACCGGGTATCGCGTGCGCGAGTTCGACTGGTACCTGGTCTACGCCGCCGTCCGGCACGGCGTGGTGATGAGCCAGATCGCCCGGCGGATGATCCATTTCGGCGAGCTCACGCCCCCGGAGGATCCCGACGGCTACATCCTGCACCACGAAGCACTCGACCGGCTGGTGAAGGGAACCTACGCATGGCCGACCCGATGAAGCCCACCGACCTCGACGAATTCCCCGTGCACCAGGCGCCGGTCCCGATGGCGCGGGTCGCGACCAGCGACCGGAACTTCTACGACCGCAGCTACCTCAACGCGCACGACCGCGAAGGCACCTTCCTCGTGACAGGCCTCGGGCACTACCCGAACCTGGGGGTCAAGGACGCGTACGCCACCGTCCGCCGCGGCGACACCCAATGGACCACCCGGTTTTCCGACGCCCTCGACACCCGCACGACGGACCAGGAGGTCGGCGGCTACCGCGTCGAAGTGCTCGAACCGCTGTCGAAACTGCGCGTGGTGTGCGAGTCCGAGTCGCTGTCGTTCGACCTCGAGTGGAACGGCTCCTTCCCTGCCCTGCTCGAAGAACGCCACCTGCTGTTCAACGGCCCGCGCACGACGCTCGACGCGCAGCGGTTCACGCAGGTCGGCACATGGGCGGGCACCCTGAACGTCGACGGCACGGACATCGCCGTGTCACCGGAAACCTGGGTGGGCGCGCGCGACCGGTCGTGGGGCATCCGGCCGGTCGGGGACGGCGAACCGGCGGGACGTTCCGCGGACAGCCCGCTCGAAGGGTTCTGGTGGGTGTACCTGCCGCTGCGCTTCGACGATTTCGCGCTGATCATGATCCTGCAGGAGGAACCCGACGGCTTCCGCACGCTGAACGACGCGCGCCGGGTTTTCGCCGACGGGCGGGTCGAGCAGCTCGGCTGGCCGCGCATCGACATCCGGTACCGCAGCGGCAGCCGCCACCCCGAGGCGGCGACCGTCCACCTCACCACGCCGGAGGGGAAACCGCTGGTCGTGGAGATCGAGACGGTCACCTCGATCGCACTGCAGATCGGCGCCGGCTACGGCGGTGACCCGGACTGGAGCCACGGCCAGTGGAAGGGCCGCGACTGGTCCTCGGCGTCGGTCTACGACCTCACCAGCCCCGAGATCATCGCCCGGCTGCCGTGGGGCATCTCCGACCACGTGGCCCGCGCCCGCTGCGACGGCCGGACCGGCTGGGGCATGTTCGAACATGCCAGCATGGGCCGCCACGACCCCACCGGATTCGCCGACTGGACCTCGCTGGCCCCCTAGGCACAGCGCCCTAGCGCGGGGCCGGCGGGTACGGCGGGCGCCGCCTCGGTTGGTAGCCCGGGGGTTGTTGCCGGGACCGCGGCGGCACCTGGCGCCCGGGCGCGCGTTGCGGCGGCCGGACGGGGCCGCGCTGGGGTGGCCGGCGCTGCTGCTGAGGGTCGGGCCGGTTGACCCTGGCATCGAACAGCAACAGCAACCCGCCGAGGACGATGAACGGCAGGGGGAGCCAGAAGTTCCCGGCCAGCACGCCGAGGCCGATCCCGATGATGAACAACGGGCCGGCGGCGCACCAGCAGAACGGGTCGATGGGGCCGAGCGCCTTGCGCTGGGGACGGCGGTCTCGCGAATCGGCGTTCATGCGGCCAACTCGAACTCGGTGCCCTCAGCGGACAGTTCCCTCGTACGACGCGGGAGGAACGCACGGAACGCGGTGACGGCGAGCAGGGCGAGCGCGGCCAGCTGGTAGCTGCTGCCGGCGATCTTCTGCGGCAGCGACCAGATCTCCGGATCCTGCGGCATCGTGTAGTGCGGCGCCATCCAGATGATCGTCACCGCGATCCCGCCGGTGATCAGCAGCGGCCCGTGATGGCGCTGATAACCCCGGATCAGCACGACCGCGGCCGTGGGCAGGGCCAGGATCCATTGGTGCGACCAGGAAATCGGCGAAAGCAGCTGCACACCGGCCGCGATGACGCCGAGCCCCAGCGCCAGGTCCCCGTCTGCGAGCGTGCGCCGGGCGCCCAGCCAGGTCAGCACGATCACGGCCACCACGAGCAGCCCGCCCACGACCGTCAGCGCGGTGCCGCTCATGCCGAGCTTCGTGAGGCTGGCGAACACGGACTCGTTCGCCAGCGGGCCGCCGATGTTCATGCCCGTGGCGTGGAAAACCCGGTTCGTCCAGTAGAAGACCGAATCGCCGGGAATGACAACGGCGGTCAGCGCGGTGAGCGCGACGAACGTGACGACGCTCGTGATCGCGGCCCGGAAGTCCTTGCGCAGCAAGAAGAACAGCACGAACCCGGCCGGGGTGAGCTTGACCGCGGCGGCGATGCCGATCAGCAGTCCGCGCGGCCAGCGCGTGTTCGGCGTGAGGCAGTCGAGCGCGACGAGGCCCATGAGCAGAACGTTGATCTGGCCCCAGTAGATCGTGTTCGCGACCGGATGCCCGACCAGGAGGACCACGGCGGCCGCGACCACTGTCCACGGCTTCGCCAGCAAAGCCCGCAGCGACGGCACTCCGGCGCGGTACGCGAGCACCAGCGGGATCAGCATGAGCACGGTGGCCGCGGTGAGCAGGCGGAAACCGATCGCGGGCGGAAAGAGCGCGAGCGGGACGAACAGCAGCGCGGACGACGGCGGGTACGTGTAGGGCAGCGCCCCGCCGATACTCGAAACGGGCAGCTGGGTGTAGATCGACTGGCCGTGCAGGAAGGTCAGCGACCCGAGGCGGTAGACGTCGGCGTCACCCGGGTGTTTGGGAAAACCGTGCGCCACGGCGAAAAGCACGACCAGCAGCCCGAGTGCGGACAGCCAGCCGGCGCGGCGCGCGAGAACCGGCGGGATGCTCATTGCGATCCCCCGGTGCCCGCCCCCACGTCCCCGTGTCTCGACGTGGACGTTTCCGTCGTGCTGGTGCAGTCCACGAGGCAGGTCGGGGTGTCCGACGGTTCGTGGTCGTGCCGCGAGGACGACGTGGCCGTGGTGGTCGGGGTGTCCGTCGTCGGCGTGGCGCTCTCGCTGGACGGCGCGCTGCTGGTCGGCGTTTCGGTGGGCTGCGTGCTGCTCTCCGGGATGCCGGGGAACTGCTCCGCGGGTTTGCCCGCGAGGTAGGTGTTCATGTAGTCCTGCCAGATGTAGCCGGGCTCTTCGCGCCCGTAGACGTCGTAGCCGTGCTCTTTGCCGACCCCGTTCTTGTAGTTGCCATAGATCGGCGCCGGTTGTTTCTTGTTGCCGAACCACACCGCGGTGACCACCTGCGGGGTGTAGCCCACCATCCAGGCCTCGGAGTTGTGCCCGCTGTTCTGGTACTGGGCGGTGCCGGTCTTGGCCGCGTTGGGCCGGTCGCCGCGCAGACCGTCCGAAGAGGACGATGCGACGTCGGTCATCGACGCGGTCACGGTGCGGGCGATCGTCTCGTTGGTGGTCGCGTCGGAGCTGAACGCCTGCTTCGCGGAATCGGTGAACCCGTAGAGCTGGTTCCCGCTGCCGTCGGTGACCTTCGAGACGAAGTGCAGCGGGATGTACTTCCCGTCGTTGGCGAAGGTGGCGTAGCCCTGCGCCTGGTCGAAGGGCCGCACCGGGTACTGGCCGATCGAGATACCCAGCTCGGTGGTGCCGGTGCCCTGGCCCGTCTTCGGGTCGTCGTTCTGCAGCGAGTCGAACGTGGACGCGCCGAGTGAAGAGGTGATCTGCTTCGGGATCCCGGCGTCCCAGGCGGCCTGGCGCACGGCGTCGACCCCGACCTGGGCGCCCATCCGGTAGAAGACGGTGTTCACCGATTTGGTCATGGCGTCCTTGACCGTGATCTGCGGGGCGCCTTCGCCGTCGGAGTTGTGCACGAGCTGGCCGTCGATGTTCTGGTTGTCGCTGCCGTCGTAGACGGTGTTCAGGCCGATTTCGGACGGGTCGTTCGCCAGCCCGGCCGCGAACACGTACGGCTTGAACGAGGATCCCGGCTGCTCCGGCGTCATCGCCAGGTCGTAGGAGGTCGATCCGTCCCCGCCGTAGTAGGAGAGCACTCCGCCGGTGGCGGGATCGGCGGAGACGAGCGCGGCGCCTTCGTCCGGATACTCCTTGTCCGAAGCCATGATCTTGGCCACCGACTGTTCGGCGTCGGTCTGCGCGGCGGGGCTGATCGTGGTGTAGATCTTGGCGCCGGAACGCGACAGCGACTGCGCCGACTGGCCCTTTTCGTTCAGCTCGTTCATGACCGCGTCCATGAGGTACTGGCGGTCCGGCGCGTCCTGACCGGTTGTCGCGCCGGTGCCGGTATTCGCCTTCGGAGTCGGGAAAGTGGCGCTGGAGAACTCGGCCTGGGTGATCCAGTGGTTGGCCAGCAGCCTGCCCATGACGTAGTTGTAGCGCTGCTGCTGGTACGCGGTGTTGTTCGCATATCCCGGCAGCTGCACGAGCCCGGCCAGCAGCGCGGACTGCTCGGTGGTGAGCTTGCTGACGTCCTCCCCGAAGTAGGCCTGCGCGGCGGCCTTGATCCCGTAGGCGTTCCGTCCGAAGTAGACGGTGTTGAGGTATGCGGTGAGGATGTCCTGTTTGGTGTAGGTGCGGGTCATCTTGTAGGACTGCACCATTTCCACGGCCTTGCGGCTGAACGTGGGCTGGTCGTTGCCGGTGGCGTTCTTGACGTACTCCTGGCCGATGGTCGAACCGCCGCCGGTGCCGCCACCGAACCGGTTGAGCACGGTGCGCACGATGGCCTTCAGGTCGAACCCGGAGTTCGTCATGAAGGTCTCGTCCTCGGCCGCCATCTGGGCGTTCTTCATGGTCTGCGGGATCTGGTCCCACGTGACCAGCTCGTGCGAGCCCGCGACGCCGGATTCGGTGCCCAGTACGGAACCGTCGCTGTAGTAGAGGGTGACGGGCTGGCCCTCACTGGCCGCGAGCGCCGTGGGATCGGGCACGTCGACCAGCTGGTACATCACGATGAACGCGATGACGGGGCCCATCGTCGCGAGTCCGATGAGGACATAAAGGGTGCGACGGACGCGGCGCCACAACTTGCGCCTCCTGCCCCGGCGACCGGGTGGCGGCGGAGTTCCGGCACCGGAGGAAGGGTCTCGTGGCGGGCGGGGCGGCGGACCTCCCGGGCGCATCGGCGGCCGGGCGGGCTGCTCCTCGGGCCAGCCGGCCCGCCTGGGCGGATACCCGGGTCTGTCGTGCACTGATGGATCTCCCGCGCCACGCGAAGGGCCGCGGAAACCACGGCCGAGAGGTCAACTACTACAGATACTGTAGTAGTTGATGCGTGAAGCCCGTGTCGGCACCGGCTTAACGGCCGCCGACTCCGCCTTCCGGCTCGCCGAAATCGGCGCCGAGCACGTCGCGCAGCGCGCGTTCGTCGTCCGGTGAGAGTTCGCTCACGAAGCTGGCCAGTACGGCATCGCGGTCGTTCTCGGCCTCGAGCATCCGGCGCATGCGCCGCCCAGTGACCTTCGCCGGGTCCCCGATCGCCAGGTACGCGTAGGCCCGGCCGGTGCGGTACCGGTCGAGGACGCCCTGTTCGTGCAGGCGGGTGAGAGTGGTCACGACCGTGGTGTAGGCGAGGGGGCCCGAGCCGGCTTCGGTGAGCTGCTGGAGCACTTCGGCCGGGGTCTGTGCCCGGCCATCGCGGCGCAGGAGTTCGAGCACCAGCCCGCTCAACTGCCCGGCGCCCCGCCGCGACAGCCTGCCACCGCTGGTCGCCCAGTCGCCCTTTTGCGCGCTCACCCGCGGCCCTTCACCCGACGTCGTCCGAGCCGAGTGTAAAACGCTTACCTTGCTTGAAGAAAGCTCGTCCCGGCATCACTGGTAGGCGGCCTGCGCGACGTTGAACAACGCGTTGAGATCCCAGCACACCATGACCGCCGAAACGGCGGCGACGCCGAGCAACGTGAAACCGGCCAGCAGCAAGGGAGAATGCACTCGGGGCTGTCCGGCGAGCAGCGCCACCACACGCCGCGGCACCGGGCCGAGCTTCGCGGGCTTGGCCGGGCCGACACCGAGCGCCATCGGGTGCGCGCGTCGATGGCCCGCGGCCAGCAGGGCCGCTTTGCCGATGGTGCGGGCCACAAGTCCGCGATCGCCCGTCTCGCGTGCGGCGTGCTCGTCGGCCCAGCGTTCCACGGTGTAGCCGACCGCCGTGGCGAGCGGGCGCAGCACCGGATTGGCCGCGGCCGCGCATTGCGCGATGAGCACGAACAACTGGTGCCGCCCGGTGAGATGCGCTTTTTCGTGCGCGCGCACCACTTCCCACTCGCGGGCGTCGAGCGCGTCCAGCATCCCTGTGGACACCACGATCCGCCCCGGGAAGCCCGGCAACGCATACACGCGCGGCGCGTTGTCGTCCCGCACCGCGACGCCGTCCGTCACCGGGAGCCGTCGCGCCAAGCGGACGGCGTGGGCGAACGAACGGATCCGGCGAACGGCCGCGAACACCAGACCGGTCAGGAAAAGGACGAACAGCACACACGCGAGGATCGCGATCCAGCGGGCGTCGGGGTCGTCCCGGCGGAGCGTGCGGGCCGACCAGTGGCCCAGGTCGGCGAGCGCGTGGATCTGGCCGAGCACGGTGGCCGTGAGCGCGGCGAGCGCGACGCCGGTGGCGCCGGCGAGGACCACAGCGGAGCCGGTCAGCAGCCAGGTGGCCGGTTTCGGCGGCAGCCGTTCGGCGAGCAGCCGGGCGCAGCAGGCGGCGGGCAGCGGCATCAGCAGCGCGAGGTACACGAATACGTGCATGCCCGTCCTCAGCCCAGTCGCGGTTTGTGCCGCCCGCCAGTCTAAAACCAGGCCTTGCCGGGTGAACAGCTCCTCCTCAGGCGCCCAGTGCCGGATCGGACAAGGTGATCCGGCCGGTTTCCACGTGCCCGGCGAGGCGGCGGGTGAACCCGTCCGCGGCGAAAGTCACGTCGTACCAACCGGCCGCGTCCTCGGTGCGCACGGTGTGCGTGACGCGCGCGCCGGGCCCCACCTGGTAAGTCACGGGCCGCGTGGAGCCGTAGCCGTCGGCGTTGGTCGCCTCGACCTGCGAGGTCGCTTTCCCGTTGTTGGTCACGACGACGGCCAGTTCACCGTCGCGGCCGGGGCGCGCGCTGACTTCGAGCGCGGTACCTGTGCCCGCGAAGCTCCGCAGGAACCCGTTGGGGCCGTGGACGGTGAAGTCGTACTTCCCGCCGGAAAGGCTCCATTCAGCGGAAACCGGGCGCCCCGGGCCCGCGGTGTAACTCCACGGCCCGGTCGCGTCGCTCGCCGAGGTGACGTGGAAGCACGCGCCCGCCGTGCCGTTGCTGGCGAACTGCAACGCGAGCGTGCTCGCGCTCAAGTGGCCATCGACGCTCAGGTCGTATGGCAGCGGCATCGCCGGGCGGCGGCCGCGTTCCTGCCGCGGCAGCGACGGGTTGGCCGGAGGCGTGGGCACGTAGTCCGGGTGACGGTCGTTGTCCGGCGGGACGTACGCCGCGGTGGAAGGCAGGCGTGGCACGGTGTTCTCAGCGCGGGAGAAGTCGAACGCCGACGTCAGATCACCGGTGACGGCGCGGCGCCACGTCGAGATGTTCGGCTCGTGCACGCCGAAACGGCGCTCCATGAACCGGATGATCGAGGTGTGGTCGAACACCTCCGAGCAGACGCGGCCGCCCTTGCTCCACGGGGAAAGCACGAGCATCGGCACCCGCTGGCCCAGCCCGTAGGGCAGGCCGTTCAGCACCTCGCCCGTAGTGTCCACAGTGGACGCACCCTGCGCGGCGGACGGCGGCGCGTAGGGCGGCACGACGTGGTCGAAGAACCCGTCGTTCTCATCGTAGGTGACCAGCAGCGCGGTCTTGCTCCACACGTCCGGCACCGACGTCAGCGCGTCGAGGACCTGCGAGATGTACCAGGCGCCGTAGTTCGCGGGCCAGTTCGGGTGCTCGGTGAACGCCTCCGGCGCCGCGATCCACGAGATCTGCGGCAGCTTCCCGGCCTTCACGTCGGCCTTGAGGACATCGAACAGCGTGCCGCCGTTCTTGATGTCCGTGCCGGTGCGGGCCTTGTCGTACAACGGGTTTCCCGGCTGGGCGTCGCGATACTGGTTGAAGTACAACAGCGAGTTGTCGCCGTAATTGCCGCGGTAGGCGTCCTCTATCCAGCCCCAGCCGCCCGCGGCGTCGAGGCCGTCGCCCTCGTCCTGGTAGATCTTCCACGAGACCCCGGCCTGTTCGAGCCGCTCGGGGTACGTGGTCCAGCTGTAGCCCTTCTCGTCGTTGCCGATGACCGGGCCGCCGCCCTTGCCGTCGTTGCCCGTGTACCCGGTCCACATGTAGTAGCGGTTCGGGTCGGTCGAGCCCATGAACGAGCAGTGGTAGGAGTCGCAGATGGTGAAGGCGTCGGCGAGCGCGTAGTGGAACGGGATGTGTTCGCGGGTCAGGTACGCCATCGTGGTGCTGCCCTTGGCGGGGACCCACCGGTCGTACTTGCCGCCGTTCCACGCGGCGTGGGTGTCGCTCCAGCCGTGCGGGAGGTCCTGCACGAACTGCAGGCCGAGGTTGCTGGCCTGCGGGCGGAACGGCAGCACGTCCTTCGTGCCGTCGGACTGGTACCAGACCGGCTTGCCGTTCGCGAGTGCTACTGGGCGCGGGTCGCCGAAGCCGCGGACGCCGCGCAGCGAGCCGAAGTAGTGGTCGAAGGAGCGGTTCTCCTGCATCAGCACGACGATGTGCTCGATGTCGCGCAGGCTGCCGGTGGCGTGGCTCGCCGGGATCGCGGCGGCGCGCGCGATGCTGTCGGTGAGCGCGGTGGCCGCGGCGGTGGCTCCCGCCACCTGCAAGAACCTGCGCCTGCTGAGATCGCTCATCGTCGTCACTCCCGGTGCTTCTGGTGGTGGGGCTGCCGACATTCTGGTGATCGAGAGCGGCGTGCGCGTGAACCGCAGCGAAACACTCAGCGCAGGTGAGCCACGTTCGTCCGCGCCGCGGGAACCAAGGTGGCGGGCCACTTCGGGCTGGCCGAGAACCAGGCTGCGCCCTTTTCCGGTCCCCGTGTCGAGCAGGGACGCGCCGGTGGTGAGCCTGGTCAGCAAGTTGGACAGTTTCATGACGTCCCTTTCCTCGGCGGACATCCGCGAGGAGGGCCGGAATGGTGGGTTGATCCGTGACAGGGGTTCGCCGGTACCTTCGGGGCATGGCTGCCGCTGTAGTCGTCGAATACGAACCAAGTTGGCCAGCCCGCGCGGCCCACCTACTCGACGAGGTACGTGCCGCGTTCGCTTCGGATGGTAATCGCTTTGTCTACGACCATATCGGGTCGACGGCCGTGCCGGGCCTCGCCGCCAAGCCGATCATCGACCTGCAGGTGCGGATGCCGTCGCTGCCCGATTTGGCCGACGTCGCGCGGCGGCTGGCCCCCACCGGCTTCGTCCCGGCGCACGGGGCGCGGCCGGACTCGCCGGGCGTCTACCGGGACACACCCCGCCCCGGCGACCCGACCGACGACGAGCTGTACACGAAACGACTCTTCCACGATCCGAGGCGCGCGGCGATCCTCCACATCCGGCGCCTGGACTCACCTTTCGGCCGGTTCGTCGTGACCTTCCGGGATTGGCTCCGCAGCAACCCCGAGCAAGCCGCACGATACGAGGCGATCAAACGCCGCCTCGCCGAGCAGCACGCCGAAGCCTCCGACTACGACGACTACACCCGGGCCAAGTCCGCCTTCTTCAACGAAACCGATGGTGAGATGCGGGCCTGGGCTCGGGGACATTGAACGCTCAGAGCAGCCCTCCCGCCCGATCACCCCGCCACATAAGCCACCAGCCTGCCGGCGTTGGCGATGTACGTGGCTGTGCTGATGCCCTGCGGCCGGTCCTGCGCCACATAAGGCGGCTCCGCCGGTGGGACGCGCGGGTCGTACGGCGAGGTGTCATACACATCGCCCACGTTCCTGCTCATGTACGCCCGCCCGTCGTAGGGCGTGCCGGGCGCCGGGCCACGAAAGGGGTTCGTGACGGCTTCGATCGGGGACAGCCAGTAGTCCTTGGTGCCGAGGCCGGTGATCAACGCCGCCGCCTCCGCATCGGTGACCGCGGGGATCGCCGGCTCGGCGCCGCGGAACAGGTCCGTCAACTCCAGGTCCTTGAGCGAGAAATACCGAGGCAACGGAATCGGCGCACCAGGCGACAACGGCGACCGGGCCCGGAGATCCGCCACCTCGGCGGGCGTCAGCGCGCGCAATTGTTCATAGGTGGCACGCAATCCCGCGGTATCAATGGCCCGACCGGCCGAATAATGGCTCAACGTGTCGTGATGATCATAATCGAAATAGTACGCACCGTTGCGGATGTTCGAGCCGAACCGGTGCACGAACCGGGCCCGGTTGGTGCCCAGCTCGACGTACGTCGGATGCGTTCGACCTGCCAGCAACGAATTTTCCGCGAGTTGCTGCACCGTCAACGGACAGCTGTCCAGCCAGGAGATCGCGTCCGGCACCCGGTCCAGGTAAGAATGGTCGCCGGTCAACCGGAAATAGTGGAACAGCTGACGCACATTCGTCTGGGTCGTATGCGTCGTCAGGGCACGCGGTTCGTACGAACGCGCACCGGCCGGCGCGCCCGCCGGACGGCCGCCGACGCTCCGCGAAAGATGTTGCAGGCCCCAACCGGCCTGCGGGGCGGGTTGTTGCAGCCGACGCAGGCAGTTCATCGCGCGCGTGACCGGCTCGACCAGGTCCCGCCTGCCCAGCGTCATGATGCACATGAGCAGGAACTTGATGTTCTCCCCCAGCACGTCGTCGTTGAACGTGACGTGCTGCGTGTACTCGCCGTCCTCCATGCCGTGCTGGACATCCTGCGGCAACCACGGGGGCACCCGCTCCGGCCACGGCATCTCGCTCACCGAGCCCGCGAACGACGGAAACCGTTGCGGCCAGCCACCATCGGCGACACCGCCCCGGAACTGCGCCTTCACCACGAACCGGATCGCCCGCTCCAGCGCGGCTTTGAACCGCGGGTGCCGCCGCTCCAGGTACAGACGCAGAATCAATTGCGCCGCCGTCGACGTACCGGCGTCGTCGAAGGTGGCGTTGCCGTAGAAGTGCTGGAACTCCTCCAGCCGCCACCCGTTCGCACCGATGGTTTCGTACCACTGTCGCAGCGACGCTTCGCCCGCGAAGTCGTGGATGTAGTTCCACCCGCCGACGGGAAGCTGCGCCTCGACCAGCGCCAGGCCGGTCCGTTCTGCCGCGCGGTAACACGCTTCGTCACCGGTGGCGTGGTAGGCGTCGAGCATGCTGTGCCCGACCGAAGGCGTGCCGGGTGGCTGCACCCAGCACATGCTCCGCTTCGCCTCCATCTCACCCCACGTCACCGAGAGGTCGGGGAGGTAGTTCCACACATACCCACCCCGGTAGGCCACCTGCTGGTCCAGGAAGACCGCGGCGCGCCGCAGCGCACCGGCCGCGTCGACCGTGGCGGCGACGGCTGGACTGGACCACCTCGCGCCCAGCGTGGCGAGTACCGGAGTGATGGCAAGCTGACCGAACCTACGACGGCTCAACGACACGCAGCTGACGATAGGATCATCGGGCACCCCCGCCTACCGCCGGTTGGAGTCGTTCCAGGGCAAGGAAACCGGGACGTTCGGCGCAGCGGGAAACGACCACCGGGGTAATCGGATGTGCCACCTCGCGCGGGAAGTACGACTGGAAGCTCCCGGGATCATGAGCCCGGGGCCTACGGAGTCAGGCCACCGCCGTCGGGTAAACGTCCGGCGGCCGACTGGGTTCCGCCGCCGCCCTTCCGATAGCCGACGACGCAGCCGTCGCCCACGGAAGCCCCGTACACCAACGATCCTTGCGGCGCGGGATCGTCGGCGCGGGCGATACGCACGACCGAGTCCGGGTCCGTGCCTACCACGATGCCTGCCACCACGGTCGCCACGAGCAGGGGCAGCGCCGATCGGCGCCCGGTTCTTTCGGGGAAATCGGTCTCCATGGGGCCGACACGATAGCGCTACACCCCGGCGAGCCGGTGTGCTTTGAAGAAGTCCAGGATCACTGGCGTCGCGTCGATGACGGTCGGTGTCGCGGAATCGTTGTTGGGGCGCGTGCTCGGCCACACGTGCCCGGCACCCTCGACGCGATAGTGCACGAGCGAGCAACCCGGCCACCGCTGCGTGACGACCCCACGCACGGGCGAGAACGACACTGGCCGCGGGAAGCAGTGGTCACGCGACGCCCAGGCTGCCAGCCAGTCCGGTATGGACGGAAGCCCCTTGGCCGGGTTGCCTCCGTAGGGGATCGTGGTGTCGGCGGTGCCGTGGAAGTCCACCAGCGCGACCTTCCGTGACGGCTCGCACGCGCCGCCCTGCGGGTAGAAGGCACCGGAAACCGGGGCGAAAGCGGCGATGCGGCCGGCCATCCGGCAGGCCAGCACACCGACGAAACCACCACCGTTGGACTTGCCGGCGGCGTAGATCCGCGCGGGGTCCACGCACAGCTGGTGTTGCAGTGAGGTCAGCAGATCGCTGGTGAACCGCACATCGTCGACCGGGGCCGAGTAGGGCGCGCCGGTCCAGGCTGACTCGCCGTCGGTGCCCGTCACGCCTTGCGGGTACACGGAAATCACGTCAGCGTCGGAAAACCCGGACAGCTGCTCCTGGTACAACGCGGTGCGTCCGTGCCCGTGGTAGGAGAGCACCAGCGGATACTCCCGTGCCGCCCGGTAACCGGCCGGCACGTGGAGGCGATACTCGCGGTCGACGCCGCCGGACGTCAGATGCGCGACCGTGGTGGCGCCCGGGGCCGGAGCGGCGAGGCCGCAGCCCGTGGTGGGCACCGCGTGGTCGACCACCCCCGGATCCGCTTCCGCCGGCGCGGCCACCAGCGTCCCGAAACCCAGAGCCACGGCCAAAACGATGGCACCACGGCGGAAACGTCCGGACATCCCGATCCTCCTCGATCGACGGGCGAGCACCCCCATGGTCGCCCACCCGCCGCCGGGGCCGAACATTGTGGTCATTGTGTCGACGGGCTGTGCCGGGAAGCGGCGTTCCCGGCACAGCACCGGCTCAGTGCTTGTCGATGGGGAACGGGCGCCGCGCCAGGGTCGCCCGGATCGTGGTCTGGCTGTGGCGTTCCACCGCGGGACTGCCCGAGCCGCCACCGGGTTCGCCCCAGACGAGCTGGACCTCCCGGCCATAGACCAGTTCGGCCTCGTCGATCAGGCAGATCGAGATGAACCCGCGCACGTTGGCCGAATAACTGCACAAAGTGGACAGTCCGATGAGCCGTCCCCCGTGTTCGACGCGGTCGAACTGGGACGCGGCGTAGAACGCGGCGGGCATTTCGAGGTGCTTGAAGCGTTTATCGCCCTGCTCGTACTGGCTGGCGAAGACACGGGCCACGTCGTCACGATGCCACGCCAGCCACGCCTTCTTGCGGCGCGGCCGGTTCTCGAGCTCTTCCAGCGCCGCGCGCCCGACGAACTCGTGGTCGAACTTGACGATGTGCCCGTAGCCCAGATCCCACGGGGTGACGTAGTAGTCCTCCACCGCATCGGAGACGAAGCTGCCCCCGAGCGAGAGGTTCACCTCGAAAGTCCTTTCATGCAGCCATTCCCGGTACGCCTTGGTGCTCTCACCCGAGTAGATCGCGGGCACGGTGTTCGCGATCCACCCGGACTCGGTGGCCACCGACGCGTACGCGCGCCCTCCCACCTGGCGGATCCCGGCGTCCGCCCCGGCTTCGAGCAGCGTGTCCCGGACCTCGTCGAGGTGCTCGCAGGGGCCGAACATCTCCAGCCCGGGGAAGCCGGACATGCGGTGGTTGAGCGCGGTCACCTCGTGTGCGCCGACGGTGAACTTGCCCATGGTGAAGAACGGGATCTCCGGCATCGGCCCGCCGTTGACCCGTTCGAAGATGCGCCCGGCCGCCGGCCCCTGCAGCTGCAGCCGGAAGAACTCGCGGCCGTGCGGGTTCTGCGCGGTCCGCTCGTCGCGCCGCAGTGACACGTCGTACCCACCGGTCTCGGCGTGGAACTGCACCCAGTTCAGCGCGGGTGGCCGCCCGACGAGGCGCACCACGTTCTCGGCGAGGCAGAACAGGATGCAGTCGCCGACCAGGTAACCCTCGGGTGTGCAGGCGAGGAACTGCTTGGCCTTCATCGGCCCGAACCCGGCGAAGGTGTTCGCCCCGAGCTTCGAGAGCAGGCGATAGGTATCCGGCCCCGAGACCGTCAGATCCGTCATGTGGTGCGACAGGTCCATCAGCGCGGCGGTGCGGCGCCAGCTCTCCTGTTCGTCCCGCCAGTTGGTGAACTCGGCCCGGATCGGGAAGGGGAACACCCCGGACCGGCCGCTGCGCAGCAGGTTCAACGGACCGCCGTGCGCGCGAATCTCCTCTTCGAGATTTGCCATCGTTGCCTCCGTATCCCGTCCACCACAACGGAAAGTGGTGAACTGTACGGTACGGTACAGCCGATGACGCTCCGCAGGTCTCCCCGCGCCAGGGCAAGGTGTTCGGCTTTGGTTGCAGGATCCGCACCGTGCGCCCGCTACGGCAGATACTCATTCGTCCAGTTCTCCTGTGTCAGCTTGGTGCCCTTCGGGAACGCGCCCTCCTGGCTGATGAACGACATACTCGTGGTCCAGCCCTGTTCGTCCATCGCCCCGGTCTCCGGGAAGTCGACCAGGCGCAGGCTCGCCAGCAGGGTCGGTTTCGCGACGGAGGTCAGGGTTTTGCTCATCACCTCCACGGCCTCGGACTCGTGCGCCCGCGTGTACGCGCTGCCGTCCTGCACCGCCTTGATGAACCGCCGGACCAGGTCGCTGTTCTCGTCCGCGTAGCTCTGCCGCACCACCACGAGCTGCCCGTACCCGCTGCGCGCCGTCGACCACGCGGGCACGCTGCCGGGGCTCGCCACGACGATGCCGTCGCCCGCGTCCTGTACCGCGAGCGGGGTCGGCTCGGACGTGACGAACCAGTCGATCTGGTTGTTGTGCAAGGAGGCCTTGTCCGCGGCCGGGCTCGGCAGCATCACGTAATGCACGGCGGCCGGGTCCACGCCGTACTCGCGCAGGAAGATCCCGGCCTGCCCCTTGGTGGTGTTCGAGCTGGCGCCGCCGGTCGAGCCGATCAGGGCCTTAGCCACCACCTCGGGCGGGCTTTGCGCGGTGAGCCCGTGCTCCTGCGCGAACCGGGTGCTCACGATCAGCCCGAGCGGGCTGCCCGCCCCGTCCATGCCCACCGCGATCTCGGGGATCTTCCGGCTCACCGCGGTCAGGAAGTCGGTCGGGCTGTCGTTGATGAACTGCACCGAATCCGACTGCAACGCGGCCGCGTAGAGGGACGCGGTGAGGTTGACGAACTCGACGTCGAGCCCTGCCGCGCGGAAGAAACCCTTCTCCTCGGCCATCCGCATCGGGGTGTCGAAGATGCTGCCACCCACCCCGACGCTCACGTGCGTGACGCCGTCGGGCTCGTCCGGCCCGCATCCGGCGAGCAGGCCGGCGCACAGGAGCACCACGAAAGCCACCACGCGAGCCCCGAGTGCGCCCGGACGACGCTGTCGGTTCACCACTGCTGTCACCACGCTTTCTGTTTTTCGCAGGGAGGAACACCGCACCACTGTCCACAGTGGTGCGTTCTGGAACTGGTTTCAGGAGACGGCCGGGCGGGGCAGCTCCGAGCGGACCCGCGAAACGAGCCGGCTCGCCCGGGACAGGATGACGCCCTGTGTCAGGCTCGCGAGCGGCCAGACGATGTCCGCCGAGATCTTTTCTCCTTCTTCGAACGCTGCTTCGCCCGCGTCGGCGAGGCGCTCGAGGAGCTCCTCGGGCAGGCACCCCTCGGGGAGTTCGTTACGCAGGAATTCCGCTTCCTCGGCCGACCGCAGGTGATGCACCGTGGCGAACACCGGGACCTCGCCATCGATCACGTCGAGCAAGGGCTGTAGCGCGTCGACCGTGTAGACCGGGCTGGTGACCACGAAATGCACCCCGGCCTCGATCTTGCGGCGGATCCGGGCGCGGTCCTCGGCCGAAAGCTCCGGCACGGCCCGCAGCCGGACGCCGATCTCGAACTCCGTGGCCTCGTCCAGCCGGAGCCCGTAACGATCCTTGCCCTCGTTCAACGCGCACAGCAGTTCGATCAGCTCGACCACGTCGACGGCCCAGCGGCCCTCGGCCCTCGACCTGTCCCCGGCGGGCGGCGGACTTCCGTTGCCACACACCAACCTGGTGATGCCGCGGGCGTGCCCGCCGAGCAGATGCGCCTGCAGCGCCATGACGGTGCGGCTCCACGTGGTGACGGTGGCCAGCGCCGGGATCCCGGCCTGGTTCCGGGCGGCCGCGGCCAGGTCGATCGACTGGTTGGTGCTGGTGTACCGCGACCGCTCCGGCCCGGAGGTCGCGGTGACGACGAAATCGGCACCCGCCGCCCCGGCGTCCACGGCGGACTCGATCGCCGCCTCCCGCTCCCCCGGCTCGGGCACGACATACGCGCCCAGTAGCGGAGCATTCCGCTCACTCAGGAGGAAATCGCGCACGGGCCACCTCCCATTCCGTTGAAGATCTCCAGCGCCACCTGGACCACCAGCCGGTCGGAGTAGGCGTCGAGGTCGAGTCCGACGATCTCACCCGCCCGGCGGACGCGGTAGGCCACCGTGTTCGGATGCGCGTGCAACAGGGCGGCCGCGCGCAGCGGGCTGTTGTTCTGCCGGAAATACGCCGTGAGCGTCTCGCAGTACTGGGTGCCGTTGTTCCGGTCGTGGTCGATGAGCTCGCCCAGCACGCCCCGCGCGAATCCCTTGAGCCTGCCGGGATCCCGGACCTCCGCCAGCAGCCGGTGGATACCGAGCGCGGCGAACGACGTCACGCCCGAAAGGCCCGGCATCAGCCTGCCGATGTCCACCGCGTGCCGGGCCTCGGCGTACGACGTACTGATGGTGACCGCGCCGGTGTGCGCGTCACTCAATCCGACGACCAGGCGCAAATCGGGAAAGCGCGCCAGCACGGCCTCCCGGCACAGCCGGGCCAGCTCGGTGAGCCGTGACGCGAGTGCGGTGTCGTCGTCACCCGGGACGAGCGCGACCACCTCGGTGCCCCGATTCACGACTGTCGCGTTCGGACACCGGGTGGTCAGCATCCGCTCCACCAGATCGGGGACGGCGGCCTCCGATTCCAGCGCGGCCACGAGCGCCCGGTGCCGCTGGTCCGGCTCGATGCCCAGATGCCGTGCCCAGCCTTCGACGTCCGCTTCCGAGCGATCGCTGACGAGGACCAGCCCGTCGAACAGCTCCTGGCGCGCGCGGCCCGCGGCGATCGCGACCACCCGGCGCCTGCTGAGGATCACCGCGCTGATCATCGCCGCGTGCTCGGTCACCATGATCCGGGAGTCCTCATAGGTCTCGTCGGCGTCCTGCGCGGCGGTGACCAGATAGGCCACCGAATCCTCGCCCACGAGAATGGGCGCCACCACAAGCGAAACCGCCGAAGCGCCCCAGGCTGGCATCGAGACGGCGCGGCGCATGCGGGCCGCCGCGGCGATCAGCTGGGACACGGTTTCCGGTTCCTCGTCGAGGATTCGCGCGGCTCCTTCCGCGAGCTCGCGATCCGCGGCGCCGGCGAACAACGCCAGCGCGGACAATGCTTTGTCGAGCACCGCCGCCCACACCCCGGCTCGCTGCGCGACGACCGTCACGACCTGTTGCAGGCCGGAATCCGTGGTGGCAAGACTGGAAAGCTCGCTGCACAACGCCACCACGCGGTGCACGTCGGCGAACTCTGCGCCGGGCGCGGTCATGAGGCTCGAAAGCTGGTACGCAAAGCTTTCTCACTTCCCTTCCGCGACGCTGGTTCCGGCTGCTGTTGCGTTTCACCAAACCCGATGACAGGGCCCGCTGTCCAGTCCGCGCCACGACACTGTGCCCGGCCACAAGCGACACCCACGCCGGTTTGAGTCCCGCAACCATGCGCGACGGCCACCGGCTTCGGCAAGGTTGATCTCGGCAGTTTTGGCCGGATGGAAGGAAGCACCCCGCAGATGGCAGCCGAAAGTCTCCAGGCAGCGATCGACCGCGTCGGCAACGCCGTCGATCTCATGCGCAACCAGCCGCGCAGGGCGTTCTCGCACGGCTTCGGGTTCGTGCCGGGCGAGTTCACGAACTGGCGCGAAGAAGCGCTGGCGTGGCACGAGTCCTGCGCCCTGCTCGACCAGTCCCACCACATGAACGACCTCTTCATCGACGGCCCGGACACGTTCCGGTTGCTGGAACACCTGGGAGTCAACAACTTCCGCGGGTTCGGCAACGACAAGGCGAAGCAGTTCGTCGCGGTCGGCGACGACGGGCACTACATCGGTGACGCCGTCCTGTTCGGACTCGGCGACACCTCGGCCGATCTCGTCGGCAGGCGTACCGCGCTCGACTGGGTCGAGTACCACGCGCGGACGGGCGAGTGGGACGTGACCGTCGAACGCGACCCGCAGTCGGTCGACCGGGGCGGGCGGCCGCCGAAGCTGTACCGGTTCGAGATCCAGGGCCCGGCGGCGGGGCCGCTGGTGGAGAAGCTCACCGGGCAGCCGATCCCGGACGTCCGGTTCTTCGGCATGACCTCGCTGGAGATCGCCGGCCACCGCGTGCGTGCCCTGCGGCACGGGATGGCGGGGCAGATCGGGTTCGAGCTGTTCGGCCCCTGGGACGAGGGTGACGCGGTGCGGGAGGCGATCCTGCAGGCCGGTGAGGAGTTCGACCTGCACCGGGTCGGTTCGGTCGCCTACTCCACCGCGAACCTGGAGTCCGGCTGGATCCCCGGCCCGATGCCCGCGATCTTCACCGACGACAACCTCCGGGCCTACCGCGAATGGTTGCCGGCCTCCAGCGCGGGTTCGCTCGGCGGAAGCCTCAACTCGCCGGACGCCGCCGATTACTACGTCACCCCCTACGACCTGGGCTACGGCAAGTTCGTCGATTTCGAGCACGAGTTCGTCGGCCGCGACGCGCTCCGTGCCCGCGCCGCCGAGCCGCACCGGCAGAAGGTCACGCTCGTCTGGCACCCCGACGACGTCGCCAAGGTGTTTTCCTCGCTGTGGACGCCCGGGCCGACGTACAAGTACTTCAACCTGCCCAAGGCGCGGTACGGACTGTTCCACATGGACGAGGTCCTCGCCGGCGGAGGCCGCGCCGGGATCTCGATGGACTGCGGCTACGTGGTCCGCGATCAGGCCGTGGTCTCGCTCGCCGTGGTCGACGAGGCCTTCGCGCGGCCGGGCACCGAGGTCCGGGTGCTCTGGGGCGAGAACCCGCGCTCCACGAAGCCGGCCGTGGAGCCGCACGAGCAGGTCGAGATCCGCGCCACCGTGGAATCCGCTCCGCTGAGCCGGTTCGCCCGGGCCAGCTACCGCACCGGGGCGAACCAATGATCGCGCCAGGAAGTGTTCCCCCAGTGGTATGTGTGGCGATGCGGGTGAGGGCCTCGCCGGCGGCCACCTCAGAACCCTCGGCCGCGCAAGTGCCTGGCCCACCGCGAGCGGCTCCGTTGCCGATACAACAGAACCTAGGTGCGTGTCTTGGCTCCGTTGAGGAAGATCTCGACCGCGGTGGCGATGCTGCGCTCGACCTCTTTCCGGGTCGGGGGCGCGGCGGGGTTCATCAGCATCCGCATCTGCAGCCCGCCGAGCATCGCCTGGAACAGCTGCCCCGCGGCGAGCACCGGGTCCTCGAGCTCGAGGACTCCCTGGCCGCACAACTCGGCGAGGTAGCGGCCGAGGATCGCGTTGCCCACCGCCGGCGCGTGTTCCAGGAAGGTCTCCCCGGGGCCGGGGATGCGTTCCGCCTCGGACTGGACGAGCCGGTGCAGCGCGATCGCCTCGGGGGCGAGCACGATGTCGGCCAGGTACCGGCCGAACTTCCGCAGGGTCGCGGTCACGTCGCCGCCGGGCTGGAACGAGCGCAGCGGCTCGGACAGCCGGCCGATCCGCCCCTCGACGGCGGCACGGAACAGCTCGGTCTTGTCGGTGAAGTACCGGTACAGCGTGGACTTCGAGCCACCCACCGCGGTGACCACGTCCTCCATGCTCACTCCGGCGTAGCCGTGGGCGATGAAGAGCTCGGCCGCCGCATCGACGATGCGGGCCCTCCGGTCTGCACTGTTCACAGCTCCCGAGGGTAGCCGCTGCCTTATCGACGGGCCGGGCCCGGCGGCCCGCGGGCTTGAAATCGTCATGAGGTGTACCGTACCGTACAGTTTCGTCAGCGGCGATGCATCAGGAGGCGCAAGTCATGTCAGCACCCACTCTCCAGTCCGGGATCGACCAGGCGGGCTCGGCGGTCTCGCTGCTGTGGAAACCGGGCTCGGACCCGTGGATGCCGGAGGTCGTCGACCCGGAGTACGCCAGCTGGCGCGCGGAGCAGACCGCCTGGCATGACGGCGTGGCGTTGCTGAACCTGTCGCACCACATGGCCGACACAGTGATCGAGGGCCCGGACGCCACGCGGCTGCTGTCGGAGGTCAGCGCGAACAACTACACGTCGTTCGAATTGGGCCGTGCCAAGCAGTTCGTGCCCGTGACGAGCCGCGGGCTGCTGATCGAGGACGGGATCCTGTTGCGGGAACAGGAAAACCGCTACACCCTCAGCGGGGTGTCGGCGGCCCAGAACTGGGTGAAGTACCACGGGGAGACCGGTGGTCACGACGTCACGTTTTCGACGGACCCGGAAAGCCGCCTGCGCGGTGGCGCGAACCCGCGGATTTACCGGTACCAGGTCCAGGGCCCCGGGGCGCGGGAGCTCGCCGAACGCGCGTTCGGCGGGCCTCTGCCGGAGACCAAATTCTTCCACTCGCAGCTGGTCTCTTTGCAGGGCAGGACAGTCCGGGCGTTCCGGCACGGGATGGCCGGGCAGGCCGGGTTCGAGTTCGTCGGGCCGTGGGCCGACGCCGAGTTCGTCCACGAAGCGCTGCTGCGCGCCGGGGAGCCGCTGGGCCTCGTGCGCGTGGGGTCGATGGCGTACCCGACCGCGAGCCTGGAGAGCGGCTGGATTCCCACCGTGGTCCCGGCGATCTACACCGATCCCGACCTGGCCGGGTACCGGGAATGGGTGGGGCTGTACTCGTTCGAGGGGCAGAAACCCTTGCACGGCAGCTTCTACTCCGAGGACATCGAGGACTACTACGTCTCCCCGTACGAGCTCGGCTACGGCAAGCTGCTGTCGTTCAAGCACGACTTCATCGGCCGCGAAGCGCTCGAGAAGTCACGGGAGGACATCCACCGCACCAAGGTCACCCTGGTGCTCGACAAGGACGACGTCCGGGCGACGCTGGGTGACGGGTTCGTGCTCAGCTACGCCCGTTACCGCGTCGAGCACAAGGGGGACCTGCTGGGCATGACCTACTACGCCGGGTCCCTCGATCCGGTCGGCACCGTGCTGTCGCTCGGCATCATCGACTCCGCCCGGGCCGAACCCGGCACGCAGGTCGAGCTGGTGTGGGGCGAGCACCCCGGCGCCGGCACCGCACCCGACGCGGACCTCGGCTTCCCGCGCATCCGCGCGACGGTGCAGCCCGCCCCGTTCGATCAGCACGCCCGCACCCAGTACCGCCGCGACACTTGACCACAGAACCGAAGACAGGGCCACCACCACCGTTTCCGGTGGCGGCCCTGGATCCCCTGCGCTCGAAAAGAGGTACACGATGCCCCAGGACACCGCGCTCGCGGCCGCCACCGCACTGCTGGGCGATTTCTCCCTGGAGATGACAGGGAAGGACATCGCGAACCTCACCGCGGCGCGCGCGCTGATCCCGGCCGGGACCAGGGTCAACGTGACCTACCTCGGCACCGAAGACCTGGCGATGCGGCTGGCGGCCGTGAAAGCCGTGCAGGACTACGGGTTCGTGCCGGTGGCGCATATCTCGGCCCGGCGCCTGCGCTCGCCGGCCGAACTCGAGGAGTTCCTCGCCGCGCTGCAATCGACGGGCGCGAGCGAGAACGTGTTCGTGGTCGGGGGTGACCCCACCCGGCCCGAGGGACCGTACGAGGATTCGCTCGCCGTACTGCGTTCCGGGTTGCTGCAACGGTACGGGGTGCGGCACGTGAGCGTCAGCGGCTACCCGGAAGGGCATCCCGGCATCGGCGATCCCGTGCTGTGGTCGGCGATCGAGGACAAGAACGCCGTCCTGCGGGCACAGGGACTGGCCGGCACGGTGATCACCCAGTTCGGGTTCGACTCCGACGCGGTGCTCGCCTACGTCGACGAGGTCCGCAAACGCGGGATCGGCCTGCCGATCCGCGTCGGGGTGCCCGGGCCCGCCGGGATCAAGCGGCTGCTGTCGTACGCGCGGCGGTTCGGGGTCGGCACCAGCACCGGGATCGCGAAGAAATACGGGTTCTCCATCACCAACCTGCTCGGCACGGCCGGGCCCGACCGTTTCCTCACCGCACTCGCCGAGGGCTACGAACCGCACCGCCACGGCGAGATCAAGCTGCACTTCTACACCTTCGGCGGCCTCGAAGCCACGTCCGGCTGGATCGCCGACTTCCGCGCAAGGAACTGACATGACCCTCACCCAGGCCGCGCCACGCCAGCGCGCCACGCTTCCCCGGCTGCACAACCACGCCTCGCTCGTCGTGCACGGGCAGGACCGCACGGGCATCGTCGCCGCGGTCGGCAACGTGCTGCACGACTACGGCGCCAACATCGTCTCCCTCGACCAGTACTCCGACAACCCGCAGGGCGGGAACTTCTTCCAGCGCACCGTTTTCGGTGTGGACGACCTCAAGGCCGCGTTGCCCGACATCGACCGCGATCTCGCCGCGAAACTGGGCGACGGCCTGCGGTTCACGCTGCGCGATCTGTCCGTCCCGCAACGGGTCGCGATCTTCGCGTCGAAATCGGAGCACTGCCTGCTGGACCTGCTGTGGCGGCAGCGGCGCGGGGAGCTGGCCGTGTCCGTCGCGATGGTCATCTCCAACCACCCCGACCTCGCCGAGGAGGTGCGCAGCTTCGGCATCCCGTTCGTCCATGTGCCCTCAACGGACAAACCAGCCGCCGAGGCCGAGCACCTCCGCCTGTTGCAGGGCAATGTGGATCTGCTCGTGCTGGCCCGGTACATGCAGATCCTGTCCGGTGAGTTCATCGAACGCGTCGGCGTGCCGATCATCAACATCCACCACTCGTTCCTGCCCGCCTTCATCGGCGCGGGCCCCTACGCGAAGGCCAAGGAGCGCGGCGTGAAACTCGTCGGCGCGACGGCGCATTACGTCACCGAGGACCTCGACGAAGGCCCGATCATCGAGCAGGACGTCGTGCGCGTCACCCACGCTCACACCGCCACGGATCTGCAACGCCGGGGCGCCGACGTCGAGCGTGCCGTGCTGTCGCGCGCGGTGCAGTGGCACAGCGAGGACCGCGTCATCCGCCACGGCAACCAAACCATCGTCTTCCCGTGAAAGTCATGGGCGTCCTCAACGTCACCCCCGATTCGTTCTCCGACGGGGGCGACTTCCTCGACCGCGATGCCGCCGTGGCGCACGGTCTGGCCCTGCGCGCGGCCGGAGCGGACTACGTCGACGTCGGCGGCGAATCGTCCCGGCCCGGCGCGGGACGCGTCGATGCCGCCGAGGAGTGCCGGCGGGTGCTGCCGGTCGTCCGCGAGCTGGTGGCGGCCGGGGTTCCGGTCAGTGTGGACACCCTGCGCGTGGCCGTCGCCGAGGCCGCGCTGAACGCGGGGGCCGTGCTGGTCAACGACGTGAGCGGGGGCCTGGCCGAGCCCGCGATGGCGAAGCTGGTCGCGCACGCTGGGGTGCCGTGGGTGCTGACGCACTGGTATCCGGCCGCCGGCCATCGTGACGTGGTCGCCGAGGTCGCCGGGGAGCTCGCCGCGCGGGTCGACGAGGTGGTCGCCGCCGGGGTCGACCCGGAGCTCCTGGTGCTCGATCCCGGGCTGGGCTTCGCCAAGACCGCCGAGCACAACTGGGCCTTGCTGGCGCGGCTGCCCGAACTCGTCGCGCTCGGCCTGCCGGTGCTCGTGGGGGCGTCGCGGAAGTCCTTCCTGGGCTTGCTTTTGGCCGCCCCGGACGGTACATCCCGGCCGGTGCACCAGCGGGAGACCGCGACCGCCGTGATCTCGGCCTGGGCCGCGCGGGCCGGTGCGTGGGGCGTGCGGGTGCATGACGTGTGGCGCTCGCTCGATGCGCTGGCGACAGTCGATGCCCTGATGCCGGAGCGAAGGAGCTGTGTGTCGTGACCGCCCATCTCATCGACGGCGCGGCCGTCGCCCGCGATCTCAAGTCCTCGCTGGCTGTCCGGCGGCACGACGGGGTCGGCCTGGCCACCATCCTGGTCGGTGACGACTACGGCTCGAAGGCTTATGAGGCGCGCCTGCGGCGGCTGGCCGGGGAACTGGGTGTCCCGTATTTCCCGCAGGTGCTTCCCGCGACCGCCACGCAGAGTGAACTGTCCACAGTGGTCAGTGGATTGAACGCGCGGGAGGACGTGTCGGGGATTTTGCTGCTGCGACCGCTCCCCCGGCATATCGACGAGGCCGCGCTGTTCCGCGTCATCGCCCCGGAGAAGGACATCGAGGCCGTGCACCCGGAAAACGCCGGGCTGCTCGCGCTCGGCGTGCCGCGGTTCGTTCCGTCGACGGCGGCTTCGGTGTTCCAGCTGCTCGACACGTGGCTGGACGAGGCAGGCGAGGATCGCGCGGATTTCTACCACCACGCGCAGATCGTGGTCGTCGGCCGGTCGAACAATGTCGGGAAACCCTGTGTGTGCCTGGGATACGCGCGGCAGGCCGCGGTCGCGTCCGTCGACGAATGGGCCAGTCGCACGGGTGCGCTGCAACGGCACACCCGCCGGGCCGATGTGCTGATCGTCGCCGCCGGGCGGGCCGGGCTGATCACCGCCGAGCACGTCAAGCCCGGCGCGATCGTGCTCGACGTGGGCATCAACCCGGTCACCGACGAGCGCGGGCGCGTCCGGATGACCGGGGATGTGGACTTCTCCAGTGTCGCCGAAGTCGCCCGCGCGATCACGCCTGTACCCGGTGGGGTCGGGCCCGTCACCGATGTCTGGCTGCTGCGCAACACCGTGCTCGCGGCCGAGGCGCCCCGGCTTGAGGAAGTGTCGTGATACTCGCGGAGGTCGAGGAAGCGCTGTTCCGGCGCTGGCCGGAGAGCAAACTCGAGCCGTCACTGGATCGGATGGCGGATCTCATGGCACGCCTGGGAAATCCGCAGCACGCGGTGCCCGTCGTCCACGTGACCGGCACCAATGGCAAGACCACCACTGCCCGCATCATCGACGATCTCCTGCGCGCGGCCGGTTTGCGCGTCGGCCGGTACACGAGTCCGCACCTGGAAACGCCACGGGAGCGGATCGCCCTCGACGGCTCGCCCATCACCGCCGAACGCTTTATCGCCGCATACCAGCGGATCGAGCCCCATGCCTCGCGGGTGGACCTCACGCATCCGGTCGCGCTGTCGTTCTTCGAGGTGATGACGGCGACGGCGTTCGTGGCCTTCGCGGAAGCCGAACTCGACGTGGCCGTGGTCGAGGTCGGCATGGGCGGCACCTGGGACGCGACCAACGTCGCGGACGGCGAGGTCGCCGTGATCACCCCGATTTCCTTGGACCACAGGGAGTATCTCGGTCCGGACGTGGCCGCGATCGCGACCGAGAAGGCCGGGATCATCAAGCCCGGCGCCGTCGCGATCGTCGGCCACCAGCCGCCGGCCGCGCTGCGCCGGCTCGGACGTCGCGGGCCCCTGCGTCACGTGGAGAAGGAAATCCCGGTGCTGGCCCGCGTTCCCGGCCCTGATGGGCAGCAGCTGCACCTTCCGGACTATGGAAACCTCACGGTCCCGTTGCTCGGGCGGCACCAGGCCGACAACGCCCGCACCGCGCTCGCCGCCGCCAACGCGTTTCTCGCCCCACGCGGGAAAAAGCTCACTGCCGAAGCCGTCCGCCGGACGTTCGCCGCGATCCGCTCCCCCGGTCGACTCGAACCGCATTCGCTGGACCCGCCGGTGTTCCTCGATGCCACGCACAACCCGGCCGGGATGCGGGCCACCGTGGCGGCGCTCCTCGAAGCCCATCCCGGTACCCGGTTCACCACCGTGCTCGCCGTGTTGGCGGACAAGGAGGTCACTGGCATGCTCCGCGCGGTGGCCGAACTGGATGGCGACCTCGTCGTCACGCGCAACCGGTCGCCCAGGGCGTTGCCCGTGGCGGAGTTGGCTTCGAAGGCGCGGGAAGTCTTTCCGGCGGAACGGATCCACGTGCACGAGTCGCTGGCGGAGGCGCTCCGGAGGCCGTACTCGGCGTTGTTGGTCACCGGGAGCGTTGTCACCGCGGGAGAAGCGCGCGGTCACCTGGCCGGATAGGGAACGGGAGAGGACATGGACATCACCGAGCACCAGCGGCGGACCTACGAAGCCGTGCTGGGCAAGGACGACGCGCCCTTCGTGCTCGAACGGCCGCCGCTGTTCAGCCCGGCCGCGGCAGCGCAGGACGAGGCGAACACCAGGGGCTCGTTCGGCCGGTTCGCGCAAACCTTGCTCCCGCTGGAGTATGTCGACTGGACGGAGGAGAGCGCTGCCCACGTCGAAACCTGCTATCTCGGCGATTGGAGCTCCCTGAGCAAGGTCGCCGTCCGCGGCCCGGAGGCGCTGGCGTTCCTCAGCGGGCTCGGGATGAACGACCTGTCCCGCTTCGAAACCGGGCAGATCAAGCACCACGTGCAGCTCGACGAGCACGGCAGGGTCGCGTCCGAGGGTGTCCTGTGCAAACTGGGGGACGAGGAATTCGTCTACACCGCGGGGAGTTGCGACTGGCTGCGCTGGCAGTTCAGCCGGCAAACATGGGACGCGGAGGTCCTCGACATCACGCCCGAGTGGTTCATCTTCGGCGTCCAAGGGCCGGAATCCCTGCGCACGCTGGAGAAGGCGACCGGCGAGTCGCTCGGCGACATCGCGTTCAACCGGAGCCGCGGCTCGCGCGTCGGCGAAGCCCCCGTGCGCATCCTGCGCACCGGGATTTCCGGTGAACTGGGCTACGAAGTGCACGGCTCCCCGACCGACGCCGACAGCGTCTGGAAGGCCGTCGCGGCGGCCGGGGCCGAGTCCGGGATCCGGCTGCTGGGCTTCCGTTCCCAAGCCGTGCAACACATCGAGGCCGGGATCGCCACGAACGGCCTCGACTACCTGCCCGCCGCGATCGTCACGCCCGGGGCGCCGCGGCAGTTCCGGCGCGGCAAGATCGGGGGCAGCTTCGTCCCCGCGAATGGCGTGAGCGACTACTTCCGGAAGCCGGGTGAGCTCGGCTGGGGGCCGCGCAAACGCTTGCCCGCCCACGACTTCACCGGCCGCGCCGCCCTCGCCGCCGACGTGGAATCGGGTGGGCCGTCCCGCGGGCTGGTGGGGCTCACGTGGAACAGCAGCGATGTCACCACCGTGTTCGCCGCGCTGTTCGACGGCAGCGTTGAACTTCCCGAGCAGATGGACATCCCGCGGTACCTCGGGCCGAGTTTCGATCAGGTGCTGGTCGGCGACGCCCCGGTCGGCGTGTCCACCGGCCGCACGGTCAGCACCCACCTGCGGGCGACGATCTCGCTCTGCGTCCTCGACCGGGCACACGCCGAGCCGGGCACCGAAGTCACCGTCGTGTGGGGCAGTCCGGGAACCCCGCAACGCGAGATCAGGGCGACGGTCACCGCCTTGCCGTTCAAACCGGACCGGCGGCGCACACTCCCCTAGAACCGCGGCGCGGGCAGGCCCTGTCGCCGCGCGGCCGCGCGCAACCGCCCGTGGAGTTCAGCACGGGCGTGCTCCGCGAGCGGATGGCGGACTTCACCGTCCACAGTGGTACAGCGACCGCCGACGTAAACCTCCTTGAGGTTCCGTTGCCCGCACGCGAGGACGTAACTGGCGTAGACGTCCCACAGCGGACCGGTGTCCGGCCGGCCGGGATCGACCACGAGGAAGTCGGCGAACTTTCCGGTTTCGAGGCTGCCGACCCGGTCGGCGATACCGAGCACCTCCGCCGAACCCAGCGTGTGCATGCGCACCACCTCGCGCGGCATCAGCACCGAAGCCTGTGACCGCCGGGCGCGCTGGGTGTACAGGCCCATGCGCATATTGCCGAACGGGTCCGAGATGTCGGTGCACGACTGGTCGTCCAGCCCCATCCCGATCCTGATCCCTCGTTCCCGGTAGCCGACGATGTCGGCGATCCCCGAACCGAGGCGTCCGTTGGACGTCGGCTGCCACACCACCGCGCACCCCGCCTCCGCGACCGCGTCGACCATCTCGCCGGTGGGATGCACGAAATGCCCGAACACCATCGCCGGCCCGAGCGCGCCCGCGCGGGCGTACCAGTCGAACTTCGCTTGCTGCGCGGGCAGATTCTCGGCGGATTCCACGAAGTGTGCTTGGTTGGTGATGCCGTGGCGTGCCATCACCTCCGCTTCCAGCCCGGCCGTCGCCGGGGTGCTCGACCACTGCACCGCGCCGTACACCGAAATGCCGAGGAACGCCTCGGACGGGGTGGTCGCCCGCACCGCGGCGGCCGCCGCGTCGAAGTTGTCCAGCGCCCGCTCACGCCCGAACGCCTCGTCGTCGAGCCGGATCGCGGTGAGCACCCGCAACCCCGATTCCGCTGCCGCGTCGAACTGCCTGGTGACGTACTCCGCTCCGCGGATCTGGCCGGGCCGGTCGCCGGTTTTATCGTCGTAGAGCCAGATCACGCGGCTGAGCGCGAAGTTGTAGGCCGAAGTGATGCCGTTGGCCAGGAAGTCGAAGCAGCCGTGCAGGACGAACCAGTACATGTCCTCGTCGGCCGCGCCGAGCAGCACCTCGTTGTTCGCGCGAACCCATGGGTACAACGTCTCGCCCGCCGCCAGCCCCCGCAGCCCGGAGGTGTGCAGATGGCTGTGCGCCGAGACGAACCCGGGTGCGATGATCTTACCCGTCGCGTCCAGCACGGTGCCTTCGGTGCTCGGCGGCTCTCCCCTGCCGACGCCGGTGATCCGGCCGTCCGGGCCGGCGCTCAGCCAGCCGACGAACGGCTCGTCGCCGTCGGCCATGGTGAGCACCAGCCCGTTCGTCACGGTCAGCACGAACGCCGCCGGCTCAGTACGAGCCCGCCGGCGCGGCGGGCAGTGTGGCCGGTGCGGGAATCGTCGGCAGCAACGACGTGTCGAACAGTGTCCTGACGTCGTCGGGCACCGGCTGGCCGAGCTGCTTGAGCTGGTCGGCGAAGGTGGCCCACCGCTGCTCGTTCATCGCACCCAGCTGCTTGGCGCCGTCGCCCGCGACCACGTACTGACGCTGCTTGTCCCAGGCGTACCAGGCACTCTGCTCGGTCAGCTGGTCGTTCGCCTTGAGGATCGCGTCATTGGCCGTCTTGGCCACGTCGACGTTGCCCATGTAGTCCGACCAGCCCTGCAGGCTCGCGGCGAGGAAGTCCGTCAGCTCCTGCCGGTGGCCGGCCAAATAGGACTCCGACGTGAAGAGTACGTCGTTGTACGGGTTGAAACCCGCCGCCGAGAACGGCACGAAGTTCACCTTCACCCCGGATTTCTCCGCCTCGTAGGCCTCGTTCGTCGGCCAACCCTGCTGCACGAGTCCGTCGTTGGTGAGGAAGTTCGCGATGGAGCCGTTGTACACCTGCGTGCCGAAGTCGATGCCGGTGCTCTTCTTGACCCAGTCGGGCCCGAGCTGCCCGGTCTGCACGGCCCAGGTCTTGCCGGCCATCCCCGCGAAGGAGGTGATGCCGGTGTCGGCGTGCACCATCATGCCGACCGGATTGTCCTGGTACAGCGCGCCGATCGCGACGATCAGGATGCCCTGCTGACGCGCCTGGATGATGCCGGCGGCGTCGGAGAACCCGACCTGCGCGCGGCCCGACGCCACGAGCTGCGTCGCCGACACCTGGGGCCCGCCCGGTTGCAGGATGACGTCGAGCTTCTTGTTCTGGTACAGCCCTTCGGACCGCGCGGCGAAGAAACCGCCGCCCTCGGGATCGGCGTACCAGGGCAGCACGAGTGTGAAGGACGTGGTGCCGTCGGCCGATTTGGCCGGGGCGGCGTTCCCGGCGCACGCCGAGATGGTCACGGTCAGCGCCATCGCGACGGCCGCCGCGAGGAACCTGCCGATGCTGGATCGTGAGGACATGTCTTGCTCTTTCGTGATTTCGGGTGGGGAATCAGTGGGTTCGCGGGAGTTTGCCGGGGTTCAGCAGCCCGGCCGGATCGAACCGGTCCGCCTCGGCCCAGCGGGGCGGCAGATTCTCGTGCACCACCCAGCTATGGGGACTGTCCACGAACAACTCTTCGGCGCGCAGCAGGTCCATTCCGGCGTGCACGGCCGCGTCATCGCGGTGCGGGGCGAGGATGCGCGCCATCAGGCACGGCCCCTCGGGGCCGCGAATGCCCTCCAGCTGCACGGTGGCGCCGGGGAACGCCTCGGCGATCAGGGCTCGTTTGCCGAGGATTCCGTTTCCCCGCACCAGAACGTGGAACAGCTCGGGGCGTCGCGCCTTGGCGCGCACGGTGGTGTGGTTGTTGATGAACGTCGCGAGGAAGCGAACGGCGTCGGCGCGTACGCCGGACACCGAACCTCCTGCGCGCGCAACGATTTCTCGTACGGCGCCGGCTTGCTCCACCGCCACGACGGTGCGCAGATTCGTGCGGCCCGGCTCGAATCCCGGATCCTCCGGGAAAAGCGCGGCCAGCTCGGGTTCCGTGACGGCGAGGATCTGCGGGGCCGGTGAAAGGCGCAGGATCTCCAGCGCCATCGCCGCTCCCGCGTCCAATCCGGGCACCGACGCGAACACCGCCGTACGTGCTACAGCCGGTACCGTGCGCAGGCCTACCCGGGTGATCAGGCCCGTGGTGCCGAACGCGTGCACATGCGGTGTCGTGGCGGGGAAACGCAGCTCGACCGGCTCCGCGTCGGCGGTCACCGGGACGAGGGTGAGCCGCTGGACGAAGCCCTCGTGGTTGAACCCGTGTTCGATCGACCCCGGTCCGCCCGCGCCGCCACCGACGTAGCCGGCCACGGTGCTGTTCAGCGTGGTCGGGAACATGGCCGGTTCGCGGCCGGTGCCGTCGAGGAACGCGCTCAGCTCGTGCCAGGTGGTACCGGCCAGCGTGGTCACCGTCCCGTCTTCGTGGAGCTCGGTTTCGCCGGTCAGGTCGTGGAAATCGACCATGATCCCGCCCGCGAGCGGGATGATCTGCCCGTAGTTCGAGGTGCCCTTTCCCCGCGCGGTGAGCGGAATCCGGTGCTCGTGGGCGTAGCGGGCCAGTGTTCGCACCGCCTCGGCCGACCGCACCGTCACGACGGCGTCGGGCAGCGTCCGCGGGATGGTGCGGTGGATGATCGGCGAGACCCACGAGAAGTCCTTTGTGGACGCTTTGCGGGCGGCCTCGTCGGCGCTGACGTCGGCGGAATCTTCGAGCACCCTTCGCAGGTCCGCGGCGAGAGCCTCGGGCATCACGCTCACCACCCCTTCGGCGCGGTGAAGCGGATCAGTCCGGCTTCCTCGGCGAGCGCCGCCACTCGCAACGGAGTGCGGTCGTCGAGGTAGCGGCCCAGCAGCTGGGCGCCGATCGGCAGGCCCGAGGTCGCGCCCGCGCCGAGCGGCACGACGGTGGCGGGGCCGCCGCCGACGCTCGAGATCCGGCTCCACGCCCCGACGGTGTCGGCCGCGGGGACCTCGACTCCGTCGAGCGTCAACAGCCGGGACTCGGCCGGGACCTCGGAATACGGCGGTGCGGCGCACGGGGCCGCCGGGCAGAGCACGACGTGGTAGCGCTCGTGGACCTCCGCCCAGCGGGCGGCGATCTGGCGCTGTGCCTCGAAATCGTCGAGCGCGGCCCGCAGGGACTGCAGGTGGCCGCGCGCCATGGCCCCGGCACGTCCTGGCGCGTCGACGAGCGCGGCACTGCGCACGCACGCCTCGTCGTCGAGGCCGTGCACGACCTCTCCGGCCTGCAGCCGTATGAAAAGCTCGATCGCCTCCTCGCCACGCACGGGCGGATCCGTCAGCTCTTCGACGTCGGCGCCGGCCTCGGCCAACGCGTCGGCGAACGCGCGGATCGCGGCCACGGTCTCCTTGTCGACCGGGCACGCGGCGTCGTCGAGCCATACCGCGACGCGAGTTCCGGCCAAGGCGTCGACCCGCGCGGGCGGCAGCTCCAGCCGCCACGCGTACGCGTCGAGGCCCTCCGCGCCCGCGAGTACGTCGAGAAACCGCGCGCTGTCCGCGGCCGACCGGGTCATCGGTCCCACCGCCGACACCCTGGGCTCCAGCAGCCCGCCTCGCGGCCACGGCAGGTGGCCGAGCTTCGACACGATCCCGTTCGACGGGCGGTGCCCGAACAACCCGCACCAGGCGGCGGGCACCCGCAACGAGCCCGACAGGTCACTGCCGAAGTCCCCCACCGCGAGCCCCGCCGCGACCGCCGCCGCGGCGCCTCCCGACGAACCGCCCGGTGACCGCGCGGGGTCGAAGGGGTTGCGGGTGTGGCCGAAGTCGTCGTTGGTGGACTGGTGGTCGGCGAGGTACACCGGCACGTTGGTCTTGCCGACCACGATCGCGCCAGCCTCCCGCAACCGGCGGACGAGCGGCGCGTCCTCGGTGGCCTGGTGCGCGTCGGAAAGACGTCCGTGCGAAGTCCGCATTCCCTTGGCGTCAAAGGCATCCTTGATGGTGACCGGCAGGCCCGCGAGCGGGCCGAGCGGCCGGCCGGCGTCCCGTGCGGCGTCGACGGCCACGGCGGCGGCTCGCGCGCCCTCGCGGTCGGTGTCGACGACGGCGCCGAGCGCGGCGCCGGGGCCGTCGAGCAACGCGAGGTGCCGCTCGAGCAGCTCGACAGCCGTCAGCGCGCCGGAAGCCAGCTCCGCGAGCATCCGGGTGCCGTCGGCTGCCGCCAGCGAAGCGGCCACCGCCGTCATGCCGCGGCCTCGAAAGCCCGCTGCCCGTCGCCGGACATCTCGATACCCAGCCTCGGGGCCACCTCGGCGGCGAACAGACGCAACTGGTCCTGATGCTGCTGCGGAGTCAACCCCAGCGCGTCCATCGTGACCGACAACCGGCGCAGTCCCAGCAGTTCGCGGTATCCGGCGATCTGCCCGGCGACCTCGTCGAAGTCGCCGACGACGTAGATCCGCTGCGCCATCGACTCCTCCAGCGTTGGCGCGTAGTCGAACGGCGTGACATCCATGCCCGCGGGCGGGTCGTAAGTCGCGAAACGGCCGTAGGGCGCGAGGAGCTTGGCCAGCTCGTCGTGCCCGGGCCGGGCCAGCGCGACGGCCTCCTCATGCGTCGGCGCGACGTTGACGTGCAGGACGAGCATCTGCTCTTCCCCCATTTCCGTCGGCCTGCCGTGTTTCGCGGTGAGCTCGGCGTGTTTGTGCCACTGCTGGGCAAGCCGCGCCGGGGACTGTCGCGTGTAGACACCGATATGCCCGTGTTCGGCGACGTAGTCCATCGTGCGCGGTGAGGTGCAGGCCTGGTAGATCTCGACCTCGCGGGTGACGTTGGGGACCAGCGTGAGATCGCCGACGAACCCGCCGCGGTCCGGGATCCCCTCGGGCGGGAACGCGAAATGCTTGCCACGGTGGGAAAAGCGGTCCTGGCCGAACGCCAGCCGGATCGCGGCCATCGCCTCGGCGAACTGCTCGCGGTTGGCCTGCTCGGCGGAGGCGTCCATGGCGTTGTCCCCGGACTCGATACGGGCGCCCAGCGTCTGCATCTCGCGCGGTACCGTGCCGCGTCCCACGCCGAACCGCATGCGGCCGCCGGTGAGCACGTCCGCGGCGGCGAAATCCTCCGCCAGCCGCAAGGGATTCCACTGCGGGACGATGTTGAACATCTGCCCGAAGCTGATCCGCTTCGTCACGGCCGCCGAGTACAGTCCCAGCAGGATCTGGTTCGGGACGACCTCGTAGCCCTCGTGCTGGAAGTGGTGCTCGGTGTACCAGAAGGTGTCGAAACCCACCTCGTCGGCCACAGTGGACAGTGCGACAAAGTCGCGGTACGCGGTGGCGTAGTCCTCGCGGCCGTATCGGCGTGCGGTCGCATCCGGCCCGCTCGCGCCCGCGTCGGGCATCCGGACCGCGCCAAGGATGTTGGTGTCTATGCGCATCAAGTGTCCTTTCCGGATGGTCACTCGTCGGTGGCCATGGCGGATTCGTGCCAGCGCCGCAACGTCAGCACCTCCGCCACCCGGACGATTCCGAACAGCAGCAGCGAAACACAGCTCGCGGCGACCACCGCGAGGAACAGGCGCGCCATCAGCAGCTGCTGCGCGGTCGAGGTGATGACGTAGCCAAGACCGCCCTGGCCGCCACCGATCCCGGCCACGAACTCGCCGACGATCGCGCCGATCACCGAAGAACCCGCCGCGATCCGCAGCCCGGTCAGCACGTACGGCAGCGCGTACGGGACACGGAGTACGACCATCTCGTAGCGTTTGCTCGCCCCGGCCATGGTGAACAGCTGCACGAGGTTGCGCTCGGTGGACTTGAGCCCGGTCAGCGTGTTCGCGGTGACCGGGAAGACCGCGATCATCGCCGCGACCACGGTGTTCGTCGCGGCGCCGGGGCCGAGCCAGACCACGAGAATCGGCGCTATCGCGATGATCGGGATTGTCTGCAGCAGCACCATGTACGGGTAGAGGCCGCGCTCGGCGACGGTCCAGCGCGCCATCACGAACGCGACCGCGAACCCGAGCACCGAGGCGATCACGAACCCGCCGTAGGCCTCCTGGATCGTGACCAGTGTCGGTTCGATGAGCGCGCTCACCGAGGAACCGGTCGCGGCGAGCACGTCCGACGGCGAGGGCACCAGGAACGTCGGCACCCCGAACACGCTGATCGCCATCTGCCACAACGCGATCGCGAGCACGAGCACCACGAGCGGGGGCAGCACGAACAGCAGCACGGTGCGTGCCGAGGGCCGCTTGCGGGAACGCTTGGGCCGCGGGCTCGCCTGCGCCGCCGCGGGAGCTGCCACGGGCTTTTCGGTAATGCTCATGCCGCCGCCAATCGCGAGCCGATGTACTTCACCGTCTCCTCGAGCGCGTCGGCGTCCCGCGGCGCGTCCTGGTCCGCCTGCGGCGGGCTCGGCGACCGGACGACTTCGACGATCCGGCCCGGTCCCGACGCCATCACCACGATCTCGTGCGCGATCTTGACGGCCTCACGGATCGAGTGCGTGATGAACAGGGCACCGAAACCGCGCTCCCGCCACAGCCTGATCAGCTCGTCGGCCATCCGGTCCCTGGTGAACTCGTCGAGTGCCGCGAACGGTTCGTCCATCAGCATCAGCTCCGGTTCCGACGCCAGCGCCCTCGCCAGCGAAACCCGCATCTTCATGCCACCGGAAAGCTCGCGGGGCAACGACTTCTGCACGTTCTCCAGTCCGACGAGCCGCAGCGCCTCGATCGCGCGGCGGCGGCATTCGGGACGCGGCACCTTGCGGATCCGCGACACCAGCTCGGTGTTGGCGAGCACGCTGCGCCACGCCATCAGCGTCGGATCCTGGAACACGTAGGAGTTCCGTTCCGAGCTGATCGTCAGCTCACCCGAGGTCGGCGACGACAGCCCGCCCGCCATCCGCAGCAGTGTCGTCTTGCCACAACCGGACGGGCCGACGATGCTCACGATCTGCCCGCCGCCGATGGTCAAATCGATCGGGGCGAGTGCGGTGAACCCGTTGCCGTAGGTCTTGGTGACGCCGGCGAAGGCGACCAGTTCGGTCGCCGGGGGCGCTTTCGCGATGGTCGACATAGGTCTCTCCTCGAAGTTTCGGGCGCTCACGCGGTGCGGAACGCGAACTCCGTCATCTGCCGGTAGGCGGTGGCCAGCCGCGAAGTCCAGTGGCCGACGATGTCCTTTCCGATCTCCGCCGTCGCGGAGCGCGGGTCGCCGATGACTCCGTTGGTGGTCAAGTCGTCGCTGAGCCACGCCGTGGGCAGCGGGCCCTCGAGGCTCAGCTCACCGGCGGCCGGATACAGCTCCGGCAGGTGCGCGCCACCGGCCACCGCGCGCTCCAGCCGCACCGCTTCGGGCGCCAGGTGCAACATCACCGAGGTCTCGACGAAGCCGCCATGGATCGAGAACTCCGCGTCGGGAAGGTCGAGCCCGGCGGGGACACCGAGCCTGCCGGTGGTCACGGGAAACACCAGCAGCCCGGTGTCGGTGCGGATGTCGCGCGCGGCGACGTCCAGCAGCGACGGATTCCCGCCGTGCCCGTTGACGAAGGCGAGCCGGGTGAAGCCGGACGCGGCGACCGAACGGCCGACGTCACGGAGCACGGCGAGCAGTGTCTCCGAAGACAGGCTCATCGTGCCCGCCCAGCCAAGGTGCTCCGTCGACTTGCCGTAGTGCAGCGGCGGCAGCAGCCATACATCGTCGCCGGCGACGTCGGCGGCGAGCGCGGCAACACGCTCGGCGACGCAGGCGTCCGTCATCACCGGCAGATGCGGCCCGTGCTGTTCCACCGCGCCGATGGGCTGCACGACGAGCGCGCGCTCCTTGCCGATCGCGGCGACGTCTACAGTGGACAGACGATCCAGCAGCTTCGTCATGCGCCACCGCCGAGGACGTCGTGGTCGGTGCCGTCCCAGTCCACCACGGTACCTTTCGCGACCAGTTCCGCGAAACCGCCGGGCATGGCCCCGGAATCCTCCGCCATGATCGTGACGGTGTAGAGCCGTTCGGTGGCGGAGGTGTTCACGATCCGGTGGGTGGAGCCGGGGTTCAGCACGAGCGCGTCGCCCGCCCGCAACGGCACCGTGTGTTCGTCACTGTGCGCGCGGCCGGTGCCGGACAGGACCACGAAGATCTCGGTCGACTCCGGATGCGAATTGTCGGGCTGACTCCCACCCGGTTCCCAGACCTCGAAGAAGACACTGGCCGGCGAACCGTCCGCGGGGCCGGCGAGCAGCGCGAGTTTGACGGTGTCGCCTGCCGAAATGAGCTGGGGCGTCACCTCGGCGAGATGCCGCAGGGTCGGTGGGGTACTCATGATGCGTCCTTCGTGAAAGCGGCCAGCAACTCGGCCGCGGGCGTGGAAAAGCCGTAGCACTGGCGGGTGTTGTAGAGCGTCGCCTCGTGGCAGAACGCCGGTGACGTGGTCGCGGACGCGCCGTCGACCAGCACCACGTCGTAGCCGAGGCACGCGGCGTCGACCAGCGTCGAATACACGCACTGGTCGGAGTTGACGCCGGCGAAGAACAGGGTGTCGACGCGGAGATTGCGCAGGATCGAATCCAGCGGGGTGTCCCAGAACCCGCTCATCCGGTACTTGTCCACCTCGATGTCGCCGGGCGCGACGCCGAGCCCGTCGACGAGCGCGGCACCCCAGCTTCCCTTGGTGAGCACCCTCGAACCGTTGGGCAGCCGGGCGCCGACCCCGGTGCCGCGGCCGTCCGGGTCGTACACATGCGACACTCCGGGCGGCAGGTTCGCCTGGTCCTCGCGGTTTCCCCAGTTCACCCACACCACCGGAACCCCGGCGGCGCGCGCGGCGGGAACGAGATCCCGCACCGCCGTGATCGCACCTGCCAGCGGCGACACATCCACCCCGATGCCGTGCAGCCAGCCACCTTCGGCGCAGAAGTCGTTCTGCATGTCCACGACGATCAGCGCGCTGCGGGCCAGATCGGCCGTCAGCGGGGCGGGCAGCGCGGAGATCCCGGTGGGACGCGGTGGCCGGTGCGGGCGGCGGAGGTCGACCCGGCCGTCTTCGAAGCTCCAGCGGTTCGGGTGGTGGGGCGTAGCGAGCGCACTGCCGGTCATCGGACGCTCCCTTCGATCGTGGCGGCGAGGTCGAGCAGCGCGAGGTCGGTTCCGGCGGCGCCGACGAGGCAGAGCCCCGCGGGACGGCCATCGGCGGTGCGCGCCAAGGGCAGGGACACCGCGGGCAGTCCGCCCAACCCGGCCAGGCACGTGAGCCGCAAAGTGCCGGCGCGCTCGGCCTCGACGATGTCCGCGCCGGCGTTGCGATCCGGTGCCCCGCCGCGAGTGGTCGGCAGGACCAGCACGGCGCCGTCCAGCAACGCGCGCAGGCGAGTTCGTGCTTCGGAGACAACACCCCGCGCCTCGTCGGCCTCGGCCGCGCTGACCGTGGCGGCCGACGCGAACCGGCCTCCCACGTCAGGTCCGAGTACGCCGGGATGCGCGCTGAGCCACTCGCCGTGCGCCTGCCACGCCTCGAAAGCCTGCACTGTCCGGAACGCGGCGAACCACGTCTCGAGCGTGGACGAGTCGAGATCGCCCGTCTCAGCGGCGGGCAGAATCCCGGCGGCGACCAGGTTCGCGCGCACCCCGGCGCACGCGGCCCGCACGTCGTCCGCGGCGTGCGCCTCGACGGCGGGCAGAACCATCATCCGGGTCGCCGCGGCCGCGGTTCCGGTCACCAGGACGTCGGCGATCCGGCGCGCGGCCGGAACGTCACGGGTGAGCCAGCCGACCGTGTCGAACGAGGGCGCGAGCGGCAGCACCCCGGCCGACGGAACCGCGCCGTGAGTCGGGCGAACGCCCACCAGTCCTTGGTACGAAGCCGGAACCCGGATCGAGCCCGCGGTGTCGGTGCCCAGTCCCACCCGTACCTGACCGGCCGCGACCGCCGACGCCGGGCCACTGCTCGAACCGCCGCCGATCCCGCCGGGCACCGCGACGTTCGGGGCCGTGCCGTAGTGGGCGTTCTGCCCGGCGAGGCTGTAGGCGAACTCGTCGGTGCGGGCGATCCCGGTGATCTCGGCGCCCGCGGCCAGCAGCGCGGCGACCGCCGGGGCCGTGGTGCGCCGCGGTTCCTGCTCGGCGAGCCAAACCGGGTTTCCCGCGCCGAGCCGCTGACCCGCGACCTCGAACAGGTCCTTCACCGCGACGGTCGTCCCCTCGAGCGGGCCGCCGCTCGTGGCGGCGACGAGCGGGGTGCCCACGACCCGCCACACCGCCGGGTCCACCGGTGGCGCGGCGGCGGGCCTGCCTCCTGCGGGCAGCGTGACGTGCGCGGCCGTCACCTTCCACTCCCCCGCGATGTGGTGCCACAGCTGGGTTTGCAGTCCGGTGGCGCCCGTCGCCGGTTCCACTGTGGACGCCATCACGAGCGCGGCGTCCGTGCCCGCCGGGCGCACGAGCAGCCGCGCGACGCGACGGGTCGGGATCACCTTGCGGCCGGACCGGAACCCGGCGATGGAGTCATGTCCGACGAGCAGGACCTTGCCGTCTCCGCGCACGGTGTCCGGGCCAGGCGCGAAAAGCCGGTCCAGCGCCTCGACATCGTTGGCCAGCAGGGCGGTCTCGTAGGCGTCGAAGGCGGCGAGCAGGCCGTCGGGCACCGGGACCGGGCAGTTCACCTCCAGTGCGGGGGCGCTCATCGTGTCACCTCCTCGAAATCCGCGAGCCGGATGCGCGCGTGCGTTCCCTTCACCACGTCCACCACCTGCGAGATGTCGAAGTCCGCCGCGGCCGAGAGGTACGCGTACGCCAGTTCCGGTGCCATCCCGAAGACCGAGCCCAGCAGCGTGATCGCGTTGCGGCCGCACTTTTCGACGGCGACGTCGAGGTCCTCGTCGAGTCCCGTGGGGATCAGGAATTCGCCGGTGCGGGCGAACGGGCCGACGACCGCGCCGAACCGGGCACGCGCCTCGGCCGCGGGCACCACGTCCACGGTCAGGGTGGCGCGCAGCGGCGCTTCCAGCGCGGTGAGCGCGACTTCCCCGTTGCCCTGCGCGAAATGCGGGTCACCGACATAGAAACCCGCGCCCGGCACCTGCACCGGCAGGTACAGGGTGGCCCCGGTGCCGAGCAACCGGATGTCGACGTTGCCGCCATGCTGTCCCGGCGGAGTCGAGTGCCGGCGCGGCGCCGGGGTGGCCACGCCCATGACGCCGAGGAACGGCGCGATCGGGAACCGCACCGGACGGCCGGTGTCGCCGGGGTTCAGCGGGAGGGTGCCGCGCGCCTTGCCGACGCCGAGCGCGAGATCCTCCACGGCGCAGAAGACGCTGGTGATTTCCCCGGCCACGGGGAAACTCCCGGGCAGCAAGCCCTTGCCGTGCCTGCTCGAAACGACACCGTATGGCACCCGTGGCGCCAGTTCGCCGACTCGCACCGCGAGCAGGTCACCAGGCCGGGCGCCGCGGACCTCGATCGGCCCGGTGACCACATGCGGGCCGCCGGTGAGATCGTGGTCGCCGTCGGCGGCGATCGCGATCGCGTCCAGGAGCACGTCGCCCGCCGCGACACCGTGCGCACCGAAGAACGAGACAGGATCCCGGCCCTGGTCCTCGAGAATCCCTTCGTGGCTCACGGTGTCGACGACGAGCGTGGTACCCGGCTCGACGGACAGCGCGGGTTCGTCGTCCTCGCAGGGCAATCTGCCCCAGGTCGTGGTTTTCCCGGTGGCGGGAAGGTAGTTCGGGGTGTGCCCGGTCAGCGGTTGCAGAATGGGCGCCGTCTCGTCGCGCGGTGGCAAACCGGTCAGCGTCAACGATCCTCCTCCGCGGTGCCGCGCTTTTCGTAGCCGTCGCGGGTCAACTCGGCGACATCGGCGAGATGCCGGGCCATGGCGTCGCGCGCCTCGGCCGGGTCGCCCGCCGCGACGGCCTTGAGAATCGCGCGGTGCCCGAGGTAGGAAACCTCGCGGGCGTAGCGCGACGAGTGCGAGAGCACGCGCGTCGACGACGTCCAGGAACAGGCGAGCGTGTTGATCGCCGACATCAGCGGGTTCTGCGCGGCCGTCGCGATCAGCACATGGAACTCCAGGTCCAGCCGCAGCGACTCCTCCGGCTCGACCTCCGCGATGGGATGCCGCAACACGTTCTCGAGTTCGAGCAGGTTCGCGGCTGTGGCCCGTTCGGCGGCCAGCTCGGCGAGCCGCGGCTCGATCGTCGCGCGCAGTTCGGCGACGTCACGCAGGTGGTGATCGGCGTCGGAAAGCCGCGAGTACAACGTCTGGACCTGCTCGGGCGCGGTCAGCACGGTGGTGCCCCGGCCCGGCCTGCGTTCGACGAGGTGCTTGGCCTCGAGTTCGTGCATCGCCTCGCGCAACGACGCGCGTGACACGCCCAGCCGCGCGGCGAGCTCCCGCTCCGAAGGAAGCCGGTCGCCGGGCCGGAGTTCACCGACCGCGATCAGCTTCTCCAGATATGCGGAGATCTCGGTACTGACGCTGCCGCGAAACGCGCCCGGCGCGGGATGCGGCAGCCGCAGCGCGGAGACCGGCACCAAACGGCGCCCCGGAGGTGACGTCGCATCCGGCGTCCCAGAGGTGCTGTCCACACCCGTCCTTCCTGCGGAGTTCGGCACCGAACCACCGATTCGGCGGTTGGCCTGACCAATTCGACCATAAGCGCGGAATTGCCGGGCGAAAAGAGTGACGGATCCTCGGAAACCCGTTGTTTACACGCGAAATATCTTCGACACTTCCGCTGGCGAGCGCGAATGTTTCGGCCACGTGAAGTTCCGATTCGGCGGTTGACGGCACGTCAGCGCGCGGGTCAGAGTGTGCGCAAGGTCCGCTTGGTCGGACCATCTCCCGACGACGTCGTCCATAAATCGAGCCGGACCCGTTTCGGCGATACTGTCATGCCCTTTTCCCGGAAGCCCCGAACAATGACCGGTCCCCGTTTTTCGCGACTAATGGAGCCGCCACGATGTTCCGTTCCCCCTCCCGTTGGGCGCGGTTGCGCCTCGCGTTCGCGGCACTGATCGCCGCACTGGTACTAGCCGCGTGCGGCGCCGGGTCATCGGCTTCCCGGGACTCCGGCGACTCGCTGACCGTGCAGCTGTCCTGGTTCAGCAACGCCCAGAACGGCGGCTGGACCACCGCGCAGACCCAGGGATACCTGGCGCAGGCCGGGCTCTCGAAGGTGTCGATCCTGCCGGGCGGCCCGAACGTGTCCGGCATCCCACTGCTGGCCGCGGGCCGGGCCGATATCGCCGTCACCACCGCCGAGTCCTATCTGCAGGCCAAGGCGCAGGGGCTGCCGGTGATCGCCGTCTACAACGAGTTCGACGTCGCGCCCACCGGTGTGCTCGTCAAGAAGTCGACGGGCTGGACCAGCTGGGCGGACCTCGCCGGGAAATCGTGGACGGTCGCGCCGGCGAGCCTCGGCTGGCAGTGGGTGCAGCACAGCCAGGGGCTGCAATTCACCACGCAGAACTTCAACGGCACCTACAACGCGTTCTTCGCCGAACCGGACGGCATCACCCAGGGCTACCCGACGAACACCGTCTACGAGGCCCGTAAGCAGAACATCGAACTCAACTATTTCAGCTACGCCTCCGCGGGATTCAACCCGTACGGCCAGGTCCTCGTCGTCACCGAGGATTACGCGAAGAACCACGCCGACACGCTTCGGAAAGCGCTTTCCGCATTGTCGAAAGGCTGGACCGCGTACCTGACCGACGTCAGCGCCGCGGCGAAGGCGAACGAGCAGATGGTCAAGGACAACAATCAGCTCGCGGCCGACACCAACTGGTTCACCTGGGCCGGGCAGCGTCCGTTCGTCATCGGCAGCCGCGGCGGGCAGCAGATGGGCGCGATGGCCGCCGACCGCTGGGCCACCACGGTCGACCAGATGAAACAAATAGGCGCGCTGCCCGCGAGCTGGAACCCGGGTGGCGCGCTGTTCGACAATACGTTCCTGCCCGCGGACACCATGCCCGATTCGGCGGGACTGCCCGATGCGCCCGCCGGGTCGTTCCAGGGTCCCGCGCCGGCTGTTTCGGTCCCCCAGGGGTGATGGCTCAAAGCCCCAAGGCGCCCATGAGCAGAGCCGCCACCGCGGCGCGGTGCTCGGCCGTGTCGCGCCAGCGCAGCCTGCGCCCGGCCTCCACCACCACACCGAAACCGGCGTGCACCAGCACGCGCGCCTGGCGCGAGTCGAGGTCTGACCACGCCAGCCGGAGTTGCTGTTCCCACAAGGTGATGTGCTCGCGCTGTGCCACAACCAAGGGCTGTTGCAGGCTCGCGGGCAGGCCGCCGATTTCGGCGTCCGCGACGCTGGTGAGCGCGTTGTGCTCGAAGCTGTACGCCACATACGTTTCCGCGAGCGCGACCAGGGCGTCGTGCGGGTCGGACACGCCTTGAAGGTTGTGCTCGACCGCTTGCGACAGGAGACCGGCCGCCTGCAGGCACGCGGCCGCGAGGATGTCGGCCTTGCCCGGGAAATACCGGTACAGCGCGGAAGGGACGAGCCCCACGGCGTCGGCGATGCGGCCGTTCGTGACGTTGGCGAACCCATGCTTCTCGAACAGTGGGATGGCGGCGGCGATGATCTCCGAACGCCGGGTGCGCGGCACCGGCTGGGCGGGCAGCTCGACGAGGCTTTGGTTCCCCACCGCCGCCGTCGGGTCGGTTTCGACCACGCGCAGGGCCGACGCCTGCAGCACGTCCTCCACCCGCCGCTGGGCGATCGACGTGTGGTGCATCGTGATGGACCCGATCACGCCGAGCGCCGCCACGGCTCGCAGGTCGTCCTCGGGGCCCGGGTGCTCGCGCCGCACCCCGTCCGCGACCCGCCCGACGACGTGCGCGAACTTCTGCCGGAGCAGGCGCCGGTCCTCGCGGTTGAGGTACCGCGCCTCCCACCGGTACACGCCACCGGACGCGCGATGCGTGACGGTGACGCGGGTGGCGGCGGCGAGCACGTCCGCCAGCGGCGCTTCCGCCGGCACCTCGTCGAGCGCGGCGACGAGCCGGTCCACCATGACGTTCGCGCATTCGGCGAACAGCGCGTATTTGTTCGGGAAATGCCGGTACAGCGCGGCCGCGGTGATGCCGACGGCGGCGGCGATCTCCTCCATCGACGCCGCGTGGTAGCCGCGCTCGCTGCACGCGCGCCCGGCCGCTTCGACGATGAGCTGCTTGCGGTTGCGCGGCCGGACGGCCGCGGTGGGCTCAGCGGTCACAGCGGCACCCGGGTGGACGTACGCGGGAACTGGGCCATACGCACCAGTCAACCACGGAACGCCCGCCCGGCCGTGTGGCCCGGGACGCTCATCGCACCCGCAGTTTGCGCATCAGGCCCAGCTGCTGGTTGGTGCGCTTCACGAAACCGCCGACAGCCGAGTTCGACGGCGGCCCCAGCGGCATCAGCCGTTGCGCGGCGATCGTCTGACTCTCGGTGTACTTGCGGATCCCCTCGGCGCCGTGCCGCCGACCGAGCCCGCTGTCGCCCATGCCGCCCATCCCGGCTTCGATGCTGCCCGCCGCGGCGGTCGCACCGTCGTTGATGTTGACCGAACCGGACCGGATCCGCCGCGCCATCCGGTCGGCCTCGGCGGCGTTCTTCGACCACACCGACGCCGACAGGCCGTAGTTTCCTTGGTTGGCAAGGGAAACAGCCTCGTCGTCGGTGGCGTAGGGGTACAGCGAGACCACCGGGCCGAACGTTTCGTCCGCGCAGACCGCCATCTCCTGCGTGACGCCTTCGAGCACCGTCGGCTCGTAGAACAGCGGGCCGATCTCGGGACGCGCGTGGCCGCCCGCGAGCACCTTCGCGCCCTTGCCCACCGCGTCCTCGACGTGCGCCTCGACCGCCGCCAGCTGGGCCGGGGACACGAGGGACCCGATGTCCACCGAGTAGTCGTAGGACTGGCCGAGCCGCAACGCTTCGGTCACCCGCACGAGCTCGTCACGGAAGGCGTCGTAGACCTTTTCGTGCACGTAGACCCGCTCGATGTGGATGCACATCTGCCCGGTGTTGGCGAAGGCGGCCGCCGCCGTTCCCGCCGCCGCGGCGGCGATGTCGGCATCCTCGCGCACGATGAGCGGGTTCTTGCCGCCGAGTTCGAGCGACGCGCCGACGAGCCGCCGCGCGGCGCGTTCCGCCACCGTACGGCCGGTGGCCGTCGAACCGGTGAAGCAGACGAAATCGGCTGTGTCGACCACGGCCGTGCCGACCACGGAGCCCGGACCGGCCACGATCTGCCACAGGTCGGCCGGGAGCCCCGCCTCGGCCATCAGCTCGCGGGTCCACAGCAGGGTCAGCGCGGTCTGCGAATCCGCCTTGGAGACGACGGCGTTGCCGGCGAGGAGAGCGGGCAGGACGTCGCCGACTCCCAGGTACAGCGGGTAGTTCCAGGGGGAGATGATGCCGACGACGCCCTTCGGCACGCGCTCCTCGCGGACCTTCGTCAGCACCGGCAGCATCCCGCGCACGCGGTTCGGGGCCAGGTAACGCCCCGCGCGGCGCGCGTAGTGCCGGGCGATCGTGGCGACCTGTGCGACCTCCTGCCAGGCGTGGAACCGCGCCTTGCCCATCTCCCACTGGATCAGGTCGAGCACCTGATTCTGCCGCCGCAGCAACAGATCGTGGAAGGCGAGCACGATTTCGGCGCGGCGCGCGATCGGCGTGGCGGCCCACTCCCGCTGGGCCGCGCGGGCGCTCGCCGCCGCGGCCGCGACATCCTCCGGCGTGCACGTGGGGACGGGCGCGATCGGCGAAAGGTCGTACGGCGCGACGGCGGTCAGCGGCTCCTGCGGCGAATCCCGCGTCACGTCCCGGCGCACCCACTCGCACCACCGCGCGACCGACTCGTCGGTCACCCACGCCGGACGCGGACTCGCCGCGAGTGCCGGGCTCTGCTCGTTGGTCATCCGGGCTCCTGGGGGTAGCGGTGGGAGGTGCCTCTTGCCGACCGGCGGCCTGGCTCGATATGTTAACGAGAAATCACACCGTCGATCAAGTGGGATCCTGGCTGATCTGCTCCTGAACAAGCGCTGATACTCCTACCAAGGAAGCTAGGTAAGTAAATGAGCAATCTCAACCGAAGGCGAGCACTGTCGCTCGGTGTCGCACTGGGTCTCGTCGGCGTGGCCGGTGTCGCCCCCGCGTGGGGATCGACGGCGACCGCGGCGGCGGGCACGAGCACCGACCCGTGGTGGGTCTGGGACGACGAAGTCGACGCGCTGGTGAAGGGGCTCATCGAGAGCGGCCAGGTGCCGGCGGTCAACACCGCGCTGCAGTCGTGGGTGAACAACAGCGACCCGCTGCCCAGCGGGCTGCCCGCCGACCTCACCACGTACCTGCGGAAGGTCAACGCGCTGCCCTCGTGGGCCGACCGCGCGAAACTGCGCCTCGCCGCCGACTTCAACCGGCGCAAGGACACGTACCTGTTCATGCTCTACGGCCTCGGCAGCGGCATCATGAGCACCGTCATCCCGCGCGAGGCCAAGTCGGTGTACTGGTCCGCGGGCGGTGCCGACATGCAGAACCGCGCGGCCAAGACATTCACCTTCGGCTACGACCTTGCCGATCTCAACGCTTTCGAGCCCTCGGGCCAGTTCGTGGTCACCGCCAACAAGACCCGCCTGGTGCACGCCGCGGTGCGCCACCTCCTCCCGCAGTCGCCGCACTGGACGGCCGTCTCGCCGGACGAGGCGGTCCCGATCAGCAACGGCGACATCCTCGTCACCTTCCACAGCCTCGGCACCTTCGTGCACCGGAAGCTGAAGGAGTGGAAGGTCCCGATGACGACCGCGGAGGAGGACGCGTTCCTGCACTCGTGGCAGGTCGCCATCCACATGCTCGGGGTGCGGGACGAGTTCATCCCGCAGACCTGGGCTGCCGCGGACGCGCAGTCGGCGCAGGTGCTCACGCCCATCCTCACGCCGACGACCGAGGGCAAGGAACTGGCCGAGGACCTGCTCGGGCTGACCGCGCAGGTCGACCTCGGCGTCACGCGCGGGTTCCTCAACGAGTTCGTGCGCTATGTGCTCAGCGACGAGATCGGCGACTGGCTCGGCCTGAAGCGCGACTACGCGGCGGCGGCGCTGGTCCGCACGGCATGGCCGACGTACATCGCCTTCCGGGAAGGGCTCCTGCCTGTCGTGCCGGCGGGGTTCTACATGTTCGACCAGTTCGTGCGCGCACTGGCGATGCTGTTCCTCAACAAGGGAACCTCCCCGACGACCACACTGATCACGATCCCGACCGGCAACCGCCCCGAATCCTGAGCAGCGTGCTGGATCGCGTTCTCGGCCCGGCCCGGGTCAGTGGCCCCGCGGCCCGGGCCGGGGCTCCGGCACCGCATCGCCGGACTCGCGGATTCTACGAGAGCCCGTTCGCCTTGCCGATGGCCTTGCCGAAGTTCTTGTCCCAGTTGTTGTCGGCCGGGTTGCAGTGGTACGTGGTCACCCACTGCCCGTTGTCCTTGTCCCAGTACGAGCTCATGTCGTAGTGGACGCCGTCGTCCTTCGGCGCGCCCTTCGGGTACTGGATGTTCTTGTTGTTCCCGTCGTAGCTCTCGCGCTCGGCATTCGCGGCGTCGTAGTCCTTCTGCGCCTGATCGTGGTCCTTGGCGGCCTGCTGGTACTGCTCCTTGATCTCCGCGGCCTCCTTCCGGATGCCGTCCCTGGCCTCCTTCGGCGCGTTCTTGTACTCCTCCTGCTTGTTCTTGAACGCGTTCTCGTACGCGTCCTTCTCGTACTTGGCCTCGTCCAGCTTGTCCTTCTTCGCGGCGATGTCCGCGTCCATCCGGCCGGCCGGGCCCTCCTTGGTGTGGCGGGCGGCCTCCTTCGAGAAGTAGTCCTGGTGCCATTTGTCGCCGACGTAGCCGGGGAACTTGGTGCCCTTGCCACCGTTGTACTTCATGCCGAAGCTCGTGTTGCCGACCTGGTGCTTGCCCTGGTGGCTGTCGACCTGCACCTTGACGTTGCCGTCGTTGTAGAGCTCGTGCGTGTCCTTCGAAGCGGACGGCGTCGTGGAGCTCTCGGGCAGGTTCGACGCGTCGTTCCCCGCGCCCGGCCGTTTGTTGCCCTTCTTGTTCTTCTTCGCCGCCTCTTCTTCACACGGCTTCATCAAGCCGAGCGGGTCGGCAGCGGCCAGCGGGTTGGGCACGTAGGCCGCCGGGTTCGGCGCCGGCACCAGCCCGAGCGGGTCCTGGCTGAGGTACCGCCCGGTCGTCGGGTCGTAGTAGCGGTAGACGTTGTAGTGCAGCCCCGATTCGGCGTCGGCGTAGTGGCCGCGGAACCGCAGCGGGGTGGCGGCGGGCGCGTTCTCCCGACCCCACAGCGCGGGATCTCCTTGCCACACCAACGATCCTGCCGTGTCGACCAGCTCCGTCGGCCTGCACTGCAGATCCGAGACGATGGCGAGGAACCTGTCGTCCACAGTGGACGAACGGTGCAGCTGGACGAGCGGGCGCTCGTCCTCCGGGTGGTACTCCCACACGGTCACGTGCCGGGTCTGCCGCTCGTCCACGTGCACCTGCTCCACGAGAAGCGCGCCGCTCCAGGTGAACTCGTAGTACTCGGCCACGACGCGAGCCCCGGCGGGCGTGGTGGTCACGCGCTGCTTGCCGATCCGGCGGCCCAGCGGGTCGTAGCGGTAGAACCACTGGTGTCCCTCCGGAGTCGCGAGCGCGATCAGCCGGTCGTTGCCGTCCCACACGTACCGCCAGACGCGGCCGCCTTCGTGGCGCGCCGTCACCCGGCCCTCGGCGTCGTACTCGAAACCGACCGCGCCCGCGGACAGCAGCCGGTTGTTCGCATACCGGCGTGGCCCGGCCGTCGGCGCCGGTTCCCTTGCCTCCACGATGTTCCCGGCGCCGTCGTACCCGTAGACCTCGCTGCCGCGCGGGGTGTTCCGCTGCAGCACGCGACCCGCGGCGTCGAGCACGAACCGCGTCTGCCCGGCCACGTCGTCGTCGATCCCGGTGAGCAGCCCGTCGCGGCGGTAGGTGAACCGGCGCTGCCGCGGCGGCGCCTGCCCGGCCCGCACGAACTGGCCGACGAGGTTGTCGTCGGCGTCGAAGGACTGCCCGAGGGTGACCGCCGCGTCCACGGTGCGCGTGGTCTCCCGGCCGCCCTCGTAGCCGAAGCTCAGGGTGTGGCCCGCGACGGTGAGCGAAACAGGGCGCCCGTTGGCATCGAAGCGCCACGCACTGTCCACTCCGGACGGTGTCCGGCGAGTCACCGTGCCGTCGGCGGCGTAGGTGTGGGTCAGCGTCCGGCCGTCCACGGACTCGGCGAGCACCCGGCCCTGGAGGTCGTAGGTGACCCTCAGCTCCGCGTCACCGATGACGGCCGAGGTCATCCGGCCGACCGCGTCGTAGCCGTAGTACGTGGTGCCGGTCGGGCAGCGGCGCTCGATCACGTTGCCGAGCTCGTCGTAGCGGTACTCGGTCCGCTCGCCCGCCCCGTTCCAGGTCTGCACGACGCGACCGGCCCGGTCGTAGGCGAAACGCAGGGTGCGGCCGTCGAAGTCGGTCTCCTCGATCAGCTGCCCGGCCGCGTCGAACCGGTAGCTCCACGTCAGGCCGTTCGGGTTGGTGACGGCGACGAGCCGGAGTTCGGTGTCGTAGGCGTAGGTCGTGCGCGCGCCCGCTTCGTCGACCGTCGCGGTGCGCAACCCGAACGGCCCGTATTCCGTCCTGCTGGCGAACCCTGCGCCGTTGACGCGCTCGAGCTCGTGGCCTTCCGGGTCGTAACGGCGCGTCTCCTGCACGCCGGAAGGCTGTGCGCGCAACCGTTCCTGCCCGTCGACGGTCCAGCCCAGCACGACCGGCCGCCCGGAGGAGTTGAGCACCGACTTGGGCCTGCCGAACAGATCCCGCTCCGCGGGTTCGGCCGCCGGACGCGGACGACGGCGGGACGCCTGGTCCTCGCTCAGCCCCCGCGACACGCCCAGCGTTTCCTCGAAGGGGTCCGGCGCCTCGTCGCGCGGGTAGAAGCGTGTGAGCCCTTCGTCCGTCTCGATGGTGAGCCCGTCGGCGTCCTGGCTGATCCACAGCACCGAACCGTCCGGCCGCGTCACCGACTCCAGTGCGCCCACCGCGTCGTAGCCGTACGACGTCGTCAGCCCGAGCGGGTCGGTGCGGGTCAGCAGCCGGTCGTAGCGGTCCCAGGTGTACGCCGTGACGTTGCCGAGTGGGTCGACGCGGCGTGACAGCTGGCGCGCAGCGCTGAAGTGGTATTCGGTGCTGGCGCCGAGAGAGTCGGTGTAGACGGTGATCAGGCGCTCGCGGTCGTACGCGAAGGTGCCGCTGAAGTAGCCGTCCGGGCCCAGCGTGCGGACGCAGCGGCCGTTTTCGTCGTACTCGTACCGGTACCAGGTGCCGGTACGGTCGAGCCAGCCGGTGATACGTCCGTGCTGGTCGTACTGGTAGCGCGCGGCGACGCCCGAGGCGTTGACGAGCTGTACGAGCCTGCCGAAGTCGTCGTAGCCGAAGGTGGCGACCTGGACGGACTCGCCGGTGGCCGCGTCGATCACCTCGATTCCCGTGATCCGCGTGCGCGTGCCGCGCAACCGGATCACCCGCCCGTCACTGTGGCGCAGTTCGGACGGCGCGCCCGCGGGCGTGTGCGTGATGTCCGTCCGGCCTCCGTCCTGCTCGACCGCGACGAGCGGCTGCACGCCCGGGGCCGCGCGCGGCCCGAAGAACAGGCTCGCGTCGCGGGTGTCGAGCCGGTACCCGGTGCCGGTCGCGGCCAGCGGCCACCGCGGGCCTTCCAGCGGCAGGGTTTCCGCGCCGTCGGCGGGCACCGGATAGCTGAGGATCATGCCGTCCGGCGAGAAGTAGCGGATGCGCTCGGCGCCCACCAGCAGCCGCTGGTCCAAAGTGGACGTCCAGTTCTCGCCGAACCACTGGCCGCCGCGGTAGGACGAGAGGTGGGTGCGCTCCAGCACGGGCATCCCGGCCAGCTCGGCGTCGGTCTCGCTGACCAGCACGTCACCGGTCATCACGTCCACCGGGTCGGACTCGCAGTAGCGCTTGTCCTTGCCCACCGCGTCGTTCCGCTCCGGCGGCGGGGTGGTGTCTTCGCTGGAGTTCTTGTGGCCCGCGCCGGAGGCCGTGGTCCTGTCGCCGACCGGATCGAGGTTCTTCGCCCCGGCGGGCAGGGTGCCGACGTCGTCCGGCTTCGCGGCCTTGCCCGGCTTGAGGTCCCGCATGCCCTTGGCCGCGGTCTTGAACAGCCCGCCCGCCTTCGACAGCAGCTTGCCCAGCTCGCCGAGCGCCTTGGTCAGGTTTTTCATCAGGCTCGCGAGCTCCCTGGCCGTCTTCGCGACCAGGTTCACCACCTGCGGCACGACCCACGCGAGCCCGATGCCGAGGGTGAACAGCACCTGCAGCGCCCACGAGATCATGTGGCCCACGACCTGCGCGATGGTGTCGCGGACCAGCATCCGCACGGCGGCGACGACCTCGCCCGCCGTCTTCACCCCGCTCGACGCGCCGTCACACGCTTTGCTTGCGGCTTCGAGGGTTTTCGCCACCTCGTCGGCCTGTCCGCGGTACGCGTCGGCACCGGGTCCGGTCCAGCTCTGGATGTCCGCCTTGACCTGGTTCGCCAGGTCGGTGCTGACCTCGCCCAGCTCCTTGGCGATGTTGCCCCAGGTTTCCGACAGCGCCGTGACCTGGTCGGGGCTGCCGGTCAGCTTGTCCAGCGCCTCCTTGAGCGGGCCGACGTGTTCCATCAGCCAGCCCACGCCGGCCGCGAGGATCGAACCGAACGGGTCGGCGACGAACGCCAGCGCGTCCATCGCCGTCCCGGCCACACCCATGACCGTCGAGGCCCAGTCGCCGCTTTCGATCCCCTTCTTCAGCGCCTCGGCGTCCTCCACGATGGAGATGCCGGACCACGCCTGGGTCGAATCCTTCGGCTGCGCCACCAGCGGATTGCTCATGAGTCCCTTCCCACGGACACCGATCTTCCGGGAAAAGTCTGCCAGAGCCTTGGCCAACCGAGTGAAAGACTCTCACCTCTCTTGCGGATCCGGTGCGCTAGCAAATGCAGGTGCCGCCCGGCCCGTCACAGGTGCACGGACCCACGCACCACCCCTCCACGAAGCAGTCCCAGCAGTCGAAGAGCCCGTGGCACGCGCAATGCGCGCCCGAGCACGCGTACTCGGTCTTCGTCGGGCGGTTCTGCTGCGCGACGATCCGCGGCTCCGCGGAGCCATAGCCGCCACGGTTTCGCGCCGTGTAGTACGGCCTGGACGCCGGCCGCAGTGAGTTTTCCGCCGTGTATTCCGGCATCCGCACTGTCCTGGTCAAGGGACTCGCCCTCCTCATCGATCGAAATAGTCGGCCAGTTTGCCCGCGAGGAACAGGAACTGCTCGGTCACGTCGACACGGACGAACTTCTTCTCGCTGACGTCGGTCTGCCGGTGCGTGTACGTGAACACCACTTCCACGATCTTGCGCGCCCCGCTGAGCACGGAGGGCAGAACCTGGACGCCGGTAAGGGAAAGGTCGCGCGCGTTCGCTTCCGCGGCCGCGCCGTAGATCGCCGGGTACCGCACCGCGAGATAGTTGAGCGCGCGGTGCGCGTCGGTGGCCCCGGCGTTGTCGGCCATCTGCATGATCCGGTCCAGCAGCCCGCCGGCGACCTGCCGGAACTGATCCGCGTCGGCCCCGGTCACCGATTCCGGCCGCGGGATCGCGTCCACCAGCGCGTCGCGGTCGAAGGAGTAGATCTGGTCGAAGGCGACGGTGGGCAACGCGAGGCCGTTGCAGGCTTCCGGTGGCGCGATGGGGCCGAGCGTCCCGATCACCACGTCCAGATCGTCGCGCCGCGGCTCGTCCCGCACGGCTTCGGCGAGCAGCTCGAAATCCGATGGGTCCCGGGGCCGCAGGATGTAGCATTCGACGCCCTCGACGGAGAAAACCCAGCACAGCGACCGGGCGAGATAACGGTTCTGCCGGTCGGTGACGAGCGTCCGCAGCAGTTGCCGGTCGGTCAGCCCCGATCCGGTCAGCCGCCCGCCCGCCTGTGCGAACTCCTTTTCCACCGCCAGGCTGGGAAATCGGGGCTCGACCTTGCCGAGCGCGTAGACGAAGGAGGGAGCACCCGTCGCGTGCGCCAGGTCCGTCTGCGGACCGGCGACGGTTTCCGCCATGACTTCACCTCATTTCCGCGGCCCGGACAGCACCATCCAGGTGTTCAGCCGTTCCGCCCGTGCCAGGCACGGGCCGCAGGGTTTGATCCCCAGCAACGAAGTCGCGCGTTTGACCACGTCCCCGAGCCCGGTGGCGGAATCCGCCGTGAACCCGGGGAGGCGGACCCGATGCCGGGGGCTGTTCTCCTGTTCGGCATGGGGGTCGATCGGTGTATTCACGGCCGGACGCTCCTTTCCCGCACCAGTTCCCGCAGAACCGTGTGTGCGCCCCAGGCGTCCAGCAACGGCGGCACCACCCGCCGCCGCATCGGGCGGCCCGGGGACAGCAACGCGTACTTGACCTCCGCGGCCGTCGCGGCCGGGAAGAGTGACCACAGCAGGGCGGCGGCGCCCGTGACGAACGGGGCGGCCACGCTGGTGCCCGCCATGACAGTGGTGCCGCCGTCCGGTGCCAGGCTGACCACTTCACCGTCCGGCACGGCGAGACCGCGCCCGATCGAGGCGCCCAGGGTCGACCGGCCGCCGTCGGTGGCCACCGGGACGACCCAGGGATGGCTCACGACGGCGGAACCGCCGAGTACCGGGCGGTTCCCGGCCGCGGCGACGAGCAGAACCCCGCTACGGGCGGCGTGGTCGATCGCGTCGGCGAGCGCGGTCCCGCCGCCGACGCGCGCCCCGGTCTCGGCCGCGCTCAGGTTGACGATCCGCGCCCCGGCGTCCACGCAGTCGATGACGGCCGCCGCCAGTTCGGCGGGCGAAGCGCCGTCCGGCGAATCGGTGGGGAGGGGCCGGACCAGCAGCCCGCAGTCCGGCGCGAGCGCGGGCGCCGCTCCGCCGCGGTGCCCGGAGAGGATCCCGGCGACGAACGTCCCGTGGTCCGAGGGCGTCTCGTCAAACCCTGGCAGCACACGGAGATTCCGGGCGTCGAGCCCGGGGTGACCGGGCGGCACCGGGCCGTCGATCAGTCCGATGACGACGTCGGGGCGGCCGGCGGTCAGGGCCATGAGCGGCGCCAGCCCGGCACGCTCGACGGTCACCGCCTCTTCCGGCGCGGGTGCGTTCGCCATACGCGACCTCCGTCCAGTCCGGACGCCCTACTAGTCGCGCGTACTGGCCGGGCATTACCGGAGCACCCGGAAATGCCCCGTTCGGACCAGCCGGGCCGGCTCAGGCCCGCAAAGCTCCCCGGCGCCGTTGCCAGTCCGTCACCGCGTCGCAGCCTTCGTCGATCTCCGCGCGGAGCAACGCGGCCTGCTGCGTGGCGAGCTCCTCACCCAGCAAAGCCGGAACCCGTTTTTCCAGCGCCGCCAACGCTTCCCAGGGAGTCACACACAGACTGCCCACTTCGGCACCGGCCGACGGCGGGGTCAGCTCCTCCTCGATTCCCGCGCGCCCGGCCGCCAGCAGCGCGGCCACGACCAAGTGCACCTGCGCGTCCGCGCCGGCGAACCGGAATTCGAGTCGCTCGGAGTCGCCCTGCCCAGCCACCCGGACAGCGCAGGTGCGGTCGTCGACGCCCCACTTCAGCACGCGCGGGGAGAACGGCGCCGTCCGCAGCCGGACGTAGCTGTTCCACGTCGGCGCCCACAACGCCGTCAGGGCACGGGCCTCGCGCAGCACCCCGGCCAGGAAGGCCCGCATCGGCGCGCCCTGGATCGACAAATGGACATGGCAGGAGTTGCCCTGTCCCGGTTCCGGTGCCGCGAGGTAGTTCGCCGTGACGCCGTGCCGCGCGGCGACCGAACGCACGATCAGCTGCTGCAGCATCGCGTCGTCGCACGCGGACAGCGCATCCCGGTGCCGCAGCACGATTTCGTACTGCCCTGGATGGCATTCCGCCCGCGCGGACTCCACGCCGAGTGGCTCCAGTGCCTCCCGCAGATCCGCCAGCAACGGACGCAGCCGCTCGGTGCCACCGACCGCGTAGTCCACGCCGTGTGCCGTCAGCGGCCCGTCCTCGTCGGCGAACACGACCTCGTGCTCGATCCCGATCGAGGGCACGAAACCCTTGCTCGCCAACGCTTCCAGCTGTGCGATCAGCACCTGCCGTGGCGCGGCGCCGACCGGTGAGCCGTCCGGCCATTCGGCGTCGCACACCACCGCGGACACCCCGTCCGGCAGCAGCGTCAGCGAGGCGAGGTCCGGCCGGATGCGCAGATCGCCGTAGCCGTCGAGGTATCCCGGCACCGGCACCGCCTCGCGCTCGGGCGTCCACGCGAAGACGTACGTGCACAGCCCGTACCCGCGCTCGAGCACCTCCTCCTCGAAGAACCGGCGCGACAGCTCCACCGCCGCGAACCGCGCATGCGGATCGGGCACCAGCAAGAGCACGCGGGAAACGTCCGGCGGCAGCGAAAGCGCTTTCCGGTCACCCAGCCCGCGCGGGCCGAGAGCTCTCACCAAGCACCCGCCGGATCGGGCGCGTGCAGCGGGTTCGGCGCGCGACCCCAGCGCACGTCGAACTCGTCGTCGCGCTCGACCTTGTCGAAACCCTTGCCCGCCAGGTGTTCCCGGTTCAGCGTCACGCGCTCGACGTCGGGCGCGAACAGGCGGCAGGCGTCGAAGCGCTCGGCCACGTCCGGGTTATGCGCGCGGTAGGCACGAACGATTTCCCTGACCAGCTCCCAGAACCGCGCCCGGGACAGGTCCAGGTCGTCGAACAGGATCTCGGCCCAGAACCGCAGCTGACCGGAGAACACCGAGCTGAACAGCGACTGCGCCAGCAGGTGCGCGGGCCAGCGCAGCATCTCGACCTCGGGGTCGAGCGAGGCGTAACAGTCGAGCTCCTCGTCGAGAAGATCCACGCCCTGCGCGAAATCCTTGATCGCGACGCGCAGCGGGCGGCCGTCCTGGTCCACGATCAGCACCAGGTTCTGCCCGTGCGGGCAGAACCCCACGCCGTAGCGCAGGAGCCATTGCAGCAACGGCGTGAGCGTCAGGTCCAGTACGCGCGAAAGCCACTCCTCCGCCGCGAGCCCGCTGCGCCGGATCAGCTCGGTCAGCACCGAGTTGCCTTCGGGATCGCGGTACGGCAGCGCCGCGAACGACAGCGCCTGCTCGTCTTCGGCCAAAGTGGACAGCAGCGGCTCCCGCCACAGCGCGCCGAGCGTCTCGTGGAACCGGTACGGAAGTTCTTCCAGGTTCCCGAAAAGCGGATGCCGGACGGAAACGCTCGCAACCTCACCGAGCAGTTCGAACCGGTATCGCTCGCTCAGCAGCGGGTCCGCCGCCGACACCTGCTTGAGCCAGCTCGTGACGGCCGGGCCGGCCAGCGTGGCTGCCGAATCAAGCCCGCGATACACCAGCGTGTTGCGCACCGACACGGCCGTCTTCACGTCGCGGCGGCCGGGGCGGCTCACGTTCGCCAGCGTCCGCACAGTCTGATGTGGACGGTAGTGGTCGCGGCTCGGGCCGAGGTCGATGAGCAGCCCGCTCGCGAGCTCCGCGGCGTACAGCGTGCCGATGATCTCGTCGGCCTGCCACGGGTGCACTGGCAGCCACAGGTAGTCCGCCGGGTCGCCGGCCTCTTGGACGCGCTCGGTGAACTCCGTGCGCTGCTCGGCGTCGAGCTCGTCGAGCAGCAGCAGCTGCTCGCCCAGCTCCGGCACCGACCGGAACTGCGCGTGGTCGCGGTGCACGGCGAACCAGCGGAGCTGGATGTCGGTGCCGGACTCGGGCGCGTAGGACTCCCTGTCCACGGCCGAAAACCCGACCCGCCCCTTGTTCAGCACCAGCCGCGGATGCCCGGTCAGATGGCCGTCGGCGAGGTTGTAGTCCATTGTGGACAGCTTCTCCGCCGAGGGCGCGTCCTGCAGCCGGACGGCTTCGTTCGCCACCGTCGCCGTCAGCTCGGACAGCACGTCGGCGAGGCGCAGCCCGGAAAGCCCGAGCACGGTGCGCGCGTCGACGATCAGCGTACGCGGGTCCTCGGCCGGAACCCCTTGGCGCCGCGCGCTTCCCGGCTGGACCGACCAGGAGTCGAACGCGCCGCGGCGGGCCTTGAACTCGTAGACCACCTCCCCCGGCAGCACCAGGCGCCAGCCCCGGTAGGCCCCTGGCGTCTCGTCCTCGACGGGCTCGGGCTCGAACATCCCCTCGTAGGAGAGCTCGCCGAGCATCTTGTGCACGACCAGGGAGCCGGCCTGGCGCCAGGCCTGTCCGTCGTCCAACTGCTCGTCCGGATTGGTGATCACTGTTCCTCCGTACTGCTCAGCCCGAACCGCGTGAACGCCGTGCGCGACGGCAGCTCGTAGACCGTACGCCCGCAGACGCTGTTCACGATCGAGGCCGCGCGCCACGCGGCCAGCCCCAGGTCGGGCGCACCCACGCCGTGCGTGTGCCGTTCCGCATTCTGCACGTACAGCGAACCGTCCACACCTGAGAGCCGCAACCGGTGGTCGCGCTCGACGACCGGCCTGCCGCGCTCGTCCCGTTCCAGCCGCCGCGCGAGCGGCCCCAGGAGCCCGTCCACCGGCGTCTCGGCATACCCCGTCGCGCACACCACGGCGTCCGCCCGCCACTCGGCGCCGGAACCCTGCTGCCTGTGCCGCAACTGTAGTGAGATGCGGCCTTCGTACGCGGCCCCGACCACCTCGACGCCGGGTGTCAGGGTGACGTCGGGCCAGCCGCCGAGGCTGCGGCGGTACAGCTCGCCGTGGATCTCGGCGATCGTGTCCGCGTCGATTCCCTTGTACAGCTGCCATTGTGCCGGGACCAGCTCGTCGCGCACCGGCTCGGGGAGCGCGTGGAAGAACCCGGTGTAGTCCGGGGCGAACTGCTCCAGCCCCAGCTTCGAGTACTCCATCGGCGCGAACGCGGGCGTGCGCGCGACCCAGCGCAGCCCGCCGGGCGCCGGCCGGTGCCGCAGGAGGTCGAGGAACACTTCGGCGCCGGACTGCCCGGAACCGACCACGACGACCTCGGGCGCGGAAAGGAGTTTTTCCCGCTCGGCCAGGTAATCCGCCGAGTGCAGCGCGGGCACCGACGGGTCGGCCACGAGCGCCCGCAACGGCTCCGGCACGAACGGCGAAGTGCCGACGCCGAGCACGACGTTGCGGGCGCGCACCGGCTCGCCCTCGGCCGGGGTGAGCGAAAAGGCGCCGTCCGCCCAGTCGACGGACTCGATCTCCACCCCGAACCGGCAGCTGGTGAGCCGTTCGCTGGCCCAGCGGCAGTAGTCGTCGTACTCCGCGCGCTCCAGGTGGAACTTTTCCGCGAAGTAGAACGGAAAGAGCCTGCCCCGCGCCCGCAGATAGTTCAAAAAGGACAGTTCGCTGGTCGGATCGGCCAGCGTCACCAGGTCGGCGAGGAAGGGCACCTGGATGGTGGCGCCCTCGATCAGCAGCCCCGGATGCCACCGGAACTCCTTGCGCCGCTCGAACATCGCGACCCGCAGCCCCGCCACCGGTTCGGCGAGCGCGGCGAGCGAGAGGTTGAACGGGCCTATCCCGACCCCCGCGAGGTCGAAGGTCACGAGGCGACCGCGCCTTCGGTGAGGTCGGCGCGTGCGGCCGTCACCGTCTCGTCGAGCAGGCCGAGGTAGTCCGCCGCGGTGGCGTGCGGGTGCAGGAGGGTGAGCTTGAGCCAGATCTCGCCGGGCGGCATCGTCGCGCGGCCGATGATCGCGGCGCCGGACTCCAGCAGCACGCGCCGCACCCGCGCCACGTCGCCGGAACGCGGCCGGAACAGCACAGTGGACAGGGTCGGCCTGCCCCACAGCTCCAGCGACGGATGCCGCTCGATGGCCGACGCCACCTCCTGCGCCGTGTGGCAGCAGCGCTCGATGAGCTCGCCCAGCCCCTCCGTCCCCAGCGCACGCAGCGTGACGGCCATGCGGAACGCGTCGGGCCGCCGCGAGGTGCGGATGGAGCGGCCGAGCAGATCGGGCAACCCGGCTTCGGTGTCGTCGTCGGCGTTCAGGTACTCCGCGCTCACCGACAGGGCCCGCAGGTCGGCGGCCTCGCGGGCGGCGAACAGGCCGGCCGAGATCGGCTGCCAGCCGAACTTGTGCATGTCCAGCGCGACCGAGTCCGCTTCCTCCAGCCCGTCCAGCAGGGGCCGCAAAGCCGGGCTGCACAAGGCCAAACCGCCGTACGCGGCGTCGACGTGGAACCGCGCGCCGTGTGCCCGGCACACCCGTGCGAGCTGCCGCAACGGGTCGATCTCGCCGGTGTTGGTGGTGCCCGCCGTCGCCACGACGATGGCGGGGCCGTCCAGCCCGCGCAGAACCCCGTCGAGCGCATCCGGGCGCATCCGCTCGCCTTCGCAGTCCACCACCAGCGGCGCCGGGACCCCGAGCAGCCAGGCCGCGCGGGAGACGCTGTGGTGGGCGTTGCGCCCGCAGACGGGACGGACGGCGGGCTCCTTTTCCCGTGCCAGCAACAACCCCAGCAGGTTGGACTCCGTGCCGCCGGTGGTGACGACCACGTCCGGCGCGGCCGCGGCCGGGTAGCACAACCGGGCGATGGCGGCACAGAAAGCGCTTTCCAGCTCACTGGCGACAGGCGCCTGGTCCCACGAATCCATCGACGGGTTCAGCGCGCTCGCGGCCACGTCCGCCGCCACCGACACGGCCAGCGGCGGACAGTGCAGATGCGCCGCGCAGCCCGGTTCGGCCGGGTCGACCGAGCCCGCCGCCAGCAACGTGCTCAGCTCGGAAAGCGCTTGCTCGGCACCCACCCCGCGGGCGGGGACGAGCGGCCCGGCCGCGGCCACCGCCGCGGCGACGGCCGCCGGCCCACCCGAAGGCCCCGGCGCCGCGCGCCCCGCCGAACCGGTGGCCATCCCGTTGAGCACCAACGGAATCAGCTCCGCGAGCCGCTGCCGCCCGTGCCCTCCGCCTGCCAGCGCTGCCGAATCGCCCACTGATCACTCCCTTAGCTTCTGTATCCCCGGCGGCGGAGCGGTCGCGGTGGGCCGTGCGCTTGCGCCGCCGGGCGTTCCACAGCCAGGGACTGCCTCAGGTTCCGCTACCCGCACCGCCCGGCAGACCACTCCTTAGGTATGCCTACGCTAAGCCACGATACGGACACCGGCGGCCCCGGGATACCTCCCGCGCGGCCTTTCCCACCAAAGTGCCCCTCGCGGGCCTGAGAAAGAAGACTCTCCGGGACGAATGCACCCGCGTGGATCAACGGGGAGCGAGCGCCTCGACCTGTGCCAGTGGGTCACCACCCGTGGGCAGCAGCGCGAGCACCGGGGTGCTCAGCCCGTTGTCCACATAGGACTGGAGCCGCTCCCGGCAGGCGTCGGGGTTGCCGTGCACGATGAGGTCGTCGACCACCTCGTCCGGGATCGCCGCGTTGGCCCCCTTGCGGTCACCGGCCGCCCACAGCTCGTGCATCTCCTTGAGCCGCTCACCGCGGCCGAGCCAGTCGTGGAACTTCGCGTACACGGGCACGGTCAGGTAACTGCTGATCAGCATCCGCCCGAGCGCGCGGGCCGCGTCCTTGTCCTCGGTGGGACAGACGAACACCCGTGCCACCAGTTCGAGGTCGGGGCCGACCTCGGCCCGGATCTTCGGCACGTCGGTGGGAGCGAGCCAGTTCGTGATCGCCCCGTCGGACTCCTTCGCGGCCAGCCTGAGCATGCCCGGCCGCAGCGCGGCGAGCATCACCTTCGGCGGCTTCTCCGGCACGCGCTCCAGTTTGAACCGGTTCACCGCGAAGGTCGGGTACTGCTCGGTGACCTTCTCCCCCGCCAGCGCCGCGCGCAGGAAGCGCAGCGTGTCCCGGCTGCGGGCGTACGGCTCGGTGAACTCCGCGGCGTTCCAGCCCGACACGATGACCGGCGAAGACGCGCCGATGCCGAGCACGAACCGCTCCGGCGCCGCCTCGGCCAGGGTGGCCGCGCTCATCGCGAGCAGCCCGGGGCCACGGGTGTACACGGGCACGATCGCCGTGCCGAGCCGCAACTGCGGCGCCCACTGCGAAGCCAGCAGCAGCGGCGAGAACGCGTCGGTGCCCGCCGTCTCGGCCGACCACGCGTCGGTGTAGCCCAGGTCGGGCAGGCGCTCGATCAGCGCGCGGTGCTCCAGCAGCGGGACCCCGGTCAGCGGGATCGTGATTCCCCAGCGCTTCACCGGCTCAGCTCCTTCTTGATCCACTCGATCTGCACCCGCATCAGGTTTTCGGCCACCTCTTCGGCCTGCGGGGTCATGTGCGTGGCGCCGACCAGCGGCAGGAACTGGTGCGCGCGCCCGGCCGCCAGCAGCGCCGAGGACAGCCGCAGGGCGTGCGCGACGAACACGTTGTCGTCGGCCAGCCCGTGCACGATCATCAGCGACCGGCGCAGCCCCGGCGCATCGGCGAGCAGCGAGTTCCGCTCGTACGCGGCCGGTTCGTCCTGCGGTTTGCCCAGGTAGCGCTCGGTGTAGTGGGTGTCGTACAACGACCAGTCGGTGACCGGGGCGCCCGCGACGGCGGCGTGGAACACGTCCGGGCGGCGCAGTACGGCGAGCGCGGAGAGGAAGCCGCCGAAGGACCAGCCGCGGATCGCGACCCGCTCCAGATCCAGCTCCGGGTGCTCGGCGGCCGCGGCGTGCAGCGCGTCGACCTGGTCGGTCAGCGGGACCTCGGCGAGCTCGCCCGCGATCTCCTTCTCCCACGCCGGGCCGCGACCCGGCGTGCCGCGGCCGTCGGCGACCAGCACCGCGAAACCCTGATCCGCCAGCCACTGCGAGGTGAGGAAGGCGTTGCGGCTCTGCAGCACGCGCTGCGCGTGCGGGCCGCCGTACGGGTCGAGCAGCACCGGGAGCTTCTCGCCGGGCTTGTGGCCGGTGGGCAGGAGCACGGCCGCGCGCAGGCCGCGTTCGCCCAGGGTGAGCCATTTCGGGCGCGGTTCCAGGCCGGGGTCGACGGGGTAGGAGGAGACCTTCGCGACCGGTTCGCCGTTCCGCAGCACGGAAACCTCGGGGCCGGCGTGTTCGAGACTCCACGACGAGAGCACCGTGACCGCCGCCGTACCGGAGCCGACGTGCACACCGTCCGAAGTGGACAGACGGGTGACCGGGCCGGTGCGGTAGACGTGGATCTGCGTCGGGTCGGCGTCGGAGGCGCTGAACAGCACCTCGTCGCCGACGTCGAGCACCGAGCGGACCTGCAGCTCCGGTCCGGTGACCGGTTCGCCGTCGATGATCAGCCGGTACGAGCCGTCCGCGCCGCTGACGTGCACGAGCCTGCCGTCGTTCGTCCACGCCGGGACCCCTGGCACGATCTCGACCCACCGCTCGTCGGTTTCGGTGCGCAGGAGTTTGGTCCGCCCGGTCGCCGGGTCCACCGAGTGGATCTCCAGTTTCCGCTGGTCGCGGGGTTGCACGGCGAGCAGCGGCGGTCCGCCCGCCGACCAGTGCACGGCGACGAGGTACTCCCACTCGCAGCCCTCGACGTCCACCCGCGTGCCGTCGAGGCCGAGGAACGCGAGCGCCACGTCGACGTTGCGCTCGCCGGTGGCCGGGTACGCGACCGTGTTGACGGGCGTGTTCGGGTTCGCGGAGTCGGCGATGTTCCAGCGCGGCACCCCGGTGCGGTCGGTGCGCTCCACCAGCAGGCTCTGGCCGTCCGGCGACCACCAGTAGCCGCGGGCCCGGCCCAGCTCCTCACCGGCGATGAACTCGGCAAGGCCCCACGCGATGTCTTCGCCTGCCTCATCGACCAGCGCCCTGTCCTGCCCCGAGGCCAGCTCGATCACGCGCAGCCGCCGGTCGCGGACGTAGGCGACGTGGGTGCCTGCCGGGTTCGGGCGCGGGTCGACGACCGCGCTGTCGACCAGTTCGGTGACCTCGCGGGTCGCCAGGTCGACCGTGAAGAGCTTGCCGGACAACGAAAACGCGGCCACGCCTGCCGCGGCATCGGTGGCGTAGCCGACGACGCCACCGGCGCTCTCCCGGCTGCGCTCGCGGCGGGCGCGTTCCTCGGGCGGCAGGTTCTCCTCACCCGGCAGCAGTTCGACGGCGTCGACGATCTTCGTCTCTTCGCCCGACTCCAGATCCAGCTGCCACAGGCTGTTGCGGCGGTCGACGCCCGACTCCGAGCGCAGGAACAGCAACGCCCGCCCGTCCGGTGAAACGCGGAACTCGCGGGGTGTGCCGAGGGTGAAACGCTGGGTGCGGGCCTGCTTGCGGAGGAAGGAGAGCTCGTCGGTCACTCCCGCACTCTTTCAGACGTGACAAGCCGGAGCCAGCACCCCGAGAATGTGCCGGGCTCGTCACGGAGGTGCGGCATGAAGTACGTGCTCTTCTACGAAGCCGGGCGGCTCGACCGCGCGGCCGAACTGTACCCCGCGCACCGGGCGCGGATCGACGAGTTCCACCGGCGCGGCACGCTGCTCTCCGTCGGCACCCTGGACGACCCGCCCGGCAGCGCGATGGGCGTGTTCACCACGCGCGCCGCGGCGGAGGAGTTCGCCGGGGAGGACCCCCTCGTGCTCGGCGGGGTCGTCGGCGCATGGCGGGTCGCGGAGTGGAACGAGATCCTGCAACCCTGATGCTGCGGCGCGCCTCCCTGATCCGCAACGATTCACCGTTCACCGGGACCACAACGCAATGATCAGGGCCTCCCGGCGCCGCCCCGCGTGCTCTTACCCTGGTGGCATGACCAGCTTCATCGCGCTCGACGAACAGTGGAGCACGCACAACTACCACCCGCTGCCGGTCGTGCTCACCGAGGGCGATGGCGCCTGGGTGACCGACGTCGAGGGCCGCCGCTACCTGGACTTCCTGTCCGCGTACTCGGCGCTCAACTTCGGCCACCGGCATCCGGCGCTGGTCGAGGCCGCCACCACCCAGCTGGGCAGGATCACGCTGACCTCGCGCGCCTTCCACCACGACCAGCTCGGCCCGTTCTGCGCGGAGCTGGCCGCGCTGACGGGCACCGAGATGGTGCTGCCGATGAACTCCGGCGCCGAGGCCGTCGAGTCGGCGCTGAAGGTGGCCCGCAAATGGGCGTACGAGGCCAAGGGCATCCCGGACGGACAGGCCGAGATCGTGGTCGCGGGCTCCAACTTCCACGGCCGCACCACCACGATCGTCTCGTTCTCGACCGACGAGTCCGCCCGCGCCCACTTCGGCCCGTTCACGCCGGGGTTCGTGGTGGTCAAGTACGGCGATGTCGCCGCGCTGCGTGACGCGATCACCGAGCGCACGGCGGCGGTGCTGCTCGAGCCGGTGCAGGGCGAGGCGGGCGTCATCGTCCCGCCGGACGGCTACTTCGCCGAGGCCCGGCGCCTGTGCGACGAGGCGGGCGCCCTGCTGATCGCGGACGAGATCCAGTCCGGCCTCGCCCGCACGGGCACGCTGCTGGCGCTGGACCACGAGCACGTACGAGCCGATCTGTACACCCTCGGCAAGGCCCTCGGCGGCGGCATCGTGCCGTTGTCGGCGGTGGTCGGACGGCGCGACGTGCTCGGCGTGCTGCGGCCGGGCGAGCACGGCTCGACGTTCGGCGGGAACCCGCTCGCCTGCGCGGTCGGGCGCGCGGTGCTCGTGCTGCTGTCCAGCGGCGAGTACCAGCAGCGCTCCACGGCGCTGGGCGCGCACCTGCACGCACGGCTGGGCGAACTGATCGGGCACGGGCTCGCGGAGGTCCGCGGGCGCGGGTTGTGGGCGGGCATCGACATCACGCCCGGCGGCCTGTCCGGGCGGCAGGCGTCGGAGGCGCTGGCGGAGAAGGGCGTGCTGTGCAAGGAAACGCACGGGAACACGCTGCGCCTCGCGCCGCCGCTGATGATCAGCGAGGAAGACCTCGACACCGGCATCGACGCGATCGCGAAAGTGGTGCGGCGCTGAAAACCTGGCTGGCGGCCGTCGCCGCGCTGATCACGGTGGGCCTCGCCTTCGTGCCCTACGGCGGCGGGGTGCCGCGGCACCAAGGCGCGCTCCTGGAACTGTTCGTGGCGCCCACGGATTCCTACGTCCTCATCCCGCTGGTCGCGCTGATGACGATCCTTTGTGGACTCCAACGGCGCTGGCGTGACACCGTCCTCTGTGTACTGGGCGCGACGGTTCCGGTGCTGCTGAACACTTTCGTGCTGAAACCCGTCTTCGCGCACCACCTCGACGACTACCTCGCCTACCCCAGCGGGCACACCGTCAGCCTCGTCGCCCCGCTGACCGTGCTGGTTCTCCTTGCACGGCAAGGGATCCCGCGCCTGGTGACGCTCGCGGTCGCGGTGGTGGTGACGGCGTGCGCCGGGGTCGGGCTGGTCGGCCTCGGCTACCACTACCCGCTGGACGTGGTGGGCGGCGCGTGCTTCGCGGTGGCCGCCGTGCTCACGCTTTCGCTGTGCTTGCGTCGCGCGCCAGCGCCGTCAGACGGCTCACCGCGCGCAGGTACTTCTTCCGGTAGCCGCCCTGCATCATCTCCTCGGTGAACAGGTTCGACAGGGGTTCCCCGGAGGAGAGCACGGGGATCGCGCGGTCGTAGAGCCGGTCCGCGAAAGCGACCAGCCGCAGCCCGACGTTCTGGTCCGGCGCCGCGTGCACGCCACGCAGGTGCACCATGCTCACGCCGTCGACGAGCCGGCCGTACTTCGACGGGTGCAGGCTCGCGAGGTGGTCGACCAGCTTGTCGAAATCGTCGATCGAGGAGCCCTCGTGCTGCTCCGCGGACGCTTCGAGCGTGGCGTCGTCGACCGGGGGCGGCGGGTCGGGCAGGCCGCGGTGCCGGTAGTCGGGGCCGTCCACGCGCACGACCGAAAACCGCTGGGAGAGCGACTGGATCTCGCGCAGGAAGTCCTCCGCCGCGAACCGGCCCTCGCCGAGCTTGTCGGGCAACGTGTTCGAGGTGGCCGCCACGTACACGCCCGCGTTGGTGAGCTCCTTGAGCAGGCGGGTGACCAGCATCGTGTCGCCCGGATCGTCCAGTTCGAACTCGTCGATCGCGAGGATCTTGTGCTCGGCCAGGCGCCGCACGGCTTCGGTGAACCCGAGCGCGCCGACGAGGTGGGTCAGCTCCACGAAGGTGCCGTACGCCTTGGGCGAGGGCGCCGCGTGCCAGGTGGACGCGAGCAGGTGGGTCTTGCCGACACCGAACCCGCCGTCCAGGTAGAGCCCCATCGGGCCGGACGGGGTGGCGCTGCCGCCGCCGAAGAGCTTGAACCGCTTCTTCGGCGCGCCGCCGCCGATACGTCCGGCGAATTCGGAGCAGGCCGTGACCGCCGCGGCCTGGCTGGGTTCGTCCGGGTTCGGCACGTAGGTGGAGAACCGGACGGCGTCGAACCGCGGCGGCGGCACGAGCGCGGTGATCAGCTCGTCGGCCCCGATCTCGGGACGACGGTCGGTCAGATGCATACGGCGAGGGTAGTGCGCGCGTTCGCGCGAACCGCGCCTCCACCTCGGGTTGGGACGTAGCTCACCGCGTGAAAGCGCGCCGGTAGGCGGTGGGCGTGGTGCCCAGCACACGCCGGAAGTGCAGCCGCAGGTTGGCCGCGGTGCCCAGCCCGCAGTCGCGCGCCACCCGGTCCACCGAATGGTCCGTGGTCTCCAGCAGTTCCCGCGCCCGGCCGAGCCGCGCGTCGAGCAACCACCGCAACGGCGTCGTGCCCGTCTCCTCGGTGAAGCGGCGCATGAACGTGCGCTGCGAAACGCCCGCGTGGCGGGCGAGCGCGCGCAGCGTGAGCGGCTCGCCGAGACGCTGCAACGCCCAGCCGCGCGTCGCGGAGAGCGAAGCGTCCCCGGCCACCGCGACCGGAGCGGGCACGTACTGCGCCTGGCCGCCGTCGCGATGCGGCGCCGCCACCAGGCCTCGCGCCATTTCGTTGGCGGGCCCGGCACCGAGGTCGCGGCGCACGAGGTGCAGGCAAAGGTCTATCCCGCAACACACTCCGGCCGACGTGAGCACCTCGCCCTCGTCGACGTAGAGCACGTCACGATCGACCGCCACCGCGGGAAAATCCCGTTCGAGCTCCTCGATGTGCTTCCAATGGGTGGTGGCGTGCAGACCGTCCAGCACGCCCGCCGAGGCCAGCGCGAACGCGCCCGTGCAGATCGACACCACCCGCCGGCCCCGGTCACGCGCCGCGGCCAGGACCTCGAGCACGGCCTCGGGCGGCGTCCGGAGCGGCTCGAACCCGGGCACGATCACGGTGTCGGCCGCGCGCACCTCATCGAGACCGCCGGGCGCGGCCAGGCCGAAACCCGCCGTGGTGGCCACCGTCGAACCGAGCCCGCACACCGTCATCTCGTACGGGGTTTCCGGGCGGGCACTGAAGATCTGCGCCGGGATGGCCAGATCGAGCGGGGTGACCCCGTCCAGGGCGAGCACGGCTACCCGATGCACCGTCATGGCAATATCCTAACGAAGCGCGGCAATTTTGCCACTCGCCAGTTCAGCGCCCTCGGAGCGAGGCTTGAGCCGTGACGACCGACAGCCTGACCGCGCTGCCCGGCACCCCGCTCGCCGCCGCCGTCGTAGACCTGATCCGCCCGGTGGAGACGCCGTCGGTGTTCAACCACAGCGTCCGCAGCTACCTGTTCGCCCGGCTGGTCGCCCGGCACCGCGGCCTCGACTACGACGACGACCTGTTGTTCGCCGCCTGCGCGATGCACGACCTCGGGGTCGCCCCGGACGGCCCGCACCGCCAGCGGTTCGAGGTGGAAGGAGCCGACCGCGCCGCCGAATTCCTCATCGCACGCGGTGTGCCCGCGGCCGGCGCCGACGCGGTGTGGCAGGCGATCGCCCTGCACACCTCGCCCGGCATCGCCGAACGCCGCGGCACGTTGTGCGTGCTCGTCCGCGAAGGGGTCGCCGCCGATTTCGGCGGGCCGCTGGGCACGACCGACGCCGTCACCGACGAACAGGGCGCGGCCGTGCACGCCGCCTATCCGCGGCTGGAAATGATCCGCTCGCTCATCGACGCGATCGTCGCGCAGGCGGCGAAGAATCCGGCGAACGCGCCCCGGTACTCGATTCCCGGGGAATTCCTCCGCGAACGCGAGGCCTATGGCCGGACCCGGATGGAACACGCCTGCCGTTCGTCCCGCTGGGGCGACTGAAAGAAAGGGAAGAAATGACCGGCTACACCGTGGAAATCCCGGCGGACTCGGAAGTGTTCGGGGTCGGCGCCGACGCCTTCGCGAGATTCGGCTATTCCGCCGCCGTCCGCGCGGGCGATCTCTTGTTCATCGCGGGCACGATCGGGCGGCGCCCGGACGGCGCCATTCCGGAAACCGTCGGGGAACAGACCGAAATCGCCATCCGGCGTATCGAAGAAATCCTGCGGCTGGAAGGACTCGACCTGTCCGCGCTCGTCGACGTGACCAGCTATCACGTCGACATCCACCGCACGCTGCCCGATTTCCTGGAGGCCAAGCGGCCGCTCATCAAGCCGCCGTACCCGACGTGGTCGCTGATCGGCGTCAGCGGCCTCGCCAGCCCCGGCCTGTTCGTCGAAATCCGTGCCACCGCCGCCTATCCCGAGGACCGCCTACGATAGGTGATCATGCGGATGCTCTGGCCCGAAGCGATCGACGAGGTCTCCGACGCGGACCTGGAACGGCTCTACGGTTACCCGGAACAGCCGGGCAAACCATGGGTGCAGGTCAACTTCGTCTCCTCCGCCGACGGCGCGGCCACCGTGGAGGACAAGTCCGAGGGCCTGTCCCACCCTGCCGACAAGCGGATCTTCCTGCTCGGCCGCGACCTCGCCGACGTCGTGCTCGTCGGCGCGGGCACGGCGCGCGCCGAGCAGTACCGGGGCGCCCGCGTGAACGAGGAGCGCCGGGCCCGCCGCGCGCGGCTCGGCCTCTCCCCCGTCCCGCCGATCGCCGTGGTCAGCGGGAGCGCGCGGATCGAACCGGACTGCCCGCTGTTCACCGACACCGAGGTCCCGCCGATCATCGTCACCACCGAGCACGCGCCGGCGGAGCGCCGCGCGAAGCTCTCGGACGCCGGGGCGGACATCGTGATCGCCGGGGAGCAGATGGTCGAACTGCCGATCGCGCTGGCGGAACTGGACCGGCGCGGGCTGCGCCGGGTCAACTGCGAGGGCGGGCCGCACCTGTTCGGCGAGCTGATCGCGGAGGACCTCGTCGACCAGCTCTGCCTGACCATCGCGCCGGTGCTCGCGGGCGCCGGCGCGAACCGGATCGCGATGGGCCGCAACGCCAGCCAGGGTGAGCGGCTCGACCTGGCGTCCCTGTTGCTGGAGGACGATTTCACGATGTTCCGCTATCGCAAGCGCGGGTCGTAGGGCGGCCGGGTAGCCGGTGCGGCCGCCTTCACACCGGCGGCGATCGCCGCCATGGTCGCCGTGAGGATGGCGAAGATGACCGCCAGCCCGATGGCGACGTCGTCGCTGTCGCCGAACCCGAAGACGAAACTCAGCTGATCTCCCAAGGCGGTTCCGTTCAGCAGCGGCGAGGCCACGATGATCGCCACGACATAGAACAAACACAGCGCGAACAGTGTCCACGCTCCGGCGACCCTGCGGGCGAAGGTGAATCCGGCCGCGACCACCAACGCCCCGGCGCCGCCGAGGCCGCCGACCGCGTTCTGCAGCACCAGGCCGGTCCGGGTGCCGTGGACGAGGCTGTACAACGCGAACCACACGAGCATGCCCGCGGTGACCAGCGCCAGGATCCCGGCGAACACGGCCGCCACGGGGTTCGCCCTCGGTCCGGGTGGCGCGGGTTCCGGTGGACGGCCGTAGTAAGGCCCGCCGTAGTGCGGATATCCATGCTGCGGCGGATTCGGCTGCATCCCCACTCCTTGCTCGTGTCGGCTCCGATCATGGCCGGGGATCGCCGGCGAAAGCGGACGGTGGCCGGTTGCTGACAGCGATCCCGAACAGCCGTCGTCCGACTAGGGTGGGGCCCATGCCGGAGCCGATTCGCTCGCCCCGCCTGGATCTGGTGGAGCTGAGCGCGGAACTGCTGGTGTGGATCGCCGAGGAGAATCTCGACGCGATCGAGGACACTCTCGGCGTCACGGTTTCGCCCGCCTGGCTGCCGACAGTGCCCGCGAAGACGAACTACAAGCTGTTGCGCGAAGATCCGGCGAACAGGCCGTGGCTGTCCCGCGGCATCGTGCTGCGCGCGGAGCGCGCGCTGATCGGCGAGGTCGGCTTCCACAGCGCGCCGGACGAGCTGGCCGTCGTCGAACTGAGCTACGAAGTCCTGCCCGGCTACCGCCGCCGGGGCATCGCCGCCGAAGCCGTCCTCGCCCTCACCGACTGGGCCTACGAAACCGGCGAGGCGGGCACCGCCTACGCCACCATCGAAGCGGGCAACACGGCCTCCATCGGACTCGTCCGCTCGCTCGGTTTCCTCCGCGGCGAGCTGTACGAGGAGCCCGGCATCCAGTTCTACGAAAGCGGGCTTCCGCTGCGCCGCTGAGGCAGAATGGCGCGCATGCTGCACCCGCCGATCCAGCCGATGCTCGCCCGCGCGGTCAAAACGATCCCGGACGGCGGTGACCTGCTGTTCGAGCCCAAATGGGACGGCTTCCGCTGTCTGGTGTTCCGCGACGGCGACGAGCTGACCCTCCAGTCGAGGGCGGGCAAACCGCTCAACCGGTACTTCCCGGAGGTGCTCGCCGAGCTGGGCGCGAAGCTGCCGGAACGGGTGGTGCTCGACGGCGAACTGGTCGTGGCCCGCGGCGGCAGGCTGGACTTCGACGCGCTCACCGAACGGATCCACCCTGCCAAGAGCCGCGTCACCCTGCTCGCCGGGCAGACCCCGGCCACGTTCGTCGCGTTCGACCTGCTGGAGCTCGGCGACGAGTCCTTTGTGGACGAACCGACCGGTACCCGGAGGGCGGCACTGGAAAAGCTGACGGGCCTGAACATCACCCCCGCCACCACCGACCCGGAAACCGCGCGGCACTGGTTCACCCTGTTCGAGGGCGCCGGACTGGACGGCGTGATCGGCAAACCGCTGGCCGAGCCGTACACGCCGGGCAAACGGATCATGGCCAAGTACAAGCACGCCCGCACCGCCGACTGCGTCGTGGCCGGTTTGCGCTGGCACAAGGACTCCACGCCCGGCGAGGCCGTCGGCTCGCTCCTGCTCGGGCTGTACGACGACGCTGGCGTGCTGCACCACGTCGGCGTGGTCGGCTCCTTCCCGGTCGCGCGGCGCCGCGAGCTCGCCGGGGAACTGGCCGAGTTGATCACGGACGGGGAGGGGCATCCATGGCTGGGCGACGCCGTCGTCGAGGGCCAGCGGCTCCCCGGCGGGATCACGCGCTGGCGCAGCACCGAGCACGAATGGGTGCCGTTGAAGCTGGAGCGGGTGGTCGAAGTCGCCTACGAGCACACCGAAGGCGGCCATCCCGGCCGGTTCCGGCACACCGCGCAGTTCGTGCGCTGGCGCCCGGATCGCGAACCCTCCTCCTGCGGATACGCCCAGCTGGACGAACCCGCCCGCTACGACCTCGACGCGGTGTTCAAAGGTGAGGTACGGACTGCCTGACCCGCTTACCCGCCGCTCACTCCGGCCATGCGAAGGTCAAGGCCGAACGCGTATCGAAGTGAGGGGAACCGTCTTGCGCCGCCGGCCTACTCTGTTGCTGCTCGCCGCGCTGGTGCCCGCGCTGCTCGCCGGCTGCACGGCCGGGCCGTCGCAGCGGCCCGCGGTCGTGGAGAACGACGAGCCCGCGGCGTCCACGCAGGCGAGCGCGAACCAGGCCGTGCCGCTGCCGGAGCTGACCGAACCGAAGTCCTCGTCGGTGCAGTGGAGCGACTGCGACCAGCAGACCCGCGCCCGGCTCGATCCGCCCGAAGTTCCCGGCACGCTGAAGTTCAGCTGCGCCGACGTCCTCTCCGTGCTCGACGCGCCGGATCTGCCCGGCCGCGCCCAGACGCACATCGCGCTGCTGAAGGCGGGCGACGGCCCGATCCCGCTGGTGGTGCTCAACGACGTGGACGGCGAGCCCGGCACGCTGTACGCCGCGCACCTCGCCGCCACCCTGCCCGCTTCCGTGCTGCAGCGGTTCTCCCTGATCGGGATGGACCGGCGCGGCACCGGCGATTCCGACGCGGTGGCCTGCGTGCCCAGCGACGTCCGCGGCCAGTTGTTCAGCCAGGATCCGGCCACCACCGACGTCGACACCGTGCTCGACGCCGGGCGCAAGGCCGGGCAGCAGTGCGCCATCGAGCTGGGCTCCACCCAGCAGGCCATCGACGCCTGGCGCACGGCGGGCGATCTCGACGAGGTGCGGGACCAGCTCGGTGTGCCGAAGCTGAACGCGATCGCGCGCGGCGAAGCCTCCACGGTCCTGACCGCTTACACCAACCGGTTCTCCAGCCGGGTCGGCCGCTTCGTGCTGGACGGCATCCCGGACCCGTCGCCGGACCCGGCCACGGTGCTCGGCGATCTCGCGTCCGCCCAGCAGACGGCGCTCGACGCGTTCGGCAAGGCCACCGGGATCGACGCGACGGCCGAGGTCACCGCGCTGCTCAGCCAGGTGCGCGCGGCGCCGCCGCAGCTGTCCGACGACGTGCCGTTCGGGCCCGGCGTCGCGCTGAACGCCGTGCTCACCGGGCTCGCGACCAAGGCTCGCTGGCCGGAGCTGGCGCAGGCGATCCAGGCCGCCCGCGGCGGGAACCCGACACAGCTGGCGAAGTTCGTCGCCCCGATGCTGAACGGCTCGCCGCTGGCGCCGTCCCGGCTCGACGGGGCGCTGGCCACACTGTGCAACGACACGAGCACGCGGATGCCGGCGGACCAGATCGGCACGCTGACCGACAAGCTGCGCGGGCAGTCCCCGTTGTTCGGCGGCCTGGCCACGCAGCGGCTTTCGTGGTGCGCGCCCTGGCCGGGCCCGATGGACGCGATGCCGTCGCTGGCCGCGTCCGGGCTGCCGCCGATACTGGTGGCGAGCACGGCGGTGGACCCGGTGACGCCGGGAACGGGCACGAGCCGCGCCGTCGGGCAGATGTCCAGCGCCGTCGAGGTGTCGTGGCAGGGAGCGGGGCACGGGGCGATGAGCTCCCCCTGCGTCGGCGAGGCCGTCCGGGCGTTCCTCGTGGACGGGAAGGTGCCCACCAACGGCACCCTCTGCCCGGCTTAGCAGGCCCGGTACTCTTGGCGTTCACCATCAGTCGCTGAAGTCAAGTCCCACCTGGGGGTAATCGTGCCGTCACCCGCCATCGAGGCTCCGGCTGCCGAGCCGACGCCCGCGGCGCCGGCGAGACGCACCCTCGACACGGCCGTGTTCTGGACGGTGCTGGTGATCGGCGCGTTCGCCGGCGCCTGGTACGTCAAGGAAGTGCTCGCGAACATGGGCACCCTGATGCACCTGAAGGACCTCGGCGTCTACCAGATCGCGGGCCAGCGCGTCCTCGACGGCCACTCGGTCTACGACACCCCGCTGCTCGGCAACACGCGCGGCGTGTGGGAGTTCGTGTACGCGCCCTTCGCGGCGCTGCTGTTCGTGCCGCTGGCGAAGCTGCACGGCGACGTGTTCACCGTCGTCGGCTCGTTCGGGGACTTCGTGATCCTCGCGGTGGGCGTGTGGGCCGCGCTGGCGATGTTGAACTACCGGCGCGACGTGAAGCTGGTGATCTTCAGCCTGCCGGTCGCCGCGCTGCTGCTGTGGGTCGAGCCGGTCCGCGAGACGATGGCGTTCGGCCAGATCAACATCCTGCTGATGACGCTGGTGCTGGTCGACATGGCGCTGCCGGACTCCTTCCGCGGCAAGGGGATCCTCACCGGGATCGCGGCCGGGATCAAGCTGACGCCCGCGTTCTTCGTGCTGTACTTCCTGTTCAGCAAGCGCTACCGGGCCGCGCTCGTTTCGGCGCTGTCGTTCGTGGCCACGGTCGTCATCGGGTTCCTCGTGATGCCGCACGATTCGAAGACGTTCTGGTCCGGTGCCTTCGCCGACCCGACCCGTGTCGGCGTGCCGGAGAACCCGCAGAACGAGTCGCTGCGCGGGATGTTCGCCCGCAGCATCGGCCTCACCGGTGGCTATCAGCTGCTGTGGCTGGTGCTGGTCGCCGTGCTCGCGGTGGCGTGCCTGCTGCTCGCGCGGCGGCTGTCGTTCGGCAACCAGGAGCTGCTCGCCGTGACGTTGTGCGGGCTGGCCACCACCGCGGTCTCCCCGTACTCCTGGGTGCACCACTGGGTGTGGCTGGGGGCGCTGATGATCTACCTGCTGGACGCGTCGTTGCGCCGCTGGGCCTGGGGTTGGTGGATCGCGCTGGTGCTCGCGGGCGTGGTCGCGTCGGGCGGCGTGCTGATGCTGCTGGGCTCGGACCAGAGCACGGTGATCACCATCCCGTCGTGGGGGCACCTCGGCGTCGTCTACCACAACGCCTACATCTGGCTGACCGTCATCGCGTTCGCCGTGGTGGCGCTGCGGCTCAAGAAGCTGACGGCGGACCGAACCACCGAGTGAGGACGTCGGTCACCGGCCCTTCTCCGGCCCACACGACGTAACCGTCGGGGCGCACCAGCATCGGCTCGTCGCCGGGCGCTGTGTCGACGCGGTCTTGCCAGCCCTCGGCGTTCGCGCCCGTCAGCACCGGGCGCCCGTTGCGAAGCAGCGAGCGCAGCGGCGCGGGCACGAAGGCGCCGACGCGGGGGTTGTCCGGGCCGAAGTCGTAGCGCAGGTTGACGCCGGTGATCATCTCGCCGAGGTGGCGGTTCACCTGCTCCAGGTCCATCAGCTCGGCGAACACGTCGTGCAGCGCGTCGGCCCCGAAGGCGAGCGCTGTCTGTGCCCGGGTGTTGTGCAGGACGCGCGCGGCGACGGGCCTGCGCTCGGTGCCGTAGGTGTCCAGCAGGCCGGGCGGCGCCCAGCCCGCGACGGCCGCGGCGAGTTTCCAGCCGAGGTTCATCGCGTCCTGCAGGCCGAGGTTGAGCCCCTGCCCGCCCGAGGGCGCGTGCACGTGCGCGGCGTCGCCCGCCAGCAGCACGCGGCCGAGGCGGTAGGGCTCGGCGAGCCGGGTGACGTCGGTGAAGCGGGAGATCCACTTCGGCTCCGCACGGAACCGGATCTCCTGCCCGGCGACCCGGCTGACGGCGGCCTCGACCTCCGCCACAGTGACCGGATCCTGGTGCGGCGCAACGCCTTTCTCGGTGACGAGGATGCGGAACGGCGTGACGAGCATGGTGCCGCCCGGGGTGCGCCGGTGCCCCTTGGCCGGCTGGCCCAGCAACTCCGGCACGGCGATGTCGGCGAGCCAGGACGTGGTGGTCGGTTCGTGGCCGGGGAAGGAAAACCCGGCGAGCTTGCGCACCACGCTTCGTCCGCCATCGCAGCCGACGAGGTATTCGGCGCGCAACGAGCTGTCGCCGGTGTGCACGGTGACGCCGTCGTCGTCCTGCTCGACGCCGAGAACTTCCTTACCCCGCTGGATTTTCGCGCCGAGGTGCGCGGCGTGCCCGGCGAGCGCGTCTTCCAGCGCGGACTGCGGGATGCCGAGCAGGCCGGGGTGGTTCGTGTCGAGCAGGTCGTGGCGGAGTTTCTGGATTCCGGCGAAATGCCCTGGCACCGGCAGATTGCCGCTTTCCCTCAGTTTCGCGAGCAACTCCGGTCGATCGGCGAACCCGTCTTCGAACCATTGGCGGCCGCGTTCGGTGAGCAGGTCGACGAGGCCTCTCAGCTCCATACTTTCGGTGCTGCGCGCGTGCAGTCCGGCGGCCTTCGAAAACCCCGTCGGCCGCGGCAGTTTCTCCAGCACCACCACGTCGACGTCGTGCAGCGCCAGCTCCGCGGCGAGCAGCAGGCCGACCGGGCCGGCGCCCGCGATGATCACGTCCATGACGTCTCCTTAACTAGTTAAGCCGCAGTCGCCAGCATGTCCTTAACTTGTTAAGGTGTCAAGGTGGGTGTCGATCGGGAACTGGCAGTGTCGGTGGCTTTGCGCCTGTTGGACGAGCATGGGCTGGAGAAGCTGACGTTGCGTCGGATCGCGGCGGAGCTGAATGTCCAGGCCCCCGCGTTGTACTGGCATTTCGCGAACAAACGCGCCCTGCTGGACTATCTGACGGATGCCATGCTCGCCGGCGAACTGGCCCGCCTCGGCGAGCCGCGGGGCGTGTGGTGGGAGTGGCTCGAATCCGCGGCGCACGCGCTGCGGCGGGCGCTGTTGGCACATCAGGACGGCGCCCGGGTCGCTTCGGGCGCGGACCTCAACCGCGCCGCGTCGCTGGGTCTGCTGCTGAACTCGTGCATCGAGGTCCTGCACGGCGCGGGTTTCGACTACCCGTCAGCGGGGCGCGGGGCGTCGGCGTTGCTGTGGTTCGTGATCGGGCGCACGGTCGAGGAGCAAAGCCCGCCGTCGGACGAGGATGTGCGGGAACTCGTTGAGGCGCAACGACTTCCGGCCTTGGTCCAAGCGATCCGCGAGGGATACGGCAAGGCGGGCTCAGCCGAGGAGACGTTCGCCTACAGCCTCGGCATCATGCTCACCGGTCTGCGCACCTTGCAGGACGGCTAACCGCCGGTGGGAATCGAGCAGCTCGGCGCGGTCGAAAGTGCTTGTGGTGACCAGGATTTCGTCCGCACCCGTGCGCGCGACGAGTCCGTCGAGTTCACGAGCCACCTCCTCCTCCGTGCCGCGAATCTGGCCGCGCAGCGCGTCGGTGAACACGCGCCGTTCGCGGGCCGTCATGTCGCGGGGGATCTCGTCCGCCGGGATGAGCGGAGGGAACTCACCGTGGGTGCGGGAATACGCCGCCGCCCACGCTTCCGGCAGCAGCAGGCGCTCGGCCTGTTCGGCGGTTTCGGCCACCGCGATGGTGGCGGAGACGACGACGTACGGGTAAGGCGACCAGGTCGACGGCCGGAAGTTCTCGCGGTAGCGCTCGATCGCCGCCATCATGCGCTCCTCGCCGCGGACGTTGGCGATCACGAGCGGCAGCCCCAGCTCGGCGGCGAGGCCCGCGCCGGCGCCCGTGGCCAGGATGAACGGCGGGATCCGCAGCCCCTCGGCCGGGAACGCATGCACGCCGGGGTGGTCCTGCTGCGTGCCGTCGAGGTAGCCGAGCAGCAGCCGGACCTGCTCGCCGAAGCGGTCCGCGTCGTCCTTGTCGTGGCCGAGCGCGCGCCGGATGCCGCCGGTGAACCCGACCGACCGGCCCAGCCCCATGTCGATCCGCCCCGGGTACAGCGACGCCAGCACCCCGAACTGCTCCGCGACGACCAGCGGCCGGTGGTTGGGCAGCATCACGCCGCCGGTGCCGACGCGGATCTTGTCCGTCGACGCCGCCACCGCCGCGGCTAGCACGGTGGGCGCCGAGCCGGCGACACCGGGCACGCTGTGGTGCTCGGACACCCAAAACCGGTGGTAGCCGAGCTTTTCCGCCTGCACGGCGAACTCGACCGTGTCCCGCAGCGCCGCGGCGTGGTCCGCCCCGCGCCTGGTCCGCGACCTGTCGAGCACCGAAAGCCTCATACCGTGGTCAACATCGCTGCCGCGGCGCTCGATTCCCTCTAGGGTCGTGACATGCGTTTCGCGATCTCGATCCCGCAGTTCGTGGCCGACGGTGAGTTCGACCCGGCGGCCTTCCGCGCGTACGTCCAGCGCGCCGAAGCACTCGGCTTCCACAGCGGCTGGACGCAGGAGCAGATCCTCGGCACGATGCCGCACCTGAGCCCGCTCGTGACCATGACGTACGCCGCCGCGTGCACCGACACGCTGCGGCTCGGCTGCTCGGTTTTCGTGACCCCGCTGCACAATCCCGTGCACCTCGCCAAGCACCTGAGCTCGCTCGACCAGGTCACCCGCGGCAGGCTGGAGGTCGGCATCGGCACCGGCGGGAAGCGCCGCCCGTTCGCCGCGTTCGGCGTCAGCGCGGAGGGTCTCGTGTCCCGGTTCACCGAGGGCCTGCAGGTGATGCGGGAGCTGTGGACGCAGCCGAGCGTCACGTTCGACGGCCGCTTCTGGCAGCTGGAAGACGCCGGGATGGAGCCGAAACCGTTCCAGAAACCCGGCCCGCCGGTGTGGTTCGGCGGCAGCCACCCCAACGCGCTCGCCCGCGCCGTCCGCCTCGGCGACGGGTTCTTCGGCGCCGGTTCGAGCACCACCGCGAAGTTCGCCGAACAGGTGCAGATCGTGCGGAAGGCGAACCCGGACTTCCCGATCGCCAAACGGGTCTACATCGACGTCGACGACAATGGCGACGCCGCGCGCCGGCACGTGGCTGAGGGTCTGTTCAGCATCTACGGCACCAACGCCCTGCAGGACGTCGCCGTGGCGGGCACGCCGGAGGAATGCGTGCGCGGCGTGCAGGAAGTGGCCGACGCCGGTGCGGAGATGATCCTCTTCACCCCGGTGCGGGACCAGGCCGGGCAGATGGAGCGCCTCGCCGCGGAGGTCATGCCCCGGGTGTCCTGAATGCCCGGCTGGCCCGCAGCCGGGCCACGCGTCACTGTGGCGTGGTCTCCGACAAGGGCGAGGTTCCCGCGTCGGCGCTGACGGTTTCCAGCGACCGGCGGGTGGTCCGTTCACCCCAGCCGAGGAACGCGACCGCGCTGATCGCGAGCGCGGCGGCGACATACACGAACACGGCGGTGTAGCCGAAGCTCGTGAAGATGACCGGCAACAGGTTGCTGCCGCCGAAAGTCGCCAGCCTGCCGAGCCCGTTGCCGAGTCCACCGCCCAGCCCGCGCAGCTCGGTCGGGAAGATCTCCGGCCCGTAGGTGAACGCCAGCACGGTGGAGGTCTGCAGCAGCATCGCGATGAGGAACCCGGACACGAGGATCACCGGTGCCTGGTCGGCGAAACCGTAGACCAGCGCCAGCGCGGTGATGAGCAGGTAGCAGACGCCGAGGCTGTACTTGCGTTCCCAGCGGTCGGTGAACAGCCAGGCGATGAAGGCGCCGGGCAGCGCGCCCAGCTGCACGATGCTGGTGTAGGTCAGGCTTTGCACCACATCGAAGCCGCGCTCGACGAGCAGCGTGGGCACGAAGCTGTTGTACCCGTAGAAGCCGACCACGGCGAAGATGCTGGCGATGAAGAACACGATGGTGCGGCGCCGGTACTGCTCGCTGAACAGTTCGCGGAGACCGCCCTTCGCGGGCGCCGCCTCGGTGAGGACGACCGGCTCGGGCAGGTCCCGGCCGAGCTTGGCCACGGCCTGTCCTTCGAGGCGGGCGACGAGCGCCTCGGCGCGGTCCCCGGTCCCGTTCGCCACCTGCCAGCGGACGGATTCGGGCAGGAACCGCACCATCAGCACGGCGATCACCAGGCCCAGCCCGCCGATCAGGAACACCCAGCGCCAGCCGTTGGTGCCACTGGGCACGACGGCGCGGGCGAACCACGAGATCAACGGGATCCCGGCCAGCCCCATCCCGAAGATCAGCGCCAGGTACCGGCCGCGCAGCTCGCGCGGGTACATCTCGGAGACGTAGGTCAGCGCGACGGCGGTCATCGCGGTCAGCCCGACGCCGGTGAGCACGCGGAAAACGCCCAGCAGAGCCAGGTTCGCGGTGAACGCCGACAGCACGGAGCACACCGAGAACCACACCGAAGACCAGATGAGCGGCTTCTTCCGGCCGTAGCGGTCGGAAAGCCAGCCGCCGATCCACGAGCCGAAGAACATGCCGACGAACCCGAGCCCGGTCACGAGCCCGACGCTCGCGACGCTGAGATGCCACTGCTTGCGCAGTTCGGGGGCGACGAGCGCGAACGTGTTGAGATCGGCCAGTTCGAACAGGAACACGCCGGCGAGCAGGAACGCCCAGCCGAGATGGGAACGGGTGGCGACCGGGATGCGGCCGAATCTGGCCAGCAGCCGCGGGCCGGTACCGGGAGCAGTCATGGATGCCTCACACGTCGTTGTGCCGGACAGGGTTCACAGGCCGAGCGCGTCGGCCTGGTCGAGCGTCACGCGGAGGATCCGGACGGAGGCGATGTCGACCATGGTGCCGTCGACGGCGACCGCGCCGAGCCCCTTGGCCTGCGCCTCGTCGAAGGCTTCGACGAGCTTGCGGGCCTGGGCGATCTCCTCCGGCCTGGGGGCGAATTCCTCGTTGCCGAGCGCGATCTGGCTGGGGTGGATGGCCCATTTCCCGCTGAACCCGAGCGTGTGCGCGAGTTTCGCCTGCCGCTGGTAGCCCTCGGGGTCGGAGAAGGCGGCGAAGGGGCCGTCGATGGCGTCGATCCTGGCCGCCCGCGCGGCGATGGCGATCTTGTTGCGGGCGTAGTGCCACAGGTCGCCGGGATAGCTGCCGTCGCCGTCGCCGAGGTCCTTGACCCGCACGCCCTGCGAGGCGGAGTAGTCGCCGGGGCCGAAGATCAGCGCTTCGAGGCGGGGTGAGGCCCGCGCGATCCGCTCGACGTCGATCATCGCCTCGACCTCTTCGATCAGCACCTCGATCCCGATCCGCTTGCCCAGCCCCAGATCCGTTTCCAGCTGGGTCAGCAGTTTGTCCACCCACCACACGTCGCGAGCGGACTTGATCTTGGGGACGATGATCACGTCGAGCGCCTCGCGGGCACCGGAGACGACGTCGATGATGTCGCGGTAGGCGTAGTGGGTTTCCAGGTCGTTGATCCGTACCGCGCGCGTGGCCGGTTTCCAGTCGTGGGTGCGCAACGCGTGCACGACCTTTTCCCGGGCGGCGACTTTTTCCGCCGGGGCAACGGAATCCTCGAGATCGCAGAAGACGAGATCGGCGTCGCTGGCGGCGGCCTTGGCGAGCATCTTGTCGCTGCTGCCAGGGGTGGACAGTTCGCTGCGTCGCAGTCGCATGGAGTTCCTTCCGGGGGGTTATCGCCGGACGCCGAGCACGTCGGCGTCGTGTTCGCCGAGCAGTGGCGCGCGGCGGAAATCCGGTGCAGGGGCACCGGAGAACTTGATGGGCTGCCCGGCCACGGTCACCGTGCGGGCGCTGCCCGGCTGTTCGAGTTCGACCAGCATCCGGCGGACCCGCGCGTGCGGGTCGGCGTAGATGGTTTCGGCGGTGTTGACCGGCCCGCAGGGCACGTCACCGGCGATCGCTTCGACCACTTCGGACATCGTGCGGCGGGTGGTCCAGTCCTCGATCACCGCGCGGACCTCGTCGCGGACCCGGACCCTGGCGTTGTTGGTGGCGAAGCGTTCCTCGGTGCCGAGCTCGGGTTTTCCCAGTGCCGCGCACAGTTTCTGCCATTGGTGGTCGCGCGGGGCGGCAATGGTGACCCAGCCGTCGGCGGTGCGGTAGAGCCCGAACGGGCACAGCAGCGGATGGTCGTTGCCCTCGCCCACGGCGACCTTGCCGGTGTAGGAGTACTGGTAGATCATCCGCTCGCACAACGAGACGATCGCGTCGTACATCGCCACGTCGACGAACCGGCCGCGCCCGGTGCGCTGCCGTTCGGTGACGGCGGCGAGGATGCCCACCGACAGCAGGGTGGCGGGGAAGATGTCGCCGACCCCGGGGCCGATCTTGGTGGGCGTGCCGGGTGGCCCGGTGATCCCCATGATCCCGCCCATCGCCTGCGCGACCACGTCGAACGCGGGCCTTGCGGCGTAAGGACTTTCCCCGGTCCGGGGGTCGCCGAAACCGCGCAGCGCGCCGTAGACCAGACGCGGGTTGTCCGCGCTGAGGGTTTCGTAGGACAGGCCCATCCGGTCCATCACCCCGGCCCGGAAGTTCTCCACGAGCACGTCCGCGGTGCGCGCCAGCTCGCGGACGGCGGCGATTCCTTCCGGGGACCGGAAATCGGCTACGACGCTGCGCTTGTTGCGGTTGACGCTCTGGAAGTAGCCGCCGTACGGGTGCTCCGCGGCATCCTCGGGGAAGGGGCCGTTGACCCGGGACGGATCACCGGCGGGCGGTTCGACCTTGATCACGTCCGCGCCGAGGTCCGCGAGCAGCATCGTGCAGTAGGGGCCCGCCAGCGCGCGGGTCAGGTCGACGACGACCAGCCCGGCCAGTGGCCCGGTCATCGCGCACCGGCCAGGCGCCGCATCAGCACCCGGCGTTCGCCCTCGAAGACGACCACGTCGTCCTGGTTCACACCCCAGTGCTTGAACGTGACCACACCATCCTCTTTGGACAGTACTTCGGTGTAGGCGTAGAGGGTGTCGCCGTGGGTGACCGGTGCCTTGAGCCGGATCTTGTCCAGGCCCAGCTCGGCGAGGGCGTGCTCCGCGGTGTCCTGTGTGGTCAGTCCGATGACCATCGAAATGGTGACGCCGCCGAACACGAGCACGTGCGGGAAGGCACTGCCCTGGCGGGCGTGGGCGTTGAAATGGGCCTGCGCGGTGTTCATCACCATGTTCGCGATCCCGACGCCGTCCATTTCGGTGACGGTCTTGCCGCGGGCGTGGCGGTAGACGTCGCCCACGGTGAATTCCTCGTAGTGCATGGGGTTTTCCCTTTCAGAGCACGCTGGGCGCGTCGGCGGTGCGGACGAAGTTGGTCCGGATGAAGTCGATGACGACCTCGCCGCCGGCCAGCCCTTCGGTGTGCCAGCTGACGATTCCCATCCCGGGGCGGCTGCTCGACGTGCGCGTGTCGCGCACGCGGCTGCGGGCGCTGAGGGTCTCGCCGACCAGGACGGGCCGGTGGAATGTCAGCTCCTCGACGCCGAGGAAGGGGCCGCCGTTCTCGCTCAGATCCTCTACGCTGAGCCCGAAAACGGTCAGGAACACCAGGTTCGGATGCGCCACGAGCCGGTCGTGCCCCTGTGCCCTGGCGGTCTCGACGTTGAAGTAGACGGGGTTGTAGCTCAACGTCAGCGTCGAGAACCGGACGCTGTCGGACTCGGTCACGGTCCGACCCCAGTGGTGGTCGAACGTCTGGCCGGGTGCGAAGTCCTCGAACGACCGGCCTTTGGGCAGCAGCCGGGCTCGTTCCCTGATCGCGGCGAAACTCTCGGGCACGGGGTGGTTCCTTTCGTTCACGGGCGGAAAAGCCGGCACAGCGGCCGCACGTCGGGCAGTTCTTCGGCGGCGGCGAGCGTGTCGGCGAGGCGGGTGGCCTTGGCGACGCCGAGGACCGGGTCGGCGAGACCGTGGAACTTGGCCAGCAGCCCCGGTTGTTGTTCGGCCGGGTCCTCGTGCCAGGCCGGGGCGTCCATGTCGCGGAACGCCTCGAACTCACGGCCGTCACGGAGTTCGATGTGGACTGTCGCGACAGGACCGTCGAGGCTCGGGTCCGGAACCACGGTGACCTTGTCGCGCAAGGCCACCGTGCCGGCCGCGGTGACGGTGCCGTCGGTGAACAGGTCCGGAGTCGCCCGGTGATGCAGGAGCACCAGCGCCGCGGTGACCCGCAGGCTGAACTTTCCCTCCAGGCCGGTCGCCGGTTCGGGGATCGCGCAGACGTTCAGATGCCCCGGCGGCACGGACACGGTGATGCGCTCGACCGCTCGGGCCGCGAAATCGTGTTCGGTGGACAGCGCGATGATCGCGTTGATGGCCGCGTGGGTCAGGAAACAGGCGGCGTGGACCTTGAACCGCACGTCACGCAGCCGCCACGGGGAACCGAGCCCGGCAGTCAACACCTCGTGGTCGAAGGCACCGGATTCCGCGACGGCGAAGCCCTGTGCGTCGCCGAGGATGTCATCGGCGCTGGTGAAACCCCGAGCGGCGAGTTCCGCGGCCACCACGCCGTTGGCCGCGGCCCGGCCCGCGTGCAGCGGTTTGCTCATGGTGCCGAACACGGCCTTCAACCCCGCGGCCTGCGTCCCGGCGATGGCCAGCGCCGCGTTGGTCCGCTCGGCGTCCAGGCCGAGCAGGTTCGCGGCCGCCGCGGCGGCGCCGAACGACCCGAGCGTCGCGGTGGTGTGGAAACCACGCGCGTAGTGCGCGGGACCGACCACCTCGGCCAGCCGCGCCTGGGTTTCGACTCCGGCGGCGAAGGCCGTCAGCAAGGCGGCCCCGGAAGCGCCGATCCGCTCGGCGACAGCCAGCGCGGCGGGCGCCACCGCGACCGAAGGGTGGCCGACGGTGCTGATCACGTCGTCGAAGTCGAGCGCGTGCCCGGCGGTGCCGTTGGCCAGCGCAGCGGCCGAAGCGGGCAGCGACATCCCGGTGCCGACGACCGTGCACGGGCCGGAAGTCGTTTCGCTGACCAGGAAATCCCGCGCCAGCACGGCGGCGGGCTCACCGGCTCCGGCGAGTGTCGTGCCCAGGACGTCGAGCAGGCACTGCTTCGCCAGCGTGCGCACCGGCGCTGGCAGATCCTCGGCGCGCAACGCGCTGAGCGTCGCGGCGAAGGACGCGGTGGGCGAGAGCTCCAGGGTGGACTCGGTCATGACTCGGCACCCTCCGTTGGGTGGGGACTCCGGGCGTATGCCACTATGTGGCATGGCATCCCGAATTGATGCGGCCAGCATGAGCTCGGGGCCACGCGTCTGTCAATGGCCGGTCGGCCGATACTGGGAATCCGGCGGAAGGAGCGAGCGGATGCAGAGCGTGCTGCGCAGCCTGCGAGTGCTGGAGGCGGTGTCCGAGCACCAGCCCATCGGGGTCGCGGCGCTGTCGCGGATGCTCGACCTGCCCACGTCCACGGTGCAGCGGATCCTCGTCACCCTCGCCGAAGCCGGCTGGACCCGGCCGACCGAGGAGGACCACAACCGCTGGACGCTGACCGGGCAGGCGCTGATCGTCGGCCGCCGCGCGATGGGCGAGATCGGCATCCGCGAAGCCGCGGCCGAGCCGATGACCGCGCTGCGCGACGCGACGCAGGAGACGATCCACCTGTCGGTGCTCGACGGCAGGGAGCGCATCGTGCTGATCGACCGCGTCGACTGCGACCAGCCCGTGCGCACCTACAACCGGCTCGGCAGCGCCGGCCCGCTGCACATCACGGCGATCGGCCGCAGCCTGCTGGCCGCGATGCGTGACCAGGACGTCGAGCGCGTGATCGCCCGCGGCCTGGAGAAGATCACCGAGAACACGATCACCGACCCGGACCGCCTGCGCGCCAGCATCCGCGAGATCCGGGAGGTCGGCTACGCGGTGAACATCGGCGAGAACCGGGCCAACGTCTGCGCGATCGGCGCCGCGGTGCTCGGCCCCGGCCGCAGGCCGGTCGCCGGGATCGCGATCTCCATGCCCGACATCCGGTTCGACCACCGGCAGGTCCCGCACTGGGGCGCGCTGGTGACGAAGGCGGCGGCCGAGGCGAGCGCCAACCTCCGCGACTGACCGGGCTTGACGGCACCGTGCACCCGGGGCGATAGTCGGCGGACCGATGTGGGACGCCATCCCGCAATACGGCATAAACGAAGGAGTTGCCGATGCCGTCGCCCGAGGTCCTGTCCGCGCCCGTCCCCGTGCTGACCCCGCCGTACGACACCGGCGCCAGGGCCGAACTCCAGGCCGAGGCGCGCCGGTTCACCGACGAGGAGGTCGTCCCGGTCGCGGACGAGCTCGACAAGCACAAGGCGGAGATTCCCCGCTCGCTGCTGGAGAAAATGGGAAAGCAGGGCTATTTCGGGATCATGGTGCCCGCGGAGTGCGGCGGCATGGGGCTCGGCGTCTTCGAATACTGCATGATCGCGGAGGAGCTGGCGCGCGGCTGGATGAGCGTCGCGAGCATCATCGCCCGCGCCCAGGGCATGGGCACCGGTTTCGACGATGACGAGAAACGGGTGCGGCTGCTGGAAAAGAGCGCCCGCGGCGAGTGGATCGGCGCGGCCGCGCTGTCCGAGCCGGACGCCGGTTCGGACCTGGCAGGCGTGAGCACCCGCGCGGTCCCCGACGGGGACGACTACGTGATCACCGGCCGGAAACGCTGGTGTGGCAACGCGAAAGCAGCCGACTTCATCCAGCTGCTGTGCCGGGTCCGCGATCCCGAACCCGGCGAGCGCCGGTCGGCGGGCATGGCCACCTTCGTCATCGAGAAGGAGCGCGGCGGTTTCCCCGAAGGTCTTTCCGGCACCCCGATCGACAAGATCGGCTACCACGGGTTCCTGACGTGGAACCTCGAGTTCAGCGGGCTGCGGGTGCCCGCGGCCAACCGCGTGCACGACCTCGGCAGGCCCCGCGCGGGCGGAAAAGGCAAGGAGGCCAACGCTTTCCGCGCGATCGAGCAGGGCCTCAACGTCGCGCGCGTGCACACCGCGGCCCGCGCCGTCGGCCTCGCCCGCGCCGCTGTCGAGGAGTGCGTCCAGTACCTGCAGGAGCGCCACCAGTTCGACCGCCCCATCGGCGATTTCCAGGCGCTGCGGTTCATGCTGGCCGAGATGATCGCCCGCGTCGAGCAGGCGAGGGCGTTCTACCGGCAGGTCGCCTACCTCGTCGACCTGGGGCAGCCGTGTGAGCGGGAAGCCGCGATGGTCAAGCTCCTCGCCACCGAGATGGCCGTGGAGGTGACCGGCCAGGCGATGCAACTGCACGGCGGCAACGGCTACACCACCGAACGCCGCGTCGAGCGCTACTGGCGTGACGCCCGCCTGACCACCGTTTTCGAGGGCACCAGCCAGATCCAGCAGAAGATCATCGCGGACCGCGTGCTGCCAAGGAGCCCGCTGGGCTGAGCGCACCCGGTTCGCCCTGTTCTGGTGTTCCGTGCACTCGTTTTTCCGTTCTGCAGTAAATTTCTGCCGTGCTCACCCTGCGGCGGTTCGGCGGTCCGGTCCTGCTCCCCCTCCTTGGTGTGCTGCTCTTCGCCGGGTCACTCGTGCCGTCGTTGCACGGTCACGGCACCCAGGTCGGCGGCATGCCCGCGCGCCCGTACGACGCGTTGGCCATCGTGGCGATCGCGCTGCAATGCGCGCCGCTGCTCGTGTGCCGGCGTTGGCCGGTCGCCTGTTTCGCCCTGGTGGCGCTGGGTTTCGCCCTCGACCAGCTGCGCGGCTACCACTCGTTCGCCGGCACGGCGCTGCCCATCGCGCTGCTGAACGTGAGCCTGCTCCTGGAACGGCGACGGCGCGTCACCGCGGGGTTGTGTTCCCTCGCGCTCGTGTCGTTGGTGATCGCGTTCTCTCTGCTCGGCCCGGGCGAGCCGATGGTCGAGTTCGTGATGTTCTACCTCGCGCTGGTCCTCGTCTGGGGTATCGGCGTCGGGCTGCGCGCCACCCGGCTTGCGGAGGCCGAACGCCGTCGCCGCGTCGCCGAGGAAACCCGGACAGCCGAACGCACCCGCATCGCCCGTGAACTCCACGACGTCGTCACCCACCACGTGACGGCCATGGTCATGCAGGCCGAGGCGGCCCGCTATCTGACCGCCGCGCCGGAGCGGCTGGAGCAGAACCTCACCGCGGTCGCCGACACCGGCCGCCGCGCCATCACCGATCTGCGGCACCTGCTGGACGTGCTCAGCCCGGACCACGGGATGCCGGCCGCCGACGGGTTCTCGACGCTTGTCGAGCAGACGCGCAGGGCCGGGCAACCGGTGGAGTACACGGAAAAGGGCACTCCCGCGGATCCGGCGGGCAACGCGGGCCCGGTCGCTTACCGGGTGGTGCAGGAGGCGCTGACCAACGCGCTCAAATACGCCCACGGCAGCCGCACGTCGGTGCAGGTGCACCACGGCGAAAAGGAGATCACCGTGGAGATCGACACCGAAGACTCCGGTTCCGTCGTCATGGCGTCTGGCGGGAGCGGGCGGGGCCTCGACGGTCTTCACGAGCGGGTCGAAGTGCTGGGCGGTGACTTCAGCGCGGGCAAACGGGAGGACGGCGGTTTCTCCGTGCGGGCGCGGATTCCGGCCGGGAGCGCGTCATGACGACCGTCCTGGTCTGCGACGATCAGGCGCTGATCCGCGCCGGGCTCGTGACCATCATCGACGCGCAGCCCGATCTCGAGGTGACGGGCGAATGCGGCGACGGGCGGACGGCTGTGGAGCTCGCGCGGAGCCTGCGGCCGGACGTCGTCGTGATGGACGTGCGGATGCCGGTGCTCGACGGGATCGAGGCCACCCGGCTGCTCGCGGGTGCCGACGTGCCCGAGCCCGTCACGGTGCTGGTGGTGACCACGTTCAACCTCGACGAGTACGTCTACCGCGCGCTGCGCGCCGGTGCGAGCGGATTCCTGTTGAAGGACGCGCCTTCCGCGCAGCTGCTGCACGGGATCCGGGCCGTGGCGACAGGCGGGGCCCTGCTCGACCCCGACGTCACGCGGGAGCTGGTCGGCAAGTTCGCCACCCGCATCCGGCCCGCCGAAACCACTCCCGAGGTCCCCCTGACCTCGCGCGAGCTGGAGGTGCTCCGGCTGATCGCGAACGGGCTGTCCAACCGCGAGATCGCCGAGGAACTGGTGCTCAGCACGGAGACCGTGAAGACGTTCGTGTCCCGGATGCTCACCAAACTCCGGCTGCGGGACCGGGTGCAAGCGGTGATCTACGCCTATCGCCACGGCCTGGTCAGCTGACAGCTTCTTCGGCGACGCGCTCGATCGCCTGGACCGCGATGTCCGGCTGGTCGAGGTAGATGTAATGCTCGCTGTTCTGGGCGACGCTCAACCGGCTGCGGCTCGACAGCGCCAGCCACTTGTGCTGCCCCGCGGTCCAGGCCTGCTCCAGGCCCTCGCCGTACTGCGGGACGGCCGCGAGGTACTGCTTGCCGTGCTCGATGACCTCGACCGGAATGGTCCCGGCGGACGCGACGTCCCCGTCGGTGATCACGAGCTTCTCGGGGCTCTCCCCGCGGAAAATCGCGAGCGTCTGGTCGCGGAGCTCGGCCGCGTCGCCCGTCGCGGAGGCCGGGATTTCCCGTTGGAGATCGGCGGTTTGCGTCGGCGAGGTGGCGTCCATCAGGACCAGGCCCTTGACCCTGTCCTGATGCTCCGGCGCGTACCTCGCGGCGATCAGCCCGCCGAGGGAATGCCCGGCGAGTACGACGGGAGCGTTCCCGGCGAGCTGGTCGAGGACGCCGGTGAGGATTTTTCCGGTGCTGTCCATGGTCTGGGGCCCGTCGGGCTGATCGCTGGCGCCCGCGCCGAGGCGGTCGTAGGAGCAGACGCGGTTCTTCCCGCTCAGGGTCTGCTGGATGCCGGCGAACTTGTCGAGCGCGTCGCCGCCGCCGTGCAGCAGGACGACCACGGGTTGGCCCGCCGCCGGCGTCCCCGAACAGGACACGTTCACGGCGCGCCCGTCGACGGTGATCTTCTTGGTTCCGATGAACGCGCTCTCGGCGGTGGCCGCGGATGTGGTGGCCGCGGTGGCGCTCGTGGACGGCGCCGGGTCCGCCTCGGAGGCCTCGTCGCAGCCGGCCAAGGCCACCCCCACCACGGTGCAGCACAGCGCGATCGCCACGGATGCCTTGCGGGACATGATGAACTCCTGGTCTGTGAAGTGAAAACCCCTTACGGCCGCGAGAAACACTAGGGACCCGGGAGTGCCGGAGTCGTCACCATGGAGCGGACACTTGGAGTAGCTCCCGTGGGGGACAAAGGGGGCGCCCGGCCCGTCGAGCAGGAGCCCGCCGGGCACCGAGGCCGGGCCCGGGGGATCATGGGGGGATGCGCGAGGTTGCGATCAGTACCACCCCCATCCGGCTCGGCCAGTTCCTGAAGCTCGCCGGCGTGGTCGACGTCGGCTCCGATGTGCGGTCGCTCCTGGAGAGCGGAGACGTCCGGGTCAATGGAGAAGCCGAGGACCGTCGCGGGCGGCAGTTGGAGCGCGGCGACGTCGTCACCGTCGGCGATACGGAGCTGCGCGTGGCGTGAGGCCGACCTGGACGAGGTGGACTTCGTCGGCTCCTCGGGGCTCTCGGTGGCCACCCTCGGGTATGTCCACAAGGGACTTATCGCGGCGGGTGTTCGCGATTTCACCTTCTTCCCAGTTCGGTTTTCCGGCCCGGTCCGGTTGGGCACCGCCATAGCGGGTAAGCGGAAACTGCCGACTGTGAAAGGAGAACTCGATGACCAAGGCACGCGACATCATGACCAAGGACCCGCAGTGCGTGCGGTCCAGCGAAGCGGTGCTCGACGCCGCGCGCCGGATGGCCGACCTGAAGGTGGGTGCGCTGCCCATCTGCGGCGAGGACAACCGGCTCAAGGGAATGCTCACCGACCGCGACATCGTGGTGCAAGTCCTGGCCGCGGGCAAGGACCCGCGCGCCATCCAGGCCGGTGACCTGGCGCAGGGCGAGGCCGTGACCATCGGCGCCGACGACGACGCCGAGGAGATCCTGCACACGATGAGCAGGCACAAGGTGCGGCGGCTGCCGGTGATCGACGGCCACGACCTCGTCGGCATCGTCGCGCAGGCCGACGTCGCGCGCGCACTCAAGGACCCGAAGGTCGGGGACCTCGTGGAAGCGCTTTCCACCGACTGACGGTTCCTGGCCGGAAAAGCACCCGGTCCACTGTGGACTCAACCACCGTCGAGCCGGTGCAGCAGACGCCGGGCGGGCAGGGCGATCGCGCCCAGCCCGAGCGGCGAACTCGCCGCGCAGGGCGCCGTGCTGACGGCGTACGACCCCGAAGTACCCGAGGGCCCGGAGTGGCTGCCCACCGCCGGAAACCCTTACCAGGCAACCGATCGCGCCGATGCCGTGGTGATCCTCACCGAATGGCCACAGTTCCGCGAACTGGACTGGCCCCGCATCGCCGCCCTCACGCGCCGGCCCGTCGTGGTCGACACCAGGAACCTCCTCGACGACGCCCTGCTGGCCGGCACCGGAGTGCGCCGTGCCGGCGTGGGCGAACCAGCCACGACCGGGAGGTGACCCGCTTGGTTTCCCCCGAGTCGAGGGCCAGCGGGCACGGATTCGGCTACGGACCGGAACTCGTCGCGGAGCTGGTGCCCGGAAGCCAGCCGGGCCCCGCCGCCAGGAACTGGACTCGCTGGCGCACAAGGGAAATATGGGCCGTCCCGTCGAATTTCGACCGTTCGACGGAGTTCGACCATTGGCGTGGGTGCTTGCGGTAACGCAGGGTGGGCGCGTCGACGAGAACGCCCTCGGACACGGCGGAGACCGCCATGAGCAGGCCGGTGTCCTCCATGCCCAGTAGCGCCGTCCAGCCGCCCAACTCGACCACGAGTGCACGGCGCCACATGACGCCCGCCGGGTGCAGGGGAAGCCGGTACCGGCCGGGATCGTCGAGCCACGCCTCGGACAGGCTCCCGCGTGGCAGCACGCCGGGCACCAGCGGCAGCGGATGGTCACGCAGAGTCCCGTCGGGAAGCAGATCACGCGCGTGCCCCGCCGCGAATCCCGCTCGCGGATGCGCCCGCATCGCCGACGCCAGCAGCCGCAGCGCGTCCGGTTCGAGGACATCGTCGGCGTCGAGGTTCTGCAGCAGCGGCGCGGACGACCGCGCCAGCGCGATGTTGCGGGTGACCCCGGGGCCGGCGATGGCCCGGTTGCTCCGCACCACGACCCTGTCGTCGTCCAGGGCACCCGTCATCGCCAGTGCGGCGCGCACCGCGGAGTCGTTGACGCCATCGATCTGCACCAGCCAGCGCCACCGCCGGCAGGTCTGAGCCCGCAACGACGAGTACGCCGCGGGCAGGAACGTCGCATGGGCCGCATGCACCGCGGTCACGACGTCCACCCTCACCTGTTCGTATCTACCACTTACGGTCGTCCGGATGTGATAAGTAGTGGATCAATCACAACCAGTGGAGGGTGCATGGACGAAAAAGCCCTGCTCGAGGGCCTGCGGCAGGCGGCAACCACCGGTTCGCGCGAGCTGGACCGGATCGCCGAGGCCGCCGCGGTGGAGCTGATCGCCGGTGGGGCCGAACCGCCCTTCCGGGTGCGATCCGTCGATTTCGCCACCGATCCCTTCCTCATCTGCGCCGACCGCTACTGGCGGCTGCGGTTCCTCGAACTGCCCACTGTGGACACTGCCGCCCGGTGCGCGCACTGGGTGGCGCACGCGGTCGACGCCGAGCACCGCCGTGACATCGTGGAGAAATGGGCGCTGGGATACGCGTTCATCACGCGCGACACCGTGGAATCGGCCAGGGAACTCACCGAGGCCAGCGGCGTGATCCTGGAAGAGCATCACGGCTCGGCCGCCATCGCCTACTTCGCCACCCTGTACCACGCCGGCAAACTTCGCGCGAACTTCGACTTCGACGATTTACGGCTGTTCCTCGACTCTTCGCTGCTGGCCATGGCCTGCGACGAGCACCGGGCCCAACCGGTTTTCGTCGCGCTGGAGGCATTCGCCGCCTTCGGGAGCCGGACCATCACCAGTGAGCACGCGGTCACCCTGCTGGAGCGGGCCTGGAACTCCCCCGAACGAAGCCCGCACACGATCGACGTGTGCCTCAACGCGCTCTCCGCCGCCGCACCGTTCGACGAGCAAGGGCACCTACTGCGCGCCCGGGCGCAGGAAGCCGTCACCGTCGTCCCGGACAACCACATCTTCCACTTCCGCCTGGCCACCGGGCAGCGCATGTGCCGGGACTACGACAACGCGCTGGACACCATCGACGTCGCCCTACGGCTGCTACCCGCGATCGGAAACCGTGGCAGCCACAAACTGCTTCAGGAGCAGTATCTGCACGAACGCGACATCATCCAGCAGGGCCGCCAGCTCGCCGAATGGTCGGCCGAACAACAGCGACGCTGGGCCGAACAGGACGCCAGCAACGCCGAACTGCGCCGCACCATGCAGAACTCCACCGTCCGCGCGATCGAACTGGTCACCGTGTTCACCGCCGCGATCGCCTTCGCGGTCGGCTCGCTGCAGGTCACCCTCGCCGGCACCCTCTCGGTCAGCGACCGGATCTGGATGATTGCCACCTTCGGCATCGGACTGCTCGTCTTCGCACTCCTCATCATCACCGGAACCTGGTGGATCACCCGGCACCGGCGCAACCCCTGAAGACGTCCGCCGACGGGCGGGGAATTCGCAGCCTGGACTCGATCTCCGCCGCGGCATCGTTGCCGTAGACCTTCGCGACTCGGTTCGCCGCGACCGCTACGGCTCGGTGAGTACGCGATAGCCGGCGTCGACGGGGATTCGGGTGGCGGACAGGGCTGCCAGGTCGGTGTCGACGACCGCGGCGACGACGGCTGCCACGTCATCGGGCTCCAGGATCCGGCCCAGCACCGACCGGGCAGCGCGTGCCGCGACCTGCTCGCCGGTCAATGTGGCCGCCGTGGCATCGGTGCGGACAGCGGCCGGCGCGATGACGTTGACCCCGATGCCGTGCCGGCCGGCCTCGGCGGCGACGTGCCGCGCGAACGCGTCGAGCGCGGCCTTGGCGCTCGCATGGGCGATCGCCCCGGGCCGGGTGCTTTCGGAGCTCTGACTCGACACGTACACGATGCGGCCGGCGTGCTGCCCCCGCATCACCGGCAGCACCCGCTGGGTGAGATGAAACGCGGCAGCCAACTCGCCCTCGATCTTGTCCCGGAAGTCGGGCCAGGGCATCGTCTCTACGGACCCGAACGGCGGCGGCACGTTCGCGTTGCACACCAGGGCATCGATCCGCCCGTGACGTGCCACCACATCGCCGACCAAGGCCGCCACGTCGTCGGCTTCCCGGACATCCGCGCGCGCGAGGTCGGCCGTCCCGCCGAACGCCTCGATGTCGGCGACGACCTGGCGTGCCGAGCGCTGGTCCGAGTGGTAGTTGACCACGACGTGGTACCGGCGGCGGGCCAGCGCGCGTGCGACGGAAGCGCCGATCCCACGCCCGGCCCCGCTGATCAGCGCTGTACGCGTCATCTTCATCCCTTCTGCCACGAACAAATCCGATGCTAGGCAGCAAGCTAACCAGCAGAAAGCCCCTACCTTTGGGTAAGCTCCTTACCCATGGGACGGAAACCAGGTGGCGCCACCGGGCGCCGGGCGGCGGGTGATGTGTTCCACAGCGACTGCCCGGCGCGGATGGTGCTCGACCATGTGACGAGCCGTTGGGGTGTGCTGATCCTGACCGCGCTCCGCGACAACGATCTGCGCTTCCATCAGCTCAGGACCTGCATCGAAGGCATCAGCGAAAAAATGCTGTCCCAGACGCTGCGTCTGCTGCTGCGCGACGGGCTTGTCCGCCGTACCGTCGTGCCGGCCAGCCCACCACAGGTCAGCTACGGCCTGACGTCACTGGGGACGGCCATCGCCGAACCGCTTGACGCCCTCATCGTCCGGATCGGCACCCACGCCCGGCACATCATGGCCGCCCAAACGGCCTACGACTCGATCTGATCGACGGCAGGCTCCGGTGTCCAGCGAGATCTCGGCGCCCACCGTTGCCCGAGGCGCCCGGCCCGCCACACCACGGCCGCCACGAGCCAGGTCACCGCGAACAGCCCGGCCAGCAGGTACCCGACGGTGCTCAGGTCCAGCTCCGCGACCCACGCGAGCGGGCCGTGCCGCACGTCGAGGCGTTCGGCCAGGAGCCCGGTCAGTTCGACGCCGCCGATGACCAGTGCCACGGCCACCGACAGGGCGGTGACGGTCAGGTTGTAGAACACCTTCCGCACGGGGGTGAGCAATGCCCAGCCGTACGCGTAGTTCATGAACGCCCCGTCGAGGCTGTCCATCAGGCTCATCCCGGCGGCGAACAGCACCGGCAGCGTCAGGATCGCGTACCAGGGCAGGGCGGACGCCGAAGCGCCGCCGGCCAGCACCAGCAGGGAGACCTCGGTCGCGGTGTCGAACCCGAGCCCGAACAGCAGGCCCAGCGGGTACATGTGCCACGGCTCTCGCACCGACCGCGCGACCCGGCCGAGGACGCGGTTGAGGAATCCCCGTTCGTGCAGCCGCCGCTCCAGCTCCGCCTCGTCGAACTCGCCACCGCGCAGGCGGCGGAAAACACCGGCGATGTGGCGCAGGGACACCAGGTTCAGCACCCCGATGAGCAGGAGGAACCCGCCGGAGACGAGGGTGCCGATCAGCCCGGTGACGGCGTGCAAGGTGGAATCCTCGGCGGTGATCTCGCCGGTCAGCGCGCGGACCCCGAGGCCGAGCAGGAGGCACAGCCCGAACACGACGCTGGAATGCCCCAGTGAGAACCAGAACCCGGCCGTGATCGGCCGTTTTCCTTCGCCCATCAGCTTTCGGGTCGTGTTGTCGATGGCGGCGATGTGGTCGGCGTCGAAACCGTGCCGCATACCGAGGGTGTACGCGGTGACGCCAAGGCCCACTCCGAAAGCACCCGTTGTGCCCAGCCCGTAGTGCCCGGGAACCACCCCCGCGAACAGCGTTCCCCAGCCGGTCAGGTGCAGCAGCGCGACGGCAACCGCCATCCCGGTGATGCCGCGCCGGTCGCGCGTCTCGAATGCCATCCGCCGCTCCTCCCGCACCAGGCCGGCCTCGTCGCCGACATCAGCACGGTCGCAGCCGCCACGGCCGCCGGGCACTGACCGGACGGAGAGTCGGGGGCCCTCTCATCGGGCCGGACCTGTCCGATCGGGTAGGTACCCGTGGCCGCCGGGAGGGTGTGTCCGCCGTCCTTCCGGAACTACTGTTATGGGGTCGAAGACGACGAGGAGCGCGGCATGCCACGACTGTCCGACCTGCCGAAGGTGCCCGGCACCGTGGTCGGCGGTGTTCTCCGGGACCGCCTGGCTGACGTACCGTGGCATCGGCCGCCGCAGCGCAGCGGGGGCGGTGAACCGCGGGAGGGTGCCGTGCCCGGCGAAGTCCTCGATGAACGTGAAGCGTTGTCCGGCCCCTGTGTCTCCGGCACGCCGGCCTTCTCGCCCGACCTGGCGAAGTTCCACGTCCCGGAGGTCGTGTTCGGCCCCGGTTCCCTCGCCGAACTCGGCCACGCGGCGTGCCGCGTCGGAGCGCGGCGGCCGTTCGTGGTCACCGACCCCGGGCTCATCGAAGCAGGCTGGGTCGCCGAGGCCGAACAGCATTTGCGCGGCGCCGGGCTGCGGCCGCTGGTGTTCTCCGGCGTCACGCCGAATCCCAAGGACCACGAGATCGAGGCCGCCTATCAGCAGTACGCGGCGGCGGGCGCGGACGTGATCATCGCGGTCGGCGGCGGGTCCTGCATCGACGCGGCGAAAGGCGTCGCGATCCTGTCCGGCAACGGCGGCACCATCCTCGGTTTCGCCGGCGTGGACAAGGTCGTGCAGCCGATCCCGCCGCTGGTGATGGCTCCGTCCACCTCGGGCACGGGTGCGGACGTCTCGCAGTTCGCCGTCGTCACCGACACCACCCAGCACACCAAGATCACGATCATCAGCCGGACCCTGGTCCCGGACATCTCGATCATCGACCCGCGGCTGCTCACCACGATGCCTGACGAGCTCAACGCCGCGACCGGGCTCGACGCCCTCACGCACGCGGTCGAATCGTTCGTCTCCCGCGCGCACAATCCGCTGACCGACCAGCACGCCCTGCACGCGGCCACGCTGATCACGCGGCACCTGCTGCACACACTGGTCCACCCGAAGGCCGCGGCACCCCGCATCGCGATGGCGCACGGCTCGCTCGAGGCCGGCATGGCCTTCACCAATGCCATCCTCGGTATCACGCATGCGATGAGCCATCAGGTCGGCGGCCTGCTCGACGCGCCGCACGGCGTGCTCAACGGAGTCCTGCTGCCGCACGCGATCCGCTTCAACGCCGTGACCGACCCGGAGCGCTTCGTGCCACTCGCCGCGGCGACGGGAATCGACGTGACGGGCAAGCCGGCCGACGAGGTCGCCGAGGAGCTGGCCTGCCGGGCGCGGGAACTGGCCGATTCCGTGGGTGTGCCGAAGAACCTGCGGGCGCTCGGGGTCTCCGAGGAGAACATCGAAACGCTGACCCGGACCACGTTGCAGGACGCGTGCCTGGCCACCAACCCGCGGGACGCGAGCGCGGCCGACATCGCCGCCCTGTTCCGGCAGGCCCTGTGATGGACCACGAACTCGATTCGTCCTATTTGGACGCGCTGACCGGGGTCCGGTCGGGTAAGCATTCGTTCTACCCCGAATACGTGCGCAGCGCCGAACGTCTGGAACGAGCGGTCGGCGCGCTGGACCGGATCTCGCGCGCGCTCGTGCGCACGGGTGAAGGGCCGCGAGCGCTCGTCGAAGCGGTCGTGCGCGCGGCCGCCGAACACGTCCAGGCGGAGTGGCTGCTGTTCGCGGTCGCCGACGGCGCGTTGCGCGCCGCCCGCCCCCGGTTCCTGTTGCTGGCAGGCGAAACCCTCATCGACGACGAGCGGCTCTTCCCCATCGAAGCGCGCGAACACTTACGGGTCCTGCGGTCACGCCCATGGGAGGCCGACGAGCCCACGCCCGGCGTCGTGCGGGTGTCCATGACGCTGGACAGCGAGCCGGTGGGCGGGATAGCGGCGCGCCCGGCGCCCGGGATGGACGCCGCCACCGACCTCGCCGTACTGCGGGTGCTGGCGAACCAGGCCGCGGTCGCGCTGCACAACTCCTTCCTCGTGCACGCCACGATGCAGCTGCGCGGACGCACCGAGCAGCTCTCCGAAGCGGCCGAGCAGCAGGCCCGCGATCTGGCCGCTCGCAACGCCGAACTGCAGGAGACCCAGCGCAGGCTCATCGAGGCGATGCAACGCCAGGCTCTCGACGACGAACGCCACCGCATCGCGCGCGAGCTGCACGACAGCGTCACCCAGGATGTGCTCTCGGCCGGCATGATGATCGAGATCTGCCGCTCGGAGCTGGCCGCGCCCGGCGCAGATCCCGACGTCGTCAGCGGCAAGCTCACCGAGGCGAAGGGGCTGACCCAGCACGCCGTGGAACGCTTGCGCGCGGCCATCTACGCCCTGCACCATGCGGACTCCGAGCCATCGGGCACGCTTCCCGTGCTGCTCGAACGACTGTCCACAGTGCACCTTCCGACCGAGCTGAAGGTGAGCGTGGACGTGGCGGGCGAGCCGGTCGCCCTGCCCGGCGAGGCCGAGCACTCACTGCTGCGCATCACCGGTGAGGCGCTGTTCAACACGGTCATGCACACCAACGCGGCGCGGGCGCTGATCCGGCTGGTGTACCGGGGCGACCACATCCGGCTGTCGATCTCCGACGACGGCGACGGCGATCCGGCGCAGCTGCGGAAGATGCTGCGGCTCTCGTCGGCCACCGACCTCGCCGGGGCGCACCGGGGTCTGGCGAACATGCGGACGCGGGTGGAGGAACTGGGCGGGACGCTGTCGATTCGCCGCGCGCGGCTCGGCGGGATCATGCTGGTGCTGGAAGTCCCGTTGCCACTGAAGGAAATGAGGGCGGCGGGATGATCACCCGGGCGCAGACACTGAAGATCGTGCTGGTCGACGACCACGCCATCGTACGGCAGGGGCTCCGGTCCATTTTGGAGCGAGAGAACGACATCACGGTCGTCGGCGAGGCCGCGACGGCCGCCGAAGCCCGCGTGGTGGTGGAGCGCACGCGGCCGGACATCGTGCTGCTGGACCTGAAGCTGTCCACCGGCTCCAACACCGAAGGACTCGACGTGTGCGCGGAGCTGACCGCGCGTTATCCGGACGTGGGTGTGCTGGTGCTGACGACGTTCCTCGACGACGCGCTGGTCGTGGAGGCGATCCACCGCGGCGCCCGCGGGTACGTGATCAAGGACGTGGACACGACGGGACTGGTGTCCTCGATCCGCGCGGTGGCCCGCAACGAAAGCGCGTTCGACTCCCGCTCGGCGTCGGCGATGGTGCGCTCGATCCGGACCGCGCCAGGGGAACCGGTGCTGACCAGCCGTGAGCAGGGTGTGCTGGAGTTGCTGGCGCGCGGCCTGAGCAACCGCGACATCGGCGCCCGGCTGTTCATCTCCGAGACCACGGTGAAGTTCCACGTCCGCAACATCATGCGCAAGATCGACGCGTCCAGCCGCGCGGAGGCGGTGTACGAGGCGAGCAAGATGGGCCTGATCTAGATTGAGCCGGGCCGCGCGCTGATCTGGGCGCCGGGCGGAGACGACGACATCCGCCCGGCGCCCAAGCTCAGCGCAGGATCGCCCGTCCCAGCGGCAATCCGCGTCCGCCTGTCGCGGAGGAGAGGGCGCTGACGAAGAGGTAGACGCCCACGGCGGTGAAGGCGAACACGACGTACCCGCCCGCGGTGGTGGCCGCCGTGGAGCCACCCACCGTGCCGTACAGCACCAGCGCGAGCGCCACGTCGACCAGCACGAACAGCAGCGTGAACGCGAGGGGCAGCCGTAGTGTGCCCAAGGTCAGCAGGACGACCGTGGTCAGCCACGCGATCAGGAACAGCCCCTGGGTCGCGGTCGCCGCGTCGGCGGAGATGCCGAACCAGTCGTGGATCAGCCCCAGGACGAGAACCGCATAGCTGAGCCAGAATCCGGCGAACACAGCGAAGACCGCGGCGACAGCGTTCTGCCCGAGCGAAGCCGCCCACGCGGCCGCCACGAGCTGGCCGACGCCCGTCGCGGGCAGGATGATGGCGATCGAGGCGCCGACCGCACTTGCCGGGACGTACCCGGTGAGCACGAGGCCGAGCGCGATCGCACCGACGATGAACGTGGGCACGCCGATCAGGCTGGGATCGCCGGCGGGCGCTGTCTCCGGGGCGGTTCGGGTTTCCTGGACGGTGGCAGTCGACATGGTGGCTCCTCGTTGAGCGTCGGACGGGCTGTCGGTCAGTGTGGGCGGTCGAGGATCAGCCAGCCGCCGTGGAAGGTCGAAACCCTGGCACGCCAGCCGGTTCTCTCGCCCAGCTCGACGAGAGCGGGGAGGTCGAACCGGCGGACGTGCCCGTAGTCGGCGTCCGGAACCTCCTCGAACGGGACGGCGGCGATCACCTTCGAGCGCGCCAGCCGCAGGGCTTCGGCCAGTACCGCGTCTCCCTTCGTCGGATCGAGGTGTTCGAGCAGGTGGACGACCGTGACCGTGTCGGCGCACCTGTCCGGGAGCGGCACCCGCGCCGCGTCGCACACGAGCGTTTCCAGCGGCGCGGCGCGGGCGGCGGCAACGGTCTCCAGCAGCCGCATGGTCCCGGCCACGATGTCCGAGGCGATCACCTTGGTGCGCGGGCGTTCGGCGAGCAGCAGCGGGAGAAAACCGAAGCAGGACCCCAGATCCAGCACTCTCCCGGCGGGCACCAGCCTGAGCAGCCGCGCGTACACCGGGGCGATCCGCGCGATCAGCGGCGGGGCGCCGCGCGGGTCGCGCAGGTGCGCGAGCGTGTTGGTGTAGAAGGTGTTCCAGGCCAGTTCCGGGTCGGGCAGCGTGCTGCGCACGAGCCCGGTGAACACGCGCTCGAAGATGTCCTGACCGCACAACCAGCCGGGCGCGAACAGCTCGTCGATCAGCACCCCGGTCAGGCCGTTGTCGAGCTGCTCCGGGCACAGGTGGTGGCTGACCTCGATCCGCCGTCCGGCGCGGCGCAGCCGGAAGTGCTCGGTGCGCACGACGGCCGGCCGTCCGTCATCGGCGGAGCGCACGACGCGGACGAGGTCGTCGAGGTACTGGCCGACCGGAAACGGCCCCAGCGGATCGATGGTCGAGGTCATCTCGCCACCAGGTCGAGCGCCATTCTGTCCAAACCGGACAGATCCCGCACTACGCGCACCCGGCCGCAGTATTCGCTGTACGCGGGCAGATCGCAGCCACCGAGGCCCCAGGAGTAGCGCGGCTCCGGGGTGAGCCAGATGACCTCTCGCGCGCGCCGGGAGATCTCCGCGAACGCGGTCAGGTTCGGGTCGTTGCCGTTGCCCCGGCCGTCCCCCAGCACCAGCACGGTGGTGCGGCGGGTGATCGCCGACGAGTGCTCGGCGAGCAGCTCGCCGAACGCGGTGCCGTAGTCGGAGTTCGCGTCCACGTCGACCACGTCGCCGCCGAAGATGAGCCCCAGCGCCCGCTCCACCGGGTATTCGGCGAACAGCTCGGTGGTCTCGGCGATCCCGTCGACGAAGGCGAACGAGCGCACCTGCGCGAAGATGTTCTGCAGGCCGTGCACCAGATGCAGGGTGAACCGCGCCGTCGCCCGCACCGACAGACTCACGTCGGCGAGCACGACAAGGCGTGGCCGGTCCTCGGCGCGGCGGACCGTCACCGGGCTGAACGGGATGCCGTCGAAGCGCATGTTCCGCCGCATCGTCCGGCCGGGGTCGACCCTGCCCGCGCTGGCGATGCGCCGGCGATGGGTCAGCGCGCCGCGCAGCGTGGAAGCCAGGCGCCGCAACGACTCCTCCAGCTCCGCGCGCTCCCCTTCACCGGCCTGGTCGACCTTCGCCGCGCGTCGTTCACGCGACTCGACGACCTTGTTCTCCAGTTCCAGCAACGCTTCCAGATGCCGCTTCAGCGCCTGCGGCAGGTTCTCCAGCACTCCCGCGAGGCGGCGGCGCAGCCGGGCGGCGTCGTCCTCGTCGCCGGCGTCGTCCGCCTGGTCGAGCCAGCCGAGTAGCGCGTCCTGCTCGGCGATGCTCAGCGCGGCGTCGACCTTCGTCCCGGTTTCCCGGGACAGGCGCCCGGGCACGCCCGCGCCGTGCAGCCGGTCGGTGTCCAGCTGCACGCGGTAGCCCGCGTCGCCGGTGACGGTGTTGTCGGTGGAGAAGACGATCTCGTCGGTCATCGAGGCGAGGTCGATCTTGTTCGCCTCCTGGTGCAGGTTGTACTGCTGCGCCAGGTCTTCGGCGTCGAAGTAGTCACGGATGTCCGAAGGCTTGCCGTGTTCGTGCCCCTGCTGCGGCGTCTCGCTGGGCTCTTCGGACAAGGTGAAGCTCTCCAGCTCGCCCGTGTCGGAGAGATCGTCGTGACTGTGGCCGTGGCCGTGCCCGTGGTCGTCCTCCCCGACGCGGACCAGCGCGAAGAACGCGTCGAAGATCTCGTCGAACGCCGCGTCGTCGCGATGGTCCTTGACCAGCGCGAGGCGCAGCGCCTCCTTGAGCGTGGCGCGGTCGGTGAGTATCCCCGGCTCGGCCGCGCAACGCAGCGCGTCGAGCGTCTCGGGCACCGAAATCCGGACGTCCCGCAGCCGCAACAGCCGGACGAACCGGTGCAGGCTGGCTTCCATCGCCGCCTCCTACCGGGCCCGGCCGAAGGACCTGCTCCCCCGGTCGGCGCTGACCTTGGGCGGCTCGTGGGAGTGGCCGTGCCCGTGACCGTGGCCGTGGTCCGGTTCGGGAATCTCGGCGTTCGGATCCACCAGGCGTGGCAGGGCTTCCAGCGCGCGGCGGACGTCCTTGTCGTACTTGACGACCACCGAAACCGTGTCCGACAGGACAGGGGCGGTCAGCTCGTCGACCCCCAGCACGGCGAGCGTCCGCGCCCAGTCGATGGTCTCGGAGATGCTCGGGGACTTGCGCAGCTCCAGCTCGCGCAGCCCACGCACGATCTCGACGAGCTGGCTCGCCAGCGCCTCGGGCAGTCCGGTGTCCTTGCTGCGCACGATGTCCAGCTCGCGTTCGGCCGACGGGTAGTCCAAGAACAGGTGCAGGCACCGGCGTTTGAGCGCGGCCGCGAGGTCACGGGTGTTGTTGGAGGTGAGGATGACGTACGGGCGTCGCCTTGCGGTGAAGGTGCCGATCTCCGGGACCGAAATCTGGTACTCCCCCAGCATTTCCAGCAGCACGGCTTCGAGTGCCTCGTCGGCGCGGTCGATCTCGTCGATCAGCAGCACCACCGGTTCCTCCGACCGGACGGCTTCCAGCAACGGACGGCCGGCGAGGAAGCGCTCGGAGAAGAAAACGCTTTCCTGCTCGCCGATCCGGTTCACGGCGTCGTGCAGATCGGGGGCGTCGGCGACGAGCTGGCCGATCTTCTCGCGCAGGATCTGGGTGTACAGCAGCTGTTTCCCGTAGTCCCACTCGTACAGCGCGCTGGCTTCGTCCTGGCCTTCATAGCACTGCAGGCGCAGCAGGCGCCGCCCAGTGGCCGCGGCCAGCGACTTCGCGAGCTCTGTTTTGCCGACGCCGGCGGGGCCTTCCAGCAACACCGGCTTTTCCAGCCTGGTGAGCAGGTACACCATCGTCGCCAGCCGCTGGTCGGTGAGATATCCCTGCACCGCCAGCGCTTTCCCGGCCTGTTCCACCGATTCGAACGCGGTCACCCGCAACCCTCCTTCGTCACGAAGGGGGCGGGCGCTCGCGGCCCGCCCCCTGCCCGGTTCAGCTGATCAAGTCGTCCAGGTCGCCGTTGAGACAGTGGTCGACGACGGGGCGGACGGTTTCGAAGGTGCATTCCTTGGCGTTGCCCGGGGTGCAGGCGTCGCCGAGGACGTGGTTGGTGATGCGGTCGACGTCCTCGTCGTCGCCCTTGATGACGCTCGCCTGCTCGTAGTACTTCGTCGGCCCCTGGCCGAGCCGGTTCTTCGAGTAGCTGTCCTGGGTGACGTCGGTGAACTTCTCCGGGATGCCCACGTCGCGCAGCAGCCGGATGGCGGCGTTCAGCGCGGCGTCGGCGGCCTGGACCCGCGTCATGCCATGGGTGTCGATGCCCATCACCTCCGCGATGTCGGCGAAGCGCTGGTAGGCCACCGGCATGTTGAACGCCCACACCCTTGGCAGCGCGATCGCGTTGTTCAGCCCGTGGTGGGTGTCGTAGAAAGCGCTTACCGCGTGCGAGATCGAGTGGATGATGCCGAGGCCGCCGGAGTTGAACGCCTGCGCGGCGATGTACTGCGCGTACATCATGCCCTCGCGGCCGGACAGCTCGGTCGGGTTCCAGGTCGCCTGGCGCAGGTTCTCCGCGGTGAGCTTGATCGCGCGCAACGCGTTGCCGAGCGAGGGCTCGAAGTTCAGCCGCGAGACGTAGGGCTCGGAGGCGTGCGCGAGGACGTCGAACCCGCACTGCGCGGTGTAGTCGATCGGGCAGGAGTAGTACAGCACCGGGTCGTCGACGGCGAGCGTGGTGACGGAAGCGTCGTCGAAGGCCACGTACTTGTGGGGGTTGTCCGGATCAGTGGTGGTGTCGGTGATGACGTAGGCCCATGACGTCTCCGAGCCGGTGCCCGCCGTGGTGGAAACCGCTATGTGCGGCGGGTTCTTCGGGTTTTCGGACTTGTTGAAGCCCTCGAAGTCGTTGACGTTGCGGCCGTCGTGCGCGACCGAGATCCGCGCACCCTTGCAGGCGTCGTGGGAGGAACCGCCGCCGATGGAGACGAAGCTGTCACACTTGTTCTCCTGGTACAGCCGGACGGCGTCCATGACGTTGTAGTCCTTGGGGTTGGACTCCACCTTGTCGTAGAGCACCACCTCGAGGCCGTGGTACTTCAGGGATTCGGTGATGGTGTGCACGATGTCGGAACCGCGCAGGCCGCTGGTCATCACCAGGACCTTCTTGAAGCCCAGTTTGAGGGCCTCCGGCCCGATCATCTCGTGCGAGCCCGGGCCGAGCAGCGCGCGCGGGAACGGGTGGAACTCCTTGATGGGGAACGGCTTCAGCAGCTCGTCGACCTGCATTTCGATCCTTGTCCTTCCTGCGCGAGAGCGACTGTGGTGACGCGCACACCGACGCTAACCGGGGTATGGCCGGGCGGAAACGCTTGCGCGGCAATACTCCTCGGGCGGCAGCGCAGGTTCGCACGTTCGGCCGGGCCGGTACCTGCCCGATCGGAGGGGGTGTCGGCGGAAGGGGTTCCGGGCAAGGAAAAGGGCCGGGCACCGTGCGGTGCCCGGCCCTCCGGCCGGTGGGGTTTTCCGTTGCGTGGCCTCGCCGGTCGGCCGGACCTGCCCTGGCGAAACCCGGTGCGGCGTCAGAAGAACCCGAGCTTCTTCGCCGAGTAGCTGACGAGGAGGTTCTTGGTCTGCTGGTAGTGGTCGAGCATCATCTTGTGGTTCTCGCGCCCGATGCCGGACTGCTTGTACCCGCCGAAGGCCGCGTGCGCGGGGTAGGCGTGGTAGCAGTTCGTCCACACGCGACCGGCCTTGATGCCGCGGCCGAGCCGGTAGGCCTCGTTGCCGTCGCGGGTCCACACGCCCGCGCCGAGGCCGTAGAGCGTGTCATTGGCGATCTTGAGCGCCTCGTCGGGCGAGTCGAACGTCGTCACCGACACCACGGGGCCGAAGATCTCCTCCTGGAAGATCCGCATGTCGTTGGTGCCACGGAAGATCGTCGGCTCGACGTAGTACCCGCCGGGGTATTCGGGCACCGTGCGCGGAGCGCCGCCGGTGAGGATCTCGGCACCTTCCCGCCGGCCGATGTCGATGTAGGACAGGATCTTCTCGAACTGGTCGTTGCTGGCCTGCGCGCCGATCATCGTGGCGGGGTCGAGCGGGCTGCCGCCGGCGATGGCCTTCGTGCGCGCGAGGGCGCGCTCCATGAACTCGTCGTAGATCGCCGAGTGGATCAGCGCCCGCGACGGGCACGTGCACACCTCGCCCTGGTTGAGCGCGAACATCACGAACCCCTCGACGGCCTTGTCCAGGTAGTCGTCGTCGGCGTCGGTGACGTCCGGCAGGAAGATGTTCGGGCTCTTGCCACCCAGTTCGAGGGTGACCGGGATGATGTTCTCGCTGGCGTACTGCATGATCAGCCGCCCGGTCGTGGTCTCCCCGGTGAACGCCACCTTCGCCACGCGCGGACTGGACGCGAGTGGTTTGCCCGCCTCCACCCCGAATCCGTTGACCACGTTGAGCACGCCGGGCGGCAGCAGGTCCGCGATCAGCTCGACGACCTTGAGGATGGACGCCGGGGTCTGCTCGGCGGGCTTGAGCACCACGCAGTTGCCCGCGGCCAGCGCGGGGGCGAGCTTCCAGGTGGCCATCAGGATCGGGAAGTTCCACGGGATGATCTGCCCGACCACGCCCAGCGGCTCGTGGAAGTGGTACGCCACCGTGTCGGCATCGATCTCCGCGATGCTGCCTTCCTGGCCGCGGACGGCACCGGCGAAGTAGCGGAAGTGGTCTACCGCGAGCGGGATGTCGGCGGCGAGCGTCTCGCGCACGGGCTTGCCGTTCTCCCAGGTCTCGGCGACCGCCAGCTCCTCGAGGTGCTCCTCCATCCGGTCGGCGATCCTGTTCAGGACGTGGGCACGCTCGGCCGCCGACGTCGCGCCCCATCGCGCGGCGGCCGCGTGGGCGGCGTCCAGCGCGCGGTCGACGTCCGGCGCGGACGATCGCGCGACCTCGCAGAACACCTGGCCGTCCACCGGCGACGGGTTCTGGAAGTAGCGGCCCTCGGCCGGGGCGACCCAGTCGCCGCCGATGAAGTTGTCGTACCGGGCGGCGTAGCTGACGACGCTGCCGTCGGCACCGGGATGGGCGTAGGCCATGGAAGCACTCCGTTTCACTCGATCACGTCGGTGTGACGGGTGCCAACTTGCCCGGACGAGGTTGGGGCGATGTTGGGATCAGTCGCGCGACGCCTCGAGCAGGCGCGCGGCCACGAGGCCCCGGCGCCCGTCACCGGGGGCCAGCAAACCGCGCGCGTATTCGTGCACCTGAAGGTCGAACGGGTGCCGCTCGCCGTAGCGCAGCGCGAGATCCGCCTGCCGCGAGCCGAGGACGGCCTCGCGGACGGCGACCTCCAGATGGTCCCGCCAGCGGATGATGCCCGGCGCCTCCGAAGCCGGGAGCAACGGCGCGGTGTAGCGGCGGACGGCGGTCTCGGTGTCGCCGTTTTTCAGTGCTGCCAACACCTCCACGGCGTCGCACTCGATCGGCACGGTGAGCGCGTAGCGCCGGTTCGCGACCGCACCCCGCAGCGTGCGACGCAGATGGGAGGCCTCGGCACGCAGCGTCGTGGTGGTCACGGGCTGCTCCCCGTACAACGCGTCGCGCAGCCCCTCCGGCGAGAACCCGGCAGGCTCCAACGCGAGCAGGGTCAGCACTTCGCACTGACGCGGGGAGAGCCGCAACGGGACACCGTCGAACGTCGCGAGGCCGGAACCCAGGCAGGACAACCGGATTCCGCGCGAGGCCGGCGGCCTCGTCCGCAGCCGGGACTCGATCGCGGCGACCAGTGTGCGGACGGTGGCCATCGCCAGCGGGTGCGTGCGGTCCCAGGTGGTCGACAGGTCGAGGACCCCCAGTTGCCTGCCGGCCGGATCGCGGATCGGCGCGCAGTAGCAGACCCAGCCGTGCAAGGCCGCGACCAGGTGTTCGGCCGAAAAGACACGGTGCGCCCGTCCGGTGCGCAGCGCGAGGGAAAGCGCGTTCGTGCCCATGTCGGGTTCGTTCCAGCGCCCGCCGGGGGCGAAGTTCACGCGCTCCGCCTTGCGTCGCATGACGCGGCCACCGCAGGTCCACAGGATCGTGCCGGATTCGTCGGTCACCGCCGCGACGAACCCGGCGTCGTCGGCGATGTCGCGGAGTTCGTCGGCCAGTTCCGTGACCGGGCCCCGCAGGGGCGATTCGCGCCAGCGCGCGCCGACCTCACCGGCCACCGGAGCACTGTCCCGTCCAGGGTCCACAGTGGACAACGATCGGGCCCATGAGTCGGCCACTTCGACGCGCAGCTCCGGGGTTTCCGGGCGCGCGTTGGCCGGCACCCAGCGACCCCATTCCCGCTCCAGCACCGCGCGGCGCCGCTGGAGCCCCTCACGAACTGCCATTGCGCGACCTCGTCGTCCTCGTCCCGGCGCGATGGTCCCCAGCATGACCGGCCGGCGGCGTCGGCACACCTGTCCGTTCGGAGGGTTTCCGCCCACCCGGTGAGCGAGTTTTCTCCACCGCTCCCCGAAAGTGCCCTCCGGCGCGCGTCCTACCAATAGCGCACGGAACAGATCCAGCACGGTGCCGACGTCTCGTCGTGGTCGCACAAGGCGTTGCGCGCGGCTTCCGAACGCCGGAAGTCCGTGAGGCGTCGCCGCAGCCACTCGCGCAGGGTCAGCCTGCCGGAGCCGGGCGCCGGGCCCGGGGCACTTTCCTCGCGCCCGTACTGAAACCACATGTCAATCGTCCACCCTGGAATCGGCGTGCCCTGGTGCACGATATCCGCGGGCCGGTAAAACGGGTACAGCCATCGGGACGAGATCTCCGGCCATCTCAGCAAAACCCCGCGCGGACCTTCTCCCGCACCGGCGCACGGCCGAACCGGGCGGGCTGGCAGGTGGTTTCCAGCACCGACATCCACAGATCGCCATCCGGGTCGACCTGGTTGCGGCGACTGGTCATCAACGACAACGGGACGTGCACGAAGCGCCGCCGCCAGCGCGCGACCGCCGCTTCGGTACGGCCTGCCATGGCGGCGTGCACCGCGGCATGGGCCAGCCGGAGGCAGTACACGCTGTCATAGGCGTTGGCGGCGATGCTGCGGACCGCGTAGCTCGGGTCGATGTAGCGCATCGTGGGCGTGAGGCCCTCCGCGGTGAGATGAGCGGTGATTCTTTCCTTCACCAGCTCGCCGATGTTGCCGAGCTTCACGTTGCCCGAAGCGTCGGTGCCGCGGCCGTTGTGCCGCGGCACGCCGAGGTGTTCCTGGCCCGCACCCTCGGCGAGGACGATGACCACCCGGCCCTTCGTCCGCACCTGCTGCTCGACATGGGCCAGCAGGCCGTCCGCTCCCTCGAGCACGAAAGGGACTTCGGGGATCAGGACGATGTCCGCGGCGTTGGCGGCCAGCGCGGCATAGCTGGCGATGAACCCGGAGTGCCGCCCCATCAGCTTCACGATCCCGACCCCGTTCGGGCTGGCCGCGGCTTCGACGGCGACCGCGGAGATGAAGTCGGTGGCCCGCGCGAACGCGCTCTGGAACCCGAACGACTGGTCGGTGAAGGGCAGGTCGTTGTCGATCGTCTTCGGCACGCCGATGACGGCGATGTCGAGACCGCGCGCCCTGATCGCGTTGCCGAGGAACGTCGCGGCACGCATACCCCCGTCACCCCCGATGACGAACATGACGTCGACACCGCGGGCGACGAGGGTGTCGACCATTTCGTCGGCGTCCTGGCCGCCGCGTGAGCTGCCCAGGATGGTGCCGCCGGCGTGGTGGATGTCGCGAACGTCCTCGGGCGTGAGTTCGACGGTGTCCTCGCGGTGTTCGGCCGTCAGCCCCTGCAGGCCGTTGCGGAAGCCCAGGATCCGCTTGACCTTGTAGTGCACGGAAAGTTCCTGCACCAGGCCGCGGATGACGTTGTTGAGACCGGGGCACAACCCGCCGCAGGTGACGACACCGGCGGTGACGGTCGCCGGGTCGAAATAGATTTTCCGGCGGGGCCCCGCCGCTTCGAAGCTCGGGACGAGTCCGGCCGGAAGATCGTGCCCGGCCAGCATCGAAACGGTGTCCTCGAGCAGGACACGATCTCCTTCCGCGACGTAGTGCGGAGAAGTCTGCTTGGTGGAAAGCGACTCGGAGAACGGCGAATCGTAACGGCATTCGCCGAGGTGGCGAACGCGGAGGTCGTCCAGGTGCAGCGTCACCGAGTCTCCTTGGTCGTGCCGGCCGGCGAAGTCAATTCGAAGGTGGTGTGCGTGATGTGGCGGACCTGCCCCCGGGAGATCAGGAGCGATTCGGCGATGGTCGCGCCCTCGCTTTTCCTTGGCCTGCCGAGCAAAGGCCCGCCGTTGACCCCTGTCGCGACGAAGAAGGCTTCGCCGGCCACGAGTTCCGTGCAGTCGTAGACGCGGTCGAGTGACATGCCGGCCGCACGGATGGCGTCGGCTTCCTCGTCGCGTTGCGGTGCGAGGCGGCCCAGCATGCCGCCGCCCAGCGCCCGCACCGCCGCGGCGGTCATCACCCCTTCCGGAGTGCCGCCGACGCCGAGCAGCAGGTCGATGTCGAGCGTCGGCAGCAACACCGCCAGGCTCCCCCCGACGTCGCCGCCCGCCGGCGTCTGGACGGACGCGCCCGCCTCCAGCACGCGGGCGATCAGCTCCTTGTGCCGCGGTTTGTCCATGATCATGACGCGCAGGTCGCCGACCTTCTTGCCGAGTGCCTCCGCGACCTTGGCCAGGGTGCGCTCGGGCGCGTCGTCGAGATCGATGACGCCCTTCGCCCGCGGCGGCACCACGATCTTGTCCATGTAGAACCCGGGCCCCGGCGACCACAGGGTGCCGGACTCGCCGAACGCGATCGTGGCCAGCGAACCGGGCAGATCCCTGGCACAGAAGGAAGTTCCTTCGAGGGGATCCACGGCGATGTCGAAATCGGGGCCGCGCCCGGTGCCGACCTTCTCGCCGTTGAACAGCATCGGGGCGTCGTCCTTCTCGCCCTCCCCGATGACGACGGTGCCCCGCCCCGGCGCCCCGGCCAGTGCCGCGCGCATGGCCGCGGTCGCCGCCGCGTCGGCGGCTTTCTGGTCGTTGCGGCCCACCCAGGCATAGCTGGCCACCGCGGCGCTGCGCGTGGCGGCCAGCGCCACCGCTTCCAGGGTACTGATGTCGGTGGCCTGCATTTCGGACTCCTCAGGGCTGGAAATGGCTCGGAGACTGTTTTGAAGTGGTTTGCGTGGCGGTGCGGGTAGGGGAACCGCCGCGATCACTCCAGATTCGCGTGCAGGCGCCACAACTCGCGGGCCTGCGTCCCGCCGGTCTTCCACAACGTGTGGAACAGCGCGTCGGTGATCAGCAGCACCGACTGTTCGAACAGGCTGCCGGCGTACTGGACGGAGGCGGTCCCGTCGAAGTCCTGCTTGTCCGCGGCCGGGACGACGAGCACCTCGGTCGCGATCTCGGCGAGTGGCGAGTCGGCCGCCGTGGTCAGCGCGATCACGTCCGCGCCATGGTCACGAGCCGACTGCGCGGCGCGCACCACCCGGCCGGTGGTCCCCGAGCCCGAAGCCGCGACGAGGACGTCGTGCTCACCGATGGCCGGAGCGGTCACCTCGCCGACGACGTGGGTGGGGAGGCCGAGGTGCATGAAGCGCATCGCGGCCATCTGCAGCGCCAGCCCGCTGCGCCCGGTGCCGATCGTGAACACCTTCGGCGCCTTGAGCAGCAACGCGCCGGCCCGCGTCCAGGCCGGGTAGTGCACCCCGGCGCTCACCCGGTCCACCTCGCCGACGACGGCACGCGTCGCGTCCGAGAAATGACGGGGATCGAGTTTCTCCGAAATCGACTGCGTCACCGGAATTCTCCTCCATTTCGGGTGGTCGAAAAAATGATTGCCCGCCCGGGTAAGGGCCGACAAGGCGCCGCGGCATAGGGAAGCGCTATCCCCGGATCACGAGGGCGAATGCCGGCGCACGGACCGCACGCTTCGCCGGGCCGCTTCGACCACGGCCTCCGTGGTGATGCCGAACTGGCTGAACAACGTCCTGAAGTCCGCCGAAGCACCGAAATGCTCCAGGGACACGATCTCGCCCGCGTCACCGGCGAACCGGTGCCAAGGCTGCGCCACACCGGCTTCGACGACCACCCGCGCGCGCACCGACGGGGGCAGCACCTGGTCGCGGTAGGACCGGGCCTGCCGGTCGAACCAGTCCACGCACGGCATCGAAACCACCCGGGCCGGGATCCCTTCGGATTCGAGGATTTCCCGGGCGGCCACGGCCAACTGCACCTCGGAACCGGTACCGACGAGCACCACTTCTGGGCTGCCCGAGGACGCCTCGGCGAGGACGTAACCCCCGCGAGAAACTCCCTCCGCGGAGGTGCCCGCGAGGACCGGCACGTCCTGGCGGGTCAGCGCCAGCCCTGCCGGGCCCGTGGTGTCCTCCAGCACGGCTTTCCAGGCGTGCGCGGTCTCGTTCGCGTCCGCCGGGCGCACCACCGACATCCCGGGGATGGCGCGCAACGACGCCAGCTGCTCCACGGGCTGGTGGGTCGGCCCGTCCTCGCCGAGCCCGATCGAGTCGTGCGTCCACACGTAGATGGCGGGCAGGCGCATCAGCGCGGCCAGGCGCACCGCGGGACGCATGTAGTCGCTGAAGATCAGGAACGTGCCGCCGTACGGGCGGGTTCCGCCGTGCAGCAGGATGCCGTTGAGGATGGAGCCCATCGCGTGCTCACGGATGCCGAAATGCAGCGTGCGCCCGTAGGGCTGGGCTTTCCAGGCGCCGGTGGAGATCTCGGCCGGGCCGAAGGAGTCCGCGCCCTTGATCGTGGTGTTGTTGCTCTCGGCCAGGTCCGCCGATCCGCCCCACAGCTCCGGCAGCACCTCGCCGAGCTTGGCCAGCACCGCGGCCGACGCCTTACGCGTGGCGACGCCCTTTTCGTCCGGCTCCCAGGAAGGCAGGTCGCCGGCCCAGCCGGGCGGGAGCCCGCGGGTGCTGATGCGGTCCAGGAGCGCCTTGCGCTCGGGATTGGCCTGTGCCCAGGCGTCGAACTCGAGCTGCCATTTCTCGTGATCGGCCCGGCCGCGCCCGGCCACCTCGCGGGTATGGCGCAGAACCTCGTCGTCGACGTGGAAACTCCGCTCCGGATCGAACCCGACGGCGCGTTTGACCCCGGCGAGCTCCTCGGCGCCCAGCGCGGCGCCGTGTGCCTTGCCGGAGTTCATCTTGGTGGGCGCCGGGAAGCCGATCACGGTGCGGAGCACGATCAGCGTCGGGCGGCCGGTCTCGGCCTTCGCCTGCTCGACCGCGGCCAGGAACCCGGCCACGTCCTCACCGCCGTGGACCGTGAGGACCTGCCAGCCGTACGCCTCGTAGCGCTTGGCGGTGTCCTCGGACAGCGCGATGCGGGTGTCGTCCTCGATGGAGATCTCGTTGCTGTCGTAGATCACCGTCAGGTTGCCGAGCCGCTGGGTTCCGGCCAGCGACGACGCCTCGGCGGTGACGCCCTCCTCGATGTCGCCGTCCGACGCGATCACGTAGACCTGGTGGTCGAACACGCTCCGGCCCGGCTCGGCGTCCGGGTCGAACAGCCCGCGCTCGCGGCGAGCGGCCATCGCCATCCCGACCGCGTTGGCCAGGCCCTGGCCGAGCGGGCCCGTCGTGGTCTCGACACCGACGGTGTGCCCGTACTCGGGGTGGCCCGGGGTCGGCGAATCCCACTGGCGCAAGGACTTCAGGTCTTCAAGCTCCAGTCCGTATCCGGAGAGGAACAGCTGGATGTACAACGTGAGGCTCGAATGCCCGGCGGAGAGCACGAACCGGTCCCGCCCGAGCCACCGCGCGTCGCCGGGATCGTGGCGCATGACCCGTTGGAACAGCGCGTAGGCGATGGGCGCGAGGCTCATGGCCGTGCCGGGGTGACCGCTCCCGCAGTGCTCGACCGCGTCCGCGGCCAGCACGCGGGCGGTGTCGACCGCTCGAGTGTCCACATCGGACCAGTCTTCGGGTGTTCGCCGCGTGGTCAGGCGAGCGACCTCGTCAGCGGATTGGTTGGGTGCCATGGACCGCACTCCTTCGCCGTGTGATCGGGGTCAGCGGGTGGCGCGTTTTTTGAGTTCGGCCGCGGCGGCGCCGGGGTCGGGCGCGTTGTAGATCGCGCCGCCGGCGACGGCGACCTTCGCGCCGGCTTCCCGCACCGATCCGATCGTGTCGACCTTCACGCCACCGGCAATGGAGAACGGCACCCCCGCCAGACGCCCGTCTTCCAGCAACTGATCGATCGAGTAACCCGGACGCGCTTGCTCGTCCAGGCCGGCGTGGATTTCCACGAACGACACGCCCAGCTTCGCGACCTCCCGAATCCGGGCGACCCTGCCGTCGACGACGCTGATCATGTCGGCCACGACCTGCTTGCCGTACTTGCGGCCCGCCGCGACGGCACCCCGGATCGTGTCGTCGTCGACCGCGCCCATCACGGTGACCAGGTCGGCGCCCGCCTCGAACGCCAAACCGGCTTCCAGCTCACCAGCATCCGCGGTTTTGAGGTCGGCGAACACGAGCTTGTCCGGGTGCGCGGCCTTGATCGCGCTCACCGCACCGATACCCGCCGACTTCACCAGCGGAGTCCCCAACTCCAGAATGTCCACATGCTCGGACACCTGATCCGCCAGCGTCAAAGCCGACGGAAGATCCAGCACATCCAACGCAACCTGCAACTGCACGGCAAACTCCTAGCCACTACGAGAATTCGGATCGGTCCCACCACCTTCACCCGGAAACCCGAATCCCGACAACACCCCCGCACATCCGGAAACGCAATCCCCTAATGCGCACTCCGAATATCCCGGCACCGGCACCGGCCGTCCTATTCTCGGAACCGTGTCGAACCAGCCGTTGATAGCTCCGTCCATCCTCTCCGCCGACTTCGCCCGCCTCGCCGAGGAAGTGACCGCCGTACAAGGAAAACGCGGCGCGGACTGGCTGCACGTGGACGTCATGGACGCGCATTTCGTGCCGAACCTGACCCTGGGCCTGCCCGTCGTGCGGTCGCTGCTGGCCGCCACCGGCATTCCGGTGGACTGCCACCTGATGATCGAAAACCCGGATCGCTGGGCGATCGGGTACGCGGAAGCGGGTTCCTACAACGTCACCGTGCACGTCGAGGCCGCCGAGGACCCGGTCATGCTCGCGAAGAACCTGCGAGCCGCGGGCGCCAAGGCGGGGCTCGCGATCAAACCGGGCACACCGCTGGAGCCCTACCTCGACGTGCTCAAGCACTACGACACCCTGCTGGTGATGTCCGTGGAACCCGGTTTCGGCGGCCAGAAGTTCATCGCCGACGTCCTCGGCAAGGTGCGCAGGGCACGGACGCTGGTCGACGCCGGCCACCTGAACCTGGTGGTGGAGATCGACGGCGGGATCAACGCCGACACGATCGAGCAGGCGGCCGAGGCCGGCGTCGACTGCTTCGTCGCCGGCTCGGCCGTCTACGCGGCCGCGGATCCGGCGCAGGCCGTGGAAGGCCTGCGCCGTCAGGTGGAAGCGCTGGCCGCGCGCTGATCACACCCCGAGCATGCGCCGCAGATCCGTGGCGTGCCGCCGGGACACGGGCACGAACTCGTGCGCCCGGGAGTCCATGATCAGGAACAGTTCCCCCTTGATGCCCCGCTCGATTTCCGCCACCCGGCGGAGGTTGACCAGGAACCGCCGGTGCACCCGGCGGAACCCGTGTGACGTCAGCGATCGCTCGACGTTCTCCAGACCGCGGGTCGCGGCCTGGATCCGGCCCCGTTCGGTGATCAGCCAGACGATGTTCCGGTCGGCCTCGGCGTAGCGGATTTCCGAAGGCGCCAGCAGCACCAGCCGGTCGTTGCGCATCCCGATGACGCACCGGGGCAGCGGGCCGATCGTCTCGTCGGCGTTGCCCTCGTAGGCTTCGCCCTCCTGCACGCCGAACATGCACAGCATGCCCACCACGTGGTTGGAGTCGACGACGGACCGCATGGTCAGTGGCGTGGGCTCTTCGCCGGGACAGACCGGCAGATGCGCGTAGCCGCTCCACCCGGTCGTCCCCTTCGCGCGGTCCATGGCCCACCGCACCACATCGCGCAGCCCCGTGACGTCCGGGGTCCAGCGCTCCGCCGGTTCGGTCGCGCCCGCGACGATGGGTGTTTCCCCGGCCAGCCCGAGCATCGCGACGGCCGCTTCGTTCGCGGCGATCACGTTGCCGCCGCGGTCCATCGCCATGAAGGAACCGCCCGCCTGCGCGGATTTCTTGGTGAATTCGGCGATCACCTTGTCGGCTTCGTAGATGGCGCGCCGGTAGATCTCCTGTTCCACGCACGCGACCGCCTTCGTCAGCCACGGCGGCACGAGTTTCGACAGCGACGCGTTCCAGCGCGAAATGTTGATCGACGCCACCGGCGCGCCGGTCACCACGTCGCGGATGGAAATACCCGCGCACGCCCACTGGTGGAACGCTTCGCACCAATGTTCCGGCCCGGTCACGGTCACCGGGCCGGACACCTCCAGCGACGTGCCCATCCCGTTCGTGCCCGTGCACTCCTCCGACCACGAGGACCACGGCGCGAGGTTGTGCAGTTCGGCGCGGCGCTGCGCGCTGGGGTCGCCCCAGGAGCCGAGGACGCGCCCGTCCCCGTCCGTCACGGTGACGACCGCACCGTCGCTTTCGACCGCCTGACCCGCCAGCGCGCCGAGACCGCCAAGCGCGGTGAAGATGACCCCGTTGTCGATCCCCTGGGCCTCGTCACCGCCTGCCCCCGGCGCGACATCGAGCGTGCGGTCGACCTCGTAGCGATCCCGGCACCGGTACCACGAAGCCAGGATCTCGGGCCGCACGCCGGTCTCGATGTCTTCGCCCGCGGCGAAGTTCTCCCACGCGCGGGCCACTTCCTTCGCCGATGACGTTGCCACCAAAGAGCCGTCGGGCACGCGGTCACGTCCGCTGGGCCTGCTCGGTGCGACCACCAGTGGCGGCACTCTCCCAGTCATCGCGACCTCCTTGTCGCCGGTGCGGCGGAATTCCCCCGACCGCCGGGCACTCACAGAAGTGACAAAGTAACTCGGTGCAGCAAGAGTTTTCAAGACAGGTGCATGTCGTTTCGCGAGATCGCCGTAGAACTACCCGATCGGACAGGTAGCACCGAAAAACCTTGCCACCGAGCCAAACGACGGGCAAGCGTCCGTCCGGACCGACCGCTGGTGGGCGGATGGCCGCCGTCCGGCATCGCGGCGCGACCGTTCGTAAGGGGTTCACGCACGGTCATCCCAAGCCGCTTGCCCCCGGTTCGTTCCCGAACCTAGCTTGACGCCCAAGGCCAAATCGCCGCGCCCGGCCCGATAGACCAAAGGCGGTCTCCCATGGCACAGGTACGCCGGCTCGACCCGAGTTCGCGCAACCGTGACGACACGACGGTGTTCAGGGCGTGGGAACGGTTCGCCCGCGGCGAGGACGACCTCAGCGGCGTGCGGCCGGAGATAGCGATTTCCTGGCACCGGTGCCGGGACCAATACCGGGTCGACCCCGGCCTCACCGAAGCCCCGGCGGCCGTCGCGGAGGTCGGCCACGCCCTGGAGCACGACGTCGTCTTCGCCGAGCTCGGGTTCCGCGCCGCTGCGCTGGCCCACGAGGTCGGCACGCTCGGCGGCATCGTGACCATCGCCGACGGCTCCGGGCGGGTCCTGGCCGAATGGGGCGACCAGGCCACCCGCACCCTCGCCGCCGAGGCCAACCTGGCGCCGTGGTTCTGCTGGTCGGAAGGCGCCACCGGGACGAACGGCATGGGGACCGCGCTGACGACCTACACCCCCGTGGTCATCCGCGGTGCCGAACACTGGTGCCAGGCCTTCCACGACTGGACCTGCGCGGGTGTCGCGGTCCGGGACGTGGTGACCAGGAAGCCGGTGGCGGTGCTCAACATTTCCTGCTGGCGCAGCGATCTTCCCGCCAGCGCGGGGAACTGGCTCGGCCACGCCGCCACGCTGACCCAGCGCATCCTGCGCCAGCGCGCCAAGAACGACGGCGCCGAACTGGTCGCCGCGCTCAACCACGTCCGGTCGGGCTCGAGCGCGGCGCTCGCCGCCGTCGATCGCGCCGGCCGGGTCGTGCTGGCCGACGACACCGCGGGCGCGCTACTCGGCATCCCGGGCTCCACGCCGGCACCCGATCCCGCGGTGCGGTGGAAACCGGAACTGCCGGAATTCATCCAGGCCGCCAAATACGCGGCGGAACAGGCGTCGCGCAACCACGACTGGGCCGGTTCGACGCAGATCTTCACCCGGCTCACCCACGAACCGACGGCGATCAGCTTCCGGCCGGTGTTCCTGTCCGGTCATCTGGTCGGCAACGTCGTCTCGTTCGGGGTGTCCGAAGGAGATCTACTTCCCAGGGCGAACGACGACGTCTCGCTGCGCGCGCAACCACACCGGATGGTCGCGACGCGCGAGAACCGCATGGTTCTGTTGCGGCTCCCCGAAGTCTCCTTCGCGCAGTCGGACGGCAACGACGTGTGGCTGTCGACCGACCAAGGGCTGCTGCGCTCCGCGCTGCCCGGCCTGGACCGGCTCGAAGCCGACCTGAGCGACGCCGGATTCCTCCGGGTGCACCGCCAGTACGTCGTGAACCTCAGCCGCATCCGCGAGGTCGAGCGCCGGTACAAGGGCGAGCTGGTGCTGGTCATGGACGACCAGGACCAGACCATGGTGCCGGTTTCCCGGCGGAACGCCCCCACCGTGCGCCGGGCACTGGCGATCTGACGCTCGTTTTTCAGCCCCGGTACCGGTGCACGTCGCAGACGCAGTACATGAGGCGGCATTCGAAACACGCGGGCTTGCCGACGCACGTGATGCAGGGCCCGCAGTCCACCGGCTCGGTGTGCCGCCGGACGTCGTCCGGCCCGTATCGCTCCCCGCAGTACAGGCACGGCAGGCCCGCGCTTTCCTTGTCCTGGCCCGGAATCGAGGACTCGTTCATCGGATCACCTTCGCGAACGGCGGCAGACCGGTGACCGGGTCGTCGGCGGGAACGACCCGGTCACCGGTCCGGAAAACGGGAAACCGTCAGGACATCACAGCGAGAACACGATCAGCGAAGCACCGTGTCCCTGACCGGACATGCCGGGGACGATGCCCTCGAGCCAGCCGCCCCAGCCCACCGGCACCGCGACGTACTGCTTGCCGTCGACGGTGAAGGTGCTCGGGCTGCTGTGGTGCCCGCTGCCGCACTGGAAGCTCCAGAGCTTCTCGCCCGTTTGCGAGTGGAGCGCCAGGAATTCGCCCGCGGGTGTGCCGGCGAATACCACATCCCCCGCCGTGCTCAGCGTCGAAGCGGCCATCGGCAGATTGTCGAGCCGGTGCCGCCACTTCTCCTCGCCGTGCGAGTCGAACGCGCTGACCGACCCGGCCATGTTGTCGATGTCGACCTCGACGGCGGCACCCCAGTAGGGCATGCCCTCCTTGAACTCGCGGCGACGCCGGGTGGCGGTGGCGCCCACGTCGGCGACCGGGACGTAGAACAGGTCGTGGTCCGGGTTGTACGACGCGTGCGTCCATTCCTTCGCCCCGGCGGGGCCGGGGAAGAAGTGGCAGGGCTCGCCCTCCTTGTCCGGGTACTTCCGCGGGGTCACCTTGCCGTCGCGGGTGATGACGCCCCAGTCGATCCGGTCGACGAACGGCGTGACGTGCTGCAGCTCGCCGTTGGTGCGGTCGAGCACGAACATGTAGCCGTTCTTGTCGAAGTGGGCCAGCAGTTTCTTGCCGTCCCGCTCGAACAGCGTCATCTCCATGGTGGAGTCGTAGTCCCACAGGTCGTGCGGGGTGAACTGGTAGTGCCACTTGATCTCGCCGGTGTCGACGTCCACCGCGACCACGCTGTCGGTGTAGAGGTTGTCCCCTTCACGGACCTCGCCGTCGAAGTCGGGCGCCGGGTTACCCGTGCCCGCGTAGTAGAGGTTCAGCTCCGGGTCGAACGTGCCGGTGACCCAGTGGTTCGCGCCGCCGCGCTGCCAGGCCTCGCCGTCGGCAGGCCAGGTCTCCGAGCCGGGCTCGCCGGGCTTCGGCACGGTGTAGGTGCGCCAGCGCTGCTCGCCGGTTTCCAGGTCCCAGCAGTCGATGTGCCCGCGGACGCCGTACTCGCCGCCGGCGGAACCGGTGATGAGCGTGTCCTTCACGACCAGCGGGGCGATCGAGGCGCTTTCGCCCGCCCGCACGTCGCCGATGGTCTTCTGCCAGACCTTCCGGCCGTTGGTGGCGTCGAGCGCGACCAGCTGGGCGTTCTGGGTGACCATGTAGACCTTGCCGTTCGCCACCGCGCAGCCGCGGTTGACGTTGGCACAGCACAACGTGACGTCGATCGGGATGGCGTGCTTGTAGCGCCACAGCTGCTCGCCGGTCTTCGCGTCGAGCGCCCAGAGCCAGCCGTCCCAGCCGGTGACGAACATGACCCCGTCGACGACCAGCGGGCAGGCCTCGAACGCGTAGGTCGACGTGGAGGCGATCAGCCCGCTCGCGCTCGCCTGGAAGATCCAGGCGACCTTGAGGTCCTTGACGTTCCCGGCGTTGATCTGGTCGAGCAGGCTGTGCCGCTTGCCGTCGTAGTCGCCGTAGTAGGTGAGCCAGTTGTCCGATTCGCTCCGCGCACGGAGGATGCGCTCGTAGTCCACGCCGCGCGTCACGTCCGGCGCGCTGTGCGGCAGGTTGGACAGCTGACTGTGGTCGAACGCCTTGCCGGCGTCGACGTATTCGATCGTCATGGTGGTTCCTGCCTTTCTACGGCCGCGGCTGGGCGGGTCGGTCGAGCTTGGCTTCCGGCGGCACCTCACCGGTCACGACGATGGCGGCGGTCAGCCCGCGGCCCTCGTCGTTGCCGGCGGGCGAGCCGTACCAGTAGCAGCCGGGGCCGTCCAGTTCGAGCCGCGCGGTGCCCTTCGAGTGGTTCAGCAGGCCGATGAACTGCTTGTCGCCGTTGCTGGGCAGCAGGCAAGCGTGGGTGTTCTTGTCGTCGTTGATGATCGTCAGCTCGAGAATCCCGGCGTGCGGCAGGATCAGCACCCCCGGCTCCCACGTCATCGCGTCCTCCGGGATCCGGATGGTCGCCTCCATCGTGCCGTCGGCACGCTCGGTCGCCTTCCCGATCGAGCCGGACCCGAGCACGGCACCGATGGTGGCCCTGTTCTGTCCGCCGAGCTCGGCCAGGAGATCTTCTCGTTCCTGGGCAATCGTCATCGGACTTCACCTCCTCGTCAGCAGAAATCAGCATTTCGACCGCTTCACGAAACTCGTGGTTACAGGTGCTGATTGAGAACCGGTATGCACCGTCGAGCCTGTAACGAGTCCGAACTCTACCCCCGGGAAAACCGTTCCGACATCCCTTGCCGGAGACCGGCACTACGCCGCCGTTCGCCCGGAAACAGGTACCGTTCGTGCAGATCCGAGGCGTACTTTTGGTGTCCACACTGGATTTTCGGTCCCATCGCTACGGCTGATGAGCCACCGGGGAAATCTCATGAGCGCAGCAGAAAAACGCCTCACGCGACTTTTCCGCGAAGGCGTTCCAACCGGATTTTTCAGCGTAGGTCGAACCGGTCGAGTTCCATGACCTTCACCCAGGCCGCCACGAAATCACGGACGAACTTTCCGCCCGCGTCCGCACTGGCGTAGACCTCGGATAGCGCTCTCAATTCGGAATGCGAGCCGAAAAGGAGATCGACCCGGCTCGCGGTCCACCTCACCTCGCCGGTGTCCCTGGCGCGGCCCTCGTAACTCGCCGTCCAGGCGTGGCCGTGCCGTCTCGGCGCCCACTCCGTCCCCATGTCCAGCAGGTTGACGAAGAAGTCGTTCGTCAGCGTCCCCGGCGCCGACGTCAGCACACCCAGCGGAGAACTCCGGTGATTCGCGCCCAGCACCCGCAACCCGCCGAGCAGCACCGTCATTTCGGGCGCGCTCAACGTGAGCAGGTTCGCCCGGTCGATCAGCAGGTGCTCCGGGGGCATCGGGAGACCGTCGCCAAGGTAGTTCCGGAAACCGTCCGCCGTGGGCCGCAACGCGCCGAACGACTCGACGTCGGTCCATTCCCGGGTCGCGTCGGTGCGCCCGGGCCGGAACGGGACTTCGACCTCGTGGCCGCCCGCGGCGGCGGCCTGCTCCACGGCGGCGCAACCGCCCAGCACGATCAGATCGGCCATCGAGATCCGCTTGCCGTCGTGCCGGGAGGCGGTGAACTTCTCCTGGATCCCTTGCAGCACGGGCAAAACGACGTCCAGTCGCGCGGGATCGTTGACAGGCCAGTGGCGTTGCGGCTCGAGCCGGATCCGCGCCCCGTTCGCCCCGCCGCGCTTGTCGCTGTCACGGTAGGTCGAAGCCGACGCCCACGCCGTGGAGACGAGCTGCGCGACCGTCAAACCGGATCCGAGCACCTCGCGCTTGAGGGCGGCGACGTCGTCGGCGTCCACCAGTTCGTGGTCCACCTCCGGCACCGGGTCCTGCCAGATCAGCGGTTCGGCCGGGACGAGCGGCCCCAGGTAGCGCCGGACCGGGCCCATGTCGAGGTGGGTCAGCTTGAACCAGGCGCGCGCGAAGGCGTCCTCGAACTCGTCCGGATGCTCCAGGAACCGCCGCGAGATCGACTCGTAGACCGGGTCCTCCTGCAACGAGAGGTCGGTGGTGAGCATGACCGGATGGTGTTTCGTGTCCGGGTCGAAGGGGTCCGGCACGGTGCCCTCGCCCTGGCCGTCGCTCGGGATCCACTGCCACAGCCCGGCCGGGCTGAGCTCGACATCCCATTTGTAGGCGAACAACGTCTCGAAGAACGTGTGGTCCCACTCGGCGGGCGTGCGCGTCCACATGCCTTCCAGCCCGCTGGTGACCGTGTCCGCCGCGACGCCGCGGCCGTGCCCGCCCGCCCAGCCGAGGCCCTGCGCGGTGAGCGGCGCGGCCTCGGGTTCGGGGCCACAGACGAGATTCGGGTCAGCCGGGCCGTGCGTCTTGCCGAACGTGTGCCCGCCCGCGATGAGCGCCACCGTCTCCTCGTCGCCCAGCCCCATCCGTTTGAAGGTCTCCCGGATGTCGCGGGCGGCGAGCACCGGATCGGGATTCGTCGCGGGGCCCTGCGGATCGACGTAGATCAAGCCCATCTCGGTGGCTGCCAGCGGCTCGTCGAGCTCGCGCAGACCGCTGTAGCGCTCTTCGGCGAGCCACTTGCGTTCCGGGCCCCAGTACGTCTCGTCGGGCTCCCACACTTCGACGCGGCCGCCGCCGAACCCGAAGGTCTTGAAGCCCATGGACTCCAGTGCGCGGTTGCCCGCGAAGACCATCAGGTCCGCCCACGAGATCCGGCGCCCGTACTTCTGTTTCACCGGCCACAGCAACCGCCGCGCCTTGTCCAGATTGCGGTTGTCCGGCCAGCTGTTCACCGGGGCGAAGCGCTGCATTCCGGCAGCCGCGCCGCCCCGGCCGTCACTGACGCGGTAGGTTCCCGCGGCGTGCCAGGCCATCCGGAGCACGAGCGGGCCGTAGTGCCCGAATTCGGCGGGCCACCAGTCCTGCGAGGTCATCAGCACCTCGTCGACGTCACGCGCCAGTTCGTCGAGATCCAGCGAGGCGAACTGTTCGGCGTAGTCGAAGTCCTCGCCAAGCGGGTTGCCCGCGTCCCGGGGCCGGCGCAACGCCTTCAGCTCGACCCGGTCCGGCCACCAGTCGTTCGCCCGGGCGCCGGTGTTCCGCCGCCGGGCAGGCGGCGCCTCCCCCAGTACCTTGTCGTAGGTGCGGTAGACGTGGGTGTCGGGATTCTCGGGCATGTCAGCCGAAGACCAGTGGCAGCAGGATCGCGGCACTCAGCAGGGAGATCCCGCTGAACAGGTCGGACCGGATCCGGACGGCCTTGGCGGCCAGCCGTCCGACGTACAACCCCGCGAACGACATCACCACGGTCATGGCACCGAAGGTCAGCATCGGGACGAGGACGGAGAACCCCGCGATGCCCAGGCCGGCGCCGGCGATGAAATTGTCCACGCTCAGCGAAAGCGGCATCCCGAACAGCGTCACCCAGGGATGGTCCATGTCCTCCGGCTCCGGGTTCCGGATCGCGCTGATGATGAAGTACGCGCCGTACAACCCCAGCGCGGCCGCGCCGATGTACTCCGCGGTGTCACCGAGGAACTCGCCGAGGTAGTGCCCGAGAAACCCGCCCAGCAGCGGCCCCACCGCGTCCCACAGGCCGAACACCAGCGACACCTGCACGGCGCGGCGCCACCCGAACGGGATGGTGCCGATGGCGATCGAGGACCGGAAATTGTCGAGACTGAGCCCGAAGGCGAGTGCTATCAGCGGAAGAAAGGCCAGAGTCATGAGCGCACCTCGCGAAGGGTTCACCGGGAGCGGCGCTGCCGCGGCGGAATCGTTGACGGACAAGGCATCGGCTTGCCGGGTGGTGACGCGGGGCCCCGGCCCGGTCAGGATTTCCGGGATCCGGGGCCCCACGCCGGCGTAGTCCCGTCGCGAATTCTTCCGATCCGCCGTGACTACGGAAAAAGCCGGGCGAAACGGGCGCTGCGGCCCGGCTTCAGCCCCGGTAGAAGTAACCGGTGGCCTCGGCACACACCTCGATGACCGTGTATTCCGGAGTTTCCCACTTCATGTCTTGTTCCTCCTGTCGGCTGGGTCCGGCGCCTTCGCCGGAACCGGACATTCATGTTCCGCGGAAGTCCGAGGACGACACCACGAAATTTCGCGGTCATGAAGAAGCATCTTGGAGTTAACCGAGCCGCCGCAACCGATCTTGAACCAGTGGTCCGCAACCGGTGCCGAACGGCGCCCGGCAGCCCACGAGCGGGAGGGCGGGTGCACCGGTCCGTCCGGCCACGCGGCGCACCAGGACGGGCATAGGAAAAAACAACGGGGGAACAAAGCGGTTCTCATGACGATCAACGGATAATCCGGGAATGGGAACCTAGACTTCGGGTGTGCGAATCTACCTTGGCTCCGATCACGCCGGACTCGAACTCAAGAACCATTTCCTCGGCAGGCTCACCGAACTCGGCCACGACGTGACAGATGTCGGCCCCGGCGGTTATGACCCCGACGACGACTACCCGCCGTTCTGCGTCGAAACGGCGCGGCGCGTCGTCGCCGACGAGGGCAGCCTCGGCCTCGTCATCGGCGGTTCCGGGAACGGGGAACAGATCGCCGCGAACAAGGTGCCCGGCGCCCGCGCAGCGCTGACGTGGAACGTCGACACCGCGCGGCTGGCCCGGCGGCACAACAACGCGCTGCTGGCCGGTATCGGCGCCCGGATGCACACGGTCGAGGAGGCCGAGCGGATCGTGGACGCGTTCCTCGCCACGGAATTCGACGGCGGCCGCCACCAACGCCGGATCGACCAGCTGACGGACTACGAACGCACCGGCCAACCGCCGGCCCTGCCCGGAGAACGACCGGTTTGAGAACACCGCGGTGGCCGTCGAATCGGCGGTCACCGCGTCAATCCGGCGGGAAGAGTCGCCGTTCGGACGCGATCGTCCGTGCCGTGCGCGGGTTCGAACAGAGCACAATGGACTGTGTCGTCGTACGACCCGAGTGATGCCGGACCCCGTGCAGCGACTCGCTACCCGTCACCCCGGTGGCACAGAACAGAATGTTCTCGCCGCGCACCAGATCGCCGGTGTGCAGGACCTTGTCGACGTCGTCGGTGCGCAGCCGCATCTGCAGCGCCCCGCCGATGCAGGACAGCGCGGCCGCGGCGACCACGCCCCCGGCCGCTCCCCCGCTGCCCAGCAGCACGTCCACCGGGCCGTCGTCCCGCGCCGCCGCGATCGCACCCGCGATGTCTCCGCCTTCCAGCAGATGGATCCGCGCGCCCGCGTCACGGAGTTCCCGCACGAGCGCCGCATGCCGCGGCCGGTTCGGCACGGCGACCACCAAATCCGGCACCCGGACCCCCTTCGCCGCGGCGATCGCCCACAGGTTGTCCGCGACCGGACGCGTGATGTCGACGACGTCGGCGCAGTCGGACCCGACGGCCAGCTTGTCCATGACAGCACCCGGAGACGGCTCGTAGAAGGCGCCACGCTCGGCGACCGCGATGGCCGACAGGGAGTTCGGCACATCCCTCGCCGCCGACAAAGCCCCGTCCCCCACAGTGATGCAGACGTCGCACACCGGCCCTTCGCCAAACCCGGCTTCCATGCCGGCGTCGCCGATCACCACCACACCGCGCATGCGCACCGACGCGAGGTGCTCGCGCATCGCGGCGGTGCCGGCGATCCGGCCGTTGTCCCGCTCACCGCGGCCGACCCAGCGCCCCGCCGCGATCGCGGCCGCTTCGGTCACCCGCACGAGTTCGAGCGCGAGCGTATCGCCGGGTGCGACGGAAATCCCGGTGGTGGTCCATTCCTGAGTACTCATCACTCTCGATCCGCTCGCGGGGTAAGGGTGGAAAGCCACGGGCGGCCGGGCCGGGACCCACTCGGACAGATCCGGCCGCCCGCGGCGGCTCTAACGCACGGCAGCGTTCGCGAGGGCCCGCTCGGAGAGCGCTTTCTGCGCGGCGGCCCAGTTGGTGTCGTCGCCTCGCCAGGTCTCCAGCGCGGGCCCGACCAGCGCCCGGCCGAACGAGTAGGTGAGCTCCCACGGCAGCCGTCCGAGCTTCTGCATCGCCCCGAGGTGCTGCGTCGCGAGCTCCGGACTTTGCCCGCCGGAAAGGAAAGCGATACCCGGCACGGACGTCGGCACGGTCTCCCGCAGCACCTCCACGGTGGCCAGTGCGACGGCCCCCACCGTGGGCCGCTCCCCGCTGCCGGTCCCGGGAACCACCATGTTGGGCTTGAGGACGATGCCGTCGAGCCGCACGCGCATCAGGTCGAGCTCCTCGAACAGCGTTTCCAGCACGGCGGTCGTCACCTCACGGCAGCGCTCCAGCGAATGGTCGCCGTCCATCAGCACCTCGGGTTCGACGATCGGCACCAGCCCGCCCTCCTGGCAGAGGCCGGCGTAGCGGGCCAGCGCGTGCACGTTCGCACGCACCGCGCGCTCCGACGGCGCGTCACCGCCGATCGTGATCACCGCCCGCCATTTCGCGAACGTCGCGCCGAGCCGCACGTAGTCCGCGACCCGTTCGCGCAGCCCGTCGAGCCCCTCGGTGATCTTCTCCTCGGGCGCGCCGGCCAGCGGCTTCGCCCCGGTGTCGACCTTGATCCCGGCGAGGATCCCGATGTCGTCGAGGTACTGCGGGAAAGTGCGGCCATCGCCCAGTTTCTGGTGGAACGTCTCGTCTGCGAGGATGATGCCGCTGACCGACTCGGCGAGCTGCGGGGTGGTGACGAGCAGCTCCCGGTACACCCGGCGGGTCTCCGCGGTCGGCTCGACGCCCACTTTTTCCAGCCTGGCGGACATCGTCCCGATGCTCTCGTCGGCGGCGAGGATCCCGCGCCTGCCGGACACCATGGTTCGCGCGATCTTGTTCAGAGCTGACACTGTCGTCGTTCCTCCTGCTTTCGGTACCGGATGGGACGGTCAGGCGATCGATTCGTGGACGTCGATCGACAGACCCGGTTTGCTCGGCCGGGTCCGCTTGCGCGGGCCGGCCTCTCTCGGCTTTTGTCCCGGCACGAGGACGGGCACCGGTGAGCCCTTCGACGCGGCGATCTCCACGAGTTCTCCCGCGTACTCCGGGAGACCGCGGCGTTCGCTCCACGCCGCGTAGATCGGTTTCGCGGGCATTTCCTGGTCCACGGGCACCAGATGCAGCCGTCCTTCCGCGAGTTCGGACCGCACGGTGGAAACGTTGAGCACCGTGACCCGCCTGCTGTTCGCGACCGCCTGCTTGATCGCGCCGGTGGAAGGGAATTCGACGTAGCTCTCCGGGGCGCCCGCGGTTCCCAGCAGCTCGTCCGTGAACTCCCGGAGCCCGGAACCGCGCTCGCGCACCACCAGCGGCGCGGCCGCGAGTTCCCGCACCGTCAAGGGAGTGGCGCGCACGGCCCACGGATGCTTCGAGCCGACCACCACCGCCAGCTCGTCGTCACAGATGTACCGCGTCACCAGTTCATCGCGAGGCTGCTGCCGTCCCGGGGGCCCGGCCTGGCACCAGCCGTCGATGAACGCGAGATCGACGTGGCTCGTCCGGATCAGCCGGCGCAGTGTGTCGACGCTGCCGGTCCGCACTTCGACCCTGGCTTCGCCGAACGAGAACCGGGAACGGTTGAGCCATTCGGGAATCAGATGCTCGGAAATCGCCGGGCTGCCCGCGACACGGAGTCGTTTCGCTTCCGAAGAACGGGCCCCGGAGCCGAATTCCAGCAACTCCCGCGCCGCCTGCATCACATTGCGGGCGTACTTCGCGAGCATTTCCCCGTCCTCGGTCAGCTTCGAACCGGCGGGAGAACGGTCCAGCAGGCGAAGGCCGAGCCGGCGTTCCATCGCGCTGATCCGGATGCTGGCGGCGGGCTGGGAAAGGCTGTGCGCCTGCGCCGCCTTTCCCACGCTGCCGTACCGCTCGACCGACAACAGCAGGTCGAGGTCCGCGAGCTGGGGCATCTTTGACGGAAGAACCATTTCTTCACCCTCTCGCTCGGCACCGGCGGATCGCGGTCTTCAGCGAGACTGCCCGGCGGCGGAATACCCGGTCAATCCGCGGGAAACGAACGCAGGGGGCGCGACCATGAACGGTGCGCGCGGGGTCATCTACGGGCGGGCAGGCCGCTCCGGCGGCCGTGCCAGTGCTCACATTCCCTTTCGTGACACCAGGACCACCGTTCGTCCTCAATGGCCCGTCGTTCGTCCGGCCGGGTTCGTGGCGATTCCGGTGAATCGGTCACACCGCGTCGCGGACGCGAGCCGCCCGCATGATGAGGAGCTCGGCGCGCTCCTCCCGGACGACCTTGCGCACGTCGTCGGGCAGCAGCCCGCGCTCCAGCAACTCATCGGTGTCTGCCAGCACGCGCTGTCCGGCGTCGGTGAACCGCGGATACAGGGCACCGGCGAACGCGAGGACGAACTCGCGCCGAGGTTCTCGCGTCAGACTCTCCAGCGCCCGCCAGTAGCGGTCCGCGTACGGCGTGAGCACCGATTCCTGGCCCGGCTGCCGGAATCCCGCCATGACGGCCTTCTTCTCCGCCAGCGAAAGACCGTCATCGAACAACCGGTTCCACGCTTCTTCTTTACCGGAAGGGCTTGCGGCTTCGGCCGTCAAGGCGTTGCGGTGGCCACCGTCCCCGGGGTCGGCTTCTCGCGCGCGATCCAGGAGTCCGTCGATCTCGCCTCCGGTCGACGCGAGCCGGAACAGGCTCCGCCACCTGAGGTCGGGATCCACTGCCAGCTCCGGCCAAGGCGACCGTCCACACGCGAGTTCGCGCAGCAGATCGCCGTCCTCGACGACGCTGACGAGTACGCGCGCCAGCACCAATTGCCGGTCGCCACCCGGAACGGCACCGGCCAGTTGTTCCCGCACCCGGCCCGCCAGCACGCGAAGCCCCCTGGGATCCCCATAAACCTGCACCGCCGTAACAGCACGCTCCAGGAGCGCCTCCACGATGCCATCGCTCTCCACCCGCCCATGCGCGAGTACGGCGGACGCGTACTCCCGGGCGGCGACGCGCGCGTCGAGAACATCGTCCCAGAGCGCTCCCCACACGACCGCACGCGTTCGCTGGTCATCCATAGTGGACAGACAACGTAACGCCGCCTGCCGGGACCGCGGGTCCAGCCTGACCTTGACATAGCAAGCCGCGTCTGCGTTCGGCACCAGCAGATCCGCCGACGGCGTCGTGTCGCACGGCACCAGCTTGCCGTCGTGCTCGTCGAACGCCGCGACGACCGGATTCAGGTGGCGCGGCGGAACCTCCGGATCGGGCAGCTGCGCCACCCGTCCCTCCACTCTGGACACTTCGACCGTGTTGACCCCGGGCCGCAGCAACCACTCCGCCACCCAGCGATCCAGGTCTTCGTCCGACACCGATCGCAGCGCCGCCACGAAGTCGTCGAGCCCGGCGTTGCCCCACGCGTGCGCCCGCAGATACGTCCGCACCCCGGCGATGAAGGACTCCCAGCCGAGGCGTCCGGCGAGTTCGTGAAGGACCGCCGCGCCTCTCCGGTAGACGATCGGGCCGAAGTTCGACCGCGCGGCGTCGGTGTCGGCCGTGGTCACCCGGATCGCGTGGCTGGTCGGCAGCTGGTCGGCGTGCCGGGCCGGCGGCAGGTTGTGGTGCTCGAACGCGGTCCAGCCTTCCCCGTACCGCGTGACCTCCGGCTGCGCGACGACCGACATCAGCACCGCGAAGGCCTCGTTCAGCCACAGGTCGTCCCACCAGCGCATCGTCACGTAGTCGCCGAACCACATGTGCGCCATTTCGTGCATCAGCAGCTCGGACCGCCGCCGCCGCTTGTCCTCGGTGACGCGGTGCGCGAAGAGGAACCGTTCGTTGAGCGTCACGCAGCCCGGATGTTCCATGCCCCCGAACGCGTACTCGGGCGCGAAGACGTGGTCGTACTTCGCGAAGGGATACGGGAGCGCGAACAGCCGCCCGTAGAAGTCGAGACCGCGGCCGACGACCTCGAAGATCTCGGCCGCCTCGTCAGTAAGCCGTTCGAAAAGCGAGCTCCGCGCGTACAGCGCCAGCGGAATTCCGTGGTGGCTCGAACCGACCCGGCGGAACGGGCCCGCGCAGAACGCGACCAGGTACGTCGGCAGCGGGGGCGTCCGGCCGAACCGCCAAGTCGGCCCGGACTCCACCGGTTCGGTGTTGGCGACCACCACCCAGTCGTCCTCGGCGGTGACGCTCAGCTCGACCGTCGCCTTCAGGTCGGGCTGGTCGAAACACGCGAACACCTTGTGCGCCGCGAAAGGCTCGAACTTGGTGTGCAGGTAGACCTGTCCGTCGAGCGGGTCGCGGAACCGGTGCAGACCCTCACCGGTGCGCGAATACGGCGCGGAACCGGCCACCCGGACCGTGTTCGCGCCCGGCCGCGCGGCGAGCCGGACGCGCGTCCCGTCGTGCGCGTCGGGCACCTCGGAACCGTTGTGGGAAACGGAATCGACCTCGCCCGCGAAGTCGAGGAAGACGACCTCGCGGCCGGTCCTGGCCTGGAAGCGGACGACCGTGACCGTCGTGAATTCCCGCTCCCCCACGGTAAGATCGAGGGCTACTTCATACTCGACGTCGAAGACCTCGGCCGACCGCTCCGCCGCTTCATCCTGCGTGAGGGTCATCGTCCTCGCGCCGAAACCGTGGGACGGCGGTACACGAGCTCGCCGTCCGCGACCTCCTCCTGGTTGGCCCGCACGAGCGCGTCCCGCACCAGGTGGTGGTCCGGCGAATACCGGCACACCGGGTCGGTGCGGCCCGCGTCGCCGGTCAGCGCGAAGGCCTGGCACCGGCAGCCGCCGAAGTCCAGTTCCTTGCGCGGACAGCCGCGGCACGGGTCGGGCATCCACGCGGTGCCACGGAAAGCCTCGAACGCGGGAGAATTCGCCCAGATCCACGCGAGATCGTGCTCGCGCACCGAAGCGAACTCCATCGTCGTGATCTCCGCCGCGACCGGGCACGGGTAGACCACGCCGTCCGGGGCGACGGTCAGCGCCGTCCGCGCCCATCCGCCCATGCACGGCTTGGGGTAGGGCTCGTAGTAGTCCGGGAGGATCCAGAGCAGTTCCAGCTGCTGCGCCAATTCGGCCTTCCGGCGTTCGTAGACGCCGACCGCCTCGTCCAGCTGGGTCTTGCTCGGCATCAGGAGTTCGCGGTTGCGCAACGCCCAGCCGTAGTACTGGGCGTTGGCGAGCTCCAGCCGTTCGGCGCCCCAGTCCACGCAGACGTCGATGATCGCGTCCAGCCGGGCCAGATTCAGCCGGTGCAGGACCACGTTCATGTTCAACGGCAGCCCGGCGTCACGGATGATCCGCGCGGCCGCTTCCTTCTTGTCGAAGCGTTTGCTCGCCGCGACCAGGTCCGTCGACTCGGCGGCGTCGCCCTGGATGCTCAGCTGGGCGCTGTTGAGCCCCGCCGCGACGAGCGATCCGGCCCGGGACTCCGTGAGCCCGAGGCCGCTGGTGATCAGGTTCGTGTACAGGCCGAGGCGGCGGGCCTCGGCGACCAGTGTCTCCAAATCGCCGCGCACCAACGGTTCCCCGCCGGAGAAGTGCACCTGCACGACACCGAGCGCGGCCGCTTCGCCGATCACCCGGATCCAGTCGCCGGTGGTGAGCTCGTCCTGCCTGCCGAGCAGCGCCACGGGGTTCGAGCAGTAGACGCAGTGCAGCGGGCACTGGTGGGTCACCTCGGCCAGCAGGCCGAACGGCTGTGGTGTCCCGTTCACCGGACCACCACCCAGCCCCGCCCGCTGGCGTCCTCGAGGAACTTCATGACGTCGTTCGTGAGATCGGTCGCCTCGAAATCCCGCTCGAGCCGGTCGACCAGCTGCCGTACGGTCCGGCTGCCGTCGCAGAGGCCCAGTATCGCCGCCCCGGACTTGTTCAGCAGCACGACCCGTTCCGGCAGCAGGAGCAGTTCGACGTCCCGGACGCTGTCGTGCTTGAGCATCGCCTTGGTCACCAGCCGCGGGATGGCCGTCAGATCGTCGGTGTCCATCACGAGCTCTTGCCGTAGGCGAGTTCGACGGCGTCGAGGAGGCTCCAGAGTACATCGCACTTGAACTCCAGCGCCCGCGCGCACGCGTCCTGCTGTTCGCGGGATTTCGCGTTGTCCAGCACCAGTTCGAGCAGATGCGCGATGTCCTTGGGCTGCTGGGTGAGCCGCGCCCGGAAGTACTCCAGGCCTTCCGCCGCGATCCACGGGTAGTGGCGGCTGACGTCGGTGATCCGCCTGCTGAGCAGATCGGGCGCGAACAGCTCCGTCAGCGCCGACGCGACGGACTCCAGCCACGGCTGCCGGCGGCAGAAGTCCACATAGGCGTCCACGGCGAAGCGCACGCCCGGCAAAACCGTGTCATCGTCGAAAAGCTGCTCGCGGGTCAGGCCGACCGATTCGCCGAGGCGGACCCACTTCTCGATGCCGCCTTCGTTCCCGGTGCGGCCGTCGTGGTCGATGATGCGCTGGATCCACCGGCGCCGGTCCTCGCGGCCGGGGAGCTTTGTCAGGATGAACGCGTCCTTCACCGGCAGGTTCACCTGATAGTAGAACCGGTTCCGCACCCACCCCCGGAACTCCTCCTCGGTGAGCGTGCCCGCGTGCATCCGTTCGTTGAACGGGTGCAGATGGTGGTACCGCTTTTCACCGATCGACCGCAGCCGCGCTTCGAACTCCTCCGTGGACCAGGCGTTCATACTTCCACCTCCAAACCGGCTCGGCCGACCTCGATGCCAAGGTCCGTCAGCCACCGCCGCTCCCGGGACCCTTCGTCGAGGATCGGGTTCGTGTTGTTGATGTGCGTGTAGATCTTCCGTTTCGCGCCGAGCGCGGCCAGCGCGCGGGCGGAGCCGTCGGCGCCGCTGACGGGCATGTGCCCCATCGAGCGCCCGGTCCGGTTTCCCGCGCCCTGGCACGACATTTCGTCGTCCGTCCAGAACGTGCCGTCGAGGAACACGCAGTCGGCCGCCGCCACCTGTCCGGCGAACTTCTCGTCCCAGCGGGGAAGCGTCGGCGCGTACACCACGATTCCGCCCGTCACGGCGTCTTCCAGCCGGAAGCCCACTTCCCATTCCGCGGCCGCGTCCGCATGCGGCGAATGCCGTGAACTCCCGACGTAGCGCGGAGCTTTCGAGCCGGTCAGGAAAGCGGTTACCCGCAGCCGGTCGTCCAGCTCCAGCGGGGTGCCGATTTCGATCCGGGACCAGGACAGGGCCGCGTAGTCGCCGAGCAGTTCCCGGACGGGGAAGAACGAAGTCAGCGCGTCGAGCACGGGGGAAGTCCCGTACACCGTCAGCGTCGAGCCCTCGCGCAGCATCAGCAGACCTATCGTGTGGTCGAACTCCGCGTCGGTCAGGAGCACACCCGCCACCGGCGTTTCGCGGATCCCCGGGCCCGGATGCAGCGAACGGTCCGCCGCGATCTGATGATGGACGTCCGGGGTCGCGTTGAGCAGAAACCACCGCTCACCGGTTCCGGAAACCGCTATTCCGGCATGGCTCGACGCGAATTCGGGTTTGGCCCGCGCCGTCCGGCACCCGCCGCAGGCGCAATTCCACTGCGGATAACCTCCGCCGGCCGCGACTCCAAGGCAGTGAATGAACATGTCAGCGCCACGGCGAGCCGGGACCGGGGCTGTCCGCGCCCACCGCGGAATCAGGCTCATCGCATCTCATGGCGTCCTCCCGCAAGTTCGATCCTGGTCACGGCCGCCGCCCTGAGCTCGGCTTTTCCGACACCACCTTCCGTGCCCGCGGCGGGGCCTGGCAACCGATCGCGAACGACCGGCGCCGGATCACGGACGAACGGCGACCGTCCCGCCACGAGCGGATCACGGCTCTCGGCGGTTATTCGGAGTTCGCATTAGGGGATTGCGTTTCCGGATGTGCGGAGGTGTTGTCGGCATTCAGGGCACCGGGCGAAAGTGGTGGGACTTATCCGGTTCTCGTAATGCTGAGGAGTTCGTTGTGCAGCTGCAGGTTGCGTTGGATGTCCTGGATCTTCCCGCCGCGCTGACCCTGGCGAATCAGGTGTCCGAGCACGTGGACATTCTCGAATTGGGTACCCCGCTGGTGAAGTCGGCGGGTATCGGTGCGGTGAGCGCGATCAAGGCCGCGCACCCGGACAAGCTCGTGTTCGCCGACCTCAAAACCGCCGACGCCGGTGAGCTGGAAGCCGGTTTGGCGTTCGAGGCGGGCGCCGACCTGGTCACCGTGATGGGCGCGGTCGACGACGACACGATCCGGGGTGCTGTCGCGGCGGGCCGTAAGTACGGCAAGCAGGTCGTGGCCGACATGATCAGCGTGGTCGAGGGGCGGGTGGCGCGGATTCGTGAGGTCGCGAAGCTGGGCGTGTCGTTCGTGGAAATCCACGCCGGTCTGGACGAGCAAGCGCGTCCGGGTTACTCGATCGATCAGTTGCTGGAAGACGGGCGTCTGGCGGGGGTGCCGTTCTCCATCGCCGGTGGCGTGAAGGTCGACACGATCGGATCGGTGCGGGAAGCCGGCGCGAAGGTCGCCGTCGCCGGCGGCGCGATCTACAACGCGCCCGACCCCGGCGCCGCCGCGGCCGAACTCAAAAAACGCGCCACCCGCTAAGCCCCTACGGAGAAAGGAATCGGTGTGAACGACCAGAAGTCCGGTGCCCGGGCTCGTTCACAGGACAGTTACTGCGCCTTGATGCTGCAGGCCGCCGGCGTGCTCCGGCTGCGCTACGTGGAATGCCGCCACGACACCAGCCTGTCCCCCGCCGCGGCGAACGAACTGGCGGACACCTTCGAGGGTTTCGCCAAGGGGGACCCCGAATTCGACCAGATCGACCCGAAAGAGGCGATCGCGCTGGCGCACCGCCTGCTCGACGACGACCACCCGGAACTGTCGCGGATGTGGCCCCCGGCCTGACCGTCACCCGGGATCATTCGCAACTCGACGAGGAGTAACGATGACCACCACTGCCGCTGCCACCGAAGCACCCGCGGTCTCCGCCCCCGCCGCGCCACGGGGCGACCCCGCCCTGATCGGCGTGCCCACCTTCATCGTCGGCGCGACCGCGCTCGGCCTGGTGCTGACGGGCTACGTCCCGGCCGCCGCCGTCGGCGCCTCGATCGCGATCATCCTGCCCGCGACCGGCGTGGGGCAGCTCGTCGCCGCGGTCTGGGCGGCCGCGCTCGGCGAGAGCGCGGTCGCCGCCGTGTTCGGTGTTTTCGCCGGATTTTGGCTCAGCTACGCGGCTTTGGTGCTCGGTCTGCTCCACGGCTGGTTCGGCATCTCCGCCGACGCGGCGATCGCGACCCAGGGCCTGTTCCTGATCGCCTGGCTCGTCACGATCGGCCTGCTGACGCTGACCACCTTGCGGCTGCCCGTCGCGTTCACACTGCTGTTCGCCCTGGTCGACCTCGCGCTCGCCCTCGTGCTGTACGGCACGGTGGGCGGCTCCACCGTGGCCACCACCGCGGGCGGGTACGCCGTGTTCGCGTTCACCGCGGTCGGGGTGTACCTGTTCGCCGGCGCGGTCTCCGCCGCGACCGGCGGCAAACCGCTGCCGCTCGGCAAGCCGATCCTGAGCTGAAGCCGCATCGGGTGGGCGCCGAGAACCGGCGCCCACCCGATGACCTGCTTGAGTTCGGCGTTTTGCCAGGTCAGTCGCGCGCCTTGGACGCTGCACGCGCTTCGGTTCTCCCGGCATCTTCGGAATGCCTACCCCTTCAGCGATGTGCGACCTCGGGTTTTCCCTGGCTGGTCAGAAGCGTTTCAGCCCAAGATGCCAGGCGAGCTGTTGATCTTCGTCAGCCACGGCATCCCGCCTACAAGCCACAGCGACGCCGAGCCGATCGACCACGACAACACGCCTTCTCGCAGCCTCAAAATTAACCTCAGAAAACCACTCATGAGGGTGACACAACCCGCTCCAACACCCCGTCAGTTGGCTCGAATACTGTCAACCACTTCAGAGCCGAAGTTGGGGCACAAATGTCCACTCGGAGTGAGGACGTCGAAATCAGCGCAAAATCGGCAATAGACGGTTCAACGAGACCTGACGATGGTCTCGCCACAGCTCCGGCCAAACGCTTGCCGTCTCCGGCGCGCAGGGCGTCGAGCATGCCGTCGTGATCTTCGGCGAGGACGGCGGCGTCCGACAGGACACTGACCGACAACGCCCGGTACGCCACGGACATCCGCCAGATCCGGTCGATCTCCTCGACCAGCAGCCGCTGCGCTGACAGGGCGAGCACGCCGGCGTGAAAGCGGTCGTTCTCGCGCATCACGAGATCGACACCGGTTCCCGCGCTCCGGACGGACTCGTTGATGGCGGCCAGTTCGGCGAGCGACTCCTCCGACGGCGCCGGCAGCTTCGCGAGCACGGCGGTCTCGAGGAGATCGCGCGCCAGGTATAGTTGGTTCATCTCGTCCGCGCTGAACTGCGTGACGAAGTAACCGCGGTGCCGCTCGTATGCGACCACGCCGTCCTGCCGCAGGATCCGCAATGCCTCGCGGATGGGCCCGCGGCTGATGCCGATCTGCCGGGACAGATCCTCCTGCCGCACCTGCTGTCCCGGGACCAGCTTGCGATGCATGACGAGATCGCGGATCGCCGCGGCGGCGCGCTGGACGGCGCCCGTCCCTTCGTTGACTTCCACGGCCCCCGGATGACGGTCATGGGACAAATGCTATCTGTGACTCACGGTCGGACCCGTGGGCATCTGTCGAGACGTGTTCCATCAGAGCTCCGTCCCCCAGGCCGAAGTCGATCATCGCGCGCCGCTCGCCCGGACCAGGGACGCCGGAATGTCCACAACCTTGGCCGCCAGGTACTCCCCCAGCCCTTTCGCTTGCGGGTCGATCCGCAAGCAGGACGAGACGCCCTGCTCCAGGTAACCAACTAGAAGGAAGTTGAGCGCGGGCAGGGAAGGGAGCTCATGGCGTTCGACCCGGAGCCCGTCCGCCTCGGGAATCAACTCGTGCAGCCGTTCCACCGTGAGGTGCTCCCGTAGCCAGGCGTAGGCCTCGGCACTTCGTGCCCAGACACCGAGGTTCGCCATTCCACCCTTGTCCCCGGAGCGAGTACCGACGACCGCACCGAGGGGAAGGCGCACGGTCGGGCCTGCCGGGCAGCCGGTAGTTCCGGCGACGGGACGGGAAGGGGCTTCCCGTCCGTAACCCAAGCCTGCCAAGGAATATCGGCCGCCGGGCTCTCGTCCACCGGCACGCTGACCTGCACGTTTTTCTTGGATACAAGACAGGGCCATTGGACTCCGAAGAGCCGTTCCTTCTGCGGCGGCGTAGTCAGGTAAAAGCCGGGCACGTTCGAGGTGCCCAGCTGGACGATGCGGTCGGAGAAGTTCTTCCTGCTCACCTTCGCGCGATCGTGGTCGCGCGCGCTGATGACCACCCATGCGGACTCCTGAGCCTGATCACCGTCGACGTCCCTGGCCGGGCCGACGACCGTCCACCGGAACGCATCGAAAGTCTCGGGGGCTCCGACAGCGCGCTCGACGGCACGCTGCAACCAGGCCGGTTTTTCCTTCAGGTGCAAGCCGGTAAGGCCAACCGTCATCGTGTTGCGATAGCCGCCCTCGAAAGTCAGCGACAGCTTCGTCAGATCGTTCGGCGCCCGGCCGCGTGCTCCGCGCACCCGAACCCGGTTGTCCCCTTCCCGGACCACCGTCACCTGCGACAGGTCCACGATCACATCGGGGTTCAGGTACTCCGGGCCACCGATTTCGTACAGCAGCTGAGCGGAAACGGTGTCGGTGGAGACGAGCCCCCCGGAGCCCTTGGACTTGGTGATCACACAGGTCGCGCCCTCGGCGATCTCGGCGATGGGCATGCCCGGCAGCCCGAGATCACCGTGCTCGTGGAACAGCGCGAAGTTGCCGCCGGTGACCTGGGCGCAGCATTCGATGAGATGCCCCGCCACCACCCCACCGGCGAGCGAGTGCCAATCATCCCGTGCCCAGCCAAAGTTCCAGGCCGCTGGTCCAACGATCAAGGACGAGCCGGTCATCCGCGGGCAGATCACGATATGCGCACCCGCGCCAAGCGCCGCGACGATCGGCCACGCGCCCAGATAGGCGTTGGCCGTCAGGATGTCGTGCTCGGCTACGACCAGGTCCTCGCCCGTGTCGACGTTGCGAAGCACGCCCTCGGGGCCGAGCAACCCCGCGAGGTCCGTTTTGAGGTCATCGCCTGTCACCGCGGCGACCCGTAGGGTCACACCCTGCTTCGCGCAGGCCTCGCGCACCGCGTCGGCGCAGGCAAGTGGATCGAGCCCGCCCGCGTTCGTCACCACCTTCACCCCCTGGTCGGCGATGCGTGGAAGGTGCCGCTCGAGCTGGTCGACGAAGGCCGCGGCGTGGTCGACGCCTCCTCGCAGCTGGTTCTTGCGCAGCACGAGCATCGTCAGCTCAGCGAGATAGCCGCCGGTCAGAATGTCGACGCCGCTGTCGAGCAGTTCCCCCATGCCGTCCGGACGATCGCCGTGATAGGCCGAGAACTGTCCGACCCTGAGCGCACGATTGGCTGTAATATTGGAGCCTATCTTCGGACAATGGCACCCTGACACCTCTTCCGTCAACCGGTCGCCCTGGTGAGGACGCGCGAAGTCCGGCCGGTAAGGCGACCCCGAGAACGATCTCGGCACCGGTACAATGGTGGAGCCAATGACCCGAACCGGGAGGCGCTTCACTTGACCGATGAGGTGACGTTCCAGCCCGCTCGCCCCAGGCGGGCCATCGACGAGATCATCTCGCAGATCCGGGGCTCGATCCAGCGGGGCGAGCTTGAGCCAGGCGATCGCCTGCCGTCCGAGCGCGCACTGGCCGAGCAGTTCGCGGTCAGCCGCAACACGGTACGGGAAGCGTTGCGGATGCTGGAGATTTCCGGCCAGATCACGCTGAAGAAGGGCCACACCGGAGGCGCGTTCATCACCAAGCTAGATCACAGCACCGCCGCCCGATCCGTTTCGGACGCCTTGCAGGCGACCAATGTCTCGCTGTCCGATTTCACCGAGGTGCGGATGTGGCTCGAGCCGGCTCTGCTGCGAGCCGTCTGCGAACGCATGACCGGGGAGGACCTCCAAGCCCTCGAGGACAACGTCGAGCAGGCGTCGAAACTGTCGGCCGTCGGCGACTGGGAGCGCAAGGGTGCCGTGCACGTCGAGTTCTTCAATCTGCTCGCGGACGCGACGCGCAACCCCGTGATGCAGGTGCTCGTGCGTTCGCTTTCGGAGCTGCTCCGGGAAATGGTCATGGCGGTGGGCCCGTCCACCGACGACGACATCATCCTTCGGTCGCGACGCCGGCTCCTCGGCCATCTCCGTAAGCGGGAAGCCGAGAAGGCGGTACAGGAGGCCGAGCGGCACCTCAAACGCATCCACCGGATGTGGCTCACCGGGGCCTACGAGGGCTCGTACTTCCGCTCTTGAGCCACGCAGCACGAAAGGCGCCGTCCCACCGGGTCTGTGACGGGAAGGCGCCCTTCGGCGTGATTCAGGCGTTGATCCTCCTGGCATCGCGTTCGGGGTTCACCAGCAGCGCCAGCGCCACGCCGCCGACCACGACGAGGGCACCGCACAGCAGGAAAACGTTCCCGTAACCCGAGGCTTCGTCAGGTGCAGCCGAGATCATCGCACCGGCGACCGCGGGGGCGATGATGCCGGCGGAGTTCTGCAACGCGAGGAAAACCCCGAGGACACCGGCACGCTGGCGGGCGGGCGCGAGGCTCCCGATCGCGGCGTACATCAACGGCATCGAGCACATGCTGATCCCGTAGCCGAGCACGAACAGACCGAGGACGACGTACGGCGAGTGCAGCAGGGTGAGGAGCACGATCAGCGCGCCACCGATCACCAATGCCGCCCCCGCGACGAGTCCACGGGCGACGCGCGCCGAACCTCCGCGAGCCAGCACGCGATCGGTCACGAAGGCGCCGCCGATCATCGCGATCATCGCACCGAAGCTCGGCAGGCCGAAGAACGAGCCCGCCTGCACCTCGGAGAACCCGAGCGCGGACTCGAAATACGACGGCAGCCAGGTCATCACGACCGTGATGAGCGCGTACTGGGGGAACGTGCCCACCACGGCACCGATGAACGTCCCGCTGAGGAGAATCCGCCGGAGCGGCACTTTCGGCTCCGCTACGGCTTCATGCCCCTCCTCGGCCGGCTTGACCGCACTGTAGGGCCCTTCCTTGCCGATGAAGAGCCAGAGCAGGCACCACACGGCGCCGAGCACCGCGAGCGTGAAGAACGCCGCCCGCCAGCCGAAGCCGATGATCACGAACGTCATCACGGGCGCCATGACGAACTTGGCGATCGAGGAGCCGGAGGTGATCAGGGAACTGGGCAGCCCACGGCGTTCCGGCGTGAACCAGCTGTGCGCGGCGTGCGTGGCCATACCGTTGGATGGCCCCTCGGCCGCGCCGAGCAGGATCCGGCTCACGAGAACGACCGTCATCGAGCTGGTGAACACGATCGGCAGCTGGCACAACGACCACAGGGCGACGATCACCAGGAGGATCCACCGGCTGGAGATCCGGTTGGCGAGGAAGCCGATCACGATCCCGCTGATGCTGAACAGGAAGAAGAACGCGCTGCCGAGGAACCCGAACTGCGCGGGCGTGAGGTGCAGGGAAGCCATCATCGGCTTGGCGGCCAGGCCCAGGATGGAGCGGTCGGCCCAGTTGACGACCATGAACAGCACGAGGACGGCCACCACGAGCCACGCGCGACGGGAGGTTCCCGGTGTCGCCTCCTGTGCCGGAACAGCTGAAATCCCCCCGGGGAGTTGTTGCATCGACATTGTTCCTCCGTTGGAACGATTCTGAGGTGCGAACAGACAGACCCGGCTTATTGGCTCAACCATTGAGCCACAATGTGACACTCAGGTCAATAGCGGCCCGAGTCACGGGTGACCGAAAACCCTGTGAAGACAACGATTTCCCGCTGGCGGGAGATCAGGTGCGAAGCCATTCCCGCACGGACTCGTTGTGCTGTCCGAGAGTCGGCGGGGCAAGATGCTCCTGTCGTCCGGCGGCATGAGCGTTGTCGTCGAAGCGCACGGTCGGTCCCGGCAGCGTCAGCGTGCCCTGGGTCAGGTGGTCGACCTCGATGAGAAGTCCTTGGGAGGCAACCTGTTCCCAGGCGTACACGTCATCGAGGCCGCGCACTTTGCCTGCCGGGATCCCGGCCTCGGCCAGCCGCCGCAGCCAATGCTCCGCGGGCCGGGCCGCGAGCATGCCGGTGATCTCCGCTGTCAGCTCGCTCCGGTTCGCGACGCGGAGGGAGTTCGTGCCGAACCTCGGATCGTCGGCCGGAATGCCGACGACATGAGCGAAGGAGCGCCACAACGCTTCGGAGCCGCAGGCGACTTGCACCGGCGCTGTTTGCGTCTCGAACAACCCGTAAGGCGCGATCGAGGGATGCTGCGCGCCGGTCGGGACCGGCACTTCCTTCCCGACGGTCCAGCGGGTGCCCTGGAACGCGTGGGCGCCGATCATCGCCGCGAGCAGAGACGTCCGCACGACGCGGCCTCGCCCGGTACGCGCCCGTTCGCAGAGAGCGGACAGCACACCGATGGCGCCGTTCATCCCGGCCATCAGGTCGGCGATCGGCACGCCGACCTTGGTGATGGTGCCCTGCTCGTCTCCGGTGAGGCTCATCAGGCCGCCCTCGCCCTGCAGGATCTGGTCGTACCCTGGCCGCGCGCTTTCCGGCCCGTCGTGCCCGAAGCCGGTGATCGAGAGCCGCACCAGACCAGGGTTCAACGAACGGAGCCGGTCATCCCTGTAGCCTAGGCGCGCGAACCCGCCGGGGCGGAAGTTCTCGACGAGTACGTCCGCGCGGCGCACCAGTTCGTCGAGCGTGCCGCGATCGGCCCCGGCCTTCAGATCGAGGGTGATGGATTCTTTGTTCCTGTTGGCGCAGAAGAAATAGGTCGATTCCCGGTCTTCGTCGCCGCCGACGAACGGCGGCCCCCAGCTGCGGCTGTCATCCCCTGCTGGGCTCTCCACTTTGATGACCCTCGCGCCCATGTCACCGAGCATCATGGCGGCGTGCGGGCCCGCGAGCGCACGGGAGAGATCAAGTACCAGCATCCCGTCGAGCGGCCCGTTTGATAGCTCTTCTCCGACTGTCACAAGCGTTTCCTTTGCTCGAAGCCAGCCGACACTGTGCCGAGTCCGCTGATCTCCGCGTGGTAGGTGGCGCCGGCCCGGACTGTCGCCATTGGCCCCAGCGCGCCGGCGAGGACGATTTCGCCCGCGCGCAGGGTGAGGCCCAGGTCTCGGAGCTTGCGGGCCAGCCACAGCACGGCGAGGACGGGATCACCGAGGCAGTCGGCTCCGGTTCCGTGGGAGACCACCTCCCCGGCCGTGGTCATCGTCATCCGGGCGGCGATGAGATCAAGGCCGTTCAGCGGGGTTTTCTTGTCGCCCAGTACGAACAGCCCTGAGGAGGCGTTGTCGGCGACCGTGTCCACGATCGAGATGTCCCAGTCCCCAACCCGGCTGTCGACGATCTCCAGTGCCGGTTGGACGTAAGCGACCTTTCGCTGGACCGCGGCCGGCGTCAGCTCCGGATCGTCGAGGTCCCCGGCGAGGACGAAGGCGACCTCTGCCTCGATCTTCGGCGCGATCAGGGAGGCCAGGTCGATCGGCTCGCGCCCAGTGCGGAGCATGTCGTGGAACAGGACCCCGAAATCCGGCTGGTCCACGCCGAGCTGGCGCTGCACAGCCGGAGAGGTCAGCCCGATCTTGTGCCCGATGACGCGGCCGCCGTCGCGCAACCGGCACAGGGTGAGCAGTTCCTGGACGGCGTATCCGCTGTCGATGTCCCCGGGCTCGAACAAGTCCCGGATCGGCGGTACCGGACGGTGCAGTCGCGCGGCCGTCCACAGTTCACGGCAGGCTTGCCGGACGGTGAGTTCGTCGACCGCGGTCATGAGGCGATCGCTCTCTCGGTGCCTTGGTCCGCGTGTCCGATGAGGGCGCGGCAGCGCATCAGCTCCCGTGTCGCGCCGAGTCCGAGCGCGCCGATGACGGTGCCCGCTTTCCGGTACAGCACGACATACTCGTCGGTGCCGAGGCTGCCGTGGCTGACCCTCGAACTGTCGTAGCCCTCCGAGGTACCGAGGAACTGCAGGCGGCTCCCGTACTGATCGGACCAGAAATACGGCACCGACGGCGCGGGCGCGGAGGATCCGAGAATGGCGCGGGCAACGGCGGTGCCCTGTTCTTTCGCGGTTGTCCAGTGCTCGACCCGCATGTGCCGCCGCGCCGTGGGGTACCACCAGGCGGCGACATCCCCTGCCGCGTAGACGTTCCGGCGGTTGGTGCGGCCCGAATCGTCACACACGACACCGTTCTCGACACGCACGCCGGAACCGGCGAGCCAGTCGACGACCGGTTCCGCACCGAGGCCGAGCAGGACCACGTCGGCGTCCAGCACCGTTCCGTCGGTCAGCACGACCTGCTCGACCTTGGCCTCGCCCGAAAGCCGCGCGACCCCCTGGCCGCACAGCAGGCGCACTCCGTGCTTGTCGTGGCGCCGCGCCAGCGACAGGGCGACGTCGGCGCCGAACAGGTGCTGGAACGGGCGTTCCCTGGCTTCGACGATGGTGACGTCCGCACCGAGACTCACGGCCACCGAGGCCACTTCCGCGCCGATGAACCCACCCCCGACGATGACGAGCTTCGGCGCGCCGGACAGTTCGCGCCTCAGCGCGACGCTGTCGTCCAGGTTCCGGATGGTGTGCACGCCCCGCAAGGGCGGCATGCCGGGCAGCCGGCGCGCTCGCACCCCGGTCGCGATCACCACCGCATCACCACCGATCTCGCCGCCGCTGTCCAGCGTCACCATCGGGCGCGCCGGGTCGAGCGCACGGGCCGGCTGCCCGAGCACGAGCTCGATTCCCTGGTCCCGGTAGTGCTGTTCGGGCCTCAGCAAGCTCTTGCGCGCGTCCCAGTCCGGCTTCAGCGCACCCTTGGACAGCGGCGGTTTGTCGTAAGGCAGATGCCGGTCCGCGTCGACGAGGGTGATCCCGCCGTCGTGACCGGCCTTGCGCAGCGCGTCGGCCGTCGCGACGCCCGCGACGGAGGCACCGACGATGACGACATCCATCGCGCTCACTCCTCGATCACGATCGCGTCGGTCGGGCATGCCTCTGCCGCGTCACGCGTGCAGCCCCGCAGGTCCTCGGGGATCTCGCCGTCGATCAGGAGGACGGCGATCTGGTCGCTGTCGATGTCGAACACCTTCGGCGCCACGCTCAGGCAGGCGGCGAACCCACAGCATTTGTCTTCGTCAACTCGAACTTTCATGTCGCTTCCCGGTTTTCGTGCTTTCCCGGCCACGGCCGAGTACCGCTTCGTTGTCGGCACCGAGTGCGGGGACCAAGGCCGGTGCCCGGTCAGCGCCGAACGATTCCGTTTGAAACGGCAGGCCCACGTAGTCGTAGGTGCCTGCCGCGTCCTCTGCTCGGCGCAGGGTTCCGCGTGCGCGAAGCTGTTCGTCATCGAGCACGTCCTCGACCGTGCGGAACCGGGCACACGGAACTCCCCTGTCCAGCAGGTATTTCTCGGCTTCGGCCGCCTCCTGGTCCGCGGCCCAGCCTGCGATCACGTCCTGCCATGCCTCCCAGTTGTGCTCGCGCGCGGACATCTCGGCGAAGCGTGGGTCGGTGAGCAGGTCCGGACGCCCCATCGCCTCGGCCAGCGTCCGGAAGTTGCGATCGGTGATCGCGGCGATGATGAGGAACTCGTCGCCGGCTGGGACCGGCCGGTAGACGGTCTTGCCCAGGCTGGGGCCGGTGTCCTGCGCGGCCTGCGTTTCGTAGACCAGCGTCGAGAGCATGATGTCCAGCAACGCGATGTCCAGGTGGTCCCCGCGCCCGTGGTTGCCGCGGGCCAGCAACGCCGAGACGATTCCGCCGTACGCGACCTGCCCCGCCATCACGTCCGCGACGAAGATCCCTGTGGAGGCGGGCCGGTCGGCGTCGCGCTGGTAGTTCATGTTCGTGATGTCGTAGCCGGACATCGCGTGCACGATCGGCGCGTAGGCCGGGTACAGCGCCTTCGGACCGGTCTGGCCGTACCCGGAGATCGAGCAGTAGACCAATCCCGGGTTCACGCGCGCACAGGTTTCGTAGTCCAGGCCCAGTTTCGCCATCACCCCGGGGCGGAAGTTCTCGATGAGCACGTCCGCCCCGGCGACGAGATCCACGGCCTGCCGGTGGCCGTCCGGGTCCTTGAGATCGAGCATCACACCGCGTTTGCCGGCGTTCAGGGAGCCGAAGTAACTGCTCGCGCCCGCACGCAACGGCGTGCGCTTGCGCATCGGATCCCCTTCGGGCGCCTCGACTTTGATCACTTCGGCGCCCGCGTCGGCGAGCAGCCGCCCGCCGTACGGGCCGGCGATCATGATCGTGAAGTCGAGCACCCGGATGCCCTCGAGTGGCAGGCTCATCGCAGGATCCGCTTGGCGATGATGTTGCGCTGGATCTGGCTCGTGCCCTCGTAGATCCCGAGCAGCTTGGCGTCGCGCATGTAACGTTCGACGGGGTGGTCGGACATGTAGCCGTGACCGCCCAGGATCTGCACCGCGTCGGCGGTGGCCCGGTTGACGGTGTCGGCGGCGAACAGTTTGGCCATCGACGACAGCCTGGTCACTTCGTCACGGGGCGCGCCGCTGTCGTAGGCCTGGGCGCAGTCGTAGACCAGGTGTCTGGCCGCGGCGATGTTGGTGAAGTTCTCGGCCATCATCCACTGCAGGCCCTGGTATTCGACGATGCGCCGGCCACCCGCTTCGCGCTCCTTGGCGTAGTTGATGGCGTAGTCCAGCGCGCACTGCGCGGCACCGACCGCGATGGCGGCGACGGTGGGCCGGTTGAGGTGCAGTCCGTGCATCGCGGCACCGAAGCCGTTGCCCTCTTCGCCCACCATGTAGGCGTCGTCGACCACGACGTCGTCGAGGAAGATCTCGTTGTTGGGGACGCCGTGCTGGCCCATCTTGTCGTTGTGTTTGGCGACCTTCCAGCCTTCCTGGTCGGTGTCGACGAGGAACGCGCTGATGCCCTTGCTTCCGGGCTGGTCGTTGGTGCGGGCGAACACCAGGGCGTACTTCGCCATGCTGCCCCAGGTGATGAACTGCTTGGCACCGTTGAGGATCCAGCGGTCTCCGTCCTTGGTGGCCTTCGTCTTCATCAGGGACGGGTCGGAGCCGGCGTCGGGTTCGGTGATCGCGATGCAGGTGATGGTCCGCCCCTGCGCGAGCAGCGGCATGATCTCGCCGAGTAGTTCCTTGCTCGCGCCGGTGAGGATGGCGTTGACGACGATGGAGTTCTGGCCGGCGAGCTGCGCGAGCGCCATCGACCCGGCCTCCGCCACCGCCTCGCGGGCGAGGCAGCCGGAGAGCAGGTCGCCGCCCGGGCCGCCGTACTCCTCGGGCACGGCCAGCTGCACCAGGCCCATGTCCCCGAAGACGTCGACAAGGCCGGCCGGGAACTCATTGGTCTTGTCGATCTCGTCGGCGACCGGGCGTACGTGCTTGTCCGCCATGTCCCGCACGGCCGCGAGGAAGTCCTGGTGGTCCTGATCGAGTTTCATACCGCATGTCCGTTCTTTGTGGTGGAGGGAAAACGTGCGCGCTCGGCGCTCGTGCAGCCGAGAAAATCCAGGGCATTGCGAGTCGTCGTGTCCCGCCAACGCCCACCGAGCCGCAGTGACTCGGCGCCGAGGCGGTAGGAGGCGGCGATCGGTGATTCCATGGCGGCGAACGGGTAGTCCGATCCGACGACCATGTGCTCGGGCCCGAAGGTGTCCTCGGCCAGTGCCAGCGCGCCCGGGTCGTAGGTGAGCCCGTCCGCCCAGAGCGTGCGCAAGGCCTGCCAGGGCCCGTCCCGCGGTGGCGCGTCGTGCTGACGTTGCCAGCCGTTCAGGAGGCGGCCTCGAAGCGCCGGGACGCCCGCGCCCCCGTGCGCCAGGCAGATCCGCAGGGCGGGATGCCGGTCCAGAACTCCGCCGAACAGCAGGGAGCCGACTGCGAGTTCGGTCTCGATCGCCCTGCCGAGGCCGAAAGCCAGCCCGTGATGGCAGGAGCGCTCGGGCGCGACGGGTTGCCATGGGTGCACGAACACCGCCGATCCCGAGGCTTCCAGCTCGGCGAACACCGGGTCCAGTTCCTTGTCGTGCAGCTGAAATCGGTGCGCGTGGGTGCCGATGGCAACGCCGTGCATCCCGAGCTCACCGGGCAGACGCTTGATCTCGGCTACCGCTGCTTCGGGGTCCTGCAAGGGAATCGCGCCCAAACCGAACAACCGGCCCTGCCCGGCCGCGATGAGTTCCGCGAGCCGGTCGTTCTGTTCCCTGGCATACCGTCCGGCGATTTCCGCGGAGGCGTCGTAGAGGAACGTGAACGGGGTCGGCATGACGACCTGCCCCACGACCTCGTCCCGGTCCATGTCCTCGAACCGTGCTCCGGCGTCCCAGGCGGACGGCCCGAGGGTCCGCACATGCTTGCCGCGCTGGAAAACACGGACCTGGTCGCCCTGCGCTTCGAGCACCGGCCACCCTTCCCGCACCGCCTGGTCCGACGGCGGTGGCAGATCCCGCGGGAAGAAGTGGGTGTGGACATCAAGCATTGAGATCCACCGGTGGCAGCCAGACGTTCGACGCCCAGCGGGCCCGCGCCATCGACCGCGGCCGGTGGTCCGGGTCGGTGATCTTGCCGTGCTCGATGCAGAATTCGACGGTCGACGGCCCGGGGAGGCCCTTGGCGTAGAACCCCATCGAGCCCGACGTCGGGTGCCGCAACAGGTCGCGGGAGAACGGCTGGTCGTTCTCGATGAAGTTCTGCCGGACCCGCATCAGGTCGTCGATCCCGTCGAAGTGGAAAGCGACGTGGTCGAGCAGCGGCGGCTCACCCCGGCCGGCACCGATCACCAGCGAGTGGTGGAACTGGTTGGCGGCGCGCAGGAAGATGGTGCGCTCCAGGACGCGGTCGGACTCGAGCATCCCGAGGACCCGCCCGTAGAAGTCGAAGGACTTCTCCAGATCGGCCACGGCGACCACCGCGTGCAGCATCGCGGAGGGGTTGATCCACGGCTTGGTGGGCGGGACGCCCATGTTTCCCATGCCCGTGAACAGCTCGACGAGGTAGCCGTTGGGGTCGCGGAAGCGGATGGCCGGGCCGGTCCACTCCCCCTCGTGGTCGGTGACCTCGACGCCTTCGGCGGTCAGCCGGTCGCGATAGCGGTCGAGATCGCCGGGCTCGACCACTTCGAAGGCCAGCTTGCGGATCCCGGCCTCGCCCTCGGTCCGGTGCAGCACGATCCAGTGGTGGTCGGTGCCACCGCGCAGGTGGATCACGTCCTCGGTGCGTTCGGACACTTCGAGCATCGCGTACTTCGTCCACCGGGTGACCGCGTCGTCGAGGTCGGTCACGTCCAGCACCACGTACCCCAGGCGCTGCGGGATCAGTTTTTCTTCTGGCATCAGGTTTCTCCTTGTTCTGTTCGGCTGCGTGACGAAGCGTCAGAGCATGGTCGAGCCACCGTTGATGCTGAGCACCTGACCGGTGATGAACGACGCCTCCTCGCTGGCCAGGTACAGCACGGCGGACGCGACCTCGGCGGCTTTGGCGAACCGCCCCACCGGGATCAGGTTGCGCGTCTTCTCGAACCGCTCCACCGCCTCCGGTGGCCGCGACAGCGTGAACGGGGTTTCCGTTCCGGTCGGCGCGACGGTGTTCACCGTGATGCCGCCGCCGGCGAACTCCCGGGCCATCCCGGTGGTCAGGCCGTGCACTCCGCCCTTGGCGGCGTTGTACATCGCGTGCTCGAACAGCCCGTTGCGCACCGAGTCCGCACCCACGTTCACGATCCGGCCGTACCTCTGCTCGGACATGACCGGTACCACCGCGCGGGAACACCAGACGGTGGTCCACAGGTTGCGGTCCACGGTCTCGCGCATTGTTTCCGGTGTGTGGTCGAGGAACGGTTTGATGATGCCGCCACCGGCGTTGTTGACCAGGACGTCAAGCCTGCCGAACCGGCCGAGCGCCTCGTCCACCAGCTGCCGCGCTCCGTCCTCAGTGGACACATCGGACCCGACGTAGGCCCACTTCGGTGCATCCGCACCGAGAAAGCCCGCGACCTTCTGCTCCCCGTCGGGTGCGCGGTCGGCGGCGACGACGTGCGCTCCCTCGCGGGCCGCACGGGTGATGATCGCGCTGCCGATTCCGCCCGCAGCCCCGGTCACCACCACCACCTGGTCGCGGAACCGGTCACCCACGATCGCTTCGTGTACTGACATGGTCAACGGCCCAGCAGGAAGTCGAGGTGGATCCGGTTGAACGTCTCCGGGTCCTCGAACTGCGGCCAGTGACCCGCGTCGGTCATCACCGCGAACCGCGAGTCGGGGATCCAGTCCGCGACCTGCTTGCCGATCTCCGGCGGCGCGGTCGGGTCGTGGTCGGTCCACAGCACCAGCACGGGGCACGCAACCTTTTCCCAGTGGTGCTGTTCCAGGCAGTTGCGGTCCTGCCCATCGGGATCGGTGTGCCGCTTGAGGATGTTGGTCATCCGCGCGACGTACTCCGGGTTCCGGTAGATCGTCAGCCGGGTGTCGACGAGGTCCTCGTTGATGTCGGAAGGGTCGTGCACCAGCCATTCCAGCCGCTTGCGCACACTCTCTTCGCTCGCGTTGACCACCGCGTCCATGGACAGCGTCGCCAGCCGCTGGACGACGTCCTCGGGCAGCCGCAACGCCGCGCCGGTGTTGAGCACGATCTTGTCCACCCGGTCGGGGTAGGTCAGCGCGAACCACCCGGCGATCCCCGCGCCCATCGACTCACCACTGATCGAGACCTTACGGATCCCTTCCGCGTCAAGGAAAGCGCGAAGGTGCTCCACGTAGTCCTTGAAGTCGTAGGCCTGGTCGGGCTTGTCGCTGAAACCGTGGCCGACCATGTCGATCGAGTAGGTGTGGAAGTGCTCGGCGTGCGGACCGAGGTTACGCACATAGGCTTCGGCGTGGCCCCCGGTGCCGTGGATGAAGATCAGCGCGGGCTTGTCCGCGCTGCCCGATTCGAGCACCCGGGTCGCCACCCCGCCCGCGTCGACCCAGCGCTGCCTGAACTCCACTCCCCGCAGATCCGACCACACACTGTGGTACGTCATGAGAAACTCCTCTCGTTGTTCCCTGGTCAGAAAATGACGACGGGCTTGCCCGGCTCTCGCGGGGCGGTCAGGTGCTCGTATCCCGACCGGATGTCGGCGAACTGGATGCGTCGTCCGGTCACAGGCTTGATCCGGCCGGCGTCGACAAGTGGTTGCGCGACACGGCGAAACTCGTCCACGCACGCGGCGATCTCGTCGAGTGTCTGGTTCTTCCACGTCGTTCCGGTCACCCGCGCGCGCCGGGCGGCGAGGTCGGCAAGATCGAGTGAGGCGGACCGACCGCCCAGCCGCCCGACCGAGACCAGGCGCGCCCGTGTGCGGGCGACGGTGACGCTTGCTTCGAACATCGCGCCGCCCACGTGGTCGATCACGATGTCGACGCCGGTGGAACCCGTCTGCTCCGCGAGCTCGCTTTCGTTGTGCACCACAAGATCCGCACCGACATCGCGCAACAGGGAATCGGCGTGGAGAGACCGTGTGGTCGCCACGACCTCCGCTCCCAGGCAGTGCGCGAGCTGCACCCCGGCCAAACCGGCCGACGACGTCGCACCTGTCACCAGCACCCGGTCCCCGCTGTGGAACCCGGCCAGACGCACGAGCGCCTCGAACTCGGTCAGCAGAGCCATCGGCAACGCGGCACAGTCCGCCGACTGCAGCCCATCGGGCGACGGCAACAGCAAACGCTCGTCGACAGCGACGTACTCGGCGTAGGCGCCACCGCACATCGCCATCACCCGCCGGCCGACGGTGGCCTCACGGACGTCGGCGCCCACCGCGGCGATTTCGCCCGCGAACTCCAGGCCCGCGATGTCGGGACTTCCGGGGCGACGGAAGGCCTGCTGGCGGTAGCGGCCCCGACGGTGCAACAGATCCGCCCGGTTCATGCCCGCCGCGTGGACCGCGACGAGCACCTCGCGGGGGCCCGGCTCGGGCACCGGAACCTCGGCCAGCTCGATCTCCCCGTCGATGGGGACCGCCGCACGCATCTTTCCGCCCATCACAGGATGATCGAGAGGACGCCGCCGACGTCACGTAAGGTGTGGTGCCCGAGCACCGCGTGCTTCCGCGCGATCCGGAACGAATTTTCCTTCTGCCGCAACAGGTAGCGCACATCGGCCACATAGGACGTCGTACCCGGCACGCGCGACCGGTGTACCACCGCGGTGCAGCGCACCGCCAGATCCCCGGAATCGTCGTCGCGCAGGCGAACGTTGCTGATCACGCGCGAGGTGGTCGACCGGGGATTCTCGATGTGCGCGTAGGTACTCATCAGGCGCTGGACACGTCCCTGGAGGCCGACGTGGTCGTCGTCGATCAGGTTCAGGTCCAGGTCGACGTCACCGGCGGGATTATCGGTGGCCGGCACCACGTAGCGGCCGTCCGGAGTGAACAGGTCGCGCCACTCCTCCAGCTTCCAGGCGTCCAGCAGTTGTGCCTCGTAGTAAAGGAAATCCTCGACGGCCGCGCGGTCGAACCGCTTCGACGACGCCTGCTCGGCATCCGGGAAGTCGATCACGCCTTGCCTCCCATCAGTTCGTCCCAGCGGCGCCAGAACGTGCGCATCTGCAGCTCGTCCCAGTTCGCGGGGTCCACTTTGTCCATCCCGCGGGAAACGTCGCTCCACCCTTCGCCGGGACGACTCTGATAACCCCGCTGACAGGACTCGAGCGCTTCGTTGTCGTCCGGTGTCGCGAGACCGGCCGGCCCGAGGAAGGACAGGAACGACTCGTTGCGCACCCGCCGCGCTTCCGGGGTTTCGTCCTTCGGGGCCAGCGACCACGCCGTCACGTTCATGTGCCCGGGCGTGTTCGGGTAGAAGGTGCGGATGATGACCGCCATGATGTTGTTGATCACCAGATTGGGGAAGACCAGCATGTTGAAGTCGAGGTTGGCGATCAGTTCGGCGCGCTCGGCGCCGTGCACCTGCTCGAGCCGCCGGTAGGACTCCTCGACGACCGCCTTGGTGTCCTCCCCCATCGACGGCTGCCAGCGCGCGATCGGCCGCCCCCACGGCGCCTGTTTGACCGTGACCGTGTGCCCGTTGCCGAGATCGAAGGCGTGCGAGGCTTTCCAGTCCTTCTCCGTATTGCCCGCGATCTGGTCCCCGCGCGATTTCTGGACGTCCAAATAGGTCTTGTGCACCGGGATGGCGTGGTAGCCGTCTGAACTGTTCTCCGCCAGGAGTTTCCAGTTCGACTTCATCGAGTACTCGTGCGTGCCGGACTGGACGGCCATCCCGATGTCCGCGGCGGCCTGGTCCGCGGTCAGGTCCAGGTAGTACTTGGCGTCAGCCAAGTAGTCCACGAGCGGTTCGGCCTCGTCGTTGAAGGTGAGGAAGACGAACCCGCGGTACTGGTCCACCGACGTGGGCTGGGCCAGGCCGTGGTCCTCCTTGCGGAATCCCTCGGGGAAGCCATCCTCGTCCGGCATGGACACCAGGCGGCCGTCGTTGTCGAACGACCAGGAGTGATAGAAGCAGCGGAACCGCCGCTGGTTTCCCCGCCGCTCACGGCACACCTCCGCGCCACGGTGCGAGCACGAGTTCAGCAGCACCCGGATCTCTCCGGCGGAGTTGCGCGTGAACAGGATCGGCCTGCCCGCCACCTCCCGCGCGACGAAATCGCCCGGCTTCGGAATTTCGGAAACGTGGCCGACGTAGATCCAGCACCTGGCGAACACCTCCTCCCGCTCCCTGGCGAGCACGGTGTCGTCGGTGAACGCCGCACGATTCACAAGGAACCTGTTGGGAGAGCGCAGATCCCGGATGAACTCGGTTTCCCGCCCCGGGATCCGGATCACCTCGGCGACCTCGCTGGTTCGAGGTGCGAAGCCAGTCATCAAGACTCCTTATTGGTTCATTGGTTGGGCCATTGAATCATAGAGGGTGGCCCCTCCGTCAAGTCGAGACAGGTGACCGGCCTCAGTCCGCCGGGTTGATCACCGCAGGCAGCGCTACCGATTTCGGCGTCGGCCAGCATGGCGGACGCCGTTCCAGGAACGACTTGGCACCCTCGGCAGGCTCATCGAGAGTGCGCACCCAGTCGTAGACCCGTTGCTCGATCTCTCCACCACGATGAGCATCTGTCTCCTGTGCGCAGGTCCACAGGAGACGCTTGTTGGCGGCCACCATCGCCGGTGAGGTGTTGGTGGCGATGTCAAGCGCCAGTTCCCGCGCCGCGGGCAGCACTTCGTCTCGGGGCAGTGCGCGTGCCGCGAATCCGATCGCGGCTGCCTCCGCGCCGCTGAAGAACCTGCCGGAGATCATCAGCTCGAGCGCCCGGGACAATCCCACGAGCCGGGGCAGGATCCACGCCGAATGCGCTTCCCCGCTCACCCCGCGTCTGGTGAACGGGAACGCCAATTTCGCGTCCTCCGCGACGTAGCGAATGTCCCACTGGCTGGCCATCGTCAGCGCGACACCCACAGCCGCGCCGTTGATCGCGCCGATAACCGGTGTTCGCAACTCCCAGGCACGATGGCGGTACACCACCGGGTCCTTGCGGAACGCCTGCCCGTCACCGCCGGCGGAGAGATCGCTGCCCGACGAGAACGCCCGGCCGGCCCCGGTGACCACGATGGCACGGACATCGTCGGCCGCGTCGAGTTCGGTGAACGTCTCCCACAAGCCGACGATCATGGGCTGGGTGAGTGCGTTGAGCCTGTCCGGCCGGTTGAGGGTCACCGTGGCGACCCCAGCGTCGCAGTCGACGAGCAAGTCGGTCACCACGACTCACCTGCCCCGGCCTTTCCCAGGTCCCGAAAGGGAATGCCACGGTCCACAGCGGGTTCGCGCGGGAGCCCGATTAGCCGTTCCCCGATGATCGTGCGCTGGATGTCGTCAGTACCGCCGGCGAGCGAAGCGGCACGGGATCGCGACAGCGCCTCGGCAAGTCCCTCGCCCGACGCTTCTAGCCACGCAGTCGCCTCAGCCCCGGCGATCCGGAACGCGAGCTCCGCCGCCGACTTGGTCAGCCTGGCCTTGACGACTTTCGCGATCGAACCGGCCGGACCGGGATCCGTTCCGGCTCGCACCTTCGCCTGGATGCCGGCGCCGAGCCCGGCCAGCGCGCGTTCGCGCAGGTACAGGTCCGCGATCGTGCGGCGGATCTCGGTGTCGTCGTCCCTGCCGTGTTTCCGGGCCAGCTGGGCCAGATCGTGCGCGGAGACCCGGGACAGCTTCCGCGAGGACGCTCCGATCGAGGTCCGCTCGTTCATCAGCATCACGATCGCCGCGTTCCAGCCGCCACCGATCCCGCCGACGACCTGGGTGCCGGGCACACGCACGTCGTCGAGGAAAACCTCGTTGAACTCGGCTGAGCCGGTCATCTGCCGGAGCGGGCGAACCGTGACCCCCGGCTGGGACATGTCGACGACGAACATGGTCAGTCCCTTGTGCTTCGGCTCGCCGGCATCCGTGCGCACCAGCGCCAAACCGAAATCACAAGCCTTGGCGTGACTCGTCCACACCTTCTGCCCGGTGATCACCCACGCGTCGCCATCCTGCCTGGCCGACGACCGGAGACCGGCTAGATCGGAGCCCGCACCGGGCTCCGAGAACAGCTGGCACCAGACCTCTTCCCCGCGGACGAGCGGCCGCACGTAGCGCCGCTTCTGTTTCTCGGTGCCGAGCGTCAGCAGGGTCGGACCACACATGCCGAGGCCGACGAGGAGCAGCCGGGCGGGCGGATCGAATGCGGCGAGTTCGTCGGCGAAGGCGCGCTCGTACTCGACAGTCAGTCCCTGGCCGCCGTATTCGGCGGGCCAGGAGATACCGGCGAAACCGGCGTCGTGCAGCGCCGCTTGGAACTCCTTGACGCGAGCCACGGCCTCCTGATCGGAGCCGTCGTCGGCGCCGTCATCGGCTGCCGTCCACTGCACCAGGTGCTCGGACAGCCACGTGTGTGCCCTGTTCCGGAACTCGGAGACGGATTCGGCCGTCATCACATCACCTCCGCCGCGATCAGGTCACGAAGCTCGTCCACGTCGCCGAAGAGCGGGGCGGTCCCGAACGCGCGCCGGAAATACAGGTGTGCGTCGTGTTCCCAGGTGTAGCCGATCCCGCCGTGGTTCTGGATGTTGTCCGCCGCCAGTCGCTGGTACGCCGTGGCCGCGGCGACCTTGGCCAGCGAGGCCGGCAGCCCGGAATCCTCACCCGCGCAGATCGAGGCGACCGCCGCCTCGACCAGAACCCGGGCGAGCTCGACCTCGACCAGGTCGTCGGCGATGCGGTGCTTGACAGCCTGGAAGGATCCGATCGCCCTGCCGAACTGGACACGCTCTCGCGCATAGGACGCCGATGCGTCGAGACAAGCTTGCGCACCACCGAGTTGCTCCGCCGCCAGTGCGGTGGCGGCTAGCGACATCACCGGCTCGATCGCCTCCTCACCGGACAGCCGCCGCGCGACCGCCGATTCGAACCGGACACTGGCTTTGCCGCCTTGTCAGGTCGTAACCGGTCAGCATGTCGACCTCGACCCCGGTAGTGGCCCTGTCCACGGCGAACCACCCGCGGTGCTCACCGTCACGGACCGCGAGCAGGAAAAGATCAGCCCCGCCGCCATCGAGAACGTGGGACTTGCCACCGTCCGCCCGCCACCCGTCGCCGTCCGAGCAGACGGTCACGGGGTGGTCGATTTCGTCGGCCACCGCGATCGTCGCCATGGTCCTGCCTGCCGCGATTCCCGGCAGGATCTCACCCCGCAGCGAGCGGTCCCGGCAGCTCGAAACCGCCTCGACCGCAAGGACATGGGACAGGCAGGGAACGGGGGCCAAGGTCCGGCCCAGCTCGCCGAGCACGACCGCCGCGGCGTCGAATCCGGCATCCGCGCCGCCGAACTCCGCCGGCACGGTCATACCGACGACGCCGAGTTCGGTCGCCAGCCGGTCCCAGGCAGCACTGTCGAAGCCCGCCTGCGAGTCCATGACCTCGCGCACCCGCTCGGCGGGCATCCGGTCGACCAGGAATTCGCGGACGGTGCCGCGCAGGTCATCGATTTCGCTCATCGTGCCCTCCAGTAGGGCACGCCGACCTCGTCGTCGACCTGGACCATGTAGACCTCGACCGGCATCCCGATCCGCACCGCTTCCGGATCGACACCGGTCACGTTGCCCATCAGCCGCGGCCCCTCCGCGAGTTCGATCATGGCGACGACGTAGGGCACTTCTTCCCGGAACGGCGCGACCCCGGTCTGACGGATGACCGTGAATGTGTAAACCGTGCCCTGGCCACTGCTGCGTTCCCAATCCGGCGCCGCACCGCAGGACGTGCACAGCGCGCGGGGGTAGTGCTGAGCGTGTCCGCAATCGGGGCATCGCTGGATGAGCAGTTCCCCGCGCGCGCAGGCGGCGAAGTACGGTGCCGTCACTTCGTTCGGTTCAGGGCGTGGCCGGCTGTCGATCCGGTTCGCGATCACGTCCGCGTTGGTCACGGTGATCTCCTTCCTCATACCGGCTTCGCGCCGAGGACCGTCACGCCCATCGCAGACAGGTAACCGCCGGACCCGGCTGCCACGGCGATCTCGCAGTCCGGTGTCTGCACCTCGCCGGCCTGCCCACGCAACTGCCGGACAGCTTCGGCTATCAGGAACAGCCCTCGCATGCCCGGATGGCACGCGGACAGGCCGCCGCCGTCGGTGTTCATCGGCAACCGGCCGCCCTTGCGGATGTGTCCTTCCTCGACGAAGGGGCCGCCCTCCCCGAGCTTGCAGAAGCCGAGCGCCTCGATCAGCATCAGCGCGGTAATCGTGAAGCTGTCGTAGGTCATCACCGTGTCGACGTCTTCCGGCCTGATACCGGCCTGCCGGTAGGCCTCCGCCGCCGCGGCTGTCGCCGCGGTCGTGGTGAAGTCGGGCATCTGGCTGATGTTCCAATGAGTCTGGCCCGCGGCGGCCCCGAGCACGTATACCGGCGGCTGCCGCAGGTCTCGCGCGCGTTCGGCGGTCGTCATGATGAACGCACCACCGCCGTCGCTGACCACGCAGCAGTCGAGTTTGTGCAGCGGGTCGGCGATCATCCGGGAATCGAGCACATCCTGGACCGAAAGTGGTTGCCGGTATTGAGCTTTCGGGTTGTACGCGGCGAACTCGCGTGCGGCGACCGCGATCTGGGCCAGCTGTTCCGGTGTAGTGCCGAACTCGTGCATGTGGCGGAGGGCGGCCATCGCGTAGGAGCCGACGAGGACATTGCCGTAAGGCGCTTCGAAGCTGCCCCAGGTATCCGGCGCCTGCACCCCGGCGGCACCGCCGGTGCCCAAGGTCCGGCCACGAGCCGACAGCTGGTCGGATCCGTAACTGACCAGGACCGTGTCGGCGTAGCCCGCCCGGATCGCGGCCGCCGCGTGCTGGACGTGAAACTCGAACGAGGAACCACCCAGTGAGGTGCCGTCGACCCACCGGTGCTCGATCCCCAGGTATTCCGCTATGTCCGCCAGTTTGCTGTCGGCGTTGGCGTATCCGTCGATGTCGGACTTGCGCAGCCCGGCATCGGCCAGCGCACGGCGCATCGCGAGAGCATGGTGCCCCCGGACGGACAACAGCGGTGCCTTCGGGTAGTCGGAAAGACCCACCCCGCAGATCACGGGTGTGCGGTCGGCCATCATGCCTCCTCGACTCGGACCCCGGCGCGGCCGCGGTCCAGCACGACCGTGCCGTCCGGCTTGGTGACCTGGAAGACAGCGGTCGACGGGCTGTCCTGCCAGATGTTCACGGTCAGCTGCTCGCCGGGGAGGACGGGCGCCGACATCCGGGCGGCGAACGACGTGACCCGCCCTGGATCACCCTCGGCGAAGGAGCGCAGAACCGCGCGGCCCGCGAAACCGTACGTACACAGCCCGTGCAGGATCGGCCGCGGGAAGCCCGCGCGCCGGGCGAAGCCTGGGTCCGCGTGAAGGGGATTGCGGTCGCCGTTGAGACGGAACAGCAGTGCCTGCTCGGGCCTGGTCTGGTACGTCGAGCTCCAGTCGGGCTGCCGCTCGGGGCGGGCCCACGCCGTTTTTGGCGCCCTGGCTCCCCCGAACCCGCCCTCGCCGCGAAAGAAAAGCCCGGATCGCACTGTCGCGATGGTTTGCCCGTCGGTCGCGTCGTCGAAATCGGCTTCGACCACGACCAACGCGGCTGACCCCTGGTCGTGGATGCCGGCGACGCGGGACCGGATCACGACGTCGCCGGCCGCCGGGAGTGGGCGATGGAGTGTCAGTTCCTCTTCGGCGTGCACGACCCGGGAGCGGTCGAAGGTCCCGAGCTCCCCGGACAACCGACCGGGCACCAGGACCGAGGCGAACGTCGGCAGCACACGCTGCACCCGGTCGCCGTCGGTCTCGGTGGTGAACTCGAGTTCGGCGGCGGGGTCGGCGGCGCCCGCCCCGACGCCGAGCGCGTACAGGATCGCGGCGGCCGAGTCCCACGATCGCTTCACCGGAGGGCGTTCGCGCCCGACGACTGCGAGATCGAGAGGCATCAGGCGGCGCCTCCCTGCGGATCATCGTGGTCCGGGGCGACGGCCGGCGTTGCGCGGCCACTGCGATCGGCATGCTCGTCATCGAGCAGCATCTTGCGCTCCAAAGCGTTTCGTAGTGGGTACCGGCGGATCCGGGCGGGCTCGCCACAGTCCGGGTAACAAGGCTCGCCGGGCTCGACGGTTCGAATGTTTGGTAGGACCATTGAGCCATCGGCATACTCCGATGTCAAGCATCGAATCATTGCCGTGGAACAAAAACCAGCCTTGACAGCCATCTGACGATCTGAACAGAATGGCCCAACCAATGCCTTCCGCAGAAGGCCGAACCGGGGGCGGCGTGCCCGACTGTCCCACCGCGGGTCTTCCTGCCAGCCGAACTGATCGCGGCACCGGAAAGGACGACGATGTCGACCGCTGTCGAGAACCCTCCTGCCGAGCAATGGCGCAGGATGTCCCACGGCGAACAGCTCGCCCGCGCGGCCCGCCGCTTCCCGGACCGGATCGCGGTGCGCTGCGGCGACCGCTCGGTCACGTACCGGGTCCTGGACCAGCGGGTCACCCGGGTGGCTCATGGTTTGCGAGGTCTGGGCATCACCGCGGGGTCCCGGGTCGCGATCCTGATGCGGAACACCATCGAGGTCGCCGAGATTTTCTATGCCTGCGCCCGGATCGGCGCCATCGCCGTTCCGGTCAACCACCGTCTCGTCGCCGACGAAGTCGGCTACATCCTGCGTGACTCCGGCGCCGGAACGCTGGTCGGCGAAGGCACGCTGGGCGACGTCGCCATCGCGTCCGCACAGCTGGCCGGCATCTCACCAGTCGTTTTGACCTCACCCGCCGAAGCGGGCGAAAACGTGCTTCGCTATGAAGATCTCGTCGCGTCCTCACCGGATGAACCGTTGGCTGTGGACGTCCCCGACGGGTCGCCGATGGCCATCATGTACACGTCCGGGACGACGGGCTCACCCAAAGGCGCCGTGATTCCTCACTCGGCGATGACGCTCCAGTCCCTCGCACGGGCCCACATCCAGCAACTCGTTCCGGGCGAGGAAGTGTGGCTGTCCGGCTTGCAGCTGTTCCACGTTGGGGGGCTCAACGCACTCGTCCTGTCCATCCTCCTCGGCGGACAGGTGATCATGCTCGCCCCTCGCACGAGACCGGCGGAAATCGTCGATCTACTCGAACGGCACCGGGTGACCACGTGCAGCCTGGTACCGACACAGTGGCAGGAAGTCTGCGCACCGGAGCACATCGAGCACCGGAGTTTCCACCTCCGCAGCATCAGCTGGGGCACCGCACCGGCAGGCCCGGATCTGTTGCGGCGCTTGGACGAGGTGTTCGGGCAGACCCGGATCTTCAATATATTCGGTCAGACCGAAACATCCGGGACCGCCTGCACGCTGACCGGGGACGAGGCCAGGAACAACCGGGGATCGGTCGGGAGACCCGTCCTGAACGTCGAAGTGCGGATCGTCGACGAAGAGATGCGGGACGTCCCGGCAGGGGACATCGGTGAGATTGTCTACCGCGGGCCGACGATCATGACCGGCTACTGGAACAAGACCCGCGAGACCGCGGAAGCGTTCGCCGGTGGCTGGTTCCATTCGGGAGACCTGGCGCGGATGGACTCCGCGGGGCTGCTCTGGATCGTCGACCGCAAAAAGGACCTGATCATTTCCGGTGGAGAGAACATCTACCCCGCCGAGCTCGAACGCGTGATCGGCAGCCATCCGAAGGTGAGCGAGGTCGCCGTTGTCGGCACACCACACGAGCGCTGGGGCGAGTCACCGCTCGCCGTCGTCGTGCCCGCCGATCCACTGGCGCCCCCGACCGAGTCCGAGATCATCGAGCACTGCAGGGAAAAACTGGCTTCCTACAAGAAACCCGGCGCCGTGGTGATCACCGCCGCCCTGCCGCGCAACGCCACCGGAAAAGTGCAGAAATTCAGGCTACGCGAGATACACCGGAGCAAGGGAGAACAAGGTGAGCGAACCCGTTGAGGAGCGCGTCGTCATCGTCACCGGCGCGGGGCGGGGCATCGGCAGGGCGGAAGCGCTGGAATTCGCACGTCAGGGCGCCAAGGTCGTGGTCAATGATCTGGCCGGTGACGACGACCCCGCGGGCGCAGTAGTCGACGAGATCCGTTCCCATGGTGGAGTCGCGGTGGCGAACCACGACGACGTGTCCACTTGGGACGGTGGGCGACAGCTGATAGGCACGGCGCTCTCGGAGTTCGGCAGGCTCGACGTGCTCGTGAACAACGCGGGCATCCTCCGGGACCGCATGTTCGTCAGCATGACCGAGCGGGAATGGGACGAGGTCATCGCAGTGCACCTCCGCGGCACCTTCGTCACCAGCCGCCATGCGGCGGGCCATTGGCGTGAGCTCAGTAAGAGCGGTAAGGCGGTCGATGGCCGGATCATCAACACCTCCTCGTCTTCGGGGCTGTACGGCAATGTCGGCCAGTCCAACTACGGCGCAGCGAAAGGCGCCATCGCATCGCTCACGATCGTGCTCGCCGAAGAGCTCGCCCGCTACGGCGTCACAGTGAACGCCATCGCCCCTGCCGCCTTGACCCGGATGACCGAGGCCCTGCGAGAGCGAACCGACGCCGAGAAGGCCGAGATGGATCCGGCGAACATCGCTCCACTCGTCGCCTGGCTCGGCAGCCCGGCGTCCCGCGCGGTGACCGGGCAGATCTTCAACATCAAGGGTTCCCGGATCAGCGTGGCCGAAGGATGGGTCGCCGGCCCCGAAGCCGACAACGGCACGCGCTGGACGCAGGAACGGCTCGACGAGCTGATGCCCGGCCTCGTCGCAAAAGCCCGCGGTCGTTCCGACATGGACGGACACCCGATCCCACGCTGACGGCCGCGCCGGGCTCGCTCAGACTCCGAGCCCGGCAGGCCTGCCCTCGACGATTTGGTCCAGGTATTCCGACATGCCGTGTAGCACACGCCCGTCGGGCAGGGCCCACTTCGTCAGGCCTTCCACGATTCTGGTCGTCTGCACGACCCCGTCTGCGGCCTCACGGCGGTGGCGCAAGGGCACCTTCGCGAGGACCGTGCCGTCCAGCTTCCATTCCCTTCCAGCGGATCGCAGGACCACCGTCATCGCCACCTGCTCGTCCCGGTCGTCTCGTTCACTTGCTATTTCCAGCGAATCGAGCTCGCTGAGAGTATCGCCGTCCCAGACGAAACCGCCCCGCAGAGCCGATCCGTCGCGCTGGCCGAACCACGCGCCCATGAAACCGAAGTCTTCGGCGGCGCCGTGCACCCACCGGTAGAACCAGGGAGCCTGCCAATGACGCGGCCCCCAGGAATGGTCTCGCAGACCGTGCCCGGAGATCTGCACGACCCGACGGCCGACGCGCAGCCGTCCCCGCGCGGACAGCAACTGCTCATAGTGGTTGGGGGCGAACGCCCCGCCGGCCGTTTCGAAGGTGTGCGCCGACGCGGGTGCGGTCGCGGTGATGTCGAGTTCGAGTGCACAGGGCAGCTGCGGACTGGAGCGGAACGCGGTCCGGGGATCGCTGAGCGCGGACGGATCGTGGATCAGAAAGACGTCACCGCAGTAGGAGACCTTGTGCCGACGCATCGGCTCTCGGACGACGAACCGCAATCGGGCGGCGTCGAACCTGTCGTTCGACGACACCTCCGGACGTCCGAAGCTGAACGCGACCTCGCCATCCGGAAGGTACAGACAGACCGTCATCTCGCCGCGTCCCTCGTTGGGCCGATTGGCGAGCCGGACAAACCCTCCCAGCCGCTCGTTCGGGTCGTAGAAGTGGAAGTACATCGACTCGTTGAAGTTCGCCTCGGCACCGACCGGGTGCGTGTAGTCGTCTTCGGGGCGCACGGATTCTCCTTGCGGGATCAGAGAAGTTCGAGGGCTTCGGTCAGCAGAGCGTGGATCGTCCCCTCGAGTTCGGCCGAGGACGGGGTTCCGCGCACACCGCTGTCACCTCTGCGCCGCAGGACGCCCTGCAGGAGAGTCGCCGCCTTCCAGTGGGTGAACGCGCGGTAGTAAGGCAAATCCGTGACATCGATTCCGGCCGAGTCGGCGTAACCGGCCACGACTTCGTCCCTATCGAGGAAGCCACCGACCCGGGTAGGGCTGGGGATCGCCGTCGCCGGCTCCGCGGGTGACCGCCAGTCGTCCGCGAGCCAGGCAAGGTCTGCCAGCGGATCTCCCAGTGTGCACAGTTCCCAGTCCAGCACCGCGTTGATCCGCCCCGCGGCGACCACGACATTCGAAAGCCGGTAGTCGCCGTGGGTGATGACCACCCGTTGCTGCCCGGGTATTCGCGCAGCGAGCCGTGTACGGCATTCTTCCCACTCCGAGTGCGGCTCGCGGCCGACCGTCCAGCTCGACCAGTTCCGCGCGAGGCGGGCCAGTTGCCGTTCCAGGTAGGCATCAGGGCGCCCCAGGTCTGACAACCCAACCTCGGCCGGGGAAACGGCGTGCAGAGCCGCCAGTACCCCGGCCACATCACGACTCACCGTGAGACGCTCGCGCGCCGGGAGCCCGGCCGCGTCTTGTTCATCGTTCAGCACTTCACCCTGAGCATGCTCCATCAGGTAGAACGGGCCGTCGATGCCCGCTTCGTCCTGGCCGCTCGCCACCACCGCGGGCACCGGGACCGGGCTGCCCGCCAACGCCGTGAGGACGCGCACCTCGCGGTGAACGTCGTGCGCGGTCCGGTCGTGCCGTCCGGGAGGAGGCCTCCGCAGCACCCAACGGTGGCCCGCTTCATCGGTGACCGCAGCGGTCAGATTGGACTGCCCGTTGCCGATCCGGCGAACCGTGACGGAGCCATGCACCTCCGGCGCACGATCGGCCAGCCAACGGGCGAGCGTCCCGTCATCACGGTCCGCTCCAGCCCGATCGTGGCCGTCCTCGGCACTTGCTTCCCGCACTGGGACCACCGGCCTGACTCCTTCGCCTCGACGACACGCATACTTTTAATCTATATTTGAAATTTTGTCGAAGTCAAGAAACCGGAAGACAGCCTCGAGTGTCATCAATAACACATGGATCGCCATGGGTGGCACCGTGAGATCGTGAGCCAAATTTCTAATTTACGTTAATCTGGATGGCAAATACGAGCAGATGAGGAAGCACGAATGACAGCCGAGACAGCAGAGCAGCCGGCAGACTGGACCGAACCCGGGGCACATGCCGTCACCTCCGGCATACACCGGATTCCGCTGCCACTCCCCCTGACCGGCCTCACCACGGTCAACGCCTACGTGCTCGAAGGCCCGGACGGCCTGGTTCTCGTCGACCCCGGCTGGCAAAGCGACGTCAACGAGCAAGCGCTCACGGTCGCTCTCGGCGATCTGGGGCACCGACTCCAGGACATCTCCACCTGTCTCGCCACCCATCACCACTGGGATCACTACACCCAGGCCTACGCCTGGCGGGACTCGCTGGGCATCTCACTCTTCACCGGTCGCGGTGAGCAGCACAGCATCAGTGCTTACGACCGCCACAGCACCCGTTTCCCGGAGCACCAGACGTTGCTGGCGAGGTGCGGGGCGGACGACCTGGCAAAGCGACTCCAAACCGAGCCTGCGCCCGACTACGAGACCGGCATGCCATTCGGGCCACCCGACGGCTGGCTGGACCATGAAGACCGGATCGCCCTGCGCCACGGTGAACTGGAAGTCGTCGCCACTCCAGGACACACGCGTGGACATACGGCTTTCGCGCATGCGACAGCCGGCGTGTTGTTCTCCGGCGACCACGTGTTGCCGAGGATCACCCCGTCACTCGGCTTCGAACTGTCGCCGGAACCTCGGCCGCTGCGCTCCTTCCTTCGCTCGCTCGAGCTTGTCCTCGGCCGACCGGATTCGGTACTTCTCCCGGCGCACGGACCGGTCACGACCAGCACGCACGCCCGCGTGCATGAACTGCTGGAGCACCACCGGGAGCGCCTGGACAAGGTCGCCGACGTCCTTACGGCCGGCGCGAGCACCGCCTACGAAGTAGCCGAGCAGTTGCCCTGGACCCGCCACCAGCGGCGGCTCGACCACCTCGAACTGGAGCACCAGATGTCCGCTGTCATGGAGATCGAGGCACACCTGGACGTGCTGACCTTGCTCGGCCGGGCCAGTTCCACCGAGACGCCGTCCCACCGGCAGTACCTGCCCGCCTGACGGCGCGCTCCCGCGCCCTGGATCTCCAGCTCGTTGCATCCTTGCATATTTTAATCTAACTTAAATTGAAGCCAGCGATCGAACCCGCACAAAGTAGCCAGCGGTGGCCACGCTCTCGCCCGAGGTAGCCGGAGTCGTCAAGACCGTCCGGGAATGGGTCGACGCCGAGGTGCGCCCGGTCGTCCGCGAACTCGAGCACGCCAACGAGTACCCGGAGAAGCTCATCGAGCAGATGAAAGAGCTCGGCATCTTCGGTCTCGCGATCCCCGAACCCTATGACGAGGCACCGGTCTCCATCCCTTGCTACGTCGGCATCACCGAGGAGCTCGCCCGTGGCTGGATGAGCCTGGCCGGGGCCATGGGCGGGCACACGGTGGTGTCGAAGCTCCTGCTCGCCTTCGTGACCGAAGAACCGAAAGACCGCTTCTTCCCCGGATGGCCACCGGCGAGGTCCGCGCGACAATGGCATTGACCGAACCGGGCGGCGGATCGGACCTCCAGGCCATGACGACGGTCGCCCGCCGCGACGACGACGGCTACGTGATCAACGGGGCGAAGACCTGGATCAGCAACGCACGCCGCTCGCAGCTGATCGCCTTGCTGTGCAAGACAGATCCGGCCGCGACACCCCGGCACCGCGGAATCAGCATCCTGCTCGTCGAGCACAGCCCGGGCCTGACGGTTTCACGGGATCTGCCCAATTGGGTTACAAGGGCGTGGAGAGCTGCGAACTGTCGTTCGACGGCTACCGGGCCCCGGCCGACTCCGTACTCGGCGGCGACGAAGGTCACGGCTTCGCGCAGATGATGAAAGGGCTGGAAACGGGCCGGATCCAAGTGGCGTCGCGCGCGCTCGGCGTCGGGCGAGCCGCCTTCGACGACGCGTTCGCCTACGCGCAGCAACGCGAAAGCTACGGCAAGCCCATCTGGAAGCATCAGTCCATTTCGAACTACCTCGCCGACATGGCGACCAAGCTCACTGCCGCACGGCAGCTCGTGCTGCACGCCGCAGAACGTTTCGATTCCGGGCAGCGCTGCGACATGGAAGCCGGTATGGCGAAACTCTACGCATCGGAGGTCGCCATGGAGGTCGCGCTCGACGCCGTACGCATCCACGGTGGCTACGGATACTCCACCGAGTACGACGTGGAGCGCTACTTCCGGGACGCGCCCTTGATGATCGTGGGTGAGGGAACGAACGAGATCCAGCGGAACGTCATCGCGGGCCAGCTGGTCAACCGGGGCGGCCTGGCCCGCTGACACCCGGGAGTGTGGGTACGGGTCCACCACCCGCGGAGCAGATAGTATTGATTCGTGGCTAGAAAACCGGCTCGTAAAGAGCACGACGAGGCAGGCGGCACCAAGTCCGCGACCACACGTTTGCGGATCCTCGACGCTGCCGCACACGTGCTGAGCCGAAAGGGTTTCGCGGGTACCCGGCTGACCGACGTCGCCGAGACCGCGGACATGCAGGCGCCCGGCATCTACTACTACTTCCCGTCCCGGGAAGACCTGATCGAAGAAGTCATGTGGTCGGGGATCGCGCACATGGCCCAGCACGTGCAAGGAACCCTCGACGAACTGCCGCCGGAAGCCGCACCGCTGGACCGCATCGAGGCCGCTGTCGAATCGCATCTGCGCTACCAGCTCGAGATCTCCGACTACACGACTGCCGCGATTCGGAACGCGGGACAGATTCCGGAGAACATCCGGGCCCGGTACACCGCCGAAGCGAACCGGTACGGCGATATCTGGCGCAAGCTTTTCGAAGACGCGCGGCGAGAGGGCGTGCTGCGGCCGGAACTCGATGCGAGGGCGGCCCGCATGCTCGTACTGGGCGCGCTCAACTGGGCAGCGGAATGGTGGAACCCGCGGCGCGGGTCGCTCGATCAGGTCATCCGCACCGCCAAGTCCATTGTGCGGAACGGGCTGAGTAGCGAGCCCGAGGCCGAAGCCGAGCGGCCCGCACCCCGAAAGGCGCGCCCCAGGAAGGCCGCCAAGGCGACCGGCTAGACACCGATGTGGCCAGGGCCGCCGCACCGTCAGTCGTGCGCGGACTCCGGGGAAACCTTCGCCACCGAGCCCGCGAACATGGTTTCGACCTGGTCCGGCCGGAGCCGCACGAACCGCCCCCGCGCCTCGACCAAGGGCGTGTCCGGATCGGCGGCCGTGGTGATGGCACCGGTCACCGTAGTGTGCCTGCCGCTCACTTCGACCGCCTTCGCCCAGATCCGGAGCGGGACCTCGAGCGGCACCGGACGCAGGTATTCGACGGTGAGCCCCTTCGTCACGCCGTTCCTCGCACTCGCGGCCACGGCGTGGCCGAGGACCTGGTCGAGCAGCATCGCGCTCATCCCGCCATGCCCGTACATGTGCGGGCCTTCGTAAGCCCGGCCCAGGGTGCACCAGCCGATCGCGCTGTCGCCGTCGATCTCGATGCGCATCGGCGGGGCGATCGGATTACCGGCCCCGATCACCGGGTTCAGCATGCGCACGCCGTTTCTGAGGTCGTCGACAGACGCCTGCTCCGGCAGCGGACGAACACGGGCCGCCAACGTCGGAGCGAGCCCACGCAGCGTCCTGGCGGTGCCCTCGAGCACGGCCGACGGGACCTCTGTCCGGGTGGTGAGATCGACCAGGGAGCGCAGTGCGGCGCCGAGTTCGGTCACTGCGGCGCGCCGTCGTCCCGATTCGTCTACCTGCTCCGAAGCTCCCAGTGCGGCGAGAATTCCGGCGGTGTCCTGCCCAGGCACAGGCGGCGAAGTGCCGAGGGACGCGGGCGTCCGGGAGAACCTCGGCGCCGGCGCGGGCTGGAGGAGCCCGTCGCGTTCGACGAGCGAGCCACGCGCCTTTAGATGCGGGTGAGCCGCGGCTTCGCGAAGGCTGAGTACAGGAGCGACGCAGGCGTCCGACTGAGCGAACACCTCGGCCCACTCGGCTTGGGTTCGCTTCTCGAACACCTCCGCGATCCGCTTGCGCAGCGCGGGCCAACGGTCCCGGTCCTGCTGGTCCGCCGGGTCTTCGTCGAGGCCGAGCTTGTCGAGGAGTTCGGCGTAGAACTTCCGTTCGAGTGCTCCGACAGCCATGTGCCTGCCGTCCGCCGTCCGGTACACCGAGTAGAAGGGTGTACCACCGTCAAGCAGGTTCACACCCCGCTCATCCACCCAGGTGCCGTTGGCAAGGAAGGCGTGCGTGCCGGCCAACAGGTGAGCGGCGCCATCGACGATGGCCGCGTCGACGACTTGCCCGCGCCCGCTACGCCACGCCTCGTCGAGGGCCGCCAGGATGCCGATGACCAGGTAGGCACCTCCGCCACCGAAATCACCGACCAGGTTCAGCGGGATCTGCGGCGGGCCGTCCGCAGGCCCGATCGCGTGCAAGGCGCCCGTCAGTGCGATGTAGGCGATGTCATGACCGGCTGTGGTGGCGAGCGGACCGTCCTGCCCCCACCCCGTCATCCGCCCGTAGACCAGCCGGGGATTACGCGCCAGACACTCGTCCGGCCCCACGCCCAGGCGTTCGGCGACCCCGGGCCGGTATCCCTCGATCAGCACGTCGGCCCGCTCGACCATTGTCAGGACGGTTCGCACCGCCTCGGGATCCCGCAGATCGAGCAACACCGACTTCTTTCCCCGGTTGAGGATGTCGGAATGTTCGTGTCCCGGGAAGAAGGAGCCGCCGGGACGATCGACCCGGACTACCTCGGCACCGAGATCCGCGAGCGTCATGGCGGCGAACGGGCCCGGCCCGATGCCCGCGAGTTCGATCACCCGGCGTCCCGCCAACGGCCCCGATGTCATGACCACACCCCTCACCGACACCTCTGTTCTAATGCAAGTTAAGCAGATCGACCGCCGCCCCTCGTGCCACTGAGAGCTATCTCTCGACCAACTTTCTATTTTAGATTAAATTATTGTACACTGCGGTCATGTTGCGAACACGCTTCACGGAGACTTTCGGAGTGCAGCACCCGATCGTCCAAGGCGGTATGCAATGGGTCGGTCGCGCCGAACTGGTGTCGGCAGTGGCGAACGCGGGCGCCCTGGGTTTTCTCACCGCGCTAACCCAACCGACGCCGGAGCACCTGGCGAAGGAGATCGCACGCTGCCGCGAAATGACCGACAAGCCGTTCGGGGTCAACCTGACGATCCTGCCCTCGATCAACCCACCGCCCTACGCCGAATACCGGGACGTGATCGCCGAATCCCACGTCCCGGTCGTCGAAACCGCGGGGTTCAACCCGGCCGAACACCTACCGGCGTTCCGGGCCGCCGGGGTGAAGGTGCTGCACAAGTGCACCAGCGTCCGGCACGCCGTGAAAGCTCAGGAACTGGGCGTCGACGGAATTTCCATCGACGGCTTCGAATGTGCCGGCCACCCTGGCGAAGACGACATCCCCGGGCTGATACTCATTCCCGCGGCCGCCGAGAAGATCACGATCCCGATGGTGGCTTCCGGTGGCTTCGCCGACGCGCGTGGCCTTGTCGCTGCCCTGGTGCTGGGCGCGGACGGAATCAACATGGGCACCAGGTTCGTGGCCACCGCGGAAGCTCCGGTGCACTCCCGGGTCAAGGAGCGGCTCGTCGCCGCCAGTGAACTCGACACCGAACTGATTTTCCGCCCTCTGCGCAATACCGGGCGGGTGGCGCGCAACGCGGTGAGCACCGAAGTGGTGTCCATTCTGGACCAGGGTGGCGCCTTCGACGATGTCCGGGAACTGGTGGCCGGAGCCCGTGGCCGGAAGGTGTTCGAGACGGGCGACCTCGACCTCGGGATCTGGTACGCGGGAATGGCACAGGGCCTCATCCGCGACATCCCGGCCGTAGCCGTGCTGATCGAGCGGATCATGACCGAAGCCAAGAGCCTGATCCACAACAGGCTGGGAAGTTTGCCGGCCTGACGGTTCAGGACGATGGCAGGCGACCGGCCGTGGCAACCACCACGGCCGGTCGTTCAGGCCGCTTTCCGGCGCTCGGCGAAAGCGAGCGCATCGGTCCAGCTCGTGCGCTTCATGATAAGGCCGCGGTACTTCATGATGACGTTCTGCCCGTTCACGGCGAGCGCGCCGGCGAGCCGGTCGCCCTCCCGGTACAGCGCGGCCATGCGGCCACCGGCCTCTGGATCACCTTCGACCACGCGGATCTCGTCAGTTGCCGGTACGCCGACGAACTGGATCCTGCTGTCGTACCAGTCGGACCAGAAGTACGGGACCGTCGAGTACGGCTTGGCGGACTCCGCATCGAGCGCGTTGCGGGCCGCCGCGGCCCCCTGCTCCGCGGCGCTCGTCCAGTGCTCCAGCCGCATCGGTCGATCGAACAACGGGTTCTGCCAGCGCGCCACGTCACCTGCCGCGTAGACGCCGTCCGCGCCGGTGAACAGGTACTCGTCGCACACGACACCGTTGTCCAGCCGAAGGCCGGAATCCTCGAGCCAGCCCGTCGCCGGTACCGCCCCGATGCCGACCACGACGAGGTCGGCATCGATCGTGGTCCCGTCCGTCAGCACCACCCGCTTCACCTGGCCGGCGCCTTCGAGTGCCGCCACGCCTACACCACAACGGAGATCGGTCCCGTTGCGCAGGTGCAACGCCGCGCAAGCACTGCCCATCACCTCACCGACAGCGCGCGCCAAAGGCGTCGGAAGCGCCTCGACCACGGTGACGTCAACGCCCCGTTTGCGTGCTCCGGAAGCGACTTCGGAACCGATGAAGCCGGCGCCGATCACGACGGTGCGGGCGCCAGCGTCAAGCGCAGCGCGCACCGCGATGGCGTCATCCAGCGTCCTGAGCGTATGTACTCCGGTCAGGTCGCTGGGCAGCGTGCGGGCGGTGGCGCCGGTCGCGATCACCAGCGCGTCGTAGGGCAGGCTGCTCTCGGCGAGACGCAGTTCCTTCGTCACGGTGTTCAGCCCGGTAGCGGGAGTGCCCAGCTTCAGGTCGACGTCGAGTTCATCGCGAAGCACCTCCTCGGAGCGGAAGATCGTCGCCTCCGGCACCGCGTCGTCCAAATAGGACTTGGACAGCGGTGGCCGGTCGTAGGGAAGGTGCTCCTCCGCGCCCACGAGAGTGATCCGGCCGTCGAATCCGGCTTTACGAGCACCTTCCACCGCTCGCAGACCGGCGAGCGAGGCCCCGACAACGACGAGGTTCCGCATGAGATCAGTCCTTTTCCAATCGCAGCGCCTCGGTCGGGCAGCCCGCGACGGCGGCCTCGACATCGGCAAGCAGCCCCTCGGAAACGTGCTCGGTCTTCAATTCCAGGTCTCCGGCGTCGTTCACCTCGAACACGTCGGGTGCCAGCGACTCGCAGATCCCCAGCCCGGTGCACTTCACGCGGTCGACGGTGATCTTCATGGTTCTCTCCTCACTTCGGGCTGTGTTGGCGCGTGATCTGCTCGACGACGAGCTTCGCGGTCTCCGCACAGGCGGTCGTGCCGCCGTTCGCGTACTCCTTGACACCGTCACCTACGTTCCACAGATTCGGGATCGGCGTGGTGTTGGGCAGATCGAAACCCGCGACGGCGCGCTGCGGGGGCCATTCGTCCCGGGTGGTCGCCCAGGAAATGATCCGCGCGCCGTCGAATCCGGGGATCTGCTCGCGAAGATCCTCCAGCAGGAGTTCCCTCTCCGCCGCCTCGTCGAAATCACCGACAGCGGGCTTCGGCACGGCTGTCCCGACATAGAGGTGCCAGCCTTCCGGCGCCATTTCCGGGCAGATGTCGGTGAAGTTCGCGACGTAGCACAGGCGGCGTGTCTTCGCGAAGCTCAGCATGCCAGGAGCGTCGACGAGTCGTTCCCGGCTCGCGAAGTTCACGGTGACCATCCCGCACGGCCGGTCACCACTTTGCACGGTTTGCCGGTATTCGGCGGGCAAGTTGTCTTCACCCACCAGCTTGACCGTCCCGGCTGGGCCGACGTCGCTCACCGCGAACCCGGCCGTGACCTCGACCTGCCGGCCGTCCCGGTCGACGGTCGCCCCGGTGACCCGGCCATCGGTGAGGTGCAGCTTCAGCACCTCGGCTGAGGTCCACACCTCACCACCGTTGGCCGTGATCGTCTCCGCGAGCGAGCGCCAGATGCCGATCGTGCCTTCAGGGCAGAAGCCGAACTTCTTGAAGGCGCTTTTGCGCGTGAAATAGGTGAGGAAAACGCGCGCGGGCAGCTCTTCGGAACCGACCGCGAAGACCGAGCCGCACATGTTGCGGAAAATTCCGTGCACGGACTCGTTCTTCGTGTATTTCGCGACCCAGTCCGCAGTGGACAGTTCATCCTCGGGCAGCCCGTCGTCCTTGCGCGCCGCGCCGAGGCCGCTCACGAGTTTCGCGCCCTGCCGGGTCAGCTTCGACAGCAGGAACCCCCAGCCGCCGCCGGTGACGTCGACGTCCTTGCCGCCGATCCGGTACAGGATCGGCGGATTGGGCCTGCGGATGTCGAACTTGGCGCCGACCTCCTCGAAGGTCTCCTGGGTGATGCCGTCGACCTCGATCACGATCGCGCCGTTGTTGACCTTGAATCCGTCGATGTCGCGGGTGGACGCGCGACCGCCGACGTGCTCGAGCCGCTCGACGACGAGCGTGCGGTAGCCGAGGTGGGTCAGCCGGGCGGCCGTCATCAGGCCACCCGCGCCGGCGCCCACGACGAGGGCGTCGAAGGTGGTGTTCTGGGTGTCGGTCATCGATTCGCCTCTCTCAGCCGACTGGATTGGTACCGGGGACGGACCCGGTCATGTCGGTGATCTCGCTCCACCGGGCAGCCACCTCGTCGACGGTGGGCACGTCGCCGAAGGTCACCCCCTTCGACTGGAAGTACTGCACCCGGTGGACCTGGCCGCCGCCGGCAACGATCACCGAGCCGCTGTCGGTGCACTCGTCGGCGAGCAGGTACGCCACGATCGGCGCGATCTGGGCAGGATCGAGCTTCTTCAGCAACTCTGGCGGGGCCACGTCCTCGGTCATCCGGGTCGCGGCCATCGGAGCCACCGCGTTGGCGAGGATGTTGTACTTGCGGCCTTCCAGCGCGAGCGTGTTGGTCAGCCCGATCAGGCCCGCCTTCGCCGTGCCGTAGTTCGACTGGCCGAAGTTCCCGTAGATCCCGCTGGTCGAAGTCGCCATGACGACCCGGCCATGTCCTTGCTCGCGGAAATGCGGCCACGCGGCGCGGGTCACGTTGAAGCCGCCGAACAGGTGCACCCTGAGCACGGATTCCCAGTCGTCGTCGCCCATCTTGTGAAAGGCGCGGTCTCGCAGGATGCCGGCATTGTTCACGAGGCCGTCCACACGGCCGAAGTGGTCGATCGCGGTCTGCACGATCTTCGCCGCGCCATCGGAAGTGGCGACGCTGTCGTAATTGGCGACCGCTTCACCGCCCGCGGCGCGGATTTCCCCGACCACGGTGTCGGCCATGGACGTGCCCGCACCGGAACCGTCCCTGGCTCCGCCGAGGTCGTTGACGACGACGCGCGCTCCCCGGCTCGCGAGCAGCAGTGCGTATTCACGCCCCAGCCCGCCGCCTGCGCCCGTTACGACGACGACTCGGCCCTCGACTCCTGGCATGGTTGTGCGCTCCCTTCGGTCAGTACGAGTTGGGCAGCCCGAGGCTGTGCTGGGCCACGAAGTTCAGAACCATTTCCCTGCTGACCGGCGCGGTTCGCATCAGGCGGATGACGAACCACAGGTCGGCCAGGCCGTACTCCCGGGCGAGACCGTTGCCGCCGTGTGTCTGGATCGCCTGGTCCAGTGCTTTCAGCCCGGCCTCGGCGGCGGAATATTTCGCGATGTTGGCCGCTTCGGCGGCGTTGCGGCCCGAGTCGAACAGCTCAGCTGCACGCATGGTCGCGAGGCGCGCCAACTCCACCGCGATGTGGGATTCGGCGAGTGGGTGTGCGATGCCCTGGTGCGCACCGATCGGTGTCGACCACACCTGACGCTGGCAGGCATAGTCCCGCGCCTTCGCGACGGCGTACCGGCCCACACCAGTGCACAGCGCGGCGGCCAGGATCCGTTCCGGGTTCAACCCGGCGAACACCTGCCGGAGTCCCTTGCCAGCTTCCCCGATCAGCGCCTCCGGGCCGACACGAACCTCGTCGAGGAAGACGGTGAACTGCCGGTCCGGCGAGGTGAGTTCGGTGTCGATCCGTTGCAGCGTCAGTCCCGGGCTGTCGATCGGAACCACGAACAACGACAACGGCTTGCGGCCGCCCGGAGCGCCTTCCCCGTCACGCGCGACCAGAAGAAGTGCTTCGCTTTCGTCTGCGGCCGAGATGTAGTACTTCCCGCCCGAGATGACCCAGCCGTCGGTGTCCTCGCGGGCGATGGTGGCGACGTTGTGGCTGTTGGACCCGGCATCGGGCTCGGTCAGGGCGAACGCCATCTTCCGGCTGCCGTCGGCGATGCCCGGCAGCCATTCCGCCTTCATCTCGGCCGACCCGTGAGCCGCCAGGATCGAGCCGCAGATCGCCGGCGAGATCACCGCGATGAGCAACGGGATCCCGTGCGCGGCCAGTTCCTCGACGACAATGGTCAGCTCGGTCAGGCCCGCCCCACCGCCGCCGTGTTCTTCGGGCAGGTGCACTCCGAGCAGCCCGGCCTCGCCGAGTTCTTGCCACAGCTCACCGATGTGCTCGCCACGTCGTGCTCGCTCGGCGTAGTACTCATGCCCGTACTTGGCGGCGATCTTCGCCACGCTCTCCCGGAGCAGGCGGTGCTCGTCGTTGTCGATGACCAGTCCGGTCATGTTCACCTTCCCTCGAATATCGGAGTTTTCTTCGCGAGGAAAGCCTCGACGGCCCGCCCGGCATCGGACGTCGCGCCCGAGCGCACGATGGCCTCGGTTTCCTTCAGCAGTTGATCGGACAATGTGGACGACCACGAATCGCGAAGGAGACGGCGGATCTCGCAGTAGGCGCGTGTCGGGCCGTCGGCCAGCTTTCGCACCGCCGCCCAGGCCCGATCCTCGAGCGCCTCGTCGGGTACGACGTGCGACACCAGTCCCCACTCGGCGGCCTCGTCGGCGTCGAGCACGCGCTGCTCGTAGTAGAGCTCGAAGGCCCGGCGGAGCCCGACAAGCCTTGGCAGGAACCAGGAGTTGGCACCATCACCCGAGAGCCCGAGCCCCGTGAAACCGGTCGCGAACTTCGTGCCTTCCGCGGCGAACGCGATGTCCGCGACGTACAACAGGCCGAGCCCGCCACCCGCGACCGCGCCTCGTGCCGCCGTGACGATCGGCGCCTCGAGCCCGCTGAAGATTCTCAAAGCCTCGTGGTATGGGCTGGTCATCCGCCGCAGAACAGCAGGCAGTTCACCCGGTTCGGCCTCCGCGAACGCGGAAATGTCGCCACCGACCGTGAACGCGCGCCCCTCGCCGGTGACCAGCAACGCCCGCAGGTCATCGCGTGCCGCACAGCGCAGCGCTACCTCGTACAGTTCGTCCGCCGCGGCCTGGTTCAAGGCGTTCCGGGCTGTCGGCCGGTTCAGTCGCAGTTCGCCGACCCCGTCGGTCACTGTGAATTTGACGGTTTCGAGATCCACCGGCGCGAGCGCCTCCGCCCACCGGCCACTGTCGGTGAGCTGCTCCAGCCCGGAAATCCGGTCGTCGGAGAACGAGAGCACGTGCACGAATTCCGCGTCGAGGTCGCCGCCACCACGCGCCTTGCCCTGGTAACGACCACGTACCTGCAGCCTGCCGTCATCCAGCAGAGCGAACTCGGCGGGCACGGCGTGCGCGGCGTAGCTGCGCCCGATCCGTCCCCAGAACTCACGGCGCATCTCCGCCGGCCCGTGGTAGTCCCCGCCGAGCCCCAACGGCAGTCCTTCCGTGGCGTGCCCCTCGAACGCGGGGTGCAACAGCCGGTCCAGCCCGTCACGGTCACCTGAGGACAGTGCCCGGTACAGCTGGGTGGCCAGTTCTTGCGCCGCCGCGCGATCCATGGGCCAACCTCCGCTTCGTCGCGTGCTCACTTCTTGAATTTAATATAGATAAAAATATCCGGTGCAGTCAACCACGCTCGGAGCCCACCACGGAGACGAACGACACGCAGCTCCCCGGGCGCCCGCCGAGGTTGTGCGTCAGCGCGAGCCGGGGATCGGCCAGCTGCCGCTCTCCCGCGGCCCCCCGGAACTGAAGCCAGACCTCGTAAAGCATTCGCAGGCCGCTCGCTCCCACAGGATGGCCGAAGGACTTCAGCCCGCCGTCAGGGTTGACCGGAAGCCTGCCGCTCAGCTCGAACGCGCCGTCGAGGATGTCCTTCCACGCCTGGCCACGTTCGGCGAAGCCGAAGTCTTCCATCAGCACCAGCTCGGTCGGGGTGAAGCAGTCGTGCACTTCGGCGAAGGAGATCTCGTGTCGTGGATCCGTGACACCCGCCTGCGCGAAAGCGTCCCGTGCGCTGCGGACGACTTCCGGGAAGGTCGTGTAGTCGTATTCGCTGTCGGACGCGCCCAGCGCCGGCCCCGCGGCCAGTGCCAGGCCTTTGACGAACATCGGGCGGTCCGTGTACTCGAACGCGTCTTCGGCCCGGACGATCAGAGCCGCGGCGGCGCCGTCGGAGACTCCGGAACAGTCGAAGACGCCGAGCCTTCCGGCCACCTTCGGTGCGCGCTCGATCTTCTCCTTCGTCACCCCGGACCGGAACTGCGCCTTGGGGTTTCGGGTGCCGTTGTCGTGGTTCTTCCAGGCCACATGGGTCATCGCCGACCGCATGTCGGCCGGGTCCACCGAATATCGTGCGCAGTAGGCCGGATCGAGCAAGGAGAAGGCCGCCGGCGCGGTCAGGCTCAGCTCGGGGGCCGTCCCGTCCCCCGGCGGATCGGCCCGCAGCAGCCCGGAAAACCCGGAGTCCTTGAGCTTTTCCACCCCGATCGCCATGACTCGGTCGTAGGCGCCCGACGCCACCGCGTAGCAGGCGTTGCGGAATGCCTCCGATCCGGTCGCGCAGTAGTTCTCCACGCGCGAAACAGGCTTGTAGTCCAGCGACAACGCCTTGCTGAGTGTGAGACCGGACTGCCCCGACCCCAGGGTGCCCAGCCAGTAGGCATCCACGTCGTCGCGGGCGACCGGCGTCGTCTCGAAGACCTCTCCAGCAGCATCGACCAGCATGTCTTCGGCCGAGGACGCCCAATGCTCGCCGAACCGCGTGCAGCCCATCCCGACGACGGCGACGCGGTCACGGATTCCCTTGCTGCTCACAAGCGCGCCTTCCAGAAGTAGTTGTGCACACCGCCGGCGGTGAACAGGCGGCGAAAGGACAGGCCAACCCGGGTGCCGACCGCGAGCTCTTCCGGCAGCGCGTCGGCAACTTCGAGTGTGTACCGGCCGCCGCCGTCGAAATCGACGACAGCCTCGATCAGGGGCGGGGACGGGGAAAACGCGAGCCGGTCGACGGTGTAGGTGGCGACGGTGCCCTGTGCGGACGCGAGCCGGCGGGGTTCCATCTCGTCCACGGATCCGCATTTCTTGCACCCGCGTTGCGGAGGCAGGTGCACGAACCCGCAGCTGCCGCAGGCACTGCCGGTAAAGGAGAACTTCCAGGCCGCCGTACGCGAGCTGGGCGGAGCGGCGGGCAGGTCCGGCTCCGGCCGGCGTGGTGGCTCACGTTCGAGCCATCCTCGCCAGTTCAGGTAAGTCAGGTAAGGGACTTCGACGCCGTCAGCGAGCTGCCCAGCCACGGACCGCGCCTGCCGGGCCGCCGGAAGACGTTCCGTGGTCCGCAAGACGATGGCGTCGCAACCGTCCGCAGCCGACAAAATCAGCACCGTCTCCCCCACGCCCGCCCGGTCGAGCACGTCCGCCAGCCCGAGCGCGAAGTCCGCTGCCCCCGAATGGCCGATGGGCGAGGACGTGGCGCCGGGAAACACACGAGCCGCCTGCTTACGCACACCGGAGTTCGGCGACACGACGACCACGTGGTCAGCCTCGCCGAGCCCCGCCAGCTTCAGCGCTTCGACCGCCGTTTGCCGCAGCAGCGGCAGATAGGTCTCAAGACCGAACCGCTCCTCCCACTGGCCACCTGCCGCGTCGCCGGGTTGACGCCAGCGGTCGAGCAGCTCGGCTGAAAGGGAATGCTCCGCCAACACCTCGGCGATGCCTTCCGGTTCGTCGCCGAACAGGAAAGCCACGGCGCCGTCGCCTCCACCGCGTTCGTCGCCGGACCCGGGCCGTCCGGTCCGCACGTCCGCGACAACGGCCAGCCCGCCCGCCGCTCGCGCCGCCCGCCACGCGGCGAAACCCGAGCGAGCCGAACCGGCGAGGTCGGCGGCGAACACCGCCTGAGGCAACCCGAGAGCCGCGTGGATGGCCGACGCGTTGGTCTTGTCGAAGTACGCCGGCGAAGTGGTCGCGAAATACAGGACTTCCGGCGCGGCGTCGTGGTCACGCAGCAGCGCGGACGCGGCCTCGACGGCCATCGTCGTGCTGTCCTCGTCGAAGGAGGCGGCAACCCGATTGTCCTTTTCAGACAATCGAAGCCGATGTTTGGGCAGATAGGCCGAGTAGGCGAGGAGTGTGCTCATGAGACCCCTTCGAACAGTGCCGCCATGCCTTGCCCGCCGCCGATGCACATGGTTTCCAGCGCGAGGTTTCCTTTGCGGCGACGCAACTCGTGCAGCACGGTGGTCAAGATCCGTACCCCGGTGGCCCCGATGGGATGGCCGAGCGAGATGCCCGATCCGTTCACGTTCAACCGGGCCTCGACCTCGTCTTCCTTGACACCCCAGCCTTTGAGCACGCCGAGCACCTGGCAGGCGAAGGCCTCGTTCACCTCGATCAGGTCGAGATCGTCGAAGGTGACGCCGGTGCGGTCGAACAGCTTGGCGACCGCGGGCACGGGTCCCAGGCCCATGGTGGCCGGGTCACATCCCGCGGCTGACCAGCCGCGCAGGAAACCGAGCGGTTCCAGGCCAAGCTCACCGAGCTTGTCTTCGGCAACGATCAGGCAGGCTGCCGCGGCGTCGTTCTGCTGGCTGGCATTGCCCGCCGTCACCGTGCCACCCGGCGTGATCGGCCGCAGCCTGGCCAATGAGTCAGGTGTGGAATCCGGGCGGACACCCTCGTCCTCGGTGAAGGGCAGCGGGTCTCCCTTGCGCTGGGGGACTTGGACCGCGATGACCTCGTCGGCGAACTTGCCGTCCCGCCAGGCGGCGGCAGCGCGCTGGTGGCTGCGTGCCGCGAAAGCGTCCGCCTGCTCGCGGGTGACGCCGTGGCGCTCGGCCACGTTCTCGGCGGTTTCGATCATTCCGCTGATCGGGCCGAATCGCCATTCCGGCTGGGAACGCTCGCGCCCGCGGTCGAGGCGGTCGTAGAGCGCCACGTTGCCTGACCGGCTGCCCCAGCGAACACTGGTGGTGTAGTGCTCGATCGAGCTCATGCTCTCCACGCCACCGGCCACGACAACGTCGGCCGCGCCCGTCTGGACCATCATCGCGGCCGTCACGACCGCCTGCAGTCCACCACCACAGCGCCGGTCCGTCTGCAGACCGGGAACCTCGACCGGCAAACCGGCGTGCAGCGCTGCCCACCGGCCGATGCACGGCGCCTCCGAGTTGGCGTAGGACTGCGCGAACACCACGTCTTCGATCCGCTCGGGGTCCACAGTGGACCGAGAGAGCAGCTCCTTCAGCACGGCCGCGGCCAGCTCCTCGGCCGGAACGCGACGCAAGGCGCCGCCGAAGGCACCCACCGGCGTGCGCACCGGACTCACGATGGCGGCTCGCCTCATACCAGTACTTCCCTTCTGTCGATCGCCCCTTCGAGCGCCTGGCGATGCCCGGGATGGGCGATCGCCAGCAGCCGCTCTTGCCGTACCCGCAACGACTGTCCTCGCAGATCGGCGACCCCGAACTCGGTCACCACGAACCCCGCATCCGAACGCGCGGTACTCACCGGGCCGGACAACGACGCGACGATCCGGCTCGCGTCTCCCGCGGTCGCCGGAAGCGCGACGACCGGGACTCCTCCGCGCGACCGGGCGGCCCCGCGGAGGAAGTCCGCCGCACCGCCGACGGCGCCCACGTAGTCCGCGCCCGCGACCTCCGCGTTGACCTGCCCGGACAGGTCCACCTCGAGCGCCGAATTGATGGCCACCAGGCGGTCTTGCGCCGCAAGGACTTCGGGATCGTGGGTGTATGCGGTCTCGCGCAGGACAACAGCCGGGTTGCGGTCGGCGAAGTCGAACAACCGCCGGGTTCCCATGAGTAGCCCGGCGACGGCATGACCTCGGTCGAGACTCTTGCGCGCGTTGGTGATCACGCCGGCTTCCATCAGATCGGCCACCGCGTCGTTGAGCAGCCCGGAATGCACGCCGAGGTCCCGCCGGTCGACCAGCTCAGCCAGCACCGCCTCCGGCAGGGCCCCGATCCCGAACTGCAGCGTGGCACCGTCGTCGATCAGCCCTGCCACGTTGGCCGCGATCCGCCGGGTGACATCCCCGGCCCGTCGAGGCGCCACTTCGGCGGGCGGCCGCGACGTATGCACGACGACGTCCAGTTCGTCCTCACGGAGGCGCCTGCCCGATGTCCGCGGCGCCCGGTCGTTGATCTCCGCGATGACCACACGTGCGGTGGCGATCGCGGCCGACACGTAATCGTCGGCGAGTGCCAGCGAGTACCTTCCGGTTTCGTCGGCCGGGGACAGCTGGAGCAGCACCACATCGGCACGAAGCGAACCGGCTGAGAGCAGCTGCGGAAGGGTCGAGTAGTGCACCGGCACCACGTCGAGCGCCCCGGCACGGTACAGAGCCCGGTTCCCGCCGCTGCCGCAGTACGACACGAAGGACAGGTGGTCCCCGTGCTCCGGCTGGATCGTGCCGGACGCCGGGATGCCCAGGAAGCACCGCACAGGGCCCAGTTGCTCCCGGTGCGCGGCCAACTGTTCGGTCAGCGTGAGCGGTTCCCCGCAGGCTTGTCCCCAGACGATCGTGTCGCCAGGGCGGACGAACTCCGCGAGGTCAAGCTCTCCCGGGGTGTTCAGGACCTTCACACATCCTCGCGCCAGCGGTCCGCGGCGGGGTCGAGCAATCGCTGCAGATGTCCTTCCGGCAGCCAGACGATCGTCTCGAGCTCCAGCGCGTCCAAGTGGCGGACGCGGCCGGTCCGCAGATCTTCCAGCCGCAGTCGCGGCCCGTTGCCGTCGTGGTCGGTCGAAACAGCGATCTCGGCGAACTCGCTGCCGACGACGTTCCGGTATTCCTTGTCTGCCACAGCTTCTCCTCAGATCAGGAACGCCATCGTGGGGAGTGCCTGGTCAGCGTTGACGAGGTCCACCTTCTTGTAGGCGAGCTTGAGCTCGCCGTCGACGACGCGCAGCCGGTAGGTCGTCCGGCCGGCCCAGATCTCGGTGCCGCGGACCCGCGACTCGGCGAGCACGAAGTTCGCGGCGACGACCGTGTCTTCGCCTTCGACACCGAGAAATTCCACATTGGACACTGTGCGGCGCAGGTTCGACGGCGGTGACTGGGAATACCGCTTCCCGGTCCGCAACTGCTTGAGCCGGGTGGAGATGCGATTGCGGTTGTCGTAGACGACCGCAACGACAGTCGCCGGATCCGACGTGTCGTCCCCGGCCGGCACCCAATACAGGGCGTCGTCCGTCCACAGCGCTTCCCACGCGTCGTAGTCGTGTTCGTCGGCATAGCGCGCCTCGCGGAAGAGGAACTGCTCGACCTGCCGGATGTCCAGCTCTGTCGCGGCGGTCATTTCCCGTCCTCCATCAGCTTCTTGTAGTGCGCCCAGAAGCCACGCATACCGGTCTCGTCCGTCGCGGTACCGATCTTCAGGCCGCGCTCGTCGACCTGCTCGCGTGCCAGCCCTCGCCGGATGTCCAGCCACTCGGGGCGAAGCTGCTCGGCCCCGCGCTGGTTGCGCTCGTACATCTCGGTGTCGTCCGCGAGCAGCATGCCCGCCGGGCCGACCGAACCGATCGACTGCGACACCATGCGCCGGTTCAACTCCGGAGCCCCCTTGAGCTGCACCGCTGTCGCGTGCTGAACACACTCCCCCGCTGACAGCGGCTGGATCACGAAAACCTGGATCTCGGCGATGAACAGGTTCGGGAAGATCATCACGTGCGGAGCGCCCTCGATGAGGATGTCTTCCGCTGCCGGACCGTGGGCCTCGCGCATCTTCGCGACGTACTCCGGTACTCGGCTCTCGGTGGTGCCGAACCAGCGCATCGGTTCACCGAACTTGCGGAACTCCGGGCGCAGGTCGTTTTCACTGTGCCCGTTGCCGAGGTTGCGCGTCACGGCCGTCGACTGGTCGCTGTAGAGCGCGCCGATCGGACTGCCCGTGACACTGAAGATCGAGCCGTGTACGAACTGCGGGTGGTACCCGTCGGTTTCGTTCTCGGCCAGCAGTTTCCAGTTGGCCCGTGTCCGGTGCTTGAGCCAGCCGGCGCTGAGTTCGACCTCGCCCTCGGGCGAAAGTCGGCAGAGCCGGTCGATCTCGCCGGCTGCGGGGCCGAGGTGCTCGACGAGGCTCGGTCCGTCCTCCGCGAAGCTGCCGAAGACGAATCCCCGGTAGGACTCCATCCTCGGTACCCGCCCCATGGCCAGGTCCAGCTTTCCCTTGCCGCCGTAGCCCATGTTGTACGGGTAGCCGAGCAGTTCACCGCTGTTGCGGTAGGTCCAGCCGTGGTAGGGGCACCGGAACGAGTTCGAGTTCCCCCGCTGGTCCTCGCACACCAGGTTCGCGCGGTGCGCGCAGCGGTTCAGCAGCAGATGCACTTGACCGTCCCGGTCCCTGGTCATCACCAGGTCCTGCGGGCCGATGTTCTTGCGCACGTAGTCACCAGGCTGCGGAATCTCGCTCTCGTGGCCGACATAGACCCAGGTGCGGTACCAGATCCGGGCCAGCTCGTCGGCGAAGATCCGCGGCTCGGTGTAGAGCGACCCGTGTACCCGGTCGGGCTTGATCAGGTCGTCGTAGATCGTGCCGTTGCCGGGCACTGTGGCGGTCACGCTTCCACCCCTTCGGTCGTGATTTTCTGCTGTGCCCACTTCACCAACCGGAACTTCTGGACCTTCCCGGTCGGCGTGGTCGGTAGTTCCACCGAATCGAGGAACAGCACGTGCTTGGGTACCTTGAAGCGGGCCAGCTTTTCCTTACACAACGCGAGAATCTCCTCGCGTGAGATCTGGTAGCCCGGCGCAGGGACGACGCAAACACAGCCCGCGTCGCCCCAGCGCTCGTCCGGGACACCGATCGCGAACACCTGGCTGATTGCGGGGTGGGTGCTGAGCAGGTCTTCGATCTCCTTGGGCATCACCAGTTCGCCACCGCTCTTGTAGAGCTCCTTGCTGCGCCCCGTCACCTCGATGTAGCCGTCTTCGCGAACCCGGCCGAGGTCGCCCGAGACGATCCAGCCTTCCCGCTTCGCGGCAGCGGTTTCCTCGGGTTTGTTCCAGAACCCGAGCATGTTCGTCGGGCCGAGCGACGCCAGTTCCCCTTCAGCGTGCGGCGGTAGGTCTTCGCCGGTCACCGGATCGATCGTCTTGTAGACGGTGATGGCGTCCTGCCCCTGAACCCCGGCACTGCCGGCCAGTTTGCTCCTGCCGACCGTCTCGGACGAGTAGCTCAGGTCGTCTTCCGGGAGCGTGAGGGTCATCGCGCCACCGCATTCGGTCATTCCGTAGCCGGTCACGATCTCGTCCACACCCAGTTCGGCACTCACCCGCTCCCACAACCACAGGGGCGCCGGCGCCGCGCCGGACAAGATCGCGGACAGCGAGGAGAGATCGAATTCCGGGCGACGGGGATGCTCCAGTAGCGCAACCGTCATGGTCGGCACACACAGGATGTCGGTCGCGCGGTGCCGATGGATGCCCTCGAAATAACGCACGGGATCGAACGTCGTCTGCGGGATGATCGCGCCGCCCACCACCATCGTGGCCAGCAGGCCTTCCACATATCCGAACATGTGGTAGCAGGGCAGGGAAAACAGAATACGACGACCGTCTTCGAACGCGCGCGTGAGTGCTGACGCGTATGCGGTTCGCTGCACGGCGTCGTGGGTGACCAGAACCCCCTTGGGAGACCCGGTGGTCCCCGAGGTGTAGAGCATGTCGCCCACGTCGCCGGGCTGCGCGGTGTCTTCGGCGAGGCCGACGTGCTCGTCGCCCAACTCTCCCAGGCCCGCGACGGTCAGCACTCCGTCGCGGTCCCGGCCATCGGTGGAGAGCACCACGACATGCCGCAGGTGCGGAAGTCCTTCGGGCTTGCCCTCGGCCCAGCCCGGCGCGATCCGGTCGAGGGTGCCCAGGTAGTCCAGATCGCCGAATCCGGTCATGGTGATCAGAACCGAACACTCGGATTGTTCGAGCACGTACGCCAGTTCTTCTGCGCGGTACAGGTAGTTGAACGGGATCGCGACCGCCCCGGTCTTGGCGACCGCGAACTTCACCGGCGCGAACTCGGGGTAGTTCGCCAGCAGGATGCCGACCCGGTCACCCGTACGCACACCGAGCGCCGCGAGGCCGTCCGCCATCCGGTCCGCCCAGCGGGCGGTTTCCGCGTAGGACAACGTGATCTCGTCGCCGATGACGAACGGCCGGTCACCGTACTCCTGCGCACAGTGGTCCATCCACGCGCCGAGGGTCCTCGGTACCCAGCGGGGGAACCGCTCGCGTAGCCGGGAGCGGCGCTGCTCGATGTCGATGGCCACGACTGCCTCCAAATTTAATCGTAATTAGATTAACCGATGCGCAGGGGCCGGGACAACCCGTGCGGGTGCGGGTCAGGGCAACTGAGTCAGCGCGCCACGCATGACGGCGTCGACGAGCTTGAACTTCTGCACTTTCCCGGTCGGAGTCGTCGGCAGTTCGTCGGCGAACAGCCAGTGCTGCGGGATTTTGTACGCCGCGAGGCGGGCGCGGCAGACCGCGTCGAGTTCGTCACGCAACCCAGGCCGTGGCCGGTCCCGCAAGCGAACGATCGCGCCCACGGTCTCCCCCCACTTGTCGTCCGGCACGGCGATGACGGACACTTCGGCCACAGCTTCGTGGTTCAGAAGGCAGGCTTCGATCTCCGCCGGTGCGATGTTCTCTCCGCCTCTGATGATGAGGTCCTTGATCCGCCCGCCGAGTGTGATCATGCCGCGCTCGTCCATGCTGCCGAGGTCACCGGTGTGCACCCAGCCCTCCGCGTCGACCGTCCGTGCCGTCGCGTCGGGATCGTGCAGGTATTCCACCAGCTGCTGGTAGCCGCGCGCGCAGATCTCCCCTCGCACGCCGAGAGGCTGGATCTGACCGGTCGCCGGATCGATGATCTTGCAGTCGACCTGAGGCAGCGGCCTGCCGACAGTGTTCACCTGGTCGTCGCGGGTGTCCCCGCGCCGGGTCATCGTCAGCACGGGAGCCAGTTCCGTCTGCCCGAACAAGTTGTGCACCGAGGCGCCGAAGAGGGTTTCCGCAGCTTCGATCATCGGCCGCGGCACTTTCGCCGCTCCGCCCATCACGGTTGTCAGGCGCGGCGCGGGTTCGCCTGTTTTCTTGGCCGTCTCGATCAGGCTGCCCAGCACGGTCGGTACATAGAACAACACGTCTGCGCGTTCGGTGCGCAGAACATCCAGCACGGCCGACGGTTCGAACCGCTCGATCAGGATTTCGCACCCACCCAGCCACAGCGGGCCGAGCGTGCCGATCACGCAAGCGGCGGTGTGGAACATCGGCAGCGGATTGACGGTCACGGCACCGGGCTGAACCTCCGCGGTGTCCATCGTCAGTTTGGCGACGTTCACGAGCGAACGATGCCTCAGGAGGACTCCCTTGGGTTTGCCGGTAGTACCCGACGTGTACTGCAACATCACCGGCGAATCGGTATCGCAGTCGGAAAGTGGTTCGTGTTCGTCGCCGGAGTCCAGCCAGCTGTCCCAATCGGACAGACTGATCACGTGACGAAGCTTCGGGCACTCGTCGCGCACTGACGCGACCACCGACGCCATGTCGTATTCGCGGCTACGATCGGCGTGGACCAGCACCACCGACTCGGAGTGGTTGAGCGCGTAGCTCAGGTCGTTCTTGCGCAGGACAGGGTTGAGCGCCACCAGGTACACGCCGGCGAGCGCGGCCCCGTACTGGATGATCGGCCATTCCACGATGTTCTGCGCCCACAACGCCACGAACTCCCCGGGCTCGGCCAGGCGCAGCAGCGCGCGTGCAACCTGCCGCGCCTCGGCGTAGAGCTCCCCGTAGGTAAGCCGACGTTGCGAGCCATCGCGATAAGCGTTTCCCACCAATGCGGGCGCATCCGCGTGCTCGCCGGCGCGGGCCGCGAGCAACGACCCGACTGTGTGGTCGACAAGCGGGACGGATTCGTCCTTGTGCCACAAGGATTCCTGCATGCCTCCAACCTCCGTTGGCTGAGCGCTGGTTCAGTGTCCGTGAAACGACGGACGCCGCCGTTCACGGAAGGCGGCGACACCTTCGGCGAAGTCTTCGGTGTCGAACAAGCGGGACTGCAACTCGACTTCCCGGTCGAGAACCTCACACGGATCCCGGGGCCAGGAAGCGAACATGAACTTGATACCCGCGAGCGCGAGCGGAGGCCCGCCCGCGATCACGGCGGCCTCCTCAAGCGCGGACTCCAGCGCACGCCCTGGCTCCGCCAGGCGGTCGACCATGCCAAGGTCGCGGGCTTCGGTGCCGGGAATCCGACGGGGCAGCAACATCAACTGCCGTGCGGTCGCGGACCCCACGCGGGCGGGGAGCGAAGCGAAAATTCCCATGTCCCCCGCGAGACCGACACCCGTGAACGTCGTGCTGAAGGTGCTGCCGGTCGACGCGACAACACGGTCACACGCGAGCGCGAGCGCCGTGCCCGCCCCGAACGCGTACCCTTCGACAGCAGCGATGACCGGCTTCGGGCCGGTCCAGATCGCCCGGATCACACGTTGAGCGGCCTGCGCACGAGGCACGGTTTCCGCTGCCGGTTGCCGTCGCATCGTCGAGATGTCCCCGCCCGAGCAGAACGTGCCCGCGGCACCGGTGAGAATCACGACTCGGACCGCGGTGTCCTCCATCGCCGCTTCCAGCGCCTCGGCTAGCACGACGCGCAGTTCGAGATCGATCGCGTTGCGCTTTTCCGGCCGATTGAGAGTGATCGTCCGGATTTCGTCCTGGTCTTCTGTGAGTACGCAGTCGGTCACGGCTACTCTCCCGTGAAATTCGGCGACCGGCGCACGATCACTGCAGCCAGGCCCTCGCGGGAGTCGGCGGTGCCGGATAGCTCCGACACCGTGCGAGCCTCGTCGGGCAGCTGCGAATCCAGCGACGATCCCAAGCCCTGCCACAGCAGGCGCTTCGTCGCGGCGATCGCCTTCGGCGGCAACGCGACAATCGTCCGCGCGAGTGCCAAAGCTTCGTCGCGCACCGTCTCGTCCGGCACGACCTTCGTGAGTAGTCCCGCGTCGAGCGCCTCGCGTGCGGTCAATGTCGGGTTGGTGAGCAGGATTTCCATCGCCTTGCGCAAGCCGACCAGCCGGGCCAGCGTCACCGTGACCCCGGCGTCCGGTGCCATCCCCACACGCACCGCACCGGAAAAGAACTTCGCCGACTCCGCCGCGACGACGAGATCGGCGGCGCAGGCCAACCCGAACCCGCCTCCCCCGGCGGCGAACCCGTGCACCGCCGCGATCACCGGTGGCCGCAGCTGCACGAGTGCCGACACCGCGATCTGGAGCCAGGACGTCGCCTCACGCAGGTAGTCCGGCAAGCCCTCGCCCTTGCTCGCGAAATCCCGCACGTCACCGCCGGCGCAGAAATGCCGACCCTCGCCAGACAGCACCACCGCCCGGACCCGGCTTTCCCCGTGCACCAGCATGATCGCGCTGTGCAATGCCTTCAGCAGCTCGACGTTCATGCCGTTCGCCGCTTCCGGCCGGTTGAGCCTCAACCGCGCGACCCCGTCCGCGTCGAGGTCCAGCAGGACCGGCCCCGAATCGATCAGCTTGTCCGTCATTTCAGGCTCCTTCGCCCTGGGTGAAGGTGGCGATCCCGGCGCCTGCCGATGCCCCGGCGACGTGGTCGACCACCGTGCGCAGTTCCAGTGCCAGCCCTTCCGCCAGCGACCCTCGCAGGCCGTCGTCCACGAGTTTCTTGATCTTCCCGAGCGCGATCCGGTCCTTGCCGGCGATTCGCGCGACGAACGCGGTGACGCCCTCTTCGAACTCCTCTGGCGCGAAGCTGCGGTAGGCCAGTCCCCACTCGGCGGCCTGTGCCCCGGACAGCCGTTCACCGGAGAGAATGTGTCCGAGCGCGCGCTGCCGGCCGACCAGCCGTGCCAGCCGCTGGGAACCACCACCGCCGGGCACTTGCCCGAAGTTGGCATGGTTGTCCGCCAGTTTGGCGTCAGCACGGACCAAGGCGATGTCGGAGGCCTGCATCAGCTCGAAACCACCGGCCATCGCGTAGCCTTCGACGACCGTGACTACGGGCACCGCCAGTTCCGCGATCGTCGTACAAGCTCGCCCGAAGTTCTCGAACAACGGTTTCAAGGCCGCCGGCCCGTCGGTTCGAAGCCGCTCGAGCTCGTGGAAATCCCCGCCGACGGAGAAGTTGCCGCCCGCGCCGCGGATCACGATGACGGCCGCCGACTCGGCGAGTTCACGCAGCGCTTCCTCGAGCTGTCTGCCCAGTTCGACGGTGATGGCGTTCATCGCGTCGGGCCGGTTGAGCACGATCCGGCCGATCGCACCGTCGAGCCGGGCGACGACCGCGGGCTCGTCCTTCGTGGTCACATTCTCACCTGTTCTCATAGACCGGTTCGCGGCGCTGTTCCCTGGCCCGCAAGGCCTCAGCCATGTCCGCGGTGCGGGAGGCCAGGATCTGGTTGCGGTTCTCGTTGTCCACCGCGGCCCTCAGCGACGGCGCATCGACCCCGCTTCGCAAAGCCTGTTTCGTCAGCCGGACGCCGAACGGGCTGTTGGCCGCGATCTCCCTGGCCAGCGCGAGCGCGGTCGGGGCCAGTTCGGCTCCCTCGCACAGTTTGTTGACCATTCCGAGCCGTACCGCCTCGTGTCCGTCGATGCCGCGGCCCGTGAGCATCAGCTCCGCGGCGGCGCCCATCCCGATCACGCGCGGCAGGCTCCAGGACAGTCCGAGATCGGCGCCGGAAAGGCCGATCCGCACGAAGGCGGCACCGAATCGCGCGGATGGCGTGGCCACCCGCAGATCCGCGGCCATCGCCAGCGACAGGCCGGCGCCGACCGCCGGTCCCTGCACGGCGGCGATCACCGGTATCGGTAGTTCGACGACCCGCTCGACAGCTCTCGCCCAGCCCTCCTGGTGCGTGAGCAGTTCAGGCAGCCCTTGTGTCCCGGTCTCCGCGATCTCTCCGAGATCGAAGCCGGAGCAGAACGCGCGCCCGGCACCGGACAATATGACGACACGCGCGGACTCGCTGCGCGCTGCGGTCCCGAGCGCTTCGGTGAAGCGGTCCAGCAGTGCCGGGGTGAGCGCGTTCAGCCGATCCGGCCGGTTCAAGGTCAGCCGGATGATTCCGGGCTCGGGCTCGTCGACCCGAACCAAATCGTCACCAGTCACATCAACCGCCCGCCTCCGACTTCGAGGACGGCTCCGGTCATGTAGCTGGAAAGGTCCGATGCGAGGAACAGCACGGCGCCCGCGACCTCGTCCGGTTCGCCCGCGCGCTTCATCGGCACGCCCGCCTCTCGTTCGGCGAAGACATCGGATGGCATCGCCTCGGTCATAGGGGTGCGGATGAGCCCCGGCTGCACGGCGTTGACCCGGACACCCTTGTGCGCCAACTCTTTCGCGGCGGCCTTGGTGAGCCCGACGATGCCGGCCTTGGCGGCGCTGTAGTTCGTCTGGCCCGGGTTGCCGGACTTCCCGGACAGCGACGACATGTTCACGATCGAGCCCCGCCCGGCCTCCCGCATGATCGCCGACGCCGCACGAACACCGAGCCAGGTGCCCTTCAAGTGCACGTCCATGACCGCCTCGAAATCCTGCACGGTCATCTTGCGCAGCGAGGCGTCGCGGGTGATGCCCGCGTTGTTGACGTGGACATCCAGCGACCCGAACTCCTCGACCGTCCGCCGCAGGACCGTGTCCATCGACTCCTCGTCAGTGACGTCGCAGGCCAGCGGCAGCACCGCGCCGCCGAGTTCGGCAGCCGCCTGCCCGGCCCGGTCACCGTCGAGGTCGACCAGCGCGACCTTCGCTCCCTGTGCGTGCAGTGATCGCGCGATCGCCAGCCCGATCCCTTGCGCCGCACCGGTGACTACCGCGGCACGGCCGCTCAGCAGCCCGCCGGTCACGACAGGTACCGCACGATCGACTCGACAACACAGGCCGGCTTCGGAGCGTCCTCGATCTCGATCGTCGTCGACAGCACCGCCTGTACCGCGCCGTCGAGCGGAGTCACCTCCACGAGCCTGGACGTCGCACGCAACTTGGCCCCCGCCGGCACCGGAGCGGGCAACCGCACCTTGTTCAGGCCGTAGTTCACGGCCATCGAGACGTTGTCGACTCGGTAGATCTGGTGCAGGAAGGTCGGCAGCATCGACAGAGTGAGGAGCCCGTGCGCGATGGTGCCACCGAACGGGCCGGTCGCCGCCTTCTCGACGTCGACGTGGATCCATTGGTGGTCACCCGTCGCGCCGGCGAACGCGTTGATGCGCTCCTGATCGACGACCGTCCAGTCGCTGCTGCCCAGTTCCTCACCCACCGCGCCCGCGAGCTCGGCGATGCCGTTGAAGATCCTCATACACGCTCCAGTGCGCCGACAGCATTTTCAAATTGAAGATAAATTAGATAGGATCCCGGAGTCAACCACGGCAGGCACCGGCAAAGGAGCACGGATGGATCTCGACCTGCGCGGAGCCCGCGTTCTCGTCACCGGCGGGGCCTCCAACATCGGACGGGGCATAGTCCACGGTTTCGCGGCCGAAGGCGCGCGGCTGCTGATCTGCGACGTCGACGGCGAGCAGGCTGCCAAGGTCCAGGCGGAAGCACTCGAGCGCGGTGCGACCGCCGCCGAAGTCGTCGAGCAGGACCTGACCCACGAGGGGGCGGGCGCCCGGGTGGTCGGCGAACTGATCGACCGCTGGGGTGGAATCGACGCGCTCGTCAACAACGCCGGCTGGAGTGTGCCCGGTTTCTTCACCGAAGACACCGATCGTGCTCGCTGGCAGAAACTGGTCGAGATCAACGTCTTCGCGGCGATCGACTGCACCCAGGCGGCGATCACCCCGATGCGGGAGGCAGGACAGGGTTCCATCGTCTTCATCGCCAGCGATGCCGCGTTCGGCGAAATCCGCCAAGGCGTCTATGGCGCGACGAAAGCATCGTTACTGGCACTCGCCCGCACAGTCGCCAAAGAGCATGGCAGGCACGGGATCCGATCCAATGTCGTGTGCCCCGGCCTCGTCGTGCCAGAAGGCAAGGACGCCGTCGGACCGAAGAGCCTGTGGGCCGCCGATCCGGAAGCCGTCTTCAACGAAAAGCAGATCGAGGCGATGACGAAGGGAATCCCCCTGCGCAGGCTCACCACGGCCGACGACATCGCGAACGCGGTCGTGTGGGTCTCGTCCGAACGCACCGCGCGCCAAGTGACCGGACAGGTGTTCTCGGTCAGCGGCGGCTACTCGATGCCCTGACATGGCCAAGGGAAAATCCAAGAAGCCGGTCACGCCGTCGGCGACCCGCGAGCGCATCCTCGCCGCCGCGGCCACGATCCTCAGCGCGAAGGGCTATTCCGAGACCAGGCTGTCGGACATCGCCGACTCGGCCGAGCTCCGCGCGCCCGCCGTCTACTACTACTTCGACTCACGGGAAGATCTCATCGCCGAGGTGATGGCCGTTGGCCAGCGACGACTGAGAGAGCATGTCGAGTCGGCGCTCGCCGGACTGCCGTCGGCCACCGCGCCGATGGACCGCATCGAGACCGCGGTACAAGCCCACCTTCAAGTGGAACTGCAACTTTCGGATTTCGCCACCGCCGTGACCCGGAACATCGGCCAGCTTCCAGACGAGGTCCGCGACCGACTGCGAGCAGAGGGCGCCGAGTACATCGGCTTGTGGCGTGGCCTGCTGGAGGCGGCACGCCGTGCGGGCCAGCTGCGACCGGACCTCGATCTGCGGGCTGCCCGCATGCTCGTGATGGGCGCCTTGAACTGGACCACCGAGTGGTGGAACCCGCAACAGGGTTCCCTCTCCGCCGTCATAGAGACTGCCCAGAGTCTCATCCGGCACGGCCTCGGGTTCGCTACGCCACACTAGATCCTCATTGTTTTGAATCTATGTTAAATTCCGTCTGCCGGTTCACGGTAGTTCCAACGGAGGAGACACCATGCCCGACGCCTATCTCGTCGACGCCATCCGCACCCCGGTCGGCCGCCGCAAGGGCGGATTCGCCACCACACATCCGGCCGACCTCGGCGCCCACGTCATCCGCACACTCGTCGCCCGCGGCGACTTCGATCCCGCGGCCATCGACGACGTGATCTACGGCTGCCTCGATGCGATCGGTTCGCAGGCGGGCGACATCGCACGCACCTGCGCGCTGGCCGCCGGGTTACCGGAGACCGTGCCCGGCGTGACGATCGACCGGCAATGCGGTTCGTCGCAGCAGGCCGTGCACTTCGCCGCGCAGGCGGTCATGAGCGGCACGGCCGACCTGGTCGTGGCCGGTGGCGTGCAGAACATGACCCAGTTCCCCATCCTCAGCTCCTTCACCGCCGGAGAGCCTTACGGGGCAACCGATCCGTGGTCGGGCTCCCAGGACTGGGAAGCGCGGTACGGCACGCAGGAGATCTCGCAATTCCGGTCCGCCGAGACCATCGCCGAGTCGTTCGGCTTCACCCGCGCCGACATGGAGGAGTTCGCGCTCCGCAGTCACCAGCGTGCCGTCCACGCTCGCGAAGAGGGTCGTTTCGACCGGGAAATCATCCCCTTCGGAGACGTCAAACAGGACGAGGGTCCTCGCGCGGACACCTCACTGGAAAAGATGGCCGGACTGAAGACTCTGGTCCCCGGCGGACGTCTCACCGCCGCGGTCTCCAGCCAGATCTCCGACGCCTCCGCCGCGATCCTGGTGGCCTCGGAGGAAGCCGTGCGAACCCACGGCTTGAAGCCACGCGCGCGTATCCACCACCTGTCCGTGCTGGGCGCGGACCCGGTCAACCTTCTGATCGCACCGCTGCCCGCCACGCAGCGGGCGCTGGAGAAGACCGGGCTCGGTGTGGACGACATCGACCTGTTCGAGGTCAACGAAGCGTTCGCCAGCGTCGTGCTGGCCTGGCTCAAGGAGACCGGGGCCGACCCCGCGAAGACCAACGTCAACGGCGGCGCCATTTCGCTCGGTCATCCGCTCGGCGCGTCCGGCGCCAGGATCATGATCACGCTCCTGCACGAGCTCGAGCGCACCGGCGGACGGTTCGGGCTGCAGACCATGTGTGAAGGCGGTGGCCAGGCCAACGTCACGATCATCGAGCGACTGGGCTGACGACATGCGGCGGACACTGTACACCGCGGATCACGAGGCCTACCGGGAAACAGTCCGGGAGTTCGTCGCCAGGGAGGTCGTGCCCCATCACGAACGCTGGGACGCCGAACGCTGGATCGACCGCTCGGTCTTCGCCGCCGCGGCCAAACAGGGGATCTACGGACTGCAGATCCCCGAGATATACGGCGGCGCCGGTGAACAGGACTACCGGTACCGGATGATCGTGTGCGAAGAGATCGCGAAGATCCACGCGTTGTCCTTCGGCCTCACCATATCCCTGCAGGACGACCTCGTCCTGCACTACCTACTCGACCTGACCACCGACGAGCAGAAACAACGCTGGCTGCCCGGGATGGCCGCCGGTGAGCTCATCGGCGCGCTCGCGATGACCGAGCCCGGGGCCGGCAGCGATCTGCAGGGGATCCGGACCACAGCCAGGAAGGACGGCGCGGACTGGATCCTCAACGGACAGAAGACGTTCATCAGCAGCGGCATCATGGCCGACCTCGTGATCGTCGCGGCACGCACGGATCCGGACGCCGGCTCGAAGGGCTTCAGCCTGTTCGTCGTGGAGCGGGACATGCCCGGATTCGTCCGGGGCCGCAAGCTCGACAAGGTCGGGCTGCCGGGACAGGACACCGCCGAACTGTTCTTCGAAGACCTCCGTGTTCCCGCCGCCAACCTGCTCGGCACCGAAGGCAGGGGCCTGCACCACCTGATGAGTCACCTTCCGAGGGAGCGCCTCGGCGTCTCCGCCAAGGCGATCGCCACCTGCCGTGCGATCTTCGAGGACACCCGCCGTTATTGCTTCGAGCGCCGCGCTTTCGGCCAAGCGATCGGGGACTTCCAGCACGTGCGGTTCGAGCTAGCGGAGATGGCGACCGAGATCGACATTGCTCAGTCCTATGTGGATGACTCCGCGCTGGCGTTCAACGCCGGAGAACTGACACCCGTCGACGCGGCCAAGGGCAAGTGGTACATCAGCGAACTGCAGAAACGGCTGGTGGACCGCTGCCTGCAGCTCCACGGCGGGTACGGCTACATGACCGAGTACCCGGTCGCGAGGGCGTACCTGGACACGCGGATCGAGACGATCTACGGCGGGACGACCGCGATCATGAAAGAGATCATCGGGCGGGACCTCGCCCGCTGAGCGGTGGCGGGGGCCGGACATCGGGCGGCCGGCCCCCACGACCACTAGACGGTCAGCACAGCCTTGCCCACGATCCGCCCCTCCTCGAGGTCAGCCAGTGCTCGCGATGCCTGCTCCAAGGGGTACCGGCGGGTGACAGGTGGCCGCAACCCTTTGTCCACCAAGGTTTCCAGCGCGCCCGCCGTTTCGGCGAGCGCTTCGGGATGAGTGCGAAGGAACTCTCCCCAGCCCGCACCCACGATGCTGACGTTGCGCAGCAGCAACCGGTTCACCTTGATCCTCGGAATCGCGCCCCCGGCGAACCCGAGCACGAGCAGCCGCCCCTCCGGGGCGAGCACTCGCACCGCATCGTCGAACACCTCCCCGCCGACCGGGTCGACGACGATGTCCACACCTCGGCCAGTCAGTTCACCTACCCGCTCCCGCCAGCCTTCGCCGAGCGCTGTCACCTCGTCCGCCCCAAGCCCTCGCAGGAATTCGTCGTGTCCGCTCCGGCGGACACCGGCGAGCACACGGGCACCGAGGGCCTTGGCGACCTGTATCGCCGCGGATCCCACTCCCCCGGCCGCGCCCAGCACCAGCACAGTCTCCCCGGCGACAAGCCCCGCCCGCCTGTACAACGCGAAATGCGCGGTGTGGTGGTTGGCCAGCAAGGCCGCGCCGTCGGCGAAATCGAGGCTCCGCGGGAGTTTCCGGACGACGGCGGGCGGCACGAGGACGCGCTCGGCGTAGCCGCCCTGGTTCGTCATCGCCGAAACCCGTTCTCCCGGGCGGAATCCGCTGTCGTCCGGTGCGGTCAGCACGACGCCGGACACCTCCGACCCGGGTACGAACGGTGGCTGCATTTGCACCTGGTAACGCCCGTGCGTCACCAGGAGATCGGGATAGCAGATCCCGGCGGCGCGGACTTCGATCAGTACGCCCTCGCCGGCCGGATCCGGCAACTCGGCGCGCTCGATGGCTTGTGGCCCAGCGAGTTCTCGCAGCAGCATGGCTTTCATCGCATCAGCGTAGCGAACCCGTATCCACATTTCTTAGTCTGTGTTAAATTCCACGGTATGCCTGCTCCCCGAGCGCTGGTGGCCGCGTCAGTGGCCTGGTCGGCACTGGGCACGCTCGAACTCGTCGTGGCAGCGGAAGCCTTCGATACCGGTCGGACGCCGGGTGATGATCCGCTCGCGCAGACCTACGGCCCTGAATACACGTCCTTTGTGGAGCGTCCGCTCGGCCTGATGCTCATCTGCGTGATCGCCGCTGCACTGACGCTCGCGGCGGTTCGCCCGCTTCTGCGCGGCCAAAAGGTGATGGCGTACCTGCTGCCCCCGGCGAGCGCCGCGGTCGTCCTGGTGTTCGCACTGAGCGGTCATGCTTTCGCGACGATCGCCGGGCTCGTGCTCATGGTTCTCGGTAGTGCACCGCTAGTCACCACGAAGGTCCACCGCTACCTGCGGGGACTGCCGCCGCCGTGGCGTCCCAGCCCGTTCCCGCGGTCAAGCCGCAAGTGACGCTATCAGCGCGGCCGCGGCGAACAGCGCGAACGCCGCAGCGAGCGTCCAGCAGGCGCGGACACCGCGCCGGAGCACGCGCTGCTTGTGCTCGCGCTGGCGCGGGTCACTGAACACCAGCGAATCCCACGACTGGCGGCCGCCCCACCAGGCCAGTCCCGACAGGACGGCCGCCAGTACGAAGAACGGCAGGGCATTCACTTGCCACCGGCCGGGATACCGCTCTGGGTCGGCGTTCCGCTGGGTGCCGCGTCAGGGTTGGCAGGGCGGTAGTCGTCGGCGTAGCGGATGCCGGCGTCCGCGATCTCACTCCCGAGCCAGTTACGCCACTTGTCCACCGCGCGCTCGACTTCCAGCGTCTGCCGGAGCTGGTCCTTCACCTGGGCGAAGTCGGCGGGTACCGGCGGTGTCACCTGGCCGATCACGCCGATGTTCCAGCCGTAGGAGTTCTGGACCGGTCCGAAGGGCTGCCCCGGCATCGCGGTGAAGGCGGCGTCGCCGTAGGCCTGTTCCAGCTGGTCCCGGCTTACCGCACCGAGATCTCCCCCCTTGTCGCGGGTGCTGCCGTCGAGGCTCGCCTGCTGGGCCTCCGCGGCGAAGGGCGTACCAGACCGCAATGCCGCCAGCACGCGGTCGGCGTCGTCTTGGGATCCCACGACGATGTTGGAGATCTGGCGCTTCTCGGGGGCCCCGAGCGAATCCTTGCGCTGGGCGAACGCCGTCTGTACATCCTGGTCAGTCACCTGGGGCAGCCCGGCGGTCACCTTGTCGAACAGCTGGGCCATCGCGAGCCTGCGTTTGAGCTCGTCCACCACGGCCTGTTCGGTGGTGCCCTGGTCACCGAGCGCCGCCACGAACTTGTTGTAGGCGTCGGGTCCGTCCCCCAGCTTCTCCTGCACGAACTTCGCCAGGGTGTCGCGGGCCGTCTTGTCGGCGACGACGATTCCATTGTCGAGGGCGGCCTGGTCCAGGATGAGGCTCACCGCGTACGCCTTCGCCGCATCCTTGCGGAACGTAGCCAGTTGCCCTGGATCAGTCGGCACCTGCACGCCGTAAAGCGCGCGCAGGGTCTGCACTTCGGAGTCCAGTTCGCCGGAACTGATCTGGCGATCCTTGTACTCGAACGCGACGCCCTCGGGCAGCCAGGTCGGCAGGAAGGACAGAACCCCCTCACCGGATTTCAAGCCCAGCAACGATTTACCCGATTTGACCCAGAAGAAGCTTCCGGTACATACGAGCGCAACAACCAGCAGCGCAACCAGCACGACGCGCGAGCGCCGCGACCGCGGCAGTCGCGGACGCCAGCCCGGAAGCCGGGGGCGCCACCGCTTCCGCTGCGGTTCTTCCCTTTCCTCCACAGGCTTTTCCGGCCCGGCGAGGGCGTCCCGTAGCTTGGCGCGGGCCTGTTCCGCCCGGGGACCGAGTGCGGTGGCTTCTTCGGTGTCAGTGCTCATCATCGAACTCCAACCATGGGCTTGCGAACTTCGGGGATGTCTGCGGTTTCCGTTCCTCGCCCGGGTCTGCCCACCGTCGCCCACACGACGCACGCGGCGGCGGCGAGCGCGAGCAGGACCGAGCCGGCGAGCAGCAGGCCGAACTCCCGGATCGCCGTCAATCCGGAGAAGGAAAGCACGGTGTAGCCGACCGCCGAGGTCAATGCCGCCAGCCCGACCGACCGCCGCAACGTGCGACTGTTCCGGCGGGCCGACTCGGCGAGCAGCACAGTGAACTCACAGCCGACCGCCGCGGTGAGGGAACCGAGCCCGACGGTTACCGGGCTCAGCGGAACCCCCGCCAGGTGCATGCCGGCCAGACCGGCACCCGTCGCGATCGCCGCGGCGAGCACTGCCCGCCCTGCGTCAGCGCGGCGGCGCAGACCGAGCGCGAGCACGGAGCCGGCCGCGACGATGCCCGCGAGGTTCATCAGCACCCGGTCTCCGGAAAGCAGCTCGTTGCCCCGGACGGCGACGGCGGGCAAGCCGGTGATCTCCACGTGATAGCCGGCGGGCGGCGGAGGCAGGGAGGCGGCCAGGTCGTCGCGGACGTGCTGCAGCGAGCCCATGTCGTCGAACCGGACACCGAAGCTGAGCAGCGCCGTCTTGTTGTCGTCGCTGAACACCGCGCCGGTGAGGTACTTCGGCAGCAGGCGAACTCCCGCCTGTATCTGGTCCGCGTTCGGTGCCGCGCCGAGGAAAGGCAGCAGTGTCGGCGGCGAAACCACCGGACGAAGCTGATCACCATACCGGGACACGGCGACGTTCTGGGCCTGCTGCGCCCACGCGATCGCCTGCGGAGCAAGGGCATCTCCCCCGTCGAGCACCACGTCGAGCTCCCCTGAGGAACCCATCACGGATTCGACGTCCCTGGCGTCCGACAACGCGGGCAATCCTGCCGCGAGCTTCTCGAAGCTGCCTTCCAACGGCATGCCGGGCAAGGCCGCCCAGCCGAGTGCCCCGACCACGAGCCCGGCGGCCAGGACGGTCGACCTGGTGTGCCGCCGCGCGCGAGGTGCGGTTCGTCCCGGTTCGGAGTCTTCCTCCCGCGGGTGGCGTCCGAGCAGGACGAACCCGGTTCCGGCCGCGAGCAGCACACCAACGGACATGGCCAGTCCCAGGTCCGAGATGAACGGCATCGGCGAGAGGGTCAGCGTCGCGAAGCTGGCCGCGCTCGCCGTGACCACGACGAACACCATCCGCCATCTCGCGTGCTGAGCGAAATAGGTCGGGTAGTAGCTGCCGATGCCCAACAACACCGGCAGGAAGGCCACCACACCCAGTGAGACCGGTTTGTCCAGCCAGCCGAAGATCGCCAGCGTCATCGCCACGGCCAGCAACGTCGTCGCGACCGGCAAAAGCCGGCGCCGCCATCGCGTCCAGGGCACCAGGAGGAAGCAGCCGGCCAGTGCCAGCACCGCGATCCCGCCGAGCAACGGGATCTCACCGCGCACCTCGTCACCGAGTGCCGAGATGATCACCGGGACGCCGGATACCTGTACCTGTGCCGCGTCGAGCTTCGCGTCGGCCACCGTCGACCGGACACTGTCCACAAGGGACTTCGCGGCAGTCTCGTCCAGGCCCTGACGCGGGCGAATGAGGACGGCGGCCGAGTCGGCGCTGGGGATGATGAAGCGCCACTGCCCCTTGGGCTTCCCCTGCGTGTCGTAGACGACCGAACGGACGAAGCCAGGGTTGTGCAGGGTGGGCAGACCTGCGGGCATCGCCTGCACCAGCAGCGGGCCGTAGCGGAGATCGAACTGCCGCAAGGCTTCCTGACCTGCCTCCTGTGCCGCCGAATCGGAGGCGCCGCGCTGTTTTGCGGCATCGACGGCCTGGCTCTGGATCCCGTCACGCCGGCCGGTGAGCTCGGCGAGCAGGAGCTGTGTCTGCCCCGCGATCTGGTTGAGCGTCGTGCCCGGACCGTAGACCGCAGCGACATCGGGGAGCTGGGACAGCTTGCCCTCGAGCCCGAGTAGGGGCAACAGGTGCGCCTCGTCCAGTTGCTGCCCCGGCTGGTGCGCCCGGACCAGCACGACGATCGGGTCCGCACCGAACACGCGGGACACGGAGTCGAACTGGGTCAGCTCCGGATCGTCCCGGGGCAGAAAGGAGTCCAGATCCGTCTGCACCCGTAACCGCGCAGCGCCGCCGGCCACGAAACCACCGACGACGAGTACGGCGAGTACGGCGAGTACCGCGAACGCCCCGCGGCGCGTCGGATGACGCACCGCGGACAGGATCCGCCGGGCCCTGGCCTTCATTTACTTGCCTTCTTGCTGGACACGCGGGTACTGGCCGGAGAACGACTTGGGATCGTTCAGCGACCCCGCGGCCGGGTACGGGTTGTTCCGGTCGAACAACGGGGGATTCGTCGTCAAGGGCAGGCCGGAGGCACTCTGCTCGTTGACCACCAGCGTCATCTTCAGCACCCCGTTCTGGGTGTTCAGCGACTGTCCGAAGTTGACGAAGAACCCGGTGATCTCGTGCCCGTAGGGCGCCAGGTACGACAGCATCGGGTTGACATCACGCAAGGCGACGTCCGCCGGCGGAATCAGTGCGTCCGCATCACTCGCGACAACGGGCACCCGGGCCAGCGTCGGCGACGCGGTGTCGAGCACGCCGTTCAGCGAAGGCAGCAGCCGCCGCAGATCGGCGGCGGTCTGGGGCAGTTGTTGCAGTGCCGCACTGACATCGGGTGCCGCGGTCTTCAGGTTCGCGGCGACGGGAGCCAGCGACTGCGAAAGCTGCGTGAGTCCGGTGCTCGCGCTGCGCGCCTTGTCGAGCAGCCCGGGCAGCTCACGCATGACCGAAGTCAGATCGTCCTTTCCGGCCGCGGTAACCGAAGTCAGCTGTTCGGCGTCGGTCACGAGCTGCGCGATCTGGCCCTGCCGGCTGTCGAGCGCGGCGACCAGGCTGGCCGTGTCACCGGTGAGCTGTTGCAACTGGTCGGACTGCGCCGCGAGCGCGCCCAGCGCGTCCTTGCCCTGTCTTGCCGCGTCCCCGAGCCCGGACAGCGCGGCCGAGATGCTGTCGCGGCCGTCCGCGGTCGCGGCCCCGAGCGAGCGGATCGAACCCGCGAGCGCGTCGCGCGTCGGCTGGTCCAGGCTGTTGAGCACGTCGTTCAGCTCGACGGCCGGCTTGCCCGATCCCGCCGGGAGCCGCGATCCGTCGGCGATCGGCGCACCCGTCCCGTCGGTGACTTCGAGGAACGTCTCCTCGAGCAGCGTCTTGTACCGCACGACGACCGCGGCCCCTTCGTGCAACGGTCGCGGCCCGCCGTCGAGCTGCATCATCACCGAGGCCTGGTTACCGTCGACGTGGACGTCGGCGACCGTGCCGATCTTCACCCCGGCGGACATCACGTCGGACCCACGCACGAGGTTGGACACGTGCGGGATGTCCAGCGACACCCGGTATCCCTTGCCGGTCACGAGCGGGATACCGCCGCCGGAACCGACCCAGAGGTAGCCGAAGAACGTCACGCACGCCGCGACGAACGCGAGCACGACGGCCAGCTGGATGTGCGGAAGCAGTGACTTCTTGATCTTCATGAGAGCCTCACCTGCCCGACTGGCCGAGGGTGCGCAGCAACGGGATCGTGTCCGGCCCGACCTGCCCGATCCCGCGCAGCATGCCGCCGGAACCGTCCACCACGCTGGTGGCCGACGCGGTGTTGTAGACGAACGCCTGCAGGTCGGGCAGGTAGGGCACGAGAGCCGCCGTCACGGGATTGAGCTGGCTGGTGATCTGTTTCAAGTCCGGCAGGGCCGCGTTGACGTCGCCGACGAGCGGCCGCAGATCCGCAACCACCGGGCCCGCTTGGTCGACGACAGGCGTGGCCTTGTCCGCCACCGAGCCGATCTTGTCCGCGGTACCGCTCAGTTTGTCCAGCGCACCGGGCAGCGAAGAGCTGGCGTTCCGGAGATCGTCCAGTGTGGGGTCCAGCTGGGTGGTCAGCTGCGAGACCGCGTCGGTCGCTTGCTTGAGCTGGGTGGTCAGGTCCGGGAGCTGCTGCAGCGAGTCGTTGAGCGGGCTGCTCTGGTTGCTCAGCGTGTCCAGGGTTCGTTGCAGGTTCGCCGCGAGCTCGGTCAGCCGCGAGTCGTTCCCGCCAACACTCTGCGACACCACGGAAATCGCGTGCACGAGCTGCGCCAGCGTCTCCCGACGGGTGTTGAGCGCGGTGACCACCGGCTGCAGCGACCGCATCACCTGGTCCGTCGCGGTCAGCCCGGACGGAAGCGTTTGCGGCGCGTCCGCGAGCGCGGTGTCCGCCTCGTTCACCAGTGCACCCAGTGCTTGCCTCGTGTTGTCGTCGAGGTGCTGGGTGACCTGGTCGATGGTGACCGGGCTGCGGGTGTTGCCGACTGGGAGAGTCTGGCCGTCCGTCACCTGCTTTCCCGGCGGGCCACCGGGGTTGATCTCGACGTACATCTCGTTGAGCGGGCTCTTCGGCCGCAGCACGAGGGTCGCGTTGTCGTATACCCGGTACTTGCTGTCGATGCCCAGCTCGAGGTCCGCCGTGCCGTCCTGGCTCACCGAAGCGGACTGGATCGCGCCCACCGTGACCCCGGCGATGCGCACCTCCTGTCCCTGGCCCGCCGCCACTCCTTGCGCGTCGGCGAACTCGGCGTGGAACGTGAAGCGGTCGCTCCAGGGCCAGTTCGTGAGACCCGACCCCTGGTGGGAAAGGATGTAGCCACCCGAAACCGCTGCCAGGAGGAGCAGTACCACCAGCAGGGACACATTGCGTCCCAGCTTCGGTTCAGTGCGGAGCCGTTGCCAGGAACGGCGCGCGCGGCGCGTCAGTGCGCTCATCTCAGCGACTCCCCTTTTGTCCGATGCCGGTCAGGTTCCCGAACAACTGCTCGAGGCTGATCGGCAAGCCGCCCACGGTGCCCGGGCTGAGGCCGATCCCGTAGCCGATCGTGGCGCCGTTGGCATCGGTCACCTGGGCCAGCCGGTCCATTCCGGTGACCAGGTAGGCGAGTTCCTTGTAGAACGGATCGTCGGTGCCACTGCCCTCGTAGTGGCCGGTGCCGTGATACGGCGAGAGCACGGTGGACTTGATCGGTCCGTTGAGCCGGTCCAGAACCGGCCCCTGCACGTCCTGCAGGACGGCGGTCGCTTGCTGAGCCGTAGGTGTCAGCTCGTCGACGAGCGGGCGCGCGTCGACGAGCAGGTTGTTGGTCTTGTTCACCAGTGGCCGCAGCTTCGCCAGCACCGGATTGAGGTGCTGCAGGGCGGTGTCGAGTTCAGTCGCGACCGGGCGTGCCGGGCCCGCGGTGTCCCCGAGCTTGTGCAGCGAAGTGTCTAGTTTGGACAGTCCGGTGGTCGTCGAATCGAGTGTCGCGGGCAGGTTCGCTATCGCCTGGCTGAGATCGTGGGAGCGGTCGCCGAGCACGTCGCTCGTCTTGTCCAGACCGTTCACAATGGAGTCGAGCTGCCCCTGTTGCGAGGTCAGTGCCGCGGCCGTCTGCTCCAGCCCGCTGACCAGGTTCGGCAGATCGCTGTCGGGTTCGGTGCCCTGCAAGGCTTGCAGCACGGGTCCCGCGGGCCGCAGTGCGCCGGGTGCGTCCGCGGCCAGGTCCTGCAACGCCGTGCGGCCATCGCCGGACAGCACGCCGTCGAGGTCGCGCAGGTCACCCTGCAACGAAGTGAGAGTGTCGGGTTGCAGCGTCCGGCTGATCTTGTCCATCTCCACGGGAACCGACGTGCGCTCCTTGGGGATGTCGCCGGTGAACGGGCCGGGCGGCCCGCCGGGAACGAGATCGAGGAAGTAGTTGCCCCCGAGCAAAGTCGTCGGGCGCACCTGCCCCGAAGGCTGGGTCCGCAGTTTTCCCGGCACATCGGTGTCCACCTCGACGGTGACGAGCGCACCGCCGGGCTCCGGCTGGACATCGGTCACCTGCCCGACTTCGACGCCGGCGACCTTGACCCGGCTGGCGTACGGCGACATGCCGTAGTTCTCGGCGAGGTGCACTTTGATCGTGGAGGTCGGCGTGAGCGCGACGGTGATCCGGTCCTTCCAGAAGATCAGCACCGCGACGACGGCGGTGACCGCGATCAGCAGGATCCCCAGCCGCAGCGGCGTGACGGATGTGGCCTTCACTTGGCGCCTCCGAGCAGTGCCGAATTCCGTTCGTTGGCCGCCTGGCCGGGAGCCGCGTAAGGGTCGCGCTGGGTCAGCGGCGCCTTCAGACCCGGTACCAGACCCGTCACCATCTCCGGGCTGGGCAGGACCATGAATCGCGCCCAGTGCCCCGCGTCATCCCCGTCGCTGAGTGCACGGGAAATGTAAGTGAAGAAATCACTGATCTCCGGTGCGTACGGCGCCATCACCGCCAGCGGGTCGGCCGCCGTCGTGACGGCGCCGGTGACGCGCGGCGCGAGCGGGCGCGCATCGGTGAGCACCTTGGTGAGCCCTTCTTCGGCCGGCTGAGCCTGGTCTGCGATGGCCGGCACCTTGGCGAGCGGCGGCACCGCTTCCCGGAGTACACCACGGACATCCGGCGTTGCCTGGCCGAGCGCCTGCGCCCCGTCGCGCAGGTTCGTCATTGCCGATCGTGTGTCGGCCAGTGGCTGCTTCAAGGCGTCGAGCGCACCCCGGACGTCCTGCAAGGTGGCCGGAGCATGGTCGATGCTCTCGCCGAGCGGCGCGCCGCCGTCCACGCCGACCGCGCCGAGCGTCGTGTTCAGGTTTCGCACCAGGGCAGCGATCTGGTCCTGCTGCCCGCTGAAGCGACCGGCAAAAGAATCCAGCGCGGTGAGCATCTGCGTCGTGTCGGCTCCCCCGTCCGCCGACAGTGCCCGCGACACCGCAGCCAGGTCGGGTAACTCCTGCGGCAGGTTTTTGAGCGCGTCACTGAGGTTTCCGCCCTGACCTGCCATCCCGTTACCGGTCTCGCGCAGCGTGGAACCGAGCGCGTCGCGGGTCGGCTGGTCGAGCACGGTCAGCAGGTCGGTGATGTCCTGCGCGCCGGTCGTTTTCGACGAGGGGATCACTTGGTCGGGCGGGATGACCCCGGCATCGGGAGTGCCGGGTTCCAGGTTGACGAACTTCAGCCCCAGCGCCGAACGGGCACCCACCGACGCGGTGTTCGCGGTGGCGTTGCGGTACACGTTGTCCACTCCGGACAGTTCCAGTTCCGCGATGGCTTTCCCACCGGACAACGTTATCTTGCCGACCTGGCCCACGCGCACGCCGGCGATCCGCACCTCGTCCCCGGCTCGCAACGAACCGACGTCGTCGAATGCGGCCTGCACAGTGGTTTCCGTGCTGCCCGGCAGACCGTGCTGCGCGTTGACCGCGAACAGCACCGCGCCGACGAACAACACCACGACAAGACCGCCGATCACCACTGAACGCTTTTTCGCCTTCATTTCCCGCCTCCCAGGAGGAACTGCAGGGCACCGGACTCCTGGGTCTGGTCGAGGCCGGTGGCGCTGTCACCAGGCGCCGCCTGTGGGGCGAGCAATCCGGTAGGCGCGCCTCCTTGTGCGCCCAGCAGGTTGGAGATGATGCCGTCCACGCCTCCCGGAGCGGATTGCTGTGGCGCGGCACCGGCGACGGGTGGGGGCGGCTGGTTCAGCGGCGGGACACTCACGTCCGGGCCGAGGAGATGCCCGGCCGCGATGCTGGCGTCGAACGTCACGTGGCCGCGGAAGTAGTGCGAGATTCCGTCATAGCCGTTGGTTGTCAGCGCCCAGTACCGCAGGAAGTTCAGCACGTTCTGGAAGTTGCCCGCCACCGCGGTCACGATGGGCTGCGCGTCGGCAGCCACGCTGCGCAAGGCCGGTCCGGCGGCGCGCAGCGCGTCGGTCACGGGGCGAGCCTGATCCAGCAGGTCCTTCGCCTTGTCCAGCACCGGCTCCGCGGCGGACAGCGCGGGATCCGCACTCGCCGTGAACTGGGTGATCTCCTGGCTGATGGCGGTCAGGTTGTCCGTGGCCGGGCGCAGCGAGGCGAGCGTCGGGGTCGTCTGCTGCGCGGTGCCCGTCAGGGAACCCAAGACTTGGCGGGCGTCGGTCAGCGTCTGCGGCAGCCCGGCGAGCGTGCTCTCCAGGTTCTGCTGCCGGTCGGCCGCGGTACGGGCGAGCGTGGCGGCGTTGTCGACGAGGGAGTCCATGCTCTGCCCGTTGTCGGCGGCCAGCGCCGTCACCACCGGCTGCAACCTGTCCACGACGTTGTTGAGCAGTCCGTTCTGCTGGCCGAGGATCCGCACCAGGCCGTTGGTGTCGTTCAACGCCGGACCGAGAGCCTTGATCAGCGCGGCGGCGTTCTGGCCGTTGCCGTCGAGCCCGTCGCCGAGTGCGCCGACCAGTTCGGCCAGCGCGTCACCGGTCGGCTGGTCGATGGTGTCGAGAACCTGGTCGAGGTCGGTGCTCTGCGAGGTCTGGCTGATCGGCAGCCGTGCCCCTGGCATGAGCGCGGGTGCCGAATCGGTGCCGCGGTCGAGGTCCAGGTAGCGCTCGCCGAGCAGGCTGACAGCCCGTACGCGTGCTGTCGCGTCCCGGTGCAGCGGCAGCGCGGAGTTGTCGAGCTTCATCGCGACGAGCGCCTTGCCATCCTCGAGCGTGATCGACGAAATAGTGCCGACCTTGACCCCGTGCACCTTGATGTCGCTTCCGGTCAGCAACGGACTGGCGTTGGCGAACTCCGCCACCACGACGGCTCCGGAGTCGTCGCCTTCGGAAAGCACACTCATCCAGCCGGAGGTCGCGAGCACCACGGCCGTGAGTACCGCGATCAGCCGGCCGGCGGGCCACCTGCCGGGCGGCCGCCGGTGTTTCCGGGTCATTTCACCCCACCGCCCGTCGCATCGGTCCACGGCTGGTTGACCAGCGCACCCGGCGCCGGCTGAGTACTGGTGCTGAACCCGGGCGGGGTGATCCCCGGGTTGATGTTCACGCTGGACAGCCCGACTTGCGCGAGCACGCGGGCGTAATGCCCGTCCCCGCCGTAGTTCGACATCGCGGAACTCCAGTTCGTGAGAAAACCGATCAGCTCCGGGGTGTACGGCCGGAGGAAGTCGACGGCAGGCACCAGGTCGCTGACGAGTGACGTCGCGCCCGGCACGACGGCATGGGCCTCGTCGAGCAGGCCCGGCGTGTATTGCAGCAACGTCTGTGCCGACGCGAGCGTCGGGCGCAACTGGGCCACCAGTGGGCGCAGGTCTTGCAGGACCGGCTTCAGATTCCCGGCGACAGCGGGGAGCTGGTCGGTCGCGGGTTTGAGATCGTCGAGCAACGGAACTGTCTTGTCGACCGCCCCGGGCACGTCACCAAGGGTGTCGGTGGCGGTCTGCAACGCACCGGGAAGCTTCTGCAGCGACTGGTCCAGCGCTTGCCGCTGCTGCACGACGTTCCCACTCAGCGCGGAAAGCCGGTCGACGATGTCACGCACCTGACCGTCCCGGCCGGACAACGTCGAAACCATCTGCTCGACCTGCGTCACGAGAGCCGAGATCGCCGGTCCATCGGTGCCAAGCGCCTGCAGCACTTGACCGAGCGCCTGCAGCGCCGGCCCCGCACTCTGCACTGTCGCGTTGAGGTCCTGCTCGTGACCGTTGAGAGTCTGCTGCAGGTTGTTGATGAGCGAAGTCAGCCGCTGCCGCGTCGGCGGGTCCAGTGCCGCCAGCACCTGGTCGAGCTCCATCGGCTGCGGCATGTTCCCCTTCAGCATCCCGCCGCTGGGCACTTGGACGTTCGCGGACGGGCCATCGGTAATGGCCAGATGCCGCTCGCCCACGAGAGAATTCCACCGGACGGTCGCCACCGCGCCGTCATGCAGCGGAGCGTAGGACGAATCCAGCTCCATGGTGATCTTCGCCTGCCCGCCGACCGGCTCGATGTCACTGACCTTGCCCGCGGAGAAGCCCTTGATCTCCACCGTGCCGCCCGGCACGAGATTCGTGGCGGACGGGAGCATGACACTCACCTGGTAGTCGGGCGCCGAGACGGCGGCCACTCCGGTCACGACCGCTGCGGTCACCGCGATCGCGGAGATGACGACGACTGTTCGCATGGGTTCAGTCCATTCCGAGCGGACCGGCGGACTCGCCGGCCAGGAACTGCCGGACGAAGGGGTCGTCGCTGGCGAAGGCTTCTTCCGCCCCGCTGTAGTGGACGACCTCACCACGCCAGATGACCCCGACGTAGTCGGAAACCTTGCGAGCGCTGCGAATATCGTGGGTGACGACGAGGTACGCGCCACCGTGTTCCCGGTGCACGTCCAGGATCAGGTCACACAGCAGGCTCGTACGCACCGGATCCAGACCCGAGTCCGGCTCGTCGAACAACACGATCTTCGGGTTGAGCACGAGCGCCCTGGCGAAACCGGCGCGCTTGCGCATCCCACCGGAGATCTCGTTGGGGCGTTTACCCAAGGACGCCTCGAGACCGACCTCCCTGGCGCGTGACAGCACGATGTGTTCGATCTCGTCTTCGCTCTTAGGGGTGTGCTTGCGCAGCGGAAACGCGATGTTGTCGTAGAGGTTCATCGAGCCGAACAGGGCGCCGTCCTGGAACAGGACCCCGAAGTTCTTGCGGATCTCGTAACGCTCGTTCTCACTGATCTGCCAGATGTTCCTGCCGAACACGATGACCTCGCCGGCATCCGGTTCGAGCAACCCGACCAGGTGCTTGATCAGCACACTCTTGCCGGTACCGGACGGGCCGAGGACTGTCGTGATGGCATTGTCCTCGAAAGTGAGACTCAGGTCCTTCATCACCTGGAAGGACCCGAAGGACTTCTTGAGGTTCCGCACCAGCATGGGCGGCTGCCCATTGCTCTCCGCCAGACCTCGGACGGCTGGGATCGGTTGTGTCGTCACGACTTTTCCTCCAGGGACTCAGTTGGCGATCGGCGCGTTGAGGTTCGTGCCCCAGAGCAGTTCCGTGGCCAGGAACGCGATCACGTGGACCAGCACCATGTTGAGCATCATCGATCTGGCCGTGTTCCGGCCGACCCCGACCGGGCCACCACCGGCGGTGTAGCCGTAGTAGCACCCGACGAAGATGATCGCGGTGGCCATGAGCATGACCTTGATCAAGGCGAACAACAGGTCGAGCGGGTTCTGGAACAGCCAGAAGATGAACGAGTAACCGCCGGGTGAAACACCACCCAGGAGCTGCACCGTCACCAGGTATCCGCCGATGAAGGAAATCCCGAGCCCCACGATGAACAGGAACGGGATCGCGATCCAGGCGGCGACGATCCGGGTGCCGACCAGGTAGCTGCGGGACTTGACACCCATGACTTCGAGCGCGTCGATCTCGTCCGAGATCCGCATCGACCCGATCTCCGCGACGAGCCCGCAGCCGACTTTGGCCGCGAAGATGTACCCATACATATAGGGTGACATCTCGCGCAACAGACACCACGCGTTGAAGACGCCGGAGTACAGCGGAGCGCCGATCTGGTCGAGTACGTATTTGCCTTCCAGCCCGCACTCGTAGCCGATGACGAACTCCATCAGCCAGATGATCAGGCCGCTGGACAGAATCAGGATTCCGGTCTGCTGCAGGATTTCCGGAACGAAATGCCGGAGATCGCCGAACGAACGGATCGTGCGCCCGGAGAATTTCACAATCTCGCCGCCAGTGGTGACCGAGGTGCGCACCTTCTCCGTGACCCGCGTCAGCGAGACCTCGACGTCCTGGTCTTCGGTCGGCCGTTTGGGGGGCAGTACGGTCGTCATTTCCGCCCTCTCACTTGAATGCCTGCATCGCGGGGTTGAGCCCCAGCAGGATCGCGGTGAACACCGCGTTGAAAATCCAGGTCGCCGCGAACGCGATCACCACCGCCTGGTTGACCGCGCGCCCGACGCCGACGGGCCCGCCGCTCGCGGTGAATCCCTTGTAGCTGCAGACAACCCCGATGATGAGCCCGAACAACGCGGTTTTCGCGACGGTCGCCCAGATGTCGATCGTCGTCGAGTTCGCGAAGAACAGCTGGAAGAACGACGCCGCGTCGGCTCCGTGGATCGGAACCGCGCCGATGTAGCCACCGATGACCCCGCACGCCAGCGAAACCATGTCCATCAAGGCGGTGACGATGATCATCGCGATCACCCGGGGAACCACGAGCGTCCGCAACGCGTCGACGCCCAGCACCTCCATCGCGTCGATCTCCTCGCGCGTCCGGCGGGCGCCGAGGTCTGCCGTCATCGCGGTCCCGACGACCCCGGCAACGATCATCGCGTCGATCCACGGACCGAACTCACGCACGCTGCCGACCACCATCAGCGAACCCAGACGCTCGGGAACCCCGAGTAATGCCAACAGGTTTCCCGCCTGGATACCCACCACTCCGAGGCCGAATGCCGTGCTGGAGATCAGCAGCGGAAACCAGCACAACCGCAACGCGTCGAACAGCTGGTTGCGCACCTCGCCCCAGTAACCGAACGGGTGGCGGATCGCCGACCAGAGCACCTTCCCGCCGAACCCGACGATGTCACCGGCGTCGCTGAGCGGAATCGCCGCGGCGTCACGCCAGCGGCGGACGAATCCACCAGCTCCTGCAGTGGGGATGCTCACCGTTGCGCCTCCCGGTTGGTTGCCGTGTCACGGGTACAACGGGTGGCGACCGGTGGTCAGTACGGTTGCGCGCTGGATCACCCTTGAACGGGGTGGGAGCCGACCCCCATTTGGGGGTCCGTCTACTTCAGACGGTCGCGCCGGTAACCGGCGAGGAAACCGGAACCGGCACCGACGAGTACCGCCGCGAGGAAGGTCAGTCCCATCTGCCCGACGTCATGCGACCCGCCGAGCAGGACGAGCGGAAGGACCAGCAAATAGGCGGACAGCGCGGCAACCATGCCGTGCAACCACGGTCTCGGCGCGGTACCGACCCTCGCGGCGGCGACCACGAACGCCACGAGGGCGACCACTGGCAGCCAGACAGTGCCGGCCACGGGAACCAGCGCGCCCAACGGCGCGGCCAGCCCACCGAGCACGAGAACGGTGAACCCCGTCGAAGCGCCCCTGACGACGCCTGGGGCATCCACTTCGTCCGCCCAACGCATCGGATCCCACTGCATTGGCCCGGCCTCCCTTCACACCTGCCGCAGCAGTCCCTGTTGGACAGCCTTGGCCACGGTCTCGGCGCGCGTACCCGTCCCGAGCTTTCGCATGGCCTTCGTGAGGTGATCCTTGATCGTGTAGTGACTCAGGTGCATCCGCTGACCGATCTCGCGGTTCGTCAGCCCTTCGGCCACCAAGCGCAAAACCGTCACCTCGGTCCCGCCCAGCAGATCGGACGGTTCGAAAACTGCTGCGGCGACACGAGCGTCGACGACCAGGTTTCCTTCGGCGACCTCACGCAACTGCCGCCCGAGATCGCTGGAAAGCGTGGTCTTCAACAGAAAACCGGTCGCGCCCGAACGGATGGCCGCGGCAGCCGCCACGCGGTCGTCATAACTGGTGAGTACCGCGACTCGCGTCTTCGGCGAGAGCCGCCGGATTTCGCCGACCACACGAATCCCCGAGTCACCACCCAGCCTCAAGTCGACGACAGCGAAATCGACCGGATGCTCCGAGAGATACCCCAGAGCCTCCGGCGCCGCCACGAACGAACCGACGACCCGCAGCCCTTCGCGAGCGAGCGCACGGGAAAGCCCTTCCAAAACGAGTTGATGGTCGTCGATCAGGACGGCCGTGAGCTCAGCCGGCATCGCTGCTCACCACCCTCACCGGGACGGAGATACTGAGATTGACGCCGCTGAGCCGCCCTGCCGACGACAACCACAGGCGCCCGCCAAGCCGGTCAGCCTCCGCCGCGAGGCTCGCCAGTCCCAGCGTGAGCCCGGCCGACTTCACGATCATGTGCCGGACCACGGTCGCGTCCCCGAGGCCGTCGTCTTCCACCATGACCGTCCACCATGACGTGCCTCTCCGCATGATGACCAGCACCTCGGTCGCGTCGGCGTGCTTGACCACGTTGGCGAGCCCTTCGCGGACCGAACGCACGATCAGGTCCGCGCAGTCCGGGTCCGGCTCGGGCCCGGTCCCCTCGAGCCGGATGTCGATCGTCAGGTCACTCCGGTGCAAGGCCCTCTCGACACACGACCGAATCCGCTCGACGACGGTGTCACCACGGCGATCCAGGTTTCCCTCGAACATGCCCGTGAGCACGCCACGCAACTGCAGGGAACTCTTGTGCAGATTGGACGCGATCCGGGCGAGCTGGTCGCCCACCCCGGGAGGAAGCCCGCCCGCACGAGTCAGGTCCTCGACCTCCATGCTCGCGGCGAACAGGTCCTGTGCCACGCCGTCGTGCAGCTCGGCCGCTGCTGAGCGCAGCACCTTCGACGGGTCCTGCGACATGGCGTCGGCAGCTGGGAATTCCATAGTGGTCACGGCTACGGCCCTTCCCGACCGGACTCAGAAGAAGCGGCGCATCAGCTTGAGCTTCCTGTCCGTGTACGGCGGGTACATCAGCGACGGATCCGGCCGGGACGGCTTGGACAGCACCGCCTTTCGATGGCTCAGCGCCTCGAATCCCCATCGCCCGTGGTAGGCACCGATGCCGCTGTCACCGACTCCACCGAAAGGCAACTGCGGGGCGAGGCAATGCATGGCTATGTGGTTGACGACCGCGCCACCCGAAGTGGTGTTTCCGAGAACCTTGTCGCGCTCGGCACTATTCTTTGTGAACAAATACACCGCGAGCGGCTTGGGCCGTCCATTGACGAAGGAAATCGCGTCGTCCAGAGAGTCCACTGTGAGCACTGGGAGGATCGGGCCGAAGATCTCCGACTCCATCACCGGCGAGTCCGGGCTCGGGTCCACGACCACCGTCGGCGCGATACCCATTGTGTCCACGTCGGTTCCCCCACCGAGGACGACGTCTCCGTCCGAGTGCTCGAGGACAGCGGCCAGGCGATCGAACTGGCGGCGGTTGACGATGCGCATCGACGGCGCCTGCCCGGTACGGAAAGTGCCCATGGTCCGCACAATGGCATCGACCAGTTTGTCCCGGACACTCCTGTCGACGAGAACGTAGTCGGGCGCGATGCAGGTCTGACCGGCATTCATCAGCTTCACCCAGGCGATCCGCCGCGCGGCCACCTCGATGTCCGCATTGCCCGTCACGATCACCGGGCTCTTGCCGCCCAGTTCGAGGGTGACCGGAGTCAGGTGTGGGGCAGCGGCAGCCATGATCCGCTTGCCGACTTCGGTACCGCCGGTGAAGAAGGCGTGATCGACACCTTGCGCGAGCAGTTCCTGAGTCACCTGCGCTTCACCCTCGACGACTGTTACGGCCTCGCTGTCGAGGTACTCCGGCAGCAGCCGGGCCAGCAAACGCGATGACGCGGGAGCGTGTTCGGACGGCTTGACCACCGCGCAGTTGCCCGCGGCCACGGCGGCCACGAGCGGCCCGAGGGTGAGGTACACCGGATAGTTCCACGGGCCGATGATCAGGACGACGCCGAGCGGTTCGTACTGGTACCAGCCCCTGCCAGGCAAAGAGCTCAACGAGAGCGAGGTGCGGCGGCGTTTCATCCACTTCCGCAAGTGCTTCCGCGCGTACGTCGCTTCCGACTTGGTCGAGGCGATGTCTCCCAGCCAGGCTTCAGCCTTGGTTCGCCCGAGATCGTCGGCCAGCGCCGCGGCGATCTCGTCCTCGTGCTCGTCGAGCATGCGCTCGATGCAGGCCAACTGGCGGGTTCTCCAGGCGGGACTTTTCGTCCGCCCGGTCGCGAAGGTGGCGCGGAGCTCCGTGACCGCGTCGCCGACGGTGTCGGCGGCCGGCCTGGTTTCGCTCGATACGTCTGAGGTCACTGCAATCTCCTTCGATACGCAGCCGCGGCCGGTAGCCCTTGAGCTGACACCGTACCGCATTTTATAGTCTAAATTAAATTGAAGCGAGCTGGAAGGAAGTCCTATGTCGAGTGTGAGCGGCCTGCGCTGCGTCGTGACCGGCGCCGCGTCCGGAATCGGGCAGGCGGTGGCCGAACAGCTGACCAAGGGGGGCGCGACCGTGGTGAGCTTGGACCGCAACCACCCCACGGTGCCTGTGTCGCGGCACATCCCGATCGACCTGTCCGACCCGGCGAGCATCGACGAGGCCCTCGCGCAACTCGATTCCGGCTTCGACGCGCACATCAACGTGGCAGGCCTCCCGGGAACCGCGCCGTCCGAACTCGTCTTCAAAGTCAACTTTCTCGGCCTGCGCCACCTCACGGAGGCGATGTTCGACCGGCTGAACCCGGGCGGCGCGATCGTCAACGTCTCCTCCACCGCCGGGTTCGGCTGGGCACAACGTCTCGAGTCGATCCGGGAGCTGCTGGCGGCCGACACCTTCGAATCCGGGTTGGACTGGTTCCGCGACCATCCGCAGGAGGGCAACACGTACAACTTCTCCAAGGAATGCGTGACGGTCTACACCATGGCGATGGCGACCGGGCTGGTCGAGCAGAACGTCCGGATGAACGCGATCCTCCCCGGCCCCGTTGAAACCCCCATTCTGGCCGACTTCGAGGAGTCGATGGGCAAGGACAACCTCGACGGGGTCAAGTTCCTCCTCGGTCGCCACGCCACGCCGGACGACATCGCCGAGCCGATCCTCTTCCTGGTGTCGCCCGGCGCCCGGTGGGTCAACGGTCATGCGCTCGTGGTGGACGGCGGGATCACCGGCGCAGTGCTCTCAGGTCTGGTGCCGGCCCCGGAAATCTGAGCGGGGCATGAGAAAGAGCCCGCCTCCGGATTCGGAGGCGGGCTCTTTCCCCGTCAGCGGATGGTGCAGGGCAACGACTTCACGCCTCGAACGAAATTGCCGGTCAGGTAGGTCGGCTCACCCACCTGCAACCCTGGTACCCGGTGCAGCAGTTCACCGAACAGCGCACGGAGCTGAGTCTTTGCAAGCATGTTCCCCATGCAGAAGTGCGGCCCGCCGCCACCGAACCCCACATGTGGATTGGGGTTGCGGGTGATGTCGAAACGGTTCGGGTCGGCGAACACACTCTCGTCCCGGTTGCCCGAAGAGTAGAACATCACCACCCAGTCTCCCGCCGACAAGTGGCGGCCATGGAGCTCGACGTCCTTGGTGACGGTTCGCCGGAACGTCATGACCGGGCTGGCCCACCGGACGAACTCTTCCGTGGCAGTCTTGATCCGGCCGTCGAAGTCCTCGAGCAGCAACGCCTTCTGATCCGGGAAATCGGTGAATGCCTTGGCCGTCAGGCTGATCGTATTGCGTGTCGTGTCGTTGCCCGCGACCGACAACAGCACGAAGAAGGCGCCAATCTCCTCATCCGACAGCCGGTGACCGTCCACTTCGGCCTGCACCAGGTTGGTCATGAGGTCTTCGGCCGGGTTCGCACGCCGGAACTCGGCGAATTCCAGGCCCTTGCTCAGCAAGGTCACCAGCGATTCGTTGAGCACGGTGCCCGGCTCCCGCCCGGCGGCAACGTCCTCGTCGGCCCAGGACACCATGCCGTCGGCAGCGTGCGCGGCGGCCTCCCGGTCGGCGACGGGCAAACCCATCATCTCGTAGATCGTCCACATCGGAAGACGCTTCGAGACCTGAGAGACCAGGTCGCAGTCACCGGCGTCGAGCAACTCGTCGACAATGGTCCTGGCCTGGTTCTTGATCTGCTCCTCGATCTTGGCGACCTGCCTGGGCGTGAAGGCCGCACTGACGAGCTTCCGCAAACGAGTGTGCCGTGGCGGGTCCATACCGAGAAACGACTCAGCGGCTTCGAGGATCTCGTCCGGCACTTCCTCCTGTTGCACTCCTTCCGCGGACGTGAAGGTCTCCCAGTCCTTGCTCACGCGCAGGATGTCCTCGTGCCGGACGACGGCCCAGATCCCATCCTGCTGCGGGGGCATCAGTGATCCCTCGAGCGGCGGGTGCCAGCTGATCGGCCGTTCCCGTCGCAGAACGCGGAAGCTCTCCTCGCGCTCCTCCGCGGTGGCCGCCCAAAACGACAAGGGCGACACGGAGACCGGGTCGTACGTTTTTTGTTCGGAGACAGCGGATGTCATGGTTCCTCCGGTCGTTCAAGCAGGGGTGAGATAGCGATCCCGTAACGTGCGTTTGAGCAGCTTGCCCGTAGGTGTCCTGGGCAATTCCTCGACGAAGTCGATACTACGGGGCGCTTTGTAATGCGCGATGCGATCACGGATGTAGCCAATGAGCTCCCGCTCCAGTTCGGCTCCCGCCCCGACACCCGGCGCTACCTCGACGACTGCCTTGACCTGCTCGCCCATCTCCGGATCCGGAACACCGATGACGGCGACGTCACGCACCTTGGGATGCAGCACCAGGATGTCCTCGACCTCCTGCGGGTAGATGTTGACCCCACCGGAGATGATCATGAAAGCCTTGCGGTCGGTGAGGAACACGAAACCATCCTCGTCCACATAGCCCATATCGCCGATGGCGGTCCAATGTGGATGATCGGGATGCTGTGCGTCCTTCGTCTTCTCCGGGGCGTTGTGGTACTCGAAGGGCAACTGCTCACGTTCGAAATAGACCAGCCCCACTTCGCCTGGCGGTAGCTCACGGCCCTCGTCGTCACAGATGTGCACCGGTCCGAGTGCGCTACGCCCGACGGAACCCGGCTTGCGACGCCACTGTTCCGTGTCGATGAACGTGACACCATTGCCTTCGGTCGAGCCGTAGTACTCGTGCAGGATCGGCCCCCACCAGTCGATCATCCGCTGTTTCACCTCGACCGGGCAAGGCGCGGCGGCATGGACCGCGACCTTGAGACTCGAGGTGTCATAGCGCGCGCGGACATCGTCCGGGAGCTGCAACATCCGGACGAACATCGTCGGCACCATCTGCGTCACTGTGACGCGGTGCTGCTCGATCGCCCGCAACGCGCCCTCCGCATCGAACTTCTCCATCAGCACGACGGTCGCGCCCAGCGCGTTGAACACCGCGCACCACCGGAGCGGGGCAGCGTGGTAAATCGGCGCCGGGGAGAGATAGACATCGTCTTCGGTGAGGCCGTACATCTTCTGGAACAACGGGAGCAGTAGGTCCGGCGCTTCGTGGACCTGATGTTCCGGCAGAGGCAAGCGAATCCCCTTGGGTCGGCCAGTCGTCCCCGACGAGTACAGCATCTCCGCCCCGCGCGGCTGATCTTCCAGCCGCGCGCCGACGGCTTGCAGCACCTCTTCATACGTTTCATGCCCCGCCACCGGGCCGCCGAAGGCATACCTGCGCTTGATCTGGGGTGTCCGATCCGTGATGGCCTCGGCAATCGGAGCAAGCGTCGCGGAAACGGCCAGGGCACGCGCACCGCTGTCGTTGACGATATAAGCCACTTCGCCGGGCGACAGGTGTCGGTTGATCGCGGTGACATACAGGCCCGACCGGATCGCCGCCCAGTAGAGCTCGAAGCACTCGAGCGTGTTCTCCGACAACATCGCCAGGACGTCCCCGCGGCGCAGTCCGGCGTCATGCAGGACCCGCGCGAACTTCGCCGAGCGATCGTCGAGCTCGCGATAGGTGAGCGCACGGCCGGATTCCGCCATCACCACCGCCAGTTTGTCCGGGTTCCTTCGCGCGTGGTTTCCGGGATACATACCAGCTTTCCTTTCCAGTTCACGGCCGGTTCAGCGGCCGGCCGCCCCCGTCGTGAGAAAGTCGCCAAGCCTGCGTACCGCCCGGTTCTGCAAGGCTCGCACCGATCCTTCGCTCTTGCGCATCAACCGCGCGACCTCCGCGACCGGCCGGTGCTCGAAGAACCGCAACGTCAGGCATCGCCGTTGCTCATCGGTGAGCTGCGCCATCGACCGGTGCAATTCGATCGCGGCCTCGCGCTGACACACCCGGACTCCCGGGTCGGTGGCCTCGCCCGGCCAGTCAGCACCTTCCAGCCACGGCACTTCCCTGCGCCTCCGCGAGGATTTGAACTCGTCGATGATGATGTTGCGAGCGATCGTGCTCAGCCAGGCCGCGGGTGACGAACCGCGATAAGTCACCGAGTCGATGCGGCGCAGCGCGCGGCAGAACGTCTCCGCGGTGATCTCCTCCGCGAGAGTCCAGTTCCGGGCACGCACCAGCACGAAATCGAAAACCTCGGCGTAGTGACGCCGGTACAGGTCGGAAAACGCGTCGATGTCACCGGTACGCGTGCGGTCGACGAGATCCCAGGCTTCGACCGCACTGCCGAGACTTGTGCTCATTGCGACGATCCCTCCACAAGCAACGGTCAGACGAGCAGGTCGGTACGTCCGTCATTGCGAAGGGTCTCGATGTACACCGGGTACAGCTTCTTGCCCAGCGGAGCCAATTTCAGCAGGTTGGCGACGTTCCCGTCCACCTTGATCTTGCCGCGCGCCATCGCGAACGGCAGGTTCACCTTGCCCTGCCAATACGCGTTGCCGGTCTCGCTCTGCATCGACATCGTGGCGGACGGCTCTTTGCCGGGCGCATCCCCCAGGTGGACCTGCTGCTCCGGCATGTCGATCACGATGTGCGCATCCGGTTCGGTGAACGCGAACTTGAGCACCAGGCCGGTCTCGACCAGCTTGGGGCCGATCTCCTGGTCTTTGAACGCCGTTTCGAAGATACCGCCGATGTAGCGACGGACCTCGTCCTCATTGGCGAACGACATACTTCCTCCACGTCTCTGTGGGCCTGGACCGCACCCCGACGGGCGGCCGGATGCCATGCTAGCGATTTTTAATCGTGATTCAAAGATCTGGCCAGAACTCAGATGTCACCCGTTCGAGTGAGTGGTGGGTCAGACGAGCGCGAGCAAGGTGACCGCGGCGCCGACAACGGTCGTCCAGACGGCAAAAAGGCCGCGGAGCATACGTGATGCTTGCCGCAGTCCCATGAAGTCGAGACCGATGTAGCGGGCCTTGATGAAGGCGATGGACACCACCGCGGCTGCCGCCCAATGCGGACCGGTACCACGGATCGGATGATCAGTGCCGATCCACCAGCCACACGCGGTCGCGAGCATCAGCCCGGCCCATACCGCCAGGATCCGGCGTCGGTTGTCTCCACTCATGCGGCACCCGCCAAATAGAACAGGGAGAAGAGAACGACCCACAACAGGTCGACCAGGTGCCAGTATGTTCCGGCCCCCTCGATGAACCGCCTGCTCGTGCCGTGCCGTGCACTGACCAGCAGGACACCGCCGACCAGCACGTGTAGCAGGTGAATACCAGTGAACACGTAGTAGAAGGTGAAAAACGAGTCCGTGGCGAGCGTGTTGCCGAGCCCCGCTTCGTGCACGTACTCCGTCACCTTGAGCACCACGAAGAGCGATCCGCACAGCAGCGCGCCGGTGAACGCTCCCCGGCGGCCGCGATGGACTCCGAGCACAACCAACAGTGAGCTGGTCAGCAGGACGAGCGTGTTGACCGCTCCCAGCGGAAGAAGCAACTGATCCGCCGAAGCCGAGAAGCCGGACCTGTCTTGCCTGAATTCCCAGAGGAACACGACGAAGAACGCCGCGAACAAGGTCATGTCGCCGAAGATGAAGACCCACAGCCCGGATTCGCCCGGCGGCGGTGCTCGATCAGGGACGACTGCCGCCCGCGGCACCTGCCCGGTTTCCTCGACCAGGAATTCGGGCAGCTCCGGCGTCATGCCGCCACCGGCACAGCGGCGGACGTCTTCACCGAGCGACGCAGGACCAGCCCCATCGTGACAAGCCACACCGCATACGCCGTCAAAGCCAGCCAGAATACGAAGATGCCTTGCCAGGCAAACGGTCCACTGTAGAAGAAGTAGGCCAGGACGTCCGGCACGAACAGGAAGGCCACCCAGAAGTTCAGATAACCGACCCACCGCGGTAAAACCGGTTCCGGGTTGCGGTCCGCGAGTACCGCGATACCGATGGCGACATTCTGGATCATGAAGGGAGCGATCGGCGTGATGAACAGCAGCCAGGCCACATCATTGAGCAGCAATGTCAACTCGGGCGATCGGTCGGGCCGGAACGCGCAGACCACCATCAACAGCAACGGGATCAGCAGCAGCACGCCGGTCGCCGCACCGGTGACCAATTGCAGGAAGGTCATCAGCGGGGTACGGCCTTCCATCCGCACCATGTGCACACCGATCAGCGCCACCAGCGGGAACACCAACCCTACCGCGAGCGCCGACAGGATGAGTCCTGCCATCGTGCGCGACGGTGAATCCTCATAGAAGGCAGCGATATCCGCAGCACTCTGATGTGCCGCGGGCGGGATCGGTAGGACGCCCGCGATCAGCCAGCCGATCAACGCGAGCACGACGGTGGCGGGACCACACCACGCGCAGAGCAGCTTGACCCGTTCGTTCATCGAATACACCTCACTGAAGTCAGGTGACCACACGGCGGCAGGCGCCGCGGACACAACATCGAGCTCACCAAACCGATCCGGCACCACGGGCTGACGGCGTCATCCGATCGCGTTGATCGACTCCAGATCCACTACGTGCTGGGCGATCCGCTTGATCGCTGCGAGCGTGTAGTCACGGGGCTGAAGCTCAGGTTCGAACCTGCTGCCGCCCAGGGTGAACAGCCCGAACACCAGCGCGTGCATCGGCTGTTGGCGGTAGCCGAGCCAGGCTTCCTCGAACGATGGTGGCTCGCCGACACCGTGCTCCCCCAAGCGTTCGAGGTAGAGGTTCAGGAGGTCCTTCTCCCAGTTGCGCCGGTCCTCGGTCGCTAGACCACCGGCGAGCGCGTACGAGTAGTCCAGAGCCCAATGTCCTCGGGCGACACATTGCCAATCGTAGAGACCCATCCGGCCGTCCGCGTCGCGCAGCCAGTTCCCAAGGTGCACATCCTGGTGCAGAAGTGTCGCCGGAGCCGTGCGGTGCAGCTCCAACGAGCGCATGAAAGCGGGGTACAGCGCATTCCGGTCCGCGTACAGCTCCCGTGGCACAACTTCTCGAGCTCGTTCGAGGCCGACCAATGTTCGCTTTTCGAAGCCGACCTTGCGGTTGAGGTTCTCCTGCCACTCGCGCGCGGGCCGCAATCTCCGCAGATCGGTGTCAAAGCGCGAACTGTCCCAGAATGCGGCGTGGTACGTGGCCATCTCGGACACCATGTCCTCGGCGTCGGCCCGGGTGACCCGGTTGTGAAGTGGATCCGGAAATTTCCAGCCTTCGTGCGCGAGATCCTCCACAAGCACGAGAGAGCGGTAGGTGCGCGGATCGAAGCAGGCGTGGAACGACCGTGGACTGCGGATCGTCAACTCCGGCCGCATTCGGTTGTAGAAAAGCGTCTCCCCCTCCACGATCTCGGTGAGGCCGAGCAGCAGCCGAGACGCGAACGTCGCCGTGGATTTCGTGAACAGCCGCGTCGGCAGGCCAGCGGTTGCGCCCTTTTCGTTGTACGTCACGGCGACCGCTCGCCGCGCACTGGTTCCATTATCTCCACGTCCAAGGCCGACCTTCACAACGCGCGCGCCGGGAACGTTCCGGCACAGAACAGCGGTCAGCCATTCAGTCGTGATCGACTCGGCCGACGGAGGCACTGCCTCCGGGGTGGTCGGCCGGACCTTGGGGCCGACCTTCTCGCGGGCGACATGCCGGCCAACACGCGCCGCAAGGCCGACCGCGCGCACCTTGTCCCTCACCACCATGAACCGGGCTCCTCGACCATCACGGCGTCTCCGCACTCCCTCAGTGCGACTGCGGGCATGGCGAGGCGACCGTCCCCGGCCCCGACCTCGGAACCACCTGGCACGACCTCTTCGTCGAAGCTCCTCAGTGTGAGACGACCTGCGTGCAATTTTTAATGTAGAGTAAATTAAACTTCTGCGTGACGCAACCACGCCGTGTGCCGCGCCGGACCTCTGCCTACGACGCCGACACAGCGAGCTCCGAACGACCGGCACACGCCCTCACGAAGCTATCCGGCACTGTCACCAAAAGGCTGGCGGACTTCGACGGGCAACCTCGGTCGCGACGGCTTCGACGGTGAGTACGGTCAGATGGGTGGCTGGCTCCCTGCCCCTGGGAAACCATCCGGCCGGGCGATGCCCTCGTGCTTCATCGCCTCCTCCAGGTCCTTCTCATAGCCGGAGCACCCGCTTGCCGGCTCGCAGGTGCCTTCCCGCGTCGGCGAGGCGTTGGAGAAAGCCTCGTTCGTCGGGCGGGGCATCATCGGTACCTTTCGACTCGAAGTTTTGTACCCGGCGGCTGCGTTCGATCGCCGCGGCGCGATGTAGGAACCCTGGCTGGGCCGCGTGACGATCAGGCTGCGGGCTTGCAGCACCTGGACGGCTTGGAGGGCGGTGTGGCGGGACACGCCGTCCTCGCCCGGTATCTGGTGTTGGCCAGAGAACAGCGCTCCTGGTGGCCACGCGCCTGATTCGATCCGCACAGCCAGGTAATCAGCGAACTGCTCGTAGAGGCCCGGCGGTCACATCAGGCTGGAAGACGCTCATAAGGTCCTCGCCGGGGCACGGCTCGGCGCATCATCGACATCTCGATCCGGCCAGCGCCATCCGGCTGGTAGACCGTAGACACGACGGGGCAGTCGGTCAGTGCCCTGCGCTCGTCGCTCCTGCTCGACCCGCGTGATGACCTGCCAAACGGAAGGTGACGTGCACGTTCACGACGCCGCGCAAGCCGGCGACGTATCAACAGCAGCGCCAGCGCAACCGCGACGAGTCCAAAGTAGACGAGAGCCACCAGCCCTACCCGACTCACGGCGAACCACGCCGCTCTGTACCGCGGTCTGGCACGCACGAGGCGCTCCCGTGGGCCGCGTCACGTTGTCCCCCAGTGAGGTCGGCGTGTTGGTGCAGGAGTTCGCCGAGCCGGATCAGGAACTCGCCGAGTTCGTGTTCTCGCTCCGAACTCAGCACTCCCTGCTGTAGTTGCACAGCCGCAGTGGGCAAGTTGGCTGCGTTGACGACCAGAGCGCGCACCAAGGCGTCCATTTCGATCGTGGTGGCGGACACGGTCAAAACCCCTCTCGCAGCCTGCACGCCAGCCGAACTGGCTCGCACGGCCACGCTGCTTTACAGCTGCAGCAACAGTTATCTGTCGCCGGGCCATGGAGACAGAGCGTCAGAACGACGAGGGTGTAGAGCTGTGCCGGCTCCGGGACCCGTCGCGCCGGCCTCGCCAGCCGATCGTGGCTGCGGCGTAGCCCATCGACCGGGCCTGAGATTTTGGCGCGTTCAACGAATCGGACGGTCATGGCTGCACTCCCTTGCTACGCCAACGAAACCGATGACGCACTCAGCGCCGGGGCAACCGAACCAGTAGCGCGCACGCGCAAGAATCGCGTGTCACCAAGGTCCGGTGGGCGGGGATTCGTCCCCGACGCTGGGGCCACAGTCGACCTTGACGGGCCGTGCCCCACCCCACCAGAGCGAGAGACCGGCGAAATCCTGGCGAAAACCTTGCATCTGCATGCTTGACCTGCAGTAATGTGACCAGGACTCGATCTCTAATGATGAGGACACTCATGGCAACCAAGCGCACTGGTCTGGTACGCGCCCGGAAGGCCGCCGGGTACACGCAGGAGTCGCTCGCGTATACCTTCGGCGTCGATCCCAGTACCGTCGTGCGCTGGGAACGAGGGACGTCCGAACCCTCGCCGAACGGCCGACCGCTTGGCGGCCCTGCGGCGAGTTCCCGAGCTGTACCGCGGAGACCTTGGCGGCGGAATCACAGCCAAGTGGATCGAAGGCCCCCGCGAAGCGCTCCGACGGGAAGTCCTTGACTCGCTTAGCTTCCTGATCGCCGAGATCAGGAACGAGGCTCCCGAAGAGGCTCTCGAACTGCTGGAGAACGCGCGTCAGCTCGATCCGTACAATGAAGCGATCTACCGCGACCTCATGCGCATGCAAGCTCGCCTCGGGCACCACGCCAACATCGAGCGCACGCTGCACCTGCTGACCACATCACTGTCTGATTTGGGCCAACGTCCGGCACCCGACACCTTGCGTCTTGCCGAAGCCCTGCGGCAACGGGACAATCCACTGGAAAGTCGACAAGCCAATTGAGCTGACCTCGATCTCCTACTGAAACAATCACCGCTCCCTTTTGGACGCATGCGCCGTATAATTGTCAAGTTGCCGCACTGGCACTGACCAGCCCCTCACGCTGTGCACTACGGCAGCGGCGGCGAGGGCAGCCCGCTACTGCGCGCAGCATCCCCAGAGACGACGAGCTCATTGGCGATTGATGCAGGTCGTAAGCGCCCGCTCGAACAACCGCCCTGCAGGGTCTCACCACGCGTGACATGTCGATCTTCATTGACTTGCGAGTTTTCCGGTTGTCTCACCGTAATTTCGTCAAGATCAGTCTCAGGCTCGTGACATTTCTTGCGACGGGCAATTAGCGATTGGTGCTGTCGCGGCGATTGGGCGATGATGGTGTGCTCATGTCGTGCGCGTGTGGCGCCAGACGAGCCCGCCAGCCGCAAGGGATGCGACAACGATAGCGGCAGCGAAGATGGTCGATCCGGTCGCGAATCCCAGGGCGTCACTGAGGTAGCCGGTGCCGACGGGCAGTAGCGCGGCGGGGATGTAGCCGCCGAAGTTGAGCAGAGCGTTGGCTTCGGCGCGCCGCTGTTCGGGCACGTGGGTGCTGATCATGGTGAGCCCGCCGAGTTGACCGAGCCCTTGTGCCGCGCCGGCGAGTACAGCGGTGACGACGATCGCCAGGATCCAGCGTGCGTGCACGGCGACGAGGAGTGCGGCCATGCAGGCGAGCGCCGCGACCGCGCCGGTGAGCAGAATGGCGCGGACCCCGAGGCGCCGCGCGGCGAACTGGACGGCGGTGGCGGCGCCGAACATGACGAACGCGGTCGCCCCGGCGAGCAGCCGGTTGCTGGTGCCGAGCACGTCGGCGAGCAGTGCCGGGCCGAGCGAGAGCACGAACGAAGTGGACGTGATGCCCGGCGCGAAAACCGCGATGCCCAGCCAGACGGGCCGGCGTTGCGCGCGGGGCACGGCGGGTACGCGCACCCAGCCACCTGTGCCGCGTTCAGCCGGGCGCTGGAGCGGCTGTCGAGCGACCACGAGGGCCGCGCTGAGCAGCACTGCCGCCGAAAGCACGAAGATCGTCACCGTGGGCCCGGGCAGGGTTTCCGACAGCACTCCGGCGAGCAGCGGTCCGAGCCCTGCGCCGAAGACCATGGCGGTGGACGCGGCGAGCGTGGCGGTGCGCGCGCGTTCGGGTCCGCCGACGTCGACGACGGCCGCCATACCTGCCGAGACCGTGATGCCGACCGCGATCCCGGCGAGCAGCCGTGCGATGCCCAGCGCGAGTACGGAGGTGGCGGTGGCGAACAGTGCGCACGCGACCAGCGCGAGCAGTACTCCGGGCAGGACGACGGGTTTGCGGCCGACCCGGTCGGAGGCGCGGCCCGCGACCAGCAGCGCGGCGAGCAGTCCGGCGATGTAGGCGGCGAAGATCACCGTGAGCGTTCCGGCGGAGAAGCCCAGCCGGTGCTGCCACAGCACATACAGCGGGGTGGGCGCGTTCGACAGCACGAACACCGCTGTGACCGGCCATGCGGCGAGCCACGGATTGCCGGCGCGAGGCGGCGCGGCGTCGGATACGGCGACCATCTATCCTCCAGTACGAATCAAGTCGAACTAGTACGAGCAGACTCGAACATAGCATTAGTTCGACTAAAGTCGTACTGGAGTGGTTGAATGTGGGCATGCGCACGTCACCGGTGACCGACCTGGATCTCCCGCCCGCCGAACTGCCGCCGCCCCTGCCCGAGCCGGCGCGTGAGGACCTGCGGCTGGAGGTCGTGCTGAGTGCGCTGAGTGACCCCTTGCGGCTGACGATCGTGCGCAAACTGCTACTGGAACGCGAGGCGTACGACCATCCGTGCGGCTGGTTCGGGCTGGACCGGCCGAAGTCGTCGCTGACCCACCATTTCAAGGCGCTGCGGGAGGCGGGCATCCTGCGGCAGCGGCAGTACGGGCTGGAGCGGCGCAGCCGCGTGCGCGCCGAGGACCTCGACGCGCGCTTCCCTGGTCTGCTGGACCTCGTCGCCGCCTGGGAGCCCGCATCCGGTGGGGATTGATCGCAAGCGTTGTCTCACGACGCGGAGGCCCGTCGTTCTTCCGAGGCGATGACCGTGTCCAGAGTGGTGTCCGGGAGCGTGTCGTCGGGGGCGCCGAGCTGGCGCGAGATCTGCACGCCGGTCTGCAACATCTGGGTCAGCACCATGGGGCGGCGGTCGGGTGCCAGCCGACCGCGTGGCGCACAGATGTGCACGGCGGCGATGACGGTGCCGCTGGCGTCGATGACGGGAGTGGCCAGCCCGATGATGCCCTCGACGCTTTCGCCGTCGCTGATGCTGTAGGCCTGGTCGCGGATGGCGGCGTATTCGACGCGCAACTGGTCGCGGTTGGTCAGGGTGAAGGCGGTGAACTGTTCCAGGCGGGAGGCGCCGAGCGCGCGGGCTTCGAGGTCGGGGTTGTAGGCGGCGATGAGCTTGCCGACGGCCGAGCCGTGCAGTGGACGTCCGCCGCCGAGCTGGATGACCACGGACAGCAGTCATCGAACGAGTGCTTTCGGTGACATGTTCGCGTGTGCGAACACCACCCGCCGCACGGGACGACCCACGACCGTGGTGTCCAAGCCACGGGGACAATCTCTCAGGCCAGGTTTGACCGCTGTCACAAAGGCAGTTTTCGACGGGCACCACCGGACCGGAACTGCCGCTGGGCGATCTGCGATCGGACCGGATCGAGCGCCGTATGTTTATTGGGGGGCCGTTCCCGCCGTGCTGGGCTCCGCCAGGGCCCCGGGGAAGCAACAGCGCGAGGAGCAGGCCCTGCCCTCGCGGCAACAAGGAGCATCGCCGGGGCTACCTGTGAAGCCTTCACGTCAAGTCGTGACCAGACAACTTCTCGATTGCCTCGACATCAGCGTCCTCGATTCGCCGCGAGGCACGAGCGGTCCGCCGTCGAACGGCGGCCGACCGCAAGGCCAGGCGACCGAACCAAGCCTTCCGCGCGCTCACAAGGCGGCGGGAGTACTCGGCATGCGGCAAATCTGAAGGGATGCCGAAGTCAGCCGCGATGCGACGGTCGAGGCCGTCGTGGGCGGGGACCGTCCGTGCGGCTCGGTCTTCACAGCGTGCCCACGAGGCGTGGGCGGCGAGGCGGTGCGTCCGTCGGACCCGCAGGTAGCGATCGAGCGCTCGTTCGGTGCGCGCACCGAAAATATACGGCACGCTGCTTACCGCGCTTGCCCGTCACCAGGGCTGAACCGCTTTCGAGATGGACAGTCCCCGGGATGGTCCTGCCTTCGATTTCCCGATCGATCGTCAGCCCGCAAAGCTCGGACACCCGAACGCCGCAGTCGAGCAACAGCCGGATGATCGCTTCATCGCGGCGTTCCTTGAACCCTCGGCCTTTGCACGCTTTCAGCAGCGCGGTCAATTCGGCATCGGACAGCACCGGGACGGGTGTGTCCGGAAGGCCGGGTTTGCGGATGCCGACCATGGGATTGCTGTCGAGTTCGTCCTCGTCAATGAGCCAGCCGATGAACCGGAGCATCCCGGCGTGGCGAATCCGGACGGTGCCGGGCTTCTGTCCCCGGTCTCGCAGATGGTTGAACCAGCCGACGAGGTTGTCACGGGTCAGCGCGTCGAGGTCAGGCTCATGCTGACCTTCCGCGAGCCATCTCGCGAAGAAGCGCGGAGCCTGGGTGTGCAGTTTGACTGTGCGATCCGCGCGTCCTTCGGCACGGAGGTAGCGGGCGAACGAATTCGCGAGGTCGGCCAATGCTTCGGTCATAAGATCGAAGTTATCCGGGGAGTAAGCGCTGTGCGAACCGCCGAATCGAGCTCCGAGCCCCCTTTTCCGCAGGTCAGTCGCGCGCCTTGCTCGGCTGCACGCGCTTCGGTTCGCCCGGCATCTTGGGATAATCCGGCGGATACGGCATTTCCCCCAGGCCCCGGTCCCGCTCGTCCCGCGCGTACCACTCCAGCGCGGTCTCCAGCCCGAAAGCCTCGGCATCCAGGTCCGCGTGCGGGTCGCCGTGCTCGGCCAGCCAGCCGGGCACGGTGAGCACATCGAAGTCGTCCGGCCGGACCTCGCCCAGCTGCTCCCAGGTCAGCGGCGTGGACACCGTCGCACGCTGGGTGGCGCGGACGGACCAGCTCGACGCCACCGTCCGGTCCCGAGCCGCCTGGTTGTAGTCCAGGAAGACCCGGCCGTTGCGCTCTTCCTTCCACCACGCGATGGTGGCCAGCTTCGGCATCCGCCGTTCGACCTCGCGGCCGATCGCGATCACCGCGTGCCGCACCTCGACGAAGTCCCATTCCGGCCGGATCCGCGCCAGCACGTGCACCCCGCGCCCGCCCGAGGTCTTCGGGTACCCGGTCAGCCCCGCTTCGGCGAGTACCTCGCGCACTGTGCCCGCCACGCGCACGGCGTCGTCGAAACCCGTCACGTCCGACGGGTCCACGTCGATGCGCAGCTCGTCGGGATGGTCGACGTCGGGGCGCCGCACGGGCCACGGGTGGAAGTCGAACGTGCCGAGATTGGCCGCCCACAGGATCACCGCGGGCTCGGTCGGGCACACCTCTTCCGCGGTACGCCCGGACGGGAACGTGATCCGCACCGGCTCCACCCACGACGGCGCGCCCTTGGGCACGCGCTTGGCGTAGAAGAATTCGCCGCCGACCCCGTCCGGGAAACGCTTCAGCGTCGTCGGACGCTCGCCGATCGCCCGCAGCAACGGCTCCGCGACCGCGAGGTAGTACTCGGCCACCTGCCGTTTGGTGATGCCCCGCTCGGGGAAGTACACCTTGTCCGGACTGGACAGGCGCACTTTCCGGCCGCCTGCCTCGAGTTCGATCGGTTCGCCGTTCTTGGGCACAGCCTCACCGTAGCCTTCACACCCCTGTTTTTCCGCGTGCAATACCGTGTAGCCGTGCCCCGCCGAGTCAAACTGGTCGTCGCTCTCGTGCTGCTCGCCGCGGTCGTGGCGGCGGCCTTCCTGCTGCCCGTGCCGAGCCCGGCGCAGCTGCGCGACTGGGCGTCCGGCGCGGGCCCGGCCACGGCTTTCCTTTTGCTGGCGGCATATTCGGTACTCACAGTGGCCCCCATACCGCGCACGGTGTTCAACCTCGCGGCCGGTCTCCTGCTCGGCAACGCGGTCGGCATCGTCGTGGCGATCGTGGCGACGGCCATCTCCGGCGCGCTCGGCTTCGGGCTCGCCCGGCTGCTGGGCCGCGATCTCATGTCCCGGCACCTGCAGCGGAAATCCGTGCGCGCGGTGGACGAACGACTCGCCGGCGGCGGCGTCCTCGCGGTCACCTCGCTGCGCCTGATCCCCGTGGTTCCCTTTGCCCCCTTGGGGTACTGCTGCGGGATCCTCAACGTGCGCTGGTGGCCGTACCTCGCCGGTACCGTGCTGGGCAGTCTCCCCGGCACGATCGCGGTGGTGGTGCTCGGCGACGCGCTCACCGGCGGCACCCCGCCCGCGCTTTTTGTGTGCTACCTCGCATTCGCGCTGGTGGGAGCGCTCGGAATGATCAAGGTCGTCAGGGGGACAGCTTACGACGGCCGCACGAGGCCGCCCGCTACACTCAGTGCGGCGCGCGAGGAGGGTGTGCGTGCCCCGTCAGGCCAAGAAATGCAGGTAGTTTCCGAGGAGTAGTCGCCATCGACACCGGTCAGCTGATCGCAGGGCACTATCGCCTCGTTGAGCACATCGGCAGCGGCGCCATGGGCGTCGTTTGGCGCGCGGTCGACGAGCGGCTCGAACGCGCGGTGGCGGTGAAGCAGATTCTCGCCCAGCCGGGGCTTTCCGAGGCCGAGCGCAGCAGCATGCGGCAACGGGCGATGCGCGAGGCCAAGAACGCGGCACGCTTCCAGCACCCCAACGCGATCGTCGTGTTCGACATCGCCGAGCAGGACGGCGACCCGTGCCTCGTCATGGAGTACCTGCCGTCGCAGAGCCTCTCCGCGGTCATCGCCGAGCACGGCACGCTGCCGCTGAGCCAGGTCGCCAGGATCGGCGAGCAGGTGGCGGCCGCGCTGGTCGCCGCGCACCGCGCGGGCATCGTGCACCGCGACATCAAACCGGCGAACATCCTCATCGACGAGCACGGCACGGCGAAGATCACCGACTTCGGCATCTCCCGCGCGGCCGGTGACCTCACCCTCACCCAGACGGGCCTGATCGGCGGCACCCCCGCGTACCTCGCGCCCGAGCTGGCCCGCGGTTCGGACCCGTCCCCCGCGTCCGACGTGTTCTCCCTCGGCGCCACCCTCTACCACGCGCTGGAGGGCCAGCCGCCGTACGGCAACTCGACCAACCAGCTCGCGCTGCTCTACACGGCGGCGAACGGCCAGGTCATCCCGCCCAAGCAGTCCGGGAAGGCCACCGCGCTGCTGATGCACCTGCTGCGGGTCGAGCCGGACGAAAGACCCAGCATGGCGGAGGCGCGGGACAGGCTCTCCGCGCTGGCCACGGACGATTCGACAGACGTGGATCAGGCCGCCACGCGCGTGTCACCCCCGCTGTACGCCCCTGGCCGCCAACCCGCCGGAGTCGCCGCCGAGCCCCCGGCCGAGCGGCCCCCGTGGGCGCGCAACTCCGCCGCGGCGAACAACGTCGCGGCCCCGGCCCCGCAGCGCTCCCCGCGCCAGCCCACGGCGGCTTTCATCCCGCCGGCGCGCCCCGCCGGGCAGCAGCAGGCGAGCTCGCAGGCCCCGAACAAACGCCGCAACATCATCATCGGCTCGGCCGCCGCCGTGGTGGTGATCGTGGCGCTGGTGTTGTTCTTCACGCTCAATTCGGGTGATTCCGGCACGGGCAGCAACGCGCAGGGCGTGCCGACCGGCGGCCAGCAGACGTCGGCCCCGCCGTCCAGCGCCTCCAGCTCCGCCTCGAACGCCGCGCTGGGCCAGACCCCGAACACCGGCGGCACGGTCGGCTACACCGAGGCCTCCGTGCCCGTGCAGAGCTACATCAACAGCGTCGGCACCGACACGGCGTGGAACCTGCTCACCCCGGCGGCGCAGGCGGTCTTCGGCGACGAGGCGGCGTTCGAGGCGTACTGGGCCCAGCACAAGATCGTCGGCTACCAGTCGATCAGGGCCGACAACGGCGCGAACGCCGACGGTTCGGTGGACATGTACGTCTCGATCGACGGTGCCGGCCGCCCGCACTGGCGTGTCGTGAAGACCGCCGCGGGCCTGCGCATAGACGCGGACACGCGCATCGGCTGATGGCTTACCTTGGTCCTATGACCGAGAGCGAGCGCAATCCTCGCTTCGACGAGGAGCTGGCCGGGCTGGATCCGGAGGATCCCGAGGCCAGGGCGTTCGCCGCGCACCTTGACCGCATGCAGCGCTGCGAACCGGGTTTCACGATCGAGTCCTCCCTGCGCCAGGTCGAGGACTTCGCCGACTCCAGCAACCGCGCCGGCGGGCTCCGGTACTGGGTCGCCGCGCTGGTCGCGGCCCTGATCGTGTTCGGCGTGGTGGTGGCCTCGTGGGACATCATCGTCCGGGCCCTCCAGTGGCTCGCTCGGTAAACTCGGCCGCATGGAACCTGTCACCGGAACCGCGCCCAAAGTGGTCAAGTCGGACCAGGAGTGGCGGGAGCAACTGGCCCCCGAGGAGTACGCGGTGCTCCGCAAGGCGGCCACCGAGCGCCCGTTCACCGGCGAGTACAACGAAACCAAGACCGAGGGCGTCTACGAGTGCCGCGCCTGCGGGGCCGAGCTTTTCTCGAGCGACACCAAGTTCGAGAGCCACTGCGGGTGGCCGTCCTTCTTCGACCCGGCCGACAGCGACGCCGTCGTCATCCGTGAAGACCGTTCGCTCGGCATGGTGCGCAAGGAGGTGCTGTGCGCGAACTGCCACAGCCACCTCGGCCACGTCTTCGAGGGCGAGGGCTACGCCACGCCCACCGACCAGCGCTACTGCATCAACTCGATCGCCATGAAGCTGGTCCCGAAGGACTGAGCGCTCAAGCGCCGGGCGCGAACCGCAGGATCGCGGCCGTCTCGCCGCCGCCCGGGACGTCCTCCCGGCGGACGGCGAGTATCCGCCCGCCCGTGAGCCACACCCGGCGGGCGATCTCGTCCAAAACGCCGTAGTCCACCGAATCCCCTTCGCGGAACTCGATCTCCCCGGTCTGCTCGTCCACGAGCCCGGAAACCGTCGCGTCGATGTCCACGAACAGAGTGCCGACGGCGCCTGCCGTGGCGAACCGCGCGACATCGGCGGTGTCGGTGACAGTGCGGCCCTGCGAGGTCCGCTGCTCGAACAGCTCCCGCGCTTCCCGAAGCTCCCCGGCGTGCACTTCGTCGAGGACGCGCCGGGCGTTCTCGATCAGCTGGGTGTCGCCTCCGCTGGGCGAAATCGTCGTCGGCGCGAGATGCGGATAGCTGCAGACCGAACGGAAGATCCCGTCCAGCGGCTCCACCGCGGCCAGGATCAGCGGCACGGCCTGCCCGGCGAGGATGGGCCGGATCGCCTGGTCCACCTGGCGGGCGTACTGCCGCATCCGGACCTTCTGTCCCTCGCTCCCCTGCAACCGCCCGACCGGCGCGCGGTCGGCGATCGAGGACTTCCCCACCGCGCTCGCCACGTCCGTCGGCAGGCCCGGCACGGCCACCTCCGCCGGGCGCAGCTCGGGCACCACCTCCAGCAGCCGCACCGAACCCTGCGCCAGCTCCAGGACGAACGCCGCCTGGGTGAAGGTCAGCGCGCGAAGCAGCGGCTTGACGTGGAACCGGTCGGAGACCTCCACCGAGCGGCTGAGCTGGTTGGGCAGCCGGAACGTCGTGAGCCCCGCCGGGGTCACGAACACGGCCAGGCTGCGCGCCTGGAAACGCCAGAACTCGTCGTCCTCCACGAGGTCCGCCAGCTGTTCCTCGACGGAGGCCAGCTCGTCCCGGCCCGCGTCGCCCTCACGCAGCTGGGCCCCCGCTTCGCCCGCGAGGTTCTTCAGGTCGATGCGCTCCCCGTCGCCCGGTCCCTCCGGCTGGGTCGGCAGGTACAGCGAGACCGCGACCGGCGACCGCGTGGTCAGCAACCGCGTGACCTGCGCCGGCGTGGGCATGTCGGTGTGCAAGCTCATCAGCGCAGGAAACCGTCAGAATTCCGCGGTGTCCTCACCCGGCAACGGTGAACCTTGTGCCCAGAACGGGTTCGCCCCGGGCAAGGTCCCCGGCACCCGGACGTGGGTGAGCCGCCCGAACGGGCTGTCGAGCTCGTCGAACAGGCCGGTCGTGTCCAGCTCCTCGGTCGTATTCTCCTTGCGTCCCAAGGAATCCAGCCAACGCCCCGTGCTCGCCAGCGCGAGCAGGGCGCGGTAGGAGCCGCCCTCGGCGGCACGCCTGCGCAGCCCCGTCATCGCCGCGGCCGCGGCGAGCCAGCCCGTCGCGTGGTCCAGCGCCTGAGCGGGCAACGGGCGCGGCTTGTCTACCGCCGTCTCCGCCGCGATCCCGGAAGCCATCTGCACCAGGCTGTCGAAGCCCCGCCGCCGTGCCCACGGGCCGCTCCAGCCGTAGGCGTCGAGTTCCACGAGCACGATCCCCGGGCGTGCTTCGGCGAGCTTCTCCGGCGTGAACCCGAGCGCCGCCAACGCTCCTGGCCGGTACGACTGCAGCAGCACGTCCGCCTCGGCGATCAACCGCCACAGCCGCGCCCTGCCTTCGCCGGTGCGGAGATCGACGAAGGCGGACCGTTTGCCGAGCCCGGTGTCGATGTCCAGCGTCCGCAGCCTTGGCAGGTGCGCCGCGCCGATCTGCAGCACGTCGGCGCCGTGCGCGGCCAGTGCCCGCCCGGCGACCGGGCCCGCGATCACGTGCGTCAGCTCCAGCACCCGGACTCCGCCGAGCGGCCTGTCCGAAGTGGACAGTGGGCGGGCCGGGGAGTGCGCGATCGGCGTGAACTCCACCAGCGGCGCGTCCGCGAGCGCCTGTCCCTGCGGGTGGGCCAGCCACTCGTCGCGGGTGCGCATAGCCGCGGCCGCGCCACCCGCCTCGACGACGGCCTCCTGCACGTCCCACGCCGTCCGCTTCGCGACGGCCTCGGCCGCGGCGTCCGCGCTGTCCGGGATCCCGAGCGCGCGCCGCGCCGCCGCGTTGTGCTTGGGGTAGTTGCAATGCAGCTTCACCCAGCCGTCAGCCGCGCGGTAGTCGCCCGAGAGCCCGCCCCACACGCCGGGCGGCGCTTCGCCGTCCACCCGCACGTACTGCTCGCTGCGGAACGCGGCCGCCGCGTGCCGGGTGTCCACGGACACCGTGCCGGGCTCGATCCCGTTGAGGCGCAACAACTCGCCGGCCGCGAGCGTGGCCGCGGCGATACTCGCCGAGGCCGCCGCCGCGACCCGGAACGGGCCGGGCAGCACGGCCTCGCCGCCCTCGATGACCGCGGCGCCCGGCCGGAGTTCGTCCCCGGTCAGCGACCGCCACAGTTCGCCGAGCACTACGGCAGGGCGGCGATCAGCTCGGCAGGGGGCACCTTCGTCCCGGTGTAGAACGGGATCTCCTCGCGCACGTGCCGCCGCGTCTCACTGCCGCGCAGGTGCCGCATGAGGTCCACGATCCGGTGCAGCTCGTCGGCCTCGAAGGCGAGGATCCACTCGTAGTCGCCGAGCGCGAACGAGGCGACCGTGTTGGCCCGCACGTCCGGGTAGTCGCGCGCCATCTTGCCGTGCTCCGCGAGCAGCTTGCGGCGCTCGTCGTCCGGCAGCAGGTACCACTCGTACGAGCGGACGAACGGGTACACGCAGATGTACTTGCGGGCCTCTTCACCTGCCAGGAACGCCGGGATGTGGCTCTTGTTGAACTCCGCCTCGCGGTGCAGCGCGAACTGGCTCCACACCGGCACCGAGACGCGGCCCAGCGGCGTGTGCCGGAAACCGGTGTACGCGGCCTGCACCTGCTCGACCTCTTCGGCGTGCCACCAGATCATGTAGTCCGCGTCGGCGCGCAGGGCCGACACGTCGTACACCCCGCGCACGACGACACCCTTGCCCTCGAGCGCGTCGAGGTACTCGGTGGTCTCGCTCGTGACGGCACCGCGGTCTTCGGGGAGCTTGCCCTGCTCGACCCGGAACACGGACCAGGCGGTGTAACGAATGCTGTTGTTCAGCTCGGAGTAGTTGAGGCGCGCCATGACCCCATCTTGGCACTACTCAGTGCCGCCGCAGCTCCGAGGTGATGCGGCTCGCGGCCTCGGTCGCCGTCGCGATACAGGCCGGCACGCCGACCCCGTGCAGCGCCGCGCCCGCGATGGCCAGGCCGGGCACCGCCGCCACGGCGCTTTCGGCCCGCTCGACGAGCTCGCCGTGCCCGACGCCGTACTGCGGCAGCCCGCCGCCCCAGCGCTGGACGTGCACGTCGATCGGCTCGGCGGTCACTCCGGTCAGCTCGGCCAGATCCGCCCGCACGAGCCGGACCAGCTCCTCGTCGTCCGCGCGCAGGGCGCCGGGCTCGCCGAACCGCCCGACCGAACCGCGCAGCAGCACGGGATCGTCCAGATGCGCCCATTTCCGGCTGGAGAAGGTGAACGCCTTGGCGGCCAAGGGTTTGCCGTCCGGATACCGCTCACCGGCCCCGATCAGCACGCCCGACGCCGCGGGCAGCTCCGTGCCGGGCGGCAACGCGAGGCCGACGACCGCCATCGACGCCAGCTCGACCTGGCCCAGCGCGGCCGAAGCGACGGGCGCGGCCTGCTCCAGCAACCGGCGCGCGGCCGGCGCGGGCACCGCGAGGATCACCGCGTCGACGTCGTCGATGCCCTCGGTCAGCTCGAGCCGCCAGCCTTCGGCGGTGCGGGAAAGCCCGCGCACCAACGTGTTCAGCCGGATCTCCGGTTTGGCCAGCTCGATCAGCCTGTCGATGAGCGTGCTCATCCCGCCGGTCAGCGTGCCGAACACCGGCTTCGTGCTGGGCGCGCTGGGCAGCAGCGACGCGGCCGCGGCCGTCAGCGAGGGCGCTCCCGCGTCGATCGCGGACGCCAGCGCGGGCACCGTCGCGCGCAGCCCGAGCCCGTCCGCCCCGCCCGCGTATACGCCGCCCAGCAACGGGTCCACCAGCCTGTCGACCAGCTCGTCGCCGAAGCGAGCGCGCAACAACTCGCCCAGCGCGACATCCCCGTTCACGTGCACGGGCGGCAATTCCGGTTCGGCGGCGACGCGGCGGCGCCCCTCCTCGGACAGCACGCCCGCGACCGCGTCCGCCGAACCCGGGATGCCCATCATCGTGCCGCCCGGCATCGCGACCTTCTGCCCGCCTGCCCGCACCGTCGACTTCGCGCCCGTCGGATGGGCCAGCTCGCCGTCGAGGCCGATCTCCTCGATCAGCGCGACCGCCTCCGGCCTGCGCGCGAGAAAAGCCTCCACGCCCACGTCGTACCGGGTGCCCGCGAGCTCCACCGTGCGCAGTTTTCCGCCCAGTGAAGCCGAAGACTCGAAGACGACGAGCTCCGCGGCACCGCCGAGCGACTGCCGCAGCCGGTACGCCGCGGTGGCCCCGGAAACCCCGCCGCCGACGACCGCGACCCTGGTCACGGCTCGAGCTCGTGCACCAGTTCGGCGACCCGGGTCAGCACCTCGGGATCCGTCCCCGGCGGCACGCCGTGGCCCAGGTTGAAGATGTGGCCGGCCGCGGCCCTGCCCTCCTCGGCGATCCGCCGGACCTCGGCCTCGATCACCGGCCAGGAAGCGCCCAGCAGCGCGGGATCCAGGTTGCCCTGCACCGCGGGCTTGGGCTCACCGTCGGCGGTCAGCCGCCGCACGGCCTCGTCGAGCGGGATGCGCCAGTCGACCCCGACGACATCCGCGCCCGCTTCGCGCATCGCGGTGAGCAGTTCGCCGGTGCCGACGCCGAAGTGGATCCGCGGCACGTCGTACTCGGCGACCCCGCCCAGCACCTTCGCCGAATGCGGCAGCACGAACTCGCGGTACTCGCGCAGCGACAGCGCACCGGCCCAGGAGTCGAACAGCTGCACCGCGTCCGCCCCAGCGTCCAGCTGCGCGCGCAGGAACGTCAGCGCGATGTCGGCGAGCTTGCCGGCCAGCTCGTGCCACAGCGCGGGCTCGGAGCGCATGAGCGCCTTGGTGCGCTCGTAGTTCCGGCTCGGCCCACCTTCGATCAGGTAGGAAGCAAGCGTGAACGGCGCGCCGGCGAAACCGATCAACGGCGTTCGGTCCAGCCGCCCGACGAGCAGGCGCACGCCTTCGGCCACCGCCGCGACCTGTTCGGCGTGCAGCTCCGGCAGCGCGCGGATGGCGGCGGCGTCGCGGACCGGCGCGGCCACGACGGGGCCGGTGCCGGGCACGAGGTCGATGTCCATCCCGGCCGCGTAGAGCGGCACGACGATGTCGCTGTACAGCACCGCCGCGTCCACTCCGTGCCGCCGCACGGGCTGCAGGGTGATCTCGGCGAGCAGCTCCGGTTCGAAGCACGCCTTGAGCATTGGCACGCCCTCGCGCAGCGCGCGGTACTCGGGCAGCGAGCGGCCGGCCTGCCGCATGAACCAGACCGGCAGCCGCGACGGGCGGCCACCGCGAGCGGCGACCAGCAGGGGAGCGTCCGACAGACCGCGCTGTGCCGCTTCACGGCGCGACGGAGCAGTAGTAGCCATCGTAAATATCGTGCCACGCGGGCCGTCGCGGGCTTTCCTCGGCGCGTCTACGCCTTCCGGCCGGCGTTCGGATTTACAGTCGGCTCGTGACCGCGATGACGCAAGCACCCGAGATGTTCCGTGAAGCAGTCGCGGCACTGCAGGCCGTCCGGCCCCGTCCGGAGATGACCATGGAAACGGTGCGCGCTCCGCAGCGTCTCGCCCCCTGGGCGTACGCGCTGAGCTGTGAAGTCACCGGCCCCGCCGACGTTCCCGCGACGGGGCGGCTGGTCCTCCTGCACGACCCCGAAGGCCAGGAGGCCTGGAACGGGGTGCTGCGGATGGTGATCTACGTCCGCGCGGAGATCGACCGCGAACTCGCCACCGACCCGTTCCTGCCCGCCGTCGGCTGGTCCTGGCTGACCGACGCGCTGGAAACCTCGGGCGCTTCGTGGACCGCGCTGGGCGGCACTGTGACGGAGACCTCATCCGCCCGATTCGGTGACATCTCCGGCCCGTCCCGCACCGACGATCTGGAGCTGCGCGCGTCCTGGACCCCGTCCGACGAGCACCTCGGCCCGCACGGCGACGCGTTCATCCAGCTCATGTCGAGCGTCGCGGGCCTGCCGCCGGTCGGCGTGACGCTGTTCGGGCACCGGCAGAGTTCCTGAGCTCCCCGGAAACCGGAAATTCGCACTGAACCCCCAGTGGCTGACGCGCGTCCTCTGATGGGCCACCTGGACGGGCGTAGCGCGGCCGTTCGAACGCCAGGAGAACGGCTTACATCGATCCGGTGAAGCCCCTCCCCCGAGCGGTGGTCGCGGGGCTAAATTGGTGAACGAGCAGATGCACGCACTGTATGCACGCGCAGACGGCGTACCGGCATCTAGCTCTATCGTGTTCGTTGAGCGAATCGTTAACCACTACGCGTGAATTAACCCATTCGTGCTACACGGACACCACTTAGTAACTACCCGATCGGGATAGATACCCGTTCGATCCCCCCGCTGACCCTCTCGGGCGGCTAGAGTGCCTCTTCGACGACACCACTTTCGGTCTAGAGCTGGCGCGGCTGTTTGGCCGAAAGTCCCGGTGCCGGTCGGGGGGCACGACCGACTCCAGGGAGGTAGTGACGTGGCTGCCGTCGGCTTATCTCAGGCCGTCAGATCCACGCCAGCCGGCGCCTTGCCGGCGAGCATGGTTCCGCACCCGCGGGAAGAGCTGTTTTCCGTGCTGGTGGTCGATGACCACCCGTTACTGAGGGAGGCTATTGCCGCACGACTCGCTCAAATGGGAGCGGGCACAGTACACGAGGCTGCCTCGGTAGCCGAAGCCAGAGCCCGGGCGACCGCAACCGGTCCCTGTGATCTGGCGATTCTCGATCTGGGGTTGCCCGACGGTTCGGGCATCGAACTGGTTACGGAACTTCGCAACCACGGCTGGCCCCGGATCGTGGTGCTCGCATCCTCGGACGACCCGTACGCCGTACGTTCGGCGTTCCAGGCGGGCGCCCAGGCATACCTGCTCAAGTCGGCCTCGCCCATGGTGGTGACGGACGGCGTGCGCCGGGTGCTCGAGGGCGGCGTGTACGCGGACCCGAGCGTGGCACCGGTGCTGGCCACCGGGACAAGGGTCCCCGGCACGGACAACACGCCGCGGGAGCTGTCCGCACGCGAGGTGGAGGTTCTCCAGCTCGTGGCGGACGGTCAGTCCAACAAGGAGATCGGCGAGGAGCTCAGCCTCTCCGCGCTCACCGTCAAGTCGCATCTGTCCCGGATCGGGCGCAAGCTCGGCACCGGTGACCGGGCGCAGATGGTGGCGCTGGCGATGCGCGCGGGCGTCATCCGCTGACACGCTCGAGGCTCTGCGGGACGGGCTAACCAGGCGCGGTCCGCCCGTCCCGTAGGGTTGAAAGCTGTGGAAGCCGCTGATCACGAGCCCGCCGGACCGATCCTGCTGAAGGAACCGGCCGACGGGACCCCGCCAGTGGTAGCCGACCCCACGGACCTGGCCCGCGCGAGCGAGAAGCTCGCCGCTGGCACCGGGGCCATCGCGGTCGACACCGAACGCGCGTCGGGTTATCGGTACTGGCCCAAGGCGTACCTGGTGCAACTGCGCAGAGAAGGCGCCGGCACGGTCCTGATCGATCCGATCGCGCTGGACGGCGAGCTCGAACCCCTGCGGCAGGCCATCAACGGCGAAGAGTGGGTGCTGCACGCCGCCTCGCAGGACCTGCCGTGCCTGTTCGAGCTGGGGCTCACCCCGGCCAGTCTGTTCGACACCGAGCTGGCGGGCCGTCTCGCCGGTTATGAGCGCGTCGCCTTGGGCACGCTTGTCGAGCGGCTGCTCGGGTACACGCTGGAAAAGGGGCACAGCGCCGCGGACTGGTCGAAACGGCCCTTGCCCGTGGACTGGCTCAACTACGCCGCTCTCGACGTCGAGCTGCTCGTGCAGCTCCGCGAGAAGCTCGAGGCGGAACTCGACGCCCAGGGCAAACTCGAGTGGGCGCGCCAGGAGTTCGAAGCCGTGCGCACCGCTCCCCAGCCCGCGCCGCGCGCCGAGCCGTGGCGCCGCACTTCGGGTATCCACAAGGTTCGCACCGCGCGGGGCCTCGCCGCCGTCCGGGCGCTCTGGGAGGCCCGGGACGAGCTGGCCCGCAAACGCGACCGCGCGCCCAGCCGGGTGCTGCCGGACAGCGCGATCGTCAATGCGGTGCTGTCGGAGCCGAAGACCGTCGCCGAGTTGCAGGCGCTGCCGGTGTTCGGTGGGCGCGTGCAGCGGCGGTACACGGCGAACTGGTTCCGGCACCTGGAGGCCGCGCGGGCGTTGCCGCGTGAGGAGCTGCCGAACCCGGCGCAGCACCACGACGGTCCGCCCCCGGCGAACCGCTGGGCGGACAAGGACCCGGATGCCGCCGCCCGCCTCGCCGCCGCCCGTGCGGCGTTGAATGCGATCGCGGAGCACCACCGGCTGCCGCCGGAGAACCTGTTGCTGCCGGACCTTTTGCGCCGCACCTGCTGGCGGCCGCCGGAGGACAAGAGCGTCGAGGGCGTCACCGAAGCGCTGCGTGCGGGCGGTGCGCGACCGTGGCAGGTGGAGCTCACCGCCGAGGCTCTTTCCACCGCCCTGCACGCGACGGCGCCGGACAAGGGCGCGGCTGGCTCGGCCGGTGCGGCTGGGAAGCCGGATGGCGGCGGGGCGACGGAAGGCTCGGTCGGGAAGTAGCTCGCATCCCGCGCTCTGGGTTTTGGGGTTCGGTGC
>NZ_VMNW02000039.1 GCF_007713735.2 Amycolatopsis acidicola | reverse complement strand
GTTGGCGGGTGTGCAGAGTCCGGTGTGGACGGTCGTGGGGTCGGTGTCCACATAAGAGGGCTGTCGGCCCCCGACGACCGACAGCCGTGCCGGTCGGTGTGAACGCGGCCCATCGCTGGCCGACCGGCGAGGGGAATCGTGTCAGGGGTGATTTGGGCGGTGGGGCGGGGACGCGTCTCACCGCGTCGATGCTCGCTTGAGAGGGCTCGATCGCTGTGATGCGCCCACTGGATGGTGCGGGGGAGTGCGCCGCTAACTTCCGGCCAGTTCGGCGACGACGGGAGCGAGCGTGCCTGCGGCGTTCGACCCGACGACGACGTAGGAGAAGCCACCCTCTTCACGCCGTCGCAGGATTTCTTCGGTCGCCGCCTTCGGGTCACTGGGCAGCACCAGCAGTGAGTCCGCCGCGCGCAGCGCCGCGGGGTCCGTGTCCGGGGGTGCCATGAAGGGGGAGACCTCGTCGCCGACCACCGCGACGTGTTGCGCCAGCTCAAGGTCGTGGTTCGCGCGGAACCCGGCCGCCAGCCCGATGATGTCGGCCCGCGAATCACCCGGCGTCGAGGCGAACGTGACCGTGTCCGCCGACTCGGCCGCCAGCGCTTGTGCCTTCGGTCCGCGCACGGCCATCACCACGGGGGTGTGCAGCTCCGGGCCGTCGAGTTCCCTGAGCGAAGTGATCGTCTCGCGCACCTGGGCCAACCGCCGGCCCGGAGTCGCCACCGGAAGGCCCAGCGTACGCAGTTCGTCCTCGATCCCGGGCCGTCCGGTGCCGATTCCCATCTCGAAGCGGCCTTCGGTGAGCACGGACAGCGAATGTGCTTCCCAGGCCAGGTTCCGGGACGTGCGCAGCGGAGAGGCGTAGACCCACGTGCCCACCCGCAGATCGGTGAGCGTCGCCGCGACGGCCAGCGTGGGAGCGGGCGCGGGCTGCCACTGCTGGACATCGGGCATCAAAAGCGTCGAGAACCCGGTGTCCGCGATGCGGCGCACCTGCTCCCGCCACGCCGGCAGATCGGTTCTGAGCGGGGCGAGCACACCGAACCGGAATCTCCTCGCCGCGTTGTCGGGCATCGTCGTAGTCCTCTCGAAGCGTTCCGAATCCTGGATGGTGACCACACCGCGGACCGGAACTCATCGGAAGCGGATCACCTGGGCGGGCGATCCGGGCGTCCCTTGACAGCACCTCCCGAGTTGCTCCACGATTTTGTTCACCATTTTGGTGAACAAAATGCCGACAAGGAGGCCGTCATGGCCGTGTTCCCCGTGCACTGGCGCCGGTGGAAACTCGTCCCGTTCCTCATCGTGCTCACCCTGGCGGCCGGGATGACCGCCGCTTCGGCCGGACAGGAAACCGAAGGCGAAACCGAAGGCACACCACCCGCGATGACCTGCGACGCCGTCGCGCAACTCGACCTCGGCGCCATCCCCGGCGCCTCCACGATCGTCACCTCGGCGAAGGTCATGGCCGCCGGCGACAACGACCTGGGGGACTGGCAGGCCTGCGACGTGCAGGGCGTGATCGCGCCACAGCTGCAGTTCGACCTGCGCCTGCCGCTCAGCGGCTGGCAGCGCAACTACCTGCAGGTCGGCTGTGGCGGCAACTGCGGCGTGGTGAACCTGAGCGACGTCCCGGCTTCCGAGGGCTGTACGCCGCTGACGACCGGCGCCTTCGCGGTCGCCACCGACAACCAGGGCCATTCGGTCAACTCCGCCATCTTCGCCACCGATCCGACGCTCAAGGCGGACTTCGGCTACAAGTCCGAGCACGAACTTTCCGTGGTGGCCAAGGAAATCATCAACCGGTTCTACGGGCAGCCCGCCGCGGAGTCCTATTTCGACGGTTGCTCCCAGGGCGGCCACGAATCCCTCACCGAGGCGCAGCGCTATCCGACCGACTTCGACGGCATCATCGCCGGGGCGCCCGCGAACATCTTCACCGCGCTCAACGTCATCTCGCACGCCTGGAACGCGCAGGTCGTCTACACCGACCACGGCAAACCGACCCTGACCACCGCCGACCTCGCCCCACTGCACGACGCGGTGCTGAAGGGGTGCGGCGCGACCGACGGGATCATCGCGGATCCCGTGGCCTGCACCTGGGATCCCGGGAGCATCCAGTGCCGCGCGGGCTCGGCCGGCTTCTGCCTCACCCCGGCGCAGGTCGATTCCGTGCGCAAGCTGTACTCCGGCCCGGTCGACGAGCACGGCAAGCTGCTCTATCCGGGCGGGCAGGAACGGGGTTCGGAACTGAACTGGGCCGGGGTGCTCGTCCCCGAGACCAAGGACGCGCCCCCGCTCAACGAGCGCACCACGGAAACCCTGCGCTACCAGGTGTATCCGCAGGCGCGGGGAGACCTGACCTTCGAGGACGTCCAGTTCACCGACCGGTACTTCGACGAGCTGATGCGGATGGACCACGGCATCCTCGACGCCACCGACGCCGATCTGTCCGCGTTCAAGGCCGCGGGCGGCAAGCTGATCCTCTGGCAGGGCCTCGGCGACGAACACGTCGCCCCGGCGGGCACGATCGCCTACTACCAGGCGGTGCAGCAGGCGATGGGCGGCGCCGAGAAGACCAACGCGTTCGCGCGGCTGTTCCTGTTGCCCGGCGTGGCGCACTGCGGCGGAGGCCAGGGCCCGGACAGCTTCGACGCCTTGACCGCGCTGACGGACTGGGTCACGAAGGGCAAGGCGCCGGACAGCATAGTCACCGAAAATCCGGACAACGGCAGCAGCAGGCCCGTGTACCCGTTCCCTTACGTGGCGGAGAAAACGGCCACCGGCTACGCGCCGCGACTGTCCACGGCGCAACAGGATCTGCGTATCGACTGGGTCGGTGACTTCCGTTCCGGGTACGAAACCGTGAGCGGCTGGACCAGTGACGGCCGCTGGGTGACCCGGCCCGGGAAGAACTGAGCCCGGATACCGAACGGCCCGGCTCCCCACCGCAATGGGGAGCCGGGCCTTCCGGTCAGGGCCGGCGCCGCACCGAACCGAGCAGGGTTTCCCACTCTCGCGGCGTTTCGATCCGTTTGGTCACCGGGAACCCGATGTACCCGTTGCCCGAGCCGATCTCCACGTGGTCGCGGTCGGCGTCGCCCGCCACGACGATGATGAAGTCGTCCGGGGAGGACACCATCTGGATGTCCCGCTCCAGCTCCATCGACGTGCCGAGCTGCTCGGGCCAGTTGCCCTCGCGGATTCCCTTGTAGAACCGCTCGACGATCATCCCGGACAGCCTGCTGACCCGCAGCTTCGCGTGCTCGTAGAAGTGCTGCCGGACGGCTTCCTTCGTCCAGCCCTGATCCGTGAGCACCCGCAGGATCGCCGGGGTGAGCACGATCGTGGGCCGGGTGACCATGCCGCGGAAGAAGAACTGGATGAACATGTGGTTGTCCGCCATGCGGGCCTCGATGTTCTTCAGGATCTGTTCCGCCGACGGGTCGCCCACCTCGATGGCTTGCGTCATCTCGGTGCACGCCGTGATGGTCACCAGGTTGTCGCCGAGCGCGTAACCCTCGTCCACGCTGTGCGGCTGCCATCCCATACTCGTGACGGCGTCCTCGTTCTCCGCCAGCACGATCCGGAAGTTGCCGCCGAAGCAGCCCTTGTCCGTCTTGTGCGGCAGGAACCCGCAGGCGTTGCGGAGGTACATCCGCCAGAACCGGCCGATGCTGGTGTTGGCCTGGAACCCGGGCCGCAGTGCCGCCTGGGCGTAGTTGAACTCCAGTTCCTTGATGATCCTCCCGTTGACGATGATCAGGGTTTCGGTGCCCGGGGTGTGCCCGAGGTGCTCGTGCCCGAACTTCGGGTCCACCATGGCCTCGACGATCGCGATCAGCACCGGCATGTACTCCGGGCGGCAGCCCGAAAGCACGCCGTTGACGGCGATGTTCCAGATCGTGGCTTCCCTGCTGTCGGGCAGCAACCTGCCCAGGACCTCGTCGGGGGAGCGGTCGGTGAAGCGCAGGAACTGCTCCACGGCCTCGATGGTCGGCGGGACGATCGGCAGGCCCTCACTCCACTCGTTGGCGAGGAAGTGCTCGTTGACCTCGGCGAACGTGCCGCTGAACACGATGTCGCGTTTGGCGGGTTCGGCGGTGAAGCCGGCTTCTTCGGGCTGGATCGTCAGCCCGTCGATCACCTGCTGCAGCATCGGGCCCGCCACGTTGCGCTCGAGCTCCTCGTCGTCGACGAGGTTCACGTGCCCGGGGTGGATCGCGTGGGGCAGGTTCGGGAGCCCCAGTCCCTTCGCGGTGAACTTTCCTTGTTTGACGAACCCTCCACAGAGGACGGTCACGGTCGGGATTCCCAGTTTCTCAACCAGGGCGGAGGCACGCGTCACGGCGGCCGTGCAGCTGCCTCAACAGCCGACGCCGCAGATGACGGCGTCTACCTCCATTTCGCGCAGTTTCTCCGGCAGCTTCGCCAGCACCTCGTGCTCGTTCGCGCCGTGGATCTCGCCGAACTCGCGCCAGCTGACGAACTCGATGCCCTCGTAGCGGGCGCCGAGCTCACGCTCCCAGATGTCGAACATCTTGTCGCCCTTGAAGACCCAGTCCCACAGCTCGGCGACCTTCTTGCCTTCCAGTGAATCCAGCCGCGGGGCCAGCGTCTTGCCGTCGGTCATCCGGCGGCCGCTGGGCCACACGACGTCGAAATTCTCAGTCATGCACCGACATTAGGTCCGCGCGACACGCGAAGTCGCGTGATATCACTCCGGCGCGACACGCCATCACAGCCCGGAACGCCGCCGCAGCGCCTCGATCACGGCGCTCGTCGCGGGGGACTGCTCCGCGCCGGAACGCAGTAGCAGCGCCACTTCCCGCGTCATCGGCGGCAGGTCCACGTCCAGTTCGGTCACGAGCCCGGAGGACAGCTCGAAGAAGTACTGCCTCGCCGAAGCCAGCGCGAGTACCTCACCGGAGGAGAGCAGCCGCCGGACCACGCCCAGGTCAGCGGACTCGACGACCGGCCGCGGCGGCGGGAATCCGGCGCTGTGGAAGGCATCCACGAACAGCCGGCGGCTCGGTGAACCCTCACGGGGCAGGATCCACCGCTCGCCGGCCAACTCGGCGGCGCGCACACGCCTGCCCGCGAGCGGATGGCCCGCCCCGGCCAGCACGACGAGCCGGTCGGTGAACAAGGGTTCCCTCACGAGCCCGGAATCGTCACTTCCCTCGCGCGTGACGCCCACGACGATGTCGATATCACCGGAGTGCAACTCGCCGACGAGATGGTCGTAATGGCTTTCGACCGTCGTGACCCGCAGCCCCGGCCGTCCGTTGAGCGCTTCGGCCAGTGCCTCCGGCAGCACCTGGGTCCGCCCGAGCGGCAGCGCGCCGACCACCACGCTGCCGCTCGGCACCCCGGCGATCGACGCGATGTCCGAATGCAGATGCCGCAGTTCGGCGAACGTCCGCCGCGCGTGCACGGCCAGATGCACCGCCGCGTCACTGGGCACCACGCCGTTTTTCGCGCGTTCGAACAGCGGCACACCGAGCGTGGACTCCAAACGCGACAGTGCCATGCTCGCGCCGGACTGACTCAGCCCCGTCGCCACCGCGGCCCGGGAAACGCTGCGCAGCGCGACAAGCTGCACGACGAGTTGGAGCCTGCGCCCGTCGTAGAGCGTGCCGGTCCGGGCGCGGCAGATCCGGGCGGCCTGCGCGAGTTCGGCGTCGATGCGTCCCGCGCGCGCGAGCGCGAGGCGGCCGGTGGCGGTGAGTTCGAGCCCCGTGCCGTGGCGATCGAACAGCCGGGTGCCCAGCGCGGTTTCGAGATCGCCGACCGCGCGCGACACGGCCGCCCGCGAGCGGTAGAGCGCGCGGGCGGCCTCGGCCATGCTGGGGGCGCGGGCGACGGCGAGGAACGTCTTCACCGCGGGCAGGTGCTCGGCGAGGTTCACAGCAAACCCAGCAGCACCGCCGAAAGCAGGCTCGCCACGACCACGGCCCCGGCCATCGCCGCGGTCACCCGCCACGACAGCGCCCGCCCGACCATCACCATCGACGGCAGGCTCAGCGCGGGCAACGCGATCAGCAACGCGCCCGCCGTGCCCAGCGAAGCCCCGGCCGCGGTCAGCGCCAGCACCACCGGGATCTCGCCGCCGGTCGGGATCACCAGCAGCGTGCCGACCACCGCGCACACGAGCACGGCCGCCGCGCCCAGCTGCGTCGTCAGGCCCGAGAAGTCCGAAAGCCAGCCACTGAGGGTACCGATGAGCAGCACGACCACGAAGTACTCGGGCACGAGCACCAACGCGAACCGCGCCAGCGAGCGCAGGTACCGCACCGGCAGTTCGCGCACCCGCTCCGGCTCGACGTCGGGCAGCTCCGCCTGAGGCCGCGCGAACCGGGCCACGAATGCTGTCGCGCCGAACACGAGCAGCGTCCCGACGAGCAGCCGCACCACGCCGAACTGCCACGGCGCCACCAGGAACAGGAACACCAGCACCGCCGGGTTCAGCACGGGATTGCCCACCCAGTAAGCGAGACTGGCCGCCACCGAAGCCCCGCGGCGCCGCATCCCGACGGCCACCGGCGCGGTGCAGCAGGTGCACATCAGGCTCGGCAGCGACGCCGCGCCACCGGCGAAACTCTGCCCGAACCGCGACCGGCGGTTCAGCGCCGCGAGCAACCACGCTTTCGGCACGAGCGCGTCCACGGCCGCCGCGAGCACCAGCCCGACCAGCGCCGCCGGCCACACCGACTGGAAGTACGCGACCGTGAACCGCCACGCGCCGGACAGCGACGGCGTGTCGTCGGCCTTCGCGAAGATGGCGCCCCCGGACCAGGTGTGCGTGGTCGCCATCGTGCTCGCCTTACCCGCGTAGGGCAGCCATTTCGCCCACAGCAGCCCGGCGACGAACAACACGGCCAGCACGCCGACGCCGATGATCCCCACCCGCGCGGCGGGACGGACAGCGGTGGTCGTCATGCCCGTTCCGCGAGGTAGCGCTCGGCGTCGAGCGCGGCCTGGCATCCGGTGCCGGCCGCGGTGATCGCCTGGCGGTAGGTGTGGTCCACGAGATCACCCGCGGCGAACACGCCGTCGAGGTTGGTCCGGGTTCCCTGCATGGTGCGGACATACCCGTCCGCGTCCAGTTCCACCTGTCCCTTGACGAGATCACTGCGCGGCTGGTGCCCGATCGCCACGAACAGCCCGCCGACGGCAAGGTCGCGTTCCTCGCCGGTGCGCGTGTCCCGCAGGCGGATGCCTTCGACCGAGCCGTCGCCGTGGATGTCGGCGACCTCGCTGTTCCACGCCCAGCGGATCTTGGGGTCGGCGGCCGCGCGCTCGGCCATGATCCGGCTGGCGCGCAGGGTGTCGCGGCGGTGCACGACCGTCACCGACTTCGCGAACCGGGTCAGGAACGTCGCCTCCTCCATCGCGGTGTCGCCACCGCCGACGACGGCGATGTCCTTGTCCCGGAAGAAGAACCCGTCACAGGTGGCGCACCACGACACGCCCCGGCCGGACAGCTCGTCCTCGCGCTCCAGGCCGAGCTTGCGGTACGCCGAGCCCATCGCGAGCACGACCGCGTCGGCGGTGTACTCGCCGGACAGCGTGCGCACGACCTTGACGTCGCCGGTCAGTTCGAGCCCGGTGACGTCGTCCGGCACCAGTTCGGCGCCGAACCGCTCCGCCTGGGTGCGGATCTTCGCCATCAGGTCCGGGCCGAGCACGGCCTCCGGGAAGCCGGGGAAGTTCTCGACCTCGGTGGTGTTCATCAGCGCGCCGCCGAACTGCGAACCCTCGAACACGAGCGGTTCGAGGTCGGCGCGCGCGGTGTAGAGGGCGGTGGTGTACCCGGCGGGCCCGGAGCCCACGACGAGGACGGTGCGATGCGTTTTCACTGCTGATGGCTCGCTTTCGGTGGTTGACTGACTGCTGATCGGCGCCGCGTTTTCGGTGTGTCACCGCTGATCCGCGCGGCGCTTGTCGGTGGTGCGCCGCCGATCCGCGTGGCGCGTTCGATGCCGGCCGGCGGCCCGCGGGCGGCGGGGGAATGCGGCCGATCCTGCCAAACTGGTTGCCTTCCGGCAAGCAATCGGAGCTATCCTGCCGTGACTGTTGACCGCGACGGCGGGGCCGGGTTACAGTCCAGATTGTTCACCAATTTTGTCCACAAAACGGCGGCGCAGTTCGGCGCGCGAGAACGGAACTTTCAGCCCATGAGCGAGGATGTGTCGGAGTTCGACTGGGACGGCCTGAGCGACTCCGAGTGGAACAAGCGGCTCGACGAGTTCATCGACCGGTTCAACGACGAGCGTGGCGTGGTCAAGAATCCGCCGCCCGTGCACGAGATCATGACCAACGAGTACGAGCGTGGCCTCAACAACAAGCTCGTCACCGAGGACCTGATCCGGCACTACGCCGACGCCATCGGTGACCCCAACCCGATCTGGCGCGACCCCGCCTACGCCGGTTCCACGCGCTGGGGCGGCTTCATCGCCCCGCCCACCTTCGAATCGTGCATCTCCTTCGGCTCGTCCTTCGGCGGGCGGCTGCGGGTCCCGGGTGTCGCCCGGCTCGCCGCGGGCAACAAGCACGACTACTTCAAGCCGATCCGGCCCGGCGACGAGTTCCACGTCTACGACAAGTACCTCGGCTTCGAGGAAAAAGAGGTCACCGGCAAGCCGTACCGCATGTTCATCGAGAGCGTGCCGCGCTACTTCGTGAACCAGCGCGACGAGATCGCGGCCGTCGCCACCGGCCGCAACATCTACATGGCCACCCCGCCCGGCAAGCGCGGCAAGAAGCGCGAAGGCGGGATGTACGCGGGCAAGGAGCGCCGCCCGCTCGGCCAGGAGGCGCTGGACGCGATCCACGCGGACTTCGACGCGCAGCTGGCCGGCGCGCACCGCCGCGGCGCGGAGACCCGCTACTGGGAAGACGTGGTGGTGGGCCAGGAACTCCAGCCTGTCGCCAAGGGCGTCTACGACGTGTGCGACGCGTGCGCGCGCACCGTGGTGAGCACCTACACCTACGCGTTCGCGATCAAGTGGGCCGCCATGCGCGAACATCTGCACCACCACCCGGTCGACCCGGAGACCGGTGAGCACCGCTTCCGCCGCGACTGGCACTACGACGACCACGCCGCGCAGCTGTTCGGCTCGCCGTACGCCAACGTCGGCGGCATCCACAACGAGATGATGCTCGTGCACGCCGTCACCGACTGGATGGGCGACGACGGGTTCGTGCGCTCGATGGACTCCCAGGACCGCCGGATGAACTTCCTCGGCGACGCCACCTGGGTCAAGGGCCGCGTGGCACGCAAGTACGTCGAGGACGGCGAGCACCTGGTGGGCCTGGACGTGTGGGCGGAGAACCAGGACGGCGTCGTGCACACCAAGGCGGGCGTGGTCGTCAAGCTCGTGTCGAAGGCGGAATGACGTGGGGTTCGAGACGATCGGGCTGGAGGCCGAGGACGGCATCGCCGTGCTGACGCTGAACCGGCCCCGGGTGCGCAACGCCATCGACGGGGCGATGCGCGCGGAACTGCGCGAAGCGGTCGACCGGATCGAGGCGGACACGGCGATCCGTGGCGTCGTCCTCACCGGCTCGGGAACGGCTTTCTGCTCCGGCGGCGACATCCGCGGGATGCGCGAACGCATGGAGCAGGGCGCCAAGGCCGGTGAGCTGGGCTGGCGCCGCCAGCGCGAGTTCCACCACACGCTGGCCAAACTGTTCCACCTCGACCGGCCCACCGTCGCCGCGGTGAACGGCCCGGCGTTCGGCCTCGGCCTCGATCTCGCGCTGACGTGCGACTTCGTGTTCGCGGCCGAATCCGCGGTGCTGGCGGCGAGTTTCGTGCGCCGCGGCCTCGTGCCGGACGGCGGCGGGCTGTTCCACCTGCCGCGCCGGGTCGGTGTGGTCAAGGCGAAGGAGCTGATCTTCTCGGGCCGCGCGGTCGACGCGAAGGAAGCAGTCCACATCGGACTCGCCGACCGTGTGCTGCCCGAAACCGAACTGCGCGGGGAGGCGGTGTCTTTCCTGCGAGAGCTGGCGAAGCAGCCAGGCCTGGCGCAGGGGCTCGCCAAGGACATCCTCAACCGCAGCCTCGAACTGGGCTACGACGAGGTCAACACGCTGGGCACGCAGGCACAGGCGATCTGCTACGGCAGCCCGGACCACCAGGAGTCGGTCCGCGCGTTCCTCGCCGCCCGCGAGAAGTGAAAGGGGGAGACACCATGCCGGCAGGTCCCATGAGCCACCTCAAGGTGGTGGACGCGTCGAGCTTCGTCGCGGGCCCGTACTGCGCGAAACTGCTCGCCGACTTCGGTGCCGACGTCGTCAAGGTCGAGCCGCCGCAGGGCGACGAGGCGAGGCGCCGCGAGCCCTTCCTCGGTGACGTCCCGGATCCCGAGCGTTCCGGGCTGTTCCTGTACCTCAACACCAACAAACGCGGGATCACCCTCGACCTGGAAAGCGCGACGGGGCGGGAGATCTTCAAGCGCCTGGCCGCCGAGGCCGACGTGCTGATCGACGACCGCGGCCCGGCCGAAGCCGAGCGGCTCGGGATCGACTACGAGTCGCTGAAGAAGCTCAACCCCGGCCTCATCGTCACCTCGGTGACGCCGTTCGGCCGCACCGGCCCGTACCGCGAGTACAAGGCCCGCCACCTCAACACCTTCCACTCCAGCGGCCAGGGCTACCTGCTGCCGATGAACTCGCCCGACCGCGAGCGGGAACCGGTGAAGGGCGCGGGGTTCCTGGCCGAGTACGACGCCGGGATCACCGCCGCGATCGCGACGCTGGCCGCCGTTTTCTGGCGTGGCGCTGGCGGTTCCGGGCAGCACGTGGACGTGTCGAAGCAGCATTCCGCCATGCACCTGGAAAAATCGCAGCTGCGCCGGTACATCGACAACGGCGAGAGCCCGGACCGCACCGGCATGGGCCGGTTGCTGGAAACGCTCGTGAAGGCCAAGGACGGGCTGTACGTCGTGATCATCCTGTCCTCGGAGATCCAGTGGAAGGGTTTGTTCGAGGCGATGGGGCGCCCGCAGTGGGGCGCCGAGGAGCCCTACAACACCCAGGCCGGGCGGTCGGCGAACTACGAAGGGCTGCGCGCACGGCTGCAGGAATGGGCCGACGGGCTCACCGCGGACGAGATCTTCCACAAGATCCAGGGCTGCAAGAGCGCCTGCGCGCCGGTGTACACGGCCGAGGAGTTCGTGAACTCGCCGCAGATCGCGGCCAGGGATTTCCTTGTCCCACTGGACCATCCGGTCGCCGGGAAGCTGTCGTACCCGGGCCGGGCGTACCAGTTCTCGAACGAACCGTGGCGCGGTGAACGGGCCGCGCCGTTGCTGGGCCAGCACAACGAGGAGGTGCTCGGCGAGCGCCTCGGGCATTCGCCGTCGGAACTGGTGAAACTGCGGGAAGCGGGGGTCATCTGATGGGCACGCGGGACAGGGGCGCGCTTTCCGGCGTCCGGATCGCCGACTTCGGCTGGGTGCTGGCCGGGCCGTACGCGACGATGCTGCTGTCGTACCTCGGCGCGGAGGTCATCAAGATCGAGAGCAGGCGCCGCCCGGACGAGCAGCGCATCGCGCACCGCGCCGGGTTCAGCGAGGACCTCGAAGCGTCCTCGAACTTCCTGGAGGTCAACCTCAACAAGCGCAGCGTGTCGCTCAACATCGCCACCGAGGAGGGCGCCGCGCTCGCCCGCCGGATCGTCGCGCAGAGCGACGTCGTGGTGGAGAACATGCGGCCGGGCGTGATGGACCGGCTCGGGCTGGGCTACCAGGAGCTGGTGAAGGTCAAACCGGACATCATCATGGCGTCCATTTCGGGCTGGGGCTCGACGGGCCCGCTTCGCCAGTACACGGCGTACGCGCCCTGCTTCGCCTCCTTCGGCGGGCTCGCCAACCTGACCGGCTACGCCGACGGCGAACCCAACACCAGCACCAGCGCGATGGATGCGCGCTCGGGTACCGCGGCGGCGTTCGCGGTGATGATGGCGCTGACGATCCGGCAGCGCACCGGGCAGGGCCAGTACATCGACATGTCCTCGTGCGAGGCGCTCAACTCGCTGATCGGCGAGAACGTGCTGGAGTACGTGATGAACGGCCGCTCGCCGATGCGGCAGGGCAACGCCGACGCGATCATGGCCCCGCACAACTGCTACCGCGCCGCGGGCGAGGACAAGTGGATCAGCATCGCGGTGGGCACCGATGCCGAATGGGACGGCCTGCGCGCGGCGATGGGCGACCCGGAGTGGGCGCGCGACGAGGCGTTCGCGAGCACCTACAGCCGCTGGCAGCACCGCGACCGGCTCGACCCGCTGCTGCAGCAGTGGACGGAGCGGCACGCGCCCGGGGAACTGACGGAACTGCTGCAGGCGCACGGAGTTCCGGCGTTCCCGTCCTACAGCGCGGAGGAGTTGTTCGCCGACCCGCACCTGCGCGCGCGGGACAGCATCACCGAGGTCAAGCACCCCGTGCTCGGCGAGCGGCTCGCCGTCAGCCCGCCGTGGCGGCTCTCGGAAACCCCGGCCGCGATCACCAAAACCGCGCCGCTGCTGGGCGAAGACAACCAATACGTGCTGTGCGATCTGCTCGGGCTGTCCGAGGACGAAGTCGCCCGCCTCGCGGAGCAAAAAGTCGTTTACTGAAAGGAAGCCAGATGGACTACGACGTGGTGGTCGTCGGCGGGGGGCTCGCCGGCCTGACCGCGAGCCTGTACACCGCGCGCCATGGGCTGCGCACCGTGCTGGTCGAGCAGATGATGCCGGGCGGGCAGGTGCTCAACACCGAGCGCATCGAGACGTTCCCCGGTTTCCCGGACGGCATCTCCGGCTTCGAGCTGGGCCCGACGGTGCAGACCCAGGTGGAGAACGCCGGGGCCGAGGTCGAAATGGCGACCGTCGCCGGGCTGACGCGCGACGGGGACCGGTTCACCGTGCGCGGCGAGGGCGGCGAGGAGTTCCGCGGCCGCGCGGTCGTGATCGCCAACGGCTCGTCGCGGCGTCTGCTCGGCGTGCCGGGGGAGAGCGAGTTCCTCGGCCGCGGCGTCGGGCAGTGTGCTTCGTGCGACGGGCATTTCTTCGCCGGCAAGCGCGTGGTCGTGGTCGGTGGCGGTGACTCGGCGCTGGAGGAGTCCGCCGTGCTGCTGGAGCAGGGCGTGGCACAGATCCTGCTGGTGCACCGGGGAAAGAGCTTCCGCGCGCAGAAGTCCATTGTGGACAAGATCGGTTCGCTCGGCGCGATCAAGCCGCTGTTCGAGACCGAGCTCACCGAGGTACGCGGCGAGGGCACCGTCAACGAGGTGGTGCTGCGCCAGGGCGACACCACGCGCACGGAGGCCGTCGACGGGGTGTTCCCGTTCGTCGGGCTCGACCCGAACAGCGCCTGGGCGCGGGACGTGGTGGACGTCGACCCCGGCGGCCACGTCGTGACCGACATCTGGCTGCGCACCTCCGTCCCCGGCGTCTTCGCCGCGGGGGACATCCGGCAGAACTCGGCCGCCCAGCTCGCTTCGGCGGCGGGCGACGGGGCCACCGCCGCCGTGGCCGTGGTCCGCTACCTGGACGAACAGTGAAATCCACCTTAGATTGATGCCCGGTCCGAACTGGTGAAAGGGATTGCGACGTGGCTGCCCAACCGACCGAACTGCGCGAGCCGGAGGCCGCGGCCCCGGCCGCACGGCCGCGGATCTCCGTACGGGGACTGACCAAGACGTACCACACCCGCCGGGGTGAGGTGGCCGCGCTGCGGGGCGTCTCGATGGACGTGGCCGAGGGCGAGATCATGGTCCTGCTCGGGCCCAGCGGCTGCGGCAAGACCACGCTGCTGCGCTGCGTCGCCGGGCTGGAGCACCCGGACTCGGGCGAGATCGTCGTCAACGACCGCACCGCGTTCTCCTCCGCCGAACGGGTGTCGCTGCCGCCGGAGCGCCGCGACCTGAGCATGGTGTTCCAGTCCTACGCGCTGTGGCCGCACATGACGGTCTTCGACAACGTCGCGTACCCGTTGCGCACCACCAAGGTCGCCAAGGCCGAGGTCCGCGAGCGCGTGCACGGCGTGCTCGACACGGTGGGCCTGGAGAAGTACGCCGCGAGCTATCCCGGTCAGCTTTCCGGCGGGCAGCAGCAGCGGGTGGCGCTCGCGCGGGCGCTGGTGACCAACCAGGGCGTGATCCTCTTCGACGAGCCACTGTCCAATTTGGACGCGAAGGTGCGCGAACGGCTCCGCGACGAGCTGCTCGGCCTGCAGCGGGACATCGGGTTCACCGCGCTCTACGTCACCCACGACCAGACGGAGGCCACCGGGCTTGGCGACCGGATCGCGGTGATGGAGGTGGGCAGCGTGGCCCAGCTGGGCAGCCCCACGGACATCTACTACACGCCGAGTTCGCGCTACGTCGCCGACTTCGTGGGCAGCGCCAACGAGCTGCACGGGTCGGTCAAGGAGCTGACCGGCGGGCACGTGCTGGTGGAGACGCCGGTCGGCCCGCTGCTGGGCTCCACCACCGCGACGCTGACGCCGGGGCAGCCGGTGCGGGTGCTGTTCCGGCCCGAGCACTGCCGCGTCACCGCCGGCCCCGAGGGGCAAAACCGGCTCCAGTGCCGGGTCGAGCGGTCGATGTTCCTCGGCTCGCACGTGGAATATCTGCTCAGCGCGGCGGGCGAGCGGCTGGTGCTCAAGACGATGGAGCGCGAGATCCTGGCGCCCGGCAGTGAGGTGGGGGTGTGCCTGGATCCCGCGATGGCGAGGGTCTTCCCCGCCGAGTGAGCCCGGTTGTTCTACAATCGTGGCGAACAACTTCGTCCGCGCGTAGGAAGGGGCGAGCAGGACATGCGCCCGGGGAGCACTGAACGCCCATGACCGAGCAGGTGGTCCCTTCCCTGCCCCGCGCCGGGGCCAAGGCGCCGTCGCGTGAGGCGGCCAAGCTCGAACAGGCCTACCAGCGCCTGAAGAAGGACATCATCGGCGGCGTCTACAGCCCGAACGAGCGGCTGGTCGAGGCGCAGGTGACGGAGAAGCTCGGCATCAGCCGCAACACGCTCCGCACGGTGATGGCCAGGCTCGAACACGAGGGCCTGGTCGTGCTCGAGCCCAACCGGGGCGGGCGGGTGCGTTCCTTTACCCTCGACGAGGCGCATGACATCCTGCGCGTCCGTGAGGCGCTGGAGGGCCTGGTCGCGGGCCTGGCGGCTACGCGGGCGACGGACGAGCAGCGCGAGCGCCTGCGTGCCGACCTCGCCGAGACCGACGACGCGCTCAAGGCCGACGACGTGGTCCGCTACACCCTGTCCAACCGCCAGTTCCACGCCGACGTGATCGAGGCGGCGGGCAGCCCGATGGCCGCGTCGCTGCTGGAATCCCTCAACTTCCCGCTGGTGAAGTTCCAGTTCCAGGCGGTGCTCGTGCCGGGACGGAAAGCCGAGTCCCTTGCCGAGCACCACGAGCTGCTCGAGGCGATCGACAAGGGCGACGCCGAGAAGGCCGAGCAGCTGGCCCGTAAGCACATCCGGCAGGTGCGCTCCACGCTGGAGCGCGCCGAGGAGATAGCCGCCGCCACGCGTTAGCCGCGCGGGGACCGTGCTGGCGTTCTCCGCCGGTACGACAGAACGGTTCCCGCGATGTTCCTTTACGCAGGCACTTTTCCGAGGGCGTATCACGCCGACACCACGGATGTGGCTTTCGGCGTGTACGGGTTCCGGGTCGCCGCCGATGCGCTTGTCCCGGTGGGCCTGGCCGAAACGCCGCGCGCGGGCTGGGTGGCCGCGCATCCGGGCGGGCGCTTTCTCTACGTGGCCAACGAAATCCCGGACGGCGGAGTAAGCGCTTTCGCCGTCGATCCGGACACCGGCGCGCTCCGGCCGCTCAACAGCCGGCCGACGGCGGCGACCCCGTGCCACTGCACCGTGGACGCCACCGGGCGCTATCTGCTCGTGTCCACTTTCCACGGTGGCACCGTGCACCTGTTCCCGCTCGGCGCGGACGGCCGGATCGGCCCGGTGCTCGACAGCCGTCAGCACGAGGGCGCCAGCGTGCACCCGCGCAGGCAGCGAAGTCCGCATCCGCATTCGGTCACGCTCGACCCGGAGAACCGGTTCGCGCTCGTCCCCGATCTGGGCACGGATCGCGTTGTCGTCTACGAGCTGGGGCACGACAAGCTCGTGCCCGCCGGTGAGGTGCGCGTCGCCCCGGGCTCGGGGCCGCGTCATCTCGCCTTCGATCCGGGTGGCGAGTTCGTCTACCTGGTCAACGAGATGGCGGCGACGGTGACGGCATTCGGTTACCACGCGGGGAACCTGCGCGAACTCCAGACGGTGGACCTGCTACCGGAGGGGCTCACCGGGCACCGGTCGGCCGCGGCGATCGCCGTCCACGGCCGGTTCCTGTACGCCACAACGCGAAGCCACGGCACCAGCGGCCCGCCGCCGGAACCCGGGCTGGACAGCGTCGTGTGGTTCGAAATCGACCGCGGGCGGTTGATGTTCCGCGGCAGGAAGCCCAGCGGCGGCGCGATCCCGCGCAGCGCCGTGCTTCGCGGTGAGCGGCTTTACGTGGCACACCAGGGCAGCGGAACGATCGTGACCTTCCGGCTCGAAGCCGGGGAGCCCGTTCCCGCCGGGGTCACCGAGACGCCTGTCCCGGTGTGCCTTCAGATCATCGAGTGAGGAGATTTCCCTTGGGACACATCGAAGAACGGATCGCCGAGTTCCTCGTGACGACCCCGGCAGCCGAGGTGCCGGAGGCCGCGGTGCGGGCCGCGCACCGGTCGTCGTTCGACTGCGTGGGCTGCATCCTGGCCGCCGCCGCGCAACCGTCGGCGCAGCGGATCATCCGGTACGCCGAGGCCGAAGGCGCCACCGGGAACGCCGCCATCCTCGGCACCGGACTGACCACGAGCCCCGGCGTCGCCGCCCTGGCGAACGGCACGCTCGCGCACTGGCTGGACTACGACGACGGCCGAACCGCGTGCGGGCACGCGGCGAGCGTGCTTTTCCCCGCGACGCTGGCGATCGCCCAGTCCTACGGCGTCGGCGGGCAGGACCTGCTCGTCGCCTACGCCCTCGGCCTCGAGGTGGTCAACCACATCTCCGACGCGTGCCGCTACGAGGAGAAGGTCTCCGGCTTCCACCGCACGGCCCTGTTCGGCATTCTCGGCGCCACCGCGGCCGCCGCCCGGCTGGCCGGCCTGGACCAGCAGCAGACGATCATGGCGCTCGGGACGGCCGGCTCGATGCCGAGCGGTCTGGTGCGAAACTTCGGCTCTCACACCAAACCGCTGCACGCCGGGATGGCCGCGCGCGGAGCGGTCACGGCCGTGCAGCTCGCCGCGGACGGCTGGACCGGCAGCGCCGACATCCTCGGCGGACAGCTCGGCTGGGCCGATTCCTACATCGGCGACTACGACTACGCCAGCATGGCGAAGGAGCTGGGCACCCGCTGGCTGACCGCCGAAACCCCGCCGCTGATCAAGGAATACCCGTGCTGCGGGGCGAGCCATGGGCCGTTGGACGCGTTGTTCACGCTGATGCGCGAGCACGGTTTCACCGCCGCCGATGTGGCGGAGGTGGAAGTGGGCGCGCCGCACGATTCGATGGTGATGATGTACCGCGAACCCGCGTCGGGGTTCCAGGGGAAGTTCAGCCTGCTGTACTCGGTCGCGACGGCGCTCGTCGACGGGAAGCTCGACGTGGACAGCTTTTCCGACGCCAGGCTGGCCCGGCCCGAATACGCCGAAGCCGCGGCGAAGGTCCGGATCAGCCTGACGTCCGGCTGGGACGACGACGGTGTGCGCAACGACCACGCGCGCGTCAAACCGGGCGACACGCTGCCGGTGGTGGTGCGGCTGAAGGACGGCCGTCGCCTGGAGCGCGCGTCCCAGCGCATCGCCGGTCTTCGTACGCCCGAGGCGGTCGAGGGGAAGTTCCGCGCCAACGCGGCCAGGGTCCTGCCGGCCGCGCAGGTCGAGGAAGCGTTGGCGGAGTGGGGAAAGCTGGCCGATCTCGACGCGGCGGTGCGCACGGTGGTGCCCCGCTGAACGACGGAGCCCCTGGCGGAAACTCCGCCAGGGGCTCGTCTGTTCAGGCCGTCGCCCACACGGGAGCCGCGCTCCCATACGGTTCGCCGGGGCGTTCCCAGAAGAACGGCGCGTCCGGCATGTCGATCGGCGCTTTCAGCCGCCGTACCGGGCCGTGGATCGTGGTGTACACGCGGTCGTCGAACGGGCCATCGAGCGGTTTGTCGATCTTCGGCTCGTCGGGTGCTTCGGTCCGGCCGAGCAGCAAAGCGTTCCCCGCCAAGGAAAGCCGGGAGCGCGAGCCCTGCCCGGTCTCCAGCCGCCGCGTCAGGCCGCGGATCGCCGCCGCCGCGTCGAGGTGGCCGACGATGTGGTCGACGATCACGTGCTGCACGATCCCCGGTTCGGTCGGCACGCTCGCGTTCCCGCGGCGCATGCTTTCCAGCAGCAGCCCGGAACTCACGAACACGGTCGAGTCGAACCCGCGCCGCGCGGCCCACGGGCCGGTCCAGCCGTAGGCGTTGTGCGTGACCTCGACCAACCCCGGGCGCGTCCGCTCGCGCACCGCCTCGCCGAGGCCGAGCCCGTCGAACACACCTGGCCGGAAGCCGTGCACGAACACGTCGGCGTCCGCCAGCAGCGCCAGGAACTGCTCGCGCCCCTGTTCGCTGGCGAGGTCGATATGCGTGCAGCGCTTACCGAGCGTCAGCTCCGTGGCGTCGCGGTTGCCCCATTCCTCGTACCCGGCGGGATCCACCCGCAGCACCTCGGCGCCGAACCCGGCGAGCAGCCGGGTGGCCATCGGCCCGGCGACGGCGCGCGTGCAGTCGAGCACCCGGATCCCGGCCAGCGGGCGCCCCGGCGTCGGCCGCCAGCGTCCGTCGCCGGTGCCCAGGAGTTCCACGTCCACCAGCGGTTCCGCGGCGACGGCCTGACCGGCGGGATGCGCCGCCCACTCCGCCATCGTGCGACTCGCCGCCGCCGCGCCGCCGCCTTCGAGCAGCGCGAGTTCGAGGTCGTCCGCCTTGTGCGCCCTGATCTCCTCGGCGATGGCATCGCGATCGGCCGGGGTGCCGAGCACGGCCAGCATCCGTTGCTGCAGGCGGAGATTCGCGTCCGTCAGCCGGAGCCACCGGTCGTCGGCCGTGCGGTACTCGCCGCCGAGCCGGAACGGCTGGGGCACCTTCTCCCGCGGCACGATCGGCCGCATCAGGTCCCGCGCCCACCCCGACGCCAGCACCCTGTCGACGTGCACCGACGTCGGCACGCCCGCGCCCGCGGCCAGCAGCTCCGCGATCGCCGTCCCCGCCGTCGCGAGAGTCGCCGCCAGCAGATCGGTGTAGGCGAAGTAGCCGGCCAGCGTGCGCTCACCGGAAAACGTGACCGCGTCAGCGAAAGCGGGGTCGACGCCGACGCCCGCCACCAGCTCCTTGACCAGCTTCGTGCTCAGCTCGCTCATCGGGCCTGCACCCACATCTCGCCGCCGTCCAGGGAAAGCGACGCGCTCGTGATCGCGCCCGAACGCGGCGAGCACAGGAAAGCGCACGCCCAGGCCAGCTCGTCGGGCCGGGGCTGACGGCGCAGCGGCAGCCGCGACAGCCGCCGCGCGGTGTGGTCGTCGGTGACCTCGGGGTGGGTCTTCGGATCCCGTTCCGTGGCCACGAAACCGGGGTAGATCTCGTTGACCGTGATGCCGAACTCGCCCAGCCCCGAAGCCAGCGACCGGGTCAGCGTGCGCAGGCCGCCCTTCGCCACCGAATGCGGGATCCGCTCCCAGCCGCCGCGCACGCCGTCGTTGCCGTTGATGTGGATGATGCGCCCCCACCCGGCCTCGCGCATGCCCGGCACGAACGCCTTCGCGAGGTACCAGGCGGAGGACAGCTGCTGGTTGAGGTAGTAGTGCCAGTCCTCGTCGTCGATCTCGAAGAACGTCTTGTACAGCCGGGTGGCGGCGTTGGACACGTACATGTCCACGCGGCCGAACTTCTCCTCGGCGCGCACCTTGATCTCGTCGATCGTGGACCGCTCGCTCGCGTCGCCCATGACCACGAGCGTGCCCGCGCCGAGCCGCCGCGCCTCCTCCTCGACGGCCGCCGCTTCGTCCTTGTTGCTGCGCGCGTTGATCACGACGTTGGCGCCGCGGCGGGCGAATTCGAGGATGATGGCGCGCCCGATGTTCCGGCCCGACCCGGTCACCAAGATGGTTCTACCGGTGAAATCGAGTTCCTCCGACATTGCACCTCTTTCTTTGCGGGGACGGCATTACATGGCCAGTAGCGAGATCAGCTCCTTCTGGGTCTGCTTCGCGCGCTGGTAGTCGGGGCGCTCGTACTTCGCGGGCAGCGGCGGCGCGCCGGGTGCGTCGACGGGGGAGGAGGCGACCTTGTTGAGCGCCTGCTGGCCTTCGGTGATCATGCAGTAGTTCGCGAACAGCTTGGCGGCGTTGGGATGCGGGCCCTTGGCCGACATGTAGACCGCGACCTCCGCGCCCGAGATCGGCGCGTTGCCCGGCAAGAGCGTCTTCACCGGCGCGCCCTGGTTGGACAGGCTCGCCGCCGTGGTCGCCGAGCACGGGTAATACAGCGCGCCGGAGCCCGCGGCCAGCTGCTGCACCGACGAGGGGCCGCTGTCGAACAGCCGCAGCTGCTGGGTGCCGATCTTGCGCAGGAAGTCGTCGCCGTAGGCCTGCCGCAGGATGTCCCAGGCGGGGAAGGCCACGATGCCCACCTGCTTCAGGTCGACGGTGACGATCTTGCCCTGCCACTTCGGGTCGGTCAGCATGCTCCAGTCGGTGATCGCGCTCTCTTTGACCAGGTCGGTGTTGATGCCCAGGGTGTACGGGTTGATCGAGACGATGGCGTAGTTGTCGCTGAGGAACTTCGCCGGCCACTGCGCCGCCGCGGGCGCGCCGTTGATCTTCGAGACCCAGCCCTTCGCGGCGAAGTCGTCGGCGATCGTCGGGTCGCCGGACAGCACGGCGTCGCAGGCGAAGGTGTTGGCCTGCGCCTCGGCGGTGTAGCGCTGCTGCAGCTGGGCCGAGTTGAGCCGCTGCACCTGGAGCAGGACGCCGTAGCGGTCCTGGAATCCCTTGGTCAGCGCGTCCACAACGGACTGTTCGCTCGAGGTGTAGACGACGACCTGCCCCTCCTTCTTCGCCGCGTCGAGCAGGCTCTTCTCGGGGGCGCTCAGCGCGCTTTCCGGCGTGGTCGCCTTCCCGGCGGCGGAGCAGGCGGCCAGCAGCGCCGCGGCCGCCCCGCCCAATCCCAGTCCGAGCGCCCTGCGCCGGGAGATGATCGAGACGTCGTTGTGCTCGTTCCTGGTCACCGACAGTTCTCCTTTGACTTTCAGTGGGGACAACGAAAACGGAGGTTCAGCGGGTGGCCCGCGCGAAGCGGCGGTTGCTCACCCGCAGCATGACCAGCACCGCGATCGACGCGATCAGCCAGATGATGATCGCGAAGGCGGTCATCCGCGGGAAGTTCCCCTGGGTCCACATGTCCAGCAGCACGCTGCCGACGACGGGGTTGGACACCCCGGACAGCAGCGAGGACACGGTCACTTCGCCGAGCACGTGGATGAACACCAGCACCCAGCCCGCGGCGAGGCCGGGGAACACCAGCGGCAGCAGGATCTTCCGCAGCGTGCGCCGTTCGGAAGCGCCGAAGATCCGGGACGCCTCACCGAGTTCGTTCCCGACCACGCCGACCGCGGCGCTGGCCGCGTTGGCGGCGTAGGGAATTTCCATCGTGAGGTACGCCAGCATCAGGATGAACACCGTGCCGTACAGGTTGAACGGCGCACCGCCGAACGCGAGGATGAAGCTCACGCCGATGAGGCTGTGTGGCACGGTCGCGGGCAGCGTCGTCACGGTGTCGACGAGGCGCTGGCGCCGGCTGTCGCCGTGCTGGTGCTTGGCTTTCTTCCCGCCCTTGCGGTGCCCGCCGGTCCCCTTGCGCTGGTGGGCGTTGAGCATGAGGAACCCGGCGATGAGCATCGCGAGGCTGGCCACCACCGCGGCCAGGATCAGGCTGTTGCCCAGCGCGGCGAACGCGGAGAGATCGCTCAGCACGTCCTGGAAGTTCGCCGTCGTCAGATGCGACCACGGGACGTTGGCGGTCCAGAACGGGGAGAACGAGACGATGAGCAGGCCGAGGATGGGCAGCACGAGCGCGACGAGGATGTAGAGCACCACCACCGCGCGCGCCACGATGCGCAGCTTTCCCAGCCGCAGCGGGGCGGCGCGCACGCCGCGGCCGTTGATGGTGGCCTGGCGGGCGGACGGGATGAGGTAGCGCTGCACGAGCGTCAGCCCGAGGATCACCACGAGCATGCCCGCCGCCAGCAGCAGCGCCGCGTCCGGCTGGGACGGATAGTTGGTGAGGTAGCGCCAGATCCGCACGGACACCACTTCGATACGCGCGTTGGTGCCGATGATGACGGGCACCGTGAACAGCCCGATGCCGTTGATCACCGCCAGCAGCCAGCCCCGCGCGAGTGCCGGGGCGATCGCGGGCAGTGTCACGCGCAGCGCCGTCCGGAGTGGCTTGGCGCCGCTGATCCGCGACGCTTCTTCGATGGCGGGGTCGAGGTTCTTCAACGCGGCGGAAACCACGAGGTAGACGATCGGCACCAGGTGCAGTCCGGTGATCACGATCAGCCCGCCCATCGAGTAGAGGTCGATGGGGCCTTCGTCGAGGTGGATGCCGATGAAACCGAGGAGGTCGCGCAGCACGCCGTTCGCGAGGCCGACGCGCGGGTCGAGCAGCACGACCCAGCCGAGCACGCCGGTGATGCCCGGCAGCAGCAGCGGGGCCACCGGCATGAACCCGCCGAGGCCGCGGAAACTGCCGTCGGTGCGTTCGTTGATCCAGGCCAGCGTCGCGCCGCCGAGCAGCGCCAGCAGGCTGCCGCCGCCGACCATGAGCGCCGTGTTGCCCAGCACCGGGAGGATCGAGGAGTCGAGGCCCTCGGCGGGGTTTCCCGCGCTGCCATCGGTGAAGATGCCGATGACCGATCTCGCGATCGGGTAGATCACGAGACACGCGATGAGGGCGAGGAGCACTTTCGCGAGCGTGTCGAGGGAGCCTGGCCGCGACCGGGTGGGGCGGGCAGGTGGCTGTTCGGGTGCGGCCGTGCGCTGCATGGTTTTCACGTCGATGTGTACTCCGGGTCGAGGGGGAGGGCCCGCACCGCCTGGCGCGTCGAGAAGGGGCGGCCCTGAGGCCGCAATATCGTTCACCAATCCTGTTTACAATTTGGCGTAGCGTCACGGTAATCAGCGCGGTCTGGGATGTCAACAGCGGTCCGGGCCTGGTCAGGAAGCTGCTTGTTCACCAGGTGCCCCGGTGGTCGGTGACCCGGAAGAGCAGGGGCAGTGTGCTCACGACCAGCACCGCGAAGGCCACGAACACCAATCCGAGGGTCTTGCCGGGGTCTCCACTGCGTTCGGAAACGGCCGTCGCGACCGAAACGGCCGTGATGCTGCCGGCCTGCCGGAAGGTCCCGCGCAGCCCGGTGATCTCCGCGATCTGGTCCGGCGCGAGGTATATCGCCGCGTTGTTCGACGCCGGTCCCGCCACGCCCATCCCGAGCCCGGCGATCGCGGCGGTGATCGCCAGCCACAGCGTCGGCGGCAGCGACGTGGGGATCGCCATGAGTGCCAGCCCGGTCGCGATGAGCAGCGAACCGCCCAACATCGGCAGCCGGTATCCGGTGCGACGCAGGGCGAACGTCGTCGCGCCGGAGAGGAGGATGATCCCGATCGCGCGGGCGGTCAGCAGCGTGCCCGCCTCCAGTGGCGGGATCGAGTAGCGGCGCTCCGCGTAGAGGGGGACGAGGGTGGCGAGCCCCATCGTTGTGCACCCGTAGAGGAAGTTGAGCACGTTCATCGCGCCGAACCCCGAGCCGGTGAGCAGCGCCGGGGAGATCACCGGGTTCTCGTGCCGGCGCAGGTGGCCCCGCAGGACGAACGCGCACGCGGCGGCCGCCGCGAGGCAGGGGAGCACGATCGCCACCTCGCCCGAGTCGCCGAGTTCGGTGATGCCGATCATCGCGGTCAGGATCAGGCCGCTCAGCAGGAAAACGCCCGCGAAGTCGGTCGTGCCCGCCGTGCGCACCGAGCTCGTGCGCGGCATCTGGGCGGCCGCCGCGGCAAGGATTCCGAGCCCGATCGGCACGTTGACGAGGAAGATCCCGCGCCACGACCACGCGTGCACCAGCAGCCCGCCCAGTACCGGTCCGATCAGCGCGCCGATCGGGACGATGCTCGAGAACAGGCCCAGCGCGCGGTCCCGGTTCTCCCCGAAGGCAGCGGAGATGATCACCGCGCCGGCCGGCAGCACCACGCCGCCGCCGAGAGCCTGCACGAACCGCATCGCGATCAGCAGCTGGACGTTCGGCGCGAGCCCGCAGCACGCCGACGCGAGGGTGAACACCGTGACCGAGACCAGGAAAACCCGTTTGGCCGAGAGCCGGTCGGTGAGCCTGCCGACCATCGGCTTGGCCAGCACCTGGCCGAGCGAGTAGACGGTGATCGTCCAGACCGCCCAGCCGAGCGCGGTGCCGAGGTCCGACTGGATCGCCGGCAGCGCCGTGGAGACGATCGTCTGGTCCACCGACATCATCAGATGCGCCAGGCAGACGATCAGGAAGATGACGTTCCGGTTGGCGGCTTTCGCGCGGGGCAGGGTTCCGTCGGTCACCCGCGGGAAGCGTAATTAGTTTTCTGTCGGCAAGCAATGTTCGCTGATTTGCTTGCCGATCGGCATGTATCGGCTCTATGGTTGCCCGCATGAGCACCGACGCCGCCCCGCGGCTGACCCGGTTCGCCCACGGCGGCGGCTGCGCGTGCAAGATCCCGCCCGGCGAGCTGGAGCAGCTGGTCGCCGGGCTGGCCGGTGCCGCGCCGTCCGGCTCGCGGCACGAACTGCTCGTCGGGCTGGAGCACGGCGACGACGCGGCGGCCGTCCGGCTGGACGGGGGCACCGCGGTGATCCTGACGTCCGACTTCTTCACCCCGGTGGTCGACGATCCCTACGACTGGGGCCGGATCGCGGCGGCGAACGCGCTGTCGGACGTGTACGCGATGGGCGGGATCCCGCTCGTGGCGATCAACCTCCTCGGCTGGCCGCGCGACGTGCTGCCGATGGAGCTGGCCACCGAAGTGCTGCGGGGCGGCCTGGACATCGCGCGGCAGGCGGAATGCCACCTCGCCGGCGGGCACAGCATCGACGACCCCGAGCCGAAGTACGGCCTCGCGGTCACCGGGACCGCGCCGGAGCGGGACCTGCTCCGGATCGAGGCCGGGCGCCCGGGTTTGCCGCTCTCGCTGACGAAACCGCTCGGCGTCGGCGTGCTCAACAACCGGCACAAGGCCACCGGGGAACGGTTCGCGCAGGCGATCGACGTGATGACGACACTCAACCGCGACGCTTCGCGGGCGGCGGTGGCGGCCGGGATCCGGTGTGCCACCGACGTCACGGGTTTCGGTTTACTGGGCCACGCTTACAAACTCGCCCGTGCGAGCGGCGTGACGGTGCGGATCGACCCGGCCGCGGTCCCGTATGTCGAGGGTGCGCGCGAGGCCGTGCGCGACGGGTTCGTCAGCGGAGGCACCACTCGTAACCTGAAGTGGGTGACCGATCACGTCGAGTGGTGTAGCGTGGCCGAAGAACAGCGCTTGCTGCTGGCTGACGCTCAGACGTCCGGCGGGCTGCTCGTCGCCGGTGAGGTTCCCGGCGCCCGGATTATTGGTGAACTCCTTCCTCCCGGCACGAACGCGCTCGTCGTCGGCTGACCGAAAAGGACTGTCGTGACCTACGAAAAAGATCTCGCCCGCATCGTCGAGGACATCGTCGCCCCGCGGGCGGCGAGCGTGGACGCCGACGGGGCGTTTCCCCTTGCCGCCGTGGAAGAACTGGCTTCGGCGGGCATTCTCGGGCTGACCGTGCCAGCCCAGTACGGCGGTGGCGGGCTCGGCCTCGCCGCGGGTGCCGATGTCGTGCGCACGCTGTCGCAGGCGTGCAGTTCCACGGCCATGGTCGTCACGATGCATTACGCCGCAACGGCGGCGCTCGCCGCCGCGGGCCGTGAGGACGCGTTGCGGGAGATCGCGGAAGGGCGGCATCTGAGCACGCTCGCGTTCTCGGAAACCGGTTCACGGAGCCATTTCTGGGCCCCGCTGAGCACCGCGGCCGCCGAGGGGGACGAAGTGGTGCTCAGTGCCGCGAAGAGCTGGGTCACCTCGGCGCACCATGCCGACAGCTACGTGTGGTCCTCGCGGCCGCTCGCGGCGGAAGGCCCGATGTCGCTGTGGTTCGTACGCAAGGGCACGGCGGGGCTCGGCTCGCCCGCTTCGTTCGACGGTTTGGGCTTGCGGGGCAACGATTCCTCACCGGTGACCGGCGAGGGCGTCCGCGTCGCCCGCAAGGATTTGCTCGGCGAGGACGGCACGGGGCTCGATACCGCGCTGACGGCGGTGCTGCCGTGGTTCCTGCTGCTGAACGCCTCCGCCGGGGTCGGGCTGATGGAGTCGGTCACCGCCGCCACGGTCGAGCACCTCACGGCCACGCGGCTGCGGCATCTCGACCAGTCGCTGGCGCAGCAGCTGCCCTCGCGCGCGAAAGTCGCCCGGATGCGCATCGAGACCGACCGCACCCGCGCACTCGTGGAGGACACGGTGGCCGCGGTCGAAGCGGGCAGGCCGGACGCGCAATTGCTGGTGCTGGAAGTGAAAGCGGCCGCGGACGAGGCGGCCGCACTGGTCACCGACACCGCGATGACGGTGTGCGGCGGCGCGGCGTTCCGCAAGGAACTGCCGATCGAGCGCCGCTTCCGGGATTCCCGCGCGGCGCGCGTGATGGCCCCGACCACCGACGCGCTGCTGGACTTCGTCGGCCGCGCCCTGTGCGGCCTGCCGCTGCTGGACGCGTGATCATGAGCGAGCTGGTACTGGGCGCCGTCGCCTACGATCCGAAGGTCGTCACGATCTGGGAGGGGTTCCGCCGCTGGCTGCGGGAACGTGGCTGCGAGTTCGACTTCGTGCTGTATTCGAACTACGAGCGGCTGGCCGAAGAGCTCGTGGCGGGGCGGATGGATGTCGCCTGGAACTCCCCGCTGGCGTGGGTCCGCTCCCGCCGGCTGGCCGCCGCTGCTGGGAAAGAGGTCCGGGCGGTCGCGATGCGGGATACGGACCGTGACCTCACCACGGCCATCGTGGTCCGCGCGGATTCCGGGATCGAGACGCTCGCCGGCGTGAGCACGATCGCGACCGGCGCGGTCGACTCTCCACAAGCGACACTCCTGCCGTTGTCGTTGCTGCGTTCGGCTGGCGTGGAGGCGAAGGTGCGGCGGTTCGACGTCGGCGTCGGGCTGCACGGCGATCACATCGGCGGCGAGCGTGACGCGATGATCGCGCTGCGGGACGGGCTGGTGGACGCGGCGTGCGTCTCGGACACGAACCTCCTGCTGTTCAGCCAGGAAGGCACGATCGCGGCCGGGTCGACGAGGGTGCTCGCGCACACCGAGCCATACGACCACTGCGTGCTGACCACCGCGCCCGGAGCCGACGCGGACCAGCTCACGGAGTTGTTGCTGGGCATGTCCTATTCGGATCCCGTGGCCCGTCCGCTGCTGGATCTGGAGGGCCTCACCCGCTGGCTGCCCGGCCGCACCAGCCTGCACGCCGGGCTGGAGAAGGCGGTCGACGAAGCCGGTTTCTACGACGCACAAGGGAACATCCGTGCCCGCGACTACCGACCTTGAGTCTCTCGGCCTGGATTCCGGCGGCCACCTGCTCGTCGAACGTGCGCTGGCGGGGTTGCGTCCCGGCGAACGGCTGACGGTCACCGGGACGCATCCGGAGCTGGCGCTGCACCTGCGGGCGTGGTGCCGGGCGCGCGGGCATGTGTTCGACGGGCAGTCCACGATCACCAAGGGGGACAAGGAAGAACAACGCTGGGCCGGTGCGAAACGGGCCGGCAGCGCGGCGGCCGCGAGTACCCTCGCGGACCGCAGCTGGGGCCTGGCCGCGCGCGGCGCGCTGGTGGAGGAGGGCGGTCCGGCGCTCGACGTCACCTGGGTGGACCGGGATCTGGTGTGGGCGGACATCGCGCCCCAGCTCTATGCCCGCGCCGCGGCCACGCAATGGGATCCGGCGACAGCGGTCGAGTGGACGGCGCCCGCCGAGGTGCCGCCCGAGATCGAGGACGCGGTCGTGCAGATCATGACCTACCTCGTGGAGAACGAGCACGCCGCGCTGATGATCCCGGCGCGGATGCTCGGCAGCCTGCACCCGCATTTCCGTGAGGTGATGCAACTCCTGGCGTCGCAGGTCGCCGACGAAGCCCGGCATGTCGAGATCTTCACCCGCCGTGCCCTGCTGCACCGGGACGAGCTGGGCGTGTCGGGCGCCGGCGGGCGAGCGTCGTTGCAGAGCCTGCTCGACGAGCCCGATTTCACGCTGGCCTCGTTCCTGCTGTCGGTGCTCGGCGAAGGCACCTTCGTCGATCTGCTGAGCTTCCTCAACGAACATGCCCCCGACCCCGTGACGGCGGCCGTCACGAAGCTCGCAGGCCGGGACGAAGCGCGGCACGTCGCTTTCGGCACCGCCCACACCGGGCACATCGTCCGCAGCGACCCCGCGTTCCTCGGCCGCCTCCGCGCCGCCGTCGAACGGCGTCACGAGGCCCTGCGCGATACGGCCGGCCTGAACCAGGAGGTCTACGACTCGCTGGTCCTCCTGGCGGCGGGTTCGTGGGACCCGGCGTCGATCCGCCGCGGCTGGGACGCGGTCCAAAACCTCCAGCACAGAATGGACGACGGCCGCCGGCGCCGCCTGTCGTACATCGGCTTCCCCGACGACGAGGCGGCCGAGCTGTCGGCCCTGCACACCAGGAACTTCATGTGAGCACGCTCCAGCACCCGAGGATTTTCCGGTGAGCGCCCAGAATTCCCGCCGCCACGCACCTCGCACCAACGCCCCTTGCACCGACGCCGCGCCCGCTGATTCGCGTCGCCGCGCCGCGTGCCCCGACGCCGTGCCCGCTGATTCGCGTCGCCGCGCCGCGTGCCCCGACGCCGTGCCCGCTGATTCGCGTCGCCGCGCCGCGTGCCCCGACGCCGTGCCCGCTGATTCGCGTCGCCGCGCCGCGTGCCCCGACGCCGTGCCCGCTGATTCGCGTCGCCGCGCCGCGTGCCCCGACGCCGTGCCCGCTGATTCGCGTCGCCGCGCCGCGTGCCCCGACGCCGTGCCCGCTGATTCGCGTCGCCGCGCCGCGTGCCCCGACGCCGTGCCCGCTGATTCGCGTCGCCGCGCCGCGTGCCCCGACGCTGTGCTCGCCGATCCGCGCCTCGCCACCGCGCGGGCCACCCTCGCGCCGGGGATGGCGTGGGCCGCCCTCGCACCCGAGGCCGCGCAGGCCACCCGCGCCCCGGCGATCGCCAATCGGGCCGCGCAGGCGCCGCACGAGTCAGCCCGCTCGGGGCGGGTCGAGGTTCCGGATGCGGCCGCGTTCCCCACCCCACACGCGAGGATTCTCCTGTGAGCGCCCAAAATCCCCGCCGCCACGCACCTCGCACCGACACCCCGCGCACCGACGCCGTGCCCGCCGATTCCCGTCGCCACGCACCTCGCACCGACGCCCCGCGCGCCGACGCCGCGCCCACCGACTCCCGTCGCCGTGTCCCTCGCACCGACGCGGTGCTCGCCGATCCATGCCTCGCCACCGCGCGGGCCACCCTCGCGCCGGAGATCGTCAAGCAGGCGGTGCAGCGGGCGCTCGCGTCGGTCCGCTCGGGTGAGATCGAGCCCCCGGACGTCATCGAAACAGTCCTGGAAGCGCTTCCTCTCGACGGCTGCTCACTCCGGCCGGTGCTCAACGCGACGGGCGTCGTGCTGCACACGAACCTCGGCCGGGCTCCGCTTTCTCCCACCGCGGTGCGCGCGCTGACCACCGCCGCCGGGTATGTCGATGTCGAGTTCGACGTCCGGACCGGCGCCCGTGCCCGGCGCGGCCGCGGCGCGCTGGACGCGCTGCTCGCGAGAGTCCCGCGCGCGGAGGACGCACTGGTGCTCAACAACGGCGCAGCCGCGCTGGCGCTCGCGGCCACGGCTTTGGCTGTGGACAAGGAGATTCTCGTCAGCCGCGGCGAGCTGGTCGAGATCGGCGACGGCTTCCGGCTGCCCGAACTCCTGGAGTCCACCGGCGCGAAGCTGCGCGAGGTCGGCACCACGAACCGCACCCACCTCGCCGACTACCGGGACGCGATCGGGCCGCAGACGGCGTTCGTGCTGAAGATCCATCCATCGAACTTCGTCGTGCGCGGGTTCACCTCGGAGGTGTCCGTGCGCGAACTGTCGGGGCTCGGGGTGCCGGTGATCGCTGACATCGGCTCGGGCCTGCTCGCCCCCGAACCGGCGCTGCCCGCGGAGCCGGACGCCGCCACCTGGCTCGCGCAAGGAGCGGATCTGGTGACGGCCAGCGGGGACAAGCTGCTCGGCGGCCCGCAGGCCGGGCTCGTCCTCGGGCGGGCCGAGCTGATCCACACACTGCGCCGGCACCCGCTGGCCCGCGCGCTCCGCGTCGACAAACTGGTTCTCGCCGCCCTCGAAGCCACCCTCGCCGAACGGTCGACCCCCACGGCGGACAGAATCCGCGCCGATCCCGAGAAGCTGCGCCGCCGCGCGGAAGCGCTTGCGGATTCCTTGGTGCAGGCCGGATTGCGTTGTGCCGTCGTGGAAAGCGCGGGTTTGGTCGGTGGCGGGGGAGCACCCGAGCTGACCTTGCCCGGCTGGGCGGTGGAACTGCCCGAACGGTTCGCCGTCGCGCTGAGGCTGGGCGATCCGTGCGTGGTCGCGCGCGTCGACGAAAGCCGGTGCCTGCTCGATCTCCGCTGCGTGCCGGAGGATCAGGACGGCGCTCTGGCCACGGCGGTGCGCGCATGTATGTGATCGCGACGGCGGGTCACGTCGACCACGGCAAATCCACGCTGATCTCCGCACTCACCGGCATGGAGCCCGACAGGTGGGCCGAGGAACAGCGGCGCGGCATGACCATCGACCTCGGCTACGCGTGGACAGAGCTGGACGGCGACACGGTCGCGTTCGTCGACGTGCCCGGGCACCGGAAATTCCTGTCCAACACCCTCGCCGGGATGGGGCCCGTGCCCGCCGTCCTGCTCGTCGTCGCCTCCGACGAGGGGTGGGGCAGGCAAACGGCCGAACACGTCGCAGCACTCGACGCGCTCGGAGTCCGGCACGGGGTGCTCGCGTTGACGCGCAGCGATCTCGGTTTCCCGGAACTCGCGGAATCCGAGGCGCGCGACCACCTCGCGGGCACGAGCCTCGCCGGGATCGAGGCGGTCGCGGTCAGCGCCGTGACCGGTGACGGAATTCCCGAACTGCGGACAGCCCTGCGGCGGCTCACCAGCGCGCTGCCCTCGCCACCGGAGCAGCCGACGCGCCTGTGGGTGGACCGCTCGTTCAGCGTGCGCGGCGCGGGCACGATCGTCACCGGCACTCTGGCCACCGGCACGCTCCGCGTCGGCGATGACGTGGAGGTTGTTCCGTCCGGGCAGCGCGTGCAGGTGCGGGGCATCGAAACGTTGAAAACCTCGGTGGGGCAAGCGAATGCGGTCGCACGTGTGGCGCTCAACCTGCGCGGCGTCAAGCCTGCGGAGGTACCGCGCGGATCGGCTCTCGTCGCGCCGGGCCAGTGGGCGGTCGCGTCGACGATCGACGTGCGCCTCTCGGTCGATCGCGTGCCCGAGCAGGCTTTGCTGCACCTGGGCTCGGCCGCCGTCCCGGTGCGGGTCCGGCCGCTCGTGCCCGGCATCGCCCGCCTGTCGCTGGCGAAAGCCGTGCCGGTGCGGACAGGGGAGCGCGCCCTGCTGCGCGATCCCGGCCGCGAGGGCATCGCCGCCGGAGTGCGTGTGCTCGACCCATACCCGCCCGCGCTCGAACGTCGCCGTGGAGCGGCGCGGCGACGCGGCGAGCGGCTCGCCGAGCTGGCCGGGCAAGGCCCGGAAGCGGAGGTGCGGCTGCGCGGCGCCATCCGGCGCGACGATCTGCTCCGGGCCGGAGTGGCCGCGCCGGAGGAAACCATCGACGGATGGCTCGTCGACCCGGACGTCTGGCAAGACTGGCGCGCGAAGCTCACCGAACTCGCCGACCGCTGGGCGGCGGACAACCCGATGCGGCCGGGCATCCCGCCCGCGGAAGCGATCCGGCAGCTCGGTCTCCCCGATCGCGTTGTGCTCGAAGCGCTCGTGCGCGCGGACGACGGCCTGGTGCTCGATGGGGATGGCGTGCACCGGCCCGACGTGCGCGCCGTGCTTCCGCCGGACGGGCGCCGCGCCGTGGACCAGTTGCTGGAACGCTTGTCCGCAAACGCTTTCGACGTGCCCGAGCCCGCCGAACTCGCCGCCGCCGCCTATCTTGACGTGGCGGTGAAACAAGGCGAACTGGTGCGCCTGCCCGGCGCGGTTTACCTGCGCCCGGAAGGGCTGGAGCACGCCGCGAGTCTGCTCGCGGCGCTAGGCCGCCCCTTCACCGCGAGCGAAGCACGCCAAGCGCTGGGCACCACGCGGCGCATCGCCCTGCCGGTGCTGGAGGAACTCGACCGCCGCGGCCTCACCCGCCGCGAGACCAAGGACCTGCGCTCCATGCCCGGCGGTGACTGACCGCCGTACCCGGAACACTCAACACAAAAGAAAGTGGCGGAGGTGAACGGGAATCGAACCCGCCAGGCCGAGATGCTCGGCCTCGTCGGTTTTGAAGACCGCGGCGCCCACCAGGACGCGGACACCTCCCTCGGTTCCCGAGGATAGCCCACCCGCCGCACCGTGGTCCACAGAGGACTTGGAGGTATGACGTGACGGAGCCTACAATCTGCCTGCCAGCAAGCAAAATGGAGGAGAGCGGCGACCAGGTGGACGAAGAGACCATGACGCGGCTGCGGCAGGCGGTCAGCCGGATAGCGCGTCAGCTGAACAACACGGCCACCGACGAGGGGCTCACCCCTTCGCAGGCCACGATCCTCGGTGTCATCGCGCGGCGCGGCCCGATCAACCTGACCGAGCTGGCCGAACTCGAGGGCCTCAACCCGACGATGCTCTCCCGCATGATCAGCAAACTCGACAGCGAAGGCCTGATCAGCCGCACCCGGGCCCCGGAGGATCTGCGCAGCGCGGCGGTGAAGGTGACCAAACGCGGCCGCACGCTGGAGGCCAAGGTCCGTGCGGGGCGGGCGAAAGTGGTGGCCCGAGCGCTGGACGGGCTCGGCGAGAAACAGCAGCAGTCGTTGACGAAAGCCCTGCCCGCGCTGGAAGAACTGGTCGATCAGCTGAGGGAGACCCAGGCCGGCACCAAACGCTGAGCGATGAGCGTGCAGGCGTACGTCGCAGAGGCGGTTCGCCGCGGGATCGCTTCGGGGGAGCTGCTTCCCGGTCAGCGGCTGGTCGAATCGCAGCTCGGTGATGAGCTCGGCGCGAGCCGCGGCATGGTGCGGGCCGCGTTGATGAGACTCGTGCACGAAGGGCTGCTCGAACAGATCCCGAACGCCGGCGTCCGAGTACGCGTGATCGAGCCGGACGAAGCGGCGCAGATCGCGGAGGTCTGCCTGACGCTGCAGATCCTGTGCGCGGGCAAGGCCGCGCGACTCATCGGGGAAGCCGACCTCGCCCAGCTCCGGAACCTCGGTGACCGGTTGCGGCGCGCGGCGGAAGTCGTTGACCTTCCGGGATTCGAGCAGACGGCGAGCGACGTCGACGACCTCGTGGTGCGGGTCTCCGCGCAACGCGTCGCGACCGACGTCGTCGGGCGGCTGCGGGTGCGCATCGCGTGCCTCCGGCGCCGGGTGTTGCTGCGCGAAGGCGGGCTCGCGGCCGCCGCGCTCCGCTACGAAGCGCTCCTCGACGCGATCACCTGCGGCGACGCCGAGCGTGCCGAGGCCGCGATGGCCGCCATGGCGGCGGCTTACCCGGCCGGGACCGACGGGGGTTGACACGAACACCCGTCGCTGCACAAGATTGGTCACCAATATTGTGCAACGGCGAGGAGTGCCGAAGATGGCCATGGGCGACGTCGACCTGACCGCCGAGATCAAGCAGTACCGACGCGAACAAGCGGAACTCGTCGTCAAGGGTCTCGAAGAGAAGTACATGGAGGGACATTTCGTCGAGACGCGCGAACAGGCCCTCAAACTGCTGCTGGAGCTCATCCCGCCCGGCGCCACGCTCGGGCGCGGCGATTCGGTGACACTGAACCAGCTCGGCGTCTTCGAGGCGCTCATGGAACGCGGCCAGAACGAGTTCATCAACCCCGTGCGCACCGACAAACAGGGCTACAACCCGCCCCGCGAGGAGCGCCGGAAGATGCAGCGGATGACGTTGCTGTCCGACGTCTACCTGTGCGGCACGAACGCGATCACCCTCGGCGGCACGATCGTCAGCACCGACGGCTCCGGCAACCGCGTCGCGGCGATGATGTTCGGCCCGAAGAAGGTGATCATCGTCGCCGGGGTGAACAAGATCTGCACGGACGTCGAGGACGCGCTGCGCCGGATCCGCGACTGGGCCGGGCCCGTGAACGCCTGGCGCCACCGGCTCAAGCACCGCAAGGACGACGGCCTCGGCTGGGGTGTACTCCGCTACACCGCGATCATCGACGGCAACCAGCCGGTGGAACAGGGCAAGATCTGCGTGATACTGGTGAACGAGGATCTCGGCCTCTGAGCCCGTTTTCCGTGGCCCGGCATCGGGTGAGCCGGTCAGTCTGTCCACTTTGGCCGATCTGTCCGTGCACGGCGACGGCCCGCTCGATGCCGAAGGCCACCTCTGGGCTGCCGATGCCAACGGCAACCAGGTCGCCCGTGCGGCGCCCATGGCGAGGGTCGCCGGCCCCTGCGCATGTGCGCGTCGCCCGACTGCTAACCACCACCGGCGGGCTTTTCCCGGATTCGCTGACGGCCGCGACCTTGACGTTGCGCCGGCCGGCCAGTGCCGAAGTCGGTTCCTTGGTAAGGAAATCCCTAAAAGATGCTACGGGCCAAGGAGCTTCGCTGTTCGCCGCTCATCGGAGCGATCTGGATGGTGATGCCACGTGACCACTACATGGTCCGCGAGATCGGGATCCATGGTTCTGGCAAGCAGATACCTGTTTTCCCCATCGGCCTCGAACCCCTCGAAATCCGTGACCTCGTCCTGGACACCCAGGCGATGGCCGCCTTCATACACCAGCTCGAACCGCACTCGACGACGTCCAGCCTCGGCAACTTCCTCTGCACGACGAGCCCGCTCGAATACAGCGGTGCTCACCGGGCGCCTCGGTGGATCAGGTCCAGGACCACGTCCTCGAACTCGGTGGCGGCGGTGCCCGCCTTTTCCCGGACGCACAGGAGTACGTGGTTGGGCGGGAGGTCCTCGACCTCGGCGAAGCGGACCCCGGGGTGGGCGTAGAACATCGGCACCGAGCCGGCGGTGATCACGATCCCGTGTCCGGCCGCGCATTCCTCCAGCATTTCCTCGACGGTCGAGATCGGCGGCCCGGTGCGGGCCCGTGAGCCGTCGGGGCGGGGGTTGACCAGCCAGTAGTCGGTCCATTCCGCGGAACCGGTGGCGCTGGGCAGAAACGTCTCGTCGGCGATCTCGGTGAACGACAGGGTTGTCCGCGTCGCGAGCGCATGGGTCGCGGGCAGCATCACCACCCGTTTTTCGCTCAGGACGGGTGTGCAGCGCAGGCCGTCGGTTTCGGCGGGTTCGCGGGCGAAGGCGACGTCGACCCGGTTGTCGTGCAGCGCTTGGGTTTGCTCGTCCCAGCGGAGGTGGACCAGCTTCACGTCCAGGTGTGGCAGCCGGTCGGTGGCGGCCTTGAGGATCTCCTGGGTGAGGGTGCCGGCGCCGGAGGCCATGAAGCCGACGCGCAACGGTTCCTTGCCCTGCTTGCGTTCGCGTGCCCAGTCCGAGAGTGCGTCGCTCGCGTCGACGACCGCCTGCGCCAGTGGGATCAGTTCCCGGCCTTGGTCGGTGAGGGTGACAGTGCGGGATGTCCGGTGGAACAAGGGGAAACCGAGTTCCTGCTCGAGCTGCCGGATCTGCTGGCTCAGCGCGGGCCCGGTGATCCACAGCCGCTGCGCGGCCCGCCGGAAGTGCAGTTCCCCGGCGACCGCGAGGAAGTAGCGCAGCATCCTCGGGTGGACGTCCATGAGTCGCGGACGTTACCACCAGGGCCCCGGCGTCACCATCGGTAAGAGTGGCTTACCGATCGCCGTCGGATGCGACCTGGTGTCCGCCGCCGCCGGAATGCAGGCTGGAAAGCGAGGAAATTCAGCCAGCTCAAAGGAGAGCCCGAATGACGTCCGTCGACACCCGGAACCCGTTGTTCTGGATGACCAGTCCCGGTAACACGCCGAAAGGGGAACGGCGTGATTTCCACCGGCCGGAGGAGACCGGCTGGACGGACTGGCTGATGCCCGGGACGCGGTACAAACTGTTGTACTGCAACCTGGTCTCCGGCGCGTTCACCATCCTGCTCCAGGTCGACCCGAACATCGAGGCCACCTCGCATTGGCACGTCGGGAATCTGCAGGTCTACATCCTCGAAGGCGGGTTCCACTATTACGACGGAACCGTGACCATCGACGGGAAGACGATCGAGGACGAGGGGACGCCGCATTCTTTCACCGTCGAAACCGCGGGAACGGTGCACCAGCCGTTCTCGACCGAAACCGGTTGCCTGATGCTGGCCGTGTTCGACGGGCCGATCGGCGGCTACACCGATGACGGCAAGCTCGCGGTGATGGCGGACGCGCGCCTGCACTACTACATGGCCCGTGACAACGACGCCGTGCACAACACGCAGCTGGTCGACTACTCCTACGGCTCCACGGAGCTGCAGTGAGGACCGCGCCGGTGTTCAACCACGCCGGGGTCACCGTGCCCGACCTCGACGCGGGAATCGCCTTCTACCAAGGCATGCTGGGCCTGAACCTGCTGGGCGGGCCGCTGGAGATCGGGCGGGAGGACGAGCCGTTCGGCGAGGTACTCGGGGACATCTTCGGCCCGCGGTGGGCGCGCCTGAGGGTCGCGTTCCTGTCGACGCGGGAGGGGACCGGGCTCGAACTGTTCGAGTTCGTCCGGCCCGCGACGGTGCGGCCGGACGAGGTGGAGTACTGGCGCACCGGCCCGTTCCACCTCTGCCTGACCTGGCCCGACGTTTCCGAGCTCGCGGACCGCATCGTGGCCGGCGGGGGCAAGCAGCGCAGCAAGGTGTGGACGCTGTTCCCGGACTGCGACGTCGTCTACTGCGAGGACCCGTTCGGCACGCTGATCGAGGTCAGCTCCCGCAGCTTCGAGCGAACCTGGGCCAACCGTGACGGAGGTGCCGCATGACTGAGCTATCCGGCAAGATCGCCCTGGTCACCGGGGGTGGCGGCGGGTTCGGCAGGGCCATCAGCGCGCGCCTGGCCGGGCTGGGCGCCCACGTCGCGGTGCTCGACCGCGACCCGGTATCCGGGAAAGCGACCGTCGCGGGCATCGTCTCCGCCGGTGGCCAGGCGACGTTCCACGAAGTCGACCTCACCGACGCGGAGGCGGTGGACGCGGTGGTGGCCGGCATCGTGCGTGAACACGGCGCGCTGGACATCGCGGTCAACAACGCCGGCATCGGCGGCGCCATGGCCCCGATGGCCGATTATCCGCTCGAGGACTGGCATCGGGTCGTCGACGTCAACCTCAACAGCGTTTTCTACTGCCTGCGCGCCCAGCTGCGGGTGATGGGGTCCGGTGGCTCCATCGTCAACGTCGCCTCGATCATGAGCACCGTCGCGATGCCCACGATCAGCGCTTACGTCGCGACCAAACACGCCGTGCTCGGCCTGACCCGCTCCGCCGCGTTGGAATACGGGCCGCAGGGGATCCGGGTCAACGCTGTCGGCCCGTCGTTCTCACGCGTGGGCTTCACCGCCGACAGCCTCGCCGACGACGCCCACTGGGACAGTCTCCGCGAGCAGCACCCGCTCGGCCGCACGGCCAACCCCGAGGACATCGCGGGCGCGGTGGTGCAGCTCTGTTCCGGCGATTCTTCTTTCGTGACAGGGCAGTTGTTGCTGGTCGACGGAGGGTTCACGCTGCGATGAGCACCGACGAGCGCGTCGCGATCGTCACCGGAGCCGCGGGTGGCATCGGCAAGGCCACGGTCGAACGCCTGCTGCGCCAAGACATCCACGTCGCGGCCGTCGACCTCGACGAGGCAGGCGTCCAGGCGCTGACCGGCTGCCTCGGCATCGCGGCCGACGTGTCCAAAGCAGACGGTGCGCGGCATTATGTGCAAGCCACACTGGACCACTTCGGGCGCATCGACTACCTGTTCAACAACGCGGGTATCGAGGGACACGCGGCGGCGCTGGAGGATACAGAGCCCGAGCAGTTCCAGCGCGTCCTCGACGTGAACATCGGAAGTGTCTATTTCGGACTCCGTGAAGTCCTGCCGGTCATGTATGCGCAAGGCCGGGGAGCCATCGTCAACACCGCCAGCCAGGCGGGGCTGCAGGGCGTCCCCAGGCTTTCCGCTTATGTGGCCAGCAAACACGCCGTCATCGGCCTCACCCGCACCGCGGCGATCGAGGCCGGCGGACGAGGCGTTCGAGTGAACGCGGTCGCGCCAGGTCAGATCGCGACGCGGATGATCGAAAGCCTCGAAGACCAATGGTCCCCGGGCGATCCGGCCGCGGTGCGAGAGCAGCTCGTGTCCGCGATACCCGCCGGCCGCTACGGGCGGCCGGGCGAGGTGGCCGAGTTGGTGGCGTGGCTGCTCTCCGACAATGCGTCCTTCGTCAACGGCGCGGTGTACACCGTCGACGGGGGGACCACGGCGTGAGCTGAACAGCCATCGGCGCGTACACCCGGTGCGGGGTGGCGGCGTCGTGAGGCCCACTTGTCGGCCGCGTCATGTGGGCGCCGGACATCGCGGGGCGGGCCCTGCCGACGCCGTGATCGCCTCGGCGGGGAAACCTGGTGAACGCGAAGTGACCGTAGAATCCTCCGTGTGCCTGATCGCCCGGTAACCAGTTACGACGTCGCCCAGCGGGCGAGGGTGTCGCAGTCCACGGTGTCGCGGGCGCTGCGCGGGGATCCGCGGGTGCTCGCCGGGACCCGGGACCGCATCCGCGGGATCGCCGCCGAGATGGGTTACGCGCCGCACGTCACGGCGCGCAATCTCATCACGAAGAAGTCCTGGAGTATCGCGATCATCAGTGGCGATCTGCGCAACCCGTCCTACCCGGCGCTGATCAACACCCTGCAGGACGAGTTCGCGCGCCGCGAGTACCGGGTGCTGCTGATGAGCGACCGCACCGAGGGCACGCTGGAACGGGACATCCTCGCGCTGCGCGGCGGGCTCGTGGACGGCGTCGTGTTCATCTCCCACCGAGTCGACTCGCCGATGGTGCCCCAGCTGATCGACTGGAAGGTCCCGCTGGTGATACTCAGCCGTGACGTGGACGGCGCGCAGGCCGGCCGCGTCGACCGGGTCACCTCCGACAACGCGCACGGCGGGCGGCTGGTGGCCGAGCATCTGCTCGAACTGGGACATCGGCGGATCGGGCTCGTCTCCGGGCCGCTGGACAACCCGAGCGTGAAGATCCGGGAAAGCGGTTTCCGGAAAGCGCTTTCGAACGCGGGATACCCGCTGGACGAGACGCTGGTCGCGCGGGGACCGGTGGACATCAGGACCGGGTTCGAGGGCGGCACGGCGCTGCTGTCGCGGCCCGGACGGCCGAGCGCCGTCTTCAGCATCACCGACTACGTCGCGTTCGGCACGCTGGACGCCGCCAAACGCCTCGGCCTCGCGGTCCCGGCGGATGTGCAGGTGATCGGGTACAACGACCTGGAGGCGTCCGGTTCGGCGATCTTCGACCTGACCACGGTTCGGCAACCCCTGGACGACATGGCACGCACGGCCGCGCAGCTGCTGCTCGCGAGGATCGACCGCGCGGCGGGCGCGCCCGTGCACAAGAACTTCGGCGTCGAGCTGATCCGGCGGGGCAGCACGGGGGTATACGGCTCGTCCGGCGACCGGTAGCGCAGGCAATCCAGCGTTTACGAACTGGCACCGGATCCGCAACAGGGCCTCCATACATTCGAAGTCATCGCAGATCCGGCACCCTGAGGAGCGAGATGGATATCGGTGTTTTCATCCCGATCGGCAACAACGGCTGGCTCATCTCGAAAAGCTCGCCGCAGTACCTTCCCAGCTTCGAGCTCAACAAGACGATCGTGCAGAAGGCCGAGAAGCACGGCCTCGACTTCGCGCTCTCGATGATCAAACTCCGCGGTTTCGGCGGCGAAACCGAGTTCTGGGACCACAACCTGGAATCCTTCACGCTGATGGCCGGGCTGGCCGCGGTGACGGAGAAGATCAAGCTGTACGCGTCGACCCCGATCCTGGCGCTGCCGCCCGCCATGGTGGCGCGCATGGCGTCCACCATCGACTCGATCGCGCCGGGCCGGTTCGGCGTCAACATCGTCACCGGCTGGGCGCCGGGCGAGTACACGCAGATGGGGCTGTGGCCGGGGGACGAGCACTTCGGCAACCGGTACGCCCGCGCCGCCGAGTACACGACAGTCATGCAGCAGCTGTGGGCCGACGGCGTCAGCGATTTCAACGGAGAGTTCTACCGGATGGAGGACTGCGTGCTCTCGCCGAAACCGGCCGCCGGGCGGATCCCGATCGTGGCCGCGGGGCAGAGCAACAGCGGCATGCGCTTCGCCGCCGAGCACGCCGATTACAACTTCATCCTCGGCACCGGCGTCAACACTCCCACCGCGCTCGCGGACACCACCGGCAACCTCGTCGAGGCGGCGAAGAAGACCGGCCGCGACGTGGGTGCCATGGCCCTGTTCATGATCATCGCCGATGAGACGGACGAGGCCGCCCGGGCCAAATGGCAGGACTACCACGACAATGCCGACTTCGAGGCGCTCGCGTACATGGCCGGGGAGTCGGCGACCGACAAGACCGCGGACGACTCGTCCACGGCGAAGACGATCTCGGCACCGGAGGGCGCGGTCAACTTCAACATGGGGACGCTCGTCGGCTCGTACGAGACGGTCGCGCGGATGCTGGACGAGGTCGCCGAACTGGACGGCATCAAAGGCATCATGCTCACCTTCGACGACTTCGTGCAGGGCGTCGAAGACTTCGGCACCCGCATCCAGCCGTTGATGAAGTGCCGTGCGGGCGCGGCGGTACCCGCGTGACCCGCGCACTCGACGTCGCCGTCGTCCAGGCCGGGGAGTGCACCGAGGACCTGCTCGCGAACCTCGCGCGGCTGACCGCGCTGGTGCGGGAGGCCGCGAGCCCGGCGGCGCCGGATCTCGTGGTGCTCCCCGAGTTGATCACCACGCCGTACTTCTGCACCGGCAACGAGATCGACCGGACCCCGTGGGCGCAGCCGGTTCCCGGTGACACGACCGGTGTTTTCGCCGCGCTGGCAAGGGAACTGGGTACGACCATTGCCTTCGGCATGTACGAGCGGACCGCGTCCGCGTGCCACAACGCGGTGGTGGTCGCCGGCCCCGGCGGCGAGATCGTGCCCTGGCGTACCGCCGACGGGCTTCCGGTGCCCGCGTACCGCAAGCTGTCGGTGCCGGCGTGCCGGCTCGGTGACGTGGACATCGACGAGAAGTACTGGTTCGCGCCCGGCCAGGCGCCCGTCGTGATCGAACTGTTCGGCACCAGGATCGGCTGCGTGATCTGCTACGACCGCAGTTTCCCCGAGTACTGGGCGGTGGCGCGGGCGATGGGCGCCGAAGTCGTGCTCGCGGTCGTCAGTTCGCTCGGACCCCGCGAGGAGCTGTTCACGGCCGAACTGCGGACCCGCGCGCTGGAGAGTCAGTCGTGGGTGATCGCGGCCAACCGCGCGGGTGTGGAAGAACTGAACGGCACGAAGGCGGGCTACTTCGGGCTGTCCGCCGTGATCCGGCCGGACGGCGAGGTCGTGGCACAGGCACCCGCGCACCAGCCGGGCGTGATCCTGCGTACGACGATCGATCTCGACGAGGTTTCGGCCGTGCGTACCGCGTTTCCGCTCGGCCGGGACCGGCGTGCGGACGTCCTGGGCTTGCTCGCGAGGCTCAGTTCGGGTGTGGTCGTTTCGTGACGGGAACCGACTATCCGGACCTGGCTGCCACCGCGGCGCACTCGGTCGAGGAGTTGCTGCCCGCGGCCACCGCGGATCTGGCGCCGGTGCTCGCGCGCTCGCGTCGCCGCCCGCTCCCGCCATCGCCGGCCTCGGGCAGCGAACCGGGTGATTCGGTGGCGTTCCTCGCCTCCTGCCCGCCGCCCGCGCGGGCGGTCGAGGTGCCGCCACGGGCCGCGGGCACCGGGGCCCCACACGAGCTGGGCGTCGCGGACCTGCTGGCCGCGTTCGCCGGTGCGACTCTCACCCCGGCGGCGTTGCTGGCCGCGCTGCGCGAGCGATGGGCCGACAAGGACCTCGTCGGCGGCGCGATCCTCGCCGAGATCGACGGCGCGGACGAGGCAGCCGCCGAGTCCGGGTACCGGTGGCGCACCGGGCAGGCGCGCCCACTCGAGGGGATTCCTTTCGCGGTCAAGGACATCATCGACGTGGCAGGGGCCCCGGTCACCAGCGGCTCGCGCACCACGGGCGACCGGATCGCGCCCGCCGACGCTGCGGTGGTGGCGCGGTTGCGTGCCGCCGGCGCGATCCCGGTACTGATGACCGCGACGACCGAGTTCGCCTGCGGGGCGCCGCACAACGCCCGCTACGGTGCGGTCACCAATCCGTGGGACCGCGAGCGCTGGACCGGCGGTTCGTCCACCGGGTCCGCCGCGGCGCTGGCCGCCCGGCTGGTTCCGCTGGCGTTGGGCACCGATACCGGCGGGTCGATCCGGGTGCCCTCGGCGTTCTGCAACCTGACCGGGATCAAGCCGACCTACGATCTGGTGCCGCGTTCGGGCGTCGCCTGCCTGTCGTGGACACTGGACCATGTCGGCCCGATGACGCGCTCGGCCGCCGACCTCAGGCTGGTGCTGCCGCGGCTGACCGGGCGCTACCCGGCCGACGGGCGGCCCGCGGCACTGCGGGTCGGGGTGGCCGGATCATGGTTCCGCGAGTTGTGCGACAGCCGCGTGCTCGCCGCCTTCGATTCCACTGTGGACACTTTGCGCGGCCTGGGCGCCGAGCTCGTCGCGATCGAGCTCGGAGATCTCCCGTTGATCAACGACGACATGCTGGTGGTGCTCGTCAGCGAGCTGGCCTCCACACAGGAGTCCAATCTGGACGGTTTCGGCCTGTTCGACATCGGCACCCAGGTGCGGATCGCGCGTGGCTTCGTGCCCTCCGCGGCCGACTACCTGCGCTCGCTGCGACGGCGAGCCGGCGCGCAACGCGACGCGGTGCGGGCCATGGACGAGGCCGGCGTGGATCTCGTGCTGGCACCCGGCATCGGAAGCACGGCCGCCCGGCTGTCGGACGTCACGGTCGAGGTGGACGGTACGCGGCATCCGATGCAGGCGATCATCGGCCGCAACACCGGCGTCTTCGACTACCTCGGGCTGCCCGTCGTCATGACGCCCGCGGGGTTCGTCGGCGGCCTCCCGGCCGGCGTGCAGATCGCCGGACGGCCATGGGCGGACGAGCAGTGCCTGCGGCTGGCGGAGCTGCTCCAGTCGGCGACCGCCCACCACTTGCGTGGGCCCGGGTGAGGAGACCGCCTATGGGAAGCACCGAGCAGGACTACGAGCAGGCCGGGTTCGGCGGCGAACTACGGCCGGGAAACCGGCCCGCCGTGCTCCTCGTCGATCCGGCGCGCGCATACGTCGATCCGGGCTCGCCGCTGTACGCGGGCACCGAGCAGGCGGTGGACGCGATGAAGGCGCTGCTGGCCGCGGCGCGGACCGCGGCACATCCCGTGATCGTCACCCAGGTGCGGGTTCGGTCCGACGGGTCCGACGCGGGCCTGTTCTTCCGGAAGGTGCCCTCGCTCGGGGTGTTCGCCGAGGCCAGTCCGTATGCGGCCGTGATCGACGGGCTCGCCCCGGAACCCGGCGAACTGCTGATCACCAAGCAGTACCCGAGCGCGTTTTTCGGTACCACGCTGGCCTCCTACCTCACCTCCTCCGGTGTGGACACGGTGGTGGTGGGAGGGTTTTCGACCAGCGGCTGCGTACGGGCGAGCACGCTGGACGCGATGCAGCACGGTTTCGTGCCGATCGTCGTCGCCGACGCGGTGGGTGACCGGGATCCCGGTGTCCACTCCTCGAACCTGTTCGACATCAAGTACAAGATGGGCGAAGTGTGGTCACTGGCCCGTGCGGTGGACTATCTCGAAGGAGGCGTCGAACGATGAATGTCACAGTGGTCGCCGGCAATCCGAAGCCCGCGTCGCGCACACTGGACGCGGCCACGCGGGTCGCGGAAGCGGTCGGCGGGCAGGCGCCGCACTCGGTCATCGACGTGATCACCCTCGGCTCCGGTCTGCTCGGGTGGGGCGACGCCGAGGTCTCCGCCGCGGTCAAGACCGTCGCCGGATCCGATCTCGTCGTGTTCGCCAGCCCGACCTTCAAGGCGACCTACAGTGGCGTGCTCAAGCTGTTTCTGGATCAGTTCGCGACCGGTGACGGGCTCAAGGGCGTGGTCGCCGTTCCGCTGATGCTCGGCGCCGGGCCGGGGCACGCGCTGGCCCCGGACCTGCTGCTCAAACCCGTGCTGGTCGAACTGGGTGCGACGACTCCGGCGCCCGGCCTCTACCTCATCGACAGTACCTTCACCGAAGACACCCGCATCGCCGACTACGCGCGGCGGTGGGCGCCGGTGCTGAAGGCGGCGCGGGTATGAGGACCGACCTGGATCAAGCGACCCTGCGTGAGGCATTCGGCCAGTTCCCGACCGGCGTGGTCGCGCTCTGCGCGAACCTCGCGGGGGAGCGTCTCGGCATGGCGGCCAGCACCTTCGTCCCGGTGTCTCTCGACCCGCCGCTGGTGTCGGTCTGTGTGCAGAACACCTCCGCTACCTGGCCGCGGCTGGCGAGCGCGCCGCACATCGGAATCACCGTGCTCGGCGAGGCGCATGACCGTTCGGTGCGAGTGCTGGCGGCCAAGACCGGCGACCGTTTCGCGGGACTGGCAACGGAAATCCACGACGGCGGTGCCGTATTCATTCACGACGCCGGTCTGTGGCTCGACACCACGGTCGTGGAACAGGTGCCGGCAGGCGATCACACGATCGTCGTGCTCCGCGTCAACGAGCTGACGACCCGGCCGGACGTGTCCCCGATCGTCTTTCACCGCAGCACACTCAGGCGCCTGCACGTCGCGTGAGCGGCGCCCGCGGACGTCGACGAACCTCGCGGTCGTCCGGCGCGCCTTGGCCCGCCGGTTCCGACGGTCCCGTACCTGGCGTTCACCGCCCGCGACGTCGCGCACGAAGCGCTCGGCGGGACGAGCGTGCTTGCGGTGATCGCCGCCGGGGTGTCCGGTCGGTATGGAGAACCTGTCAGCCGAGCTTCGGCTCCGGGACGAATGTGTGCGACGGCCCGGATGGCGTCAGCTGTCCTGGCGCAGTGTCGCGGCCGGGTTCACTCCGTACTGAGTTCGATAAAGTCGTGCGAAGCGCCCGTAGTTCGTGAAGCCCCATCGGTGCGCGACTGCTTCTGTAGTGGTGCGGGAACTATCTCCGCGTCGGAGTTCTTCGTGCGCCCGTCGTAGCCGCAGCTGCCGGAGGTAGGTCGTCGGGGTCAGGTGCAGCTCGGTCCGGAACACCTCCTGAAGCATCCGGACACTGACGGCGGCCGACTTCGCCAGCTCGGGCATGGAGGGCACGGCATGCGGCTGCGAGTCGGCCAGTGTCAATGCTCGCCGCAGAATCCGGTTCCTCGCGGAGGAAGGCATCGTGGTGTCCCGCCCCGCGGCACTGAGCACGCTGCTCAGTGCCAAGCCCGAGACATGGTCGGCGACCGGTCCGCTGGTGAGCATCCCGCTCGGCCGCCGGATCTCGGCGGCGAGCAGGCACATGACCCAGGCCAACGCTCTCGCACCGTCCTGCCGCAGGTCCACCAGGAGCGGCCTGGCCTCCGGACGCAGCATGTGCTCGGCATCCAGCGGGTGGTGCGCGGATACCACGGAGTTGTCGATCCGGAGCGTGGTCAGTTCGGTGTCCGGACCCCAATCCGCGTAACGGAAGCATGGGGCGGGAGGCAGAAAAGCCAGCGTGCCGGGGGAAACCCGGACCGTTTCCCGCCCGGTGCTGATCGTGACCCCGCCCCGCCGCGGGCGCAGCACCACGCAGCAGGCCCGTGGCGGCGGTGCTTCCAGGCGCATGTCGCCCCTGATCCGGACCGCGCCCACATCGGCGAGTGGCAGACGCATGGTTTTCAGGCGCAGCTCGAGCCACGCCGGTCGTCCGGCCAGTAAAAGCGAGTTGGGCGCATAAGCCGCCTCCAGCACCGAACTCGCCTCCTCGGGATCGGTGATGGCGCGGTCCGGACCCCCGGCGTCGAGGTGACCCATTTGACTACGGTGACGGATTATCTACCACTGTGTCAACATTCACGCGAGTACCACCCGCAGGTTCGTCGGCCGCCGCATCATCGGCGCGCGGACCTTCTCCCAGCGGTAGGAATCGGCAAGGCGGAGCGTCGGATACGAGTCGAGCATGGCTTCGATGGCGAGGACACTTTCCATCCTGGCCAGCGGCGCCCCGATACAAGTGTGGATGCCGCGGCCGAAGGCCAGGTGCGCCGAGACGGCCTGCCGATCCAACCGGAACTGTCCGGCGTCCGCGCCCCATGCTTGCTCATCCCGGTTGGCCGACTGCAGGCTGACGAGCACCTTCGTTTCGGCGGGAATGACCGTGCCACCAAGGGAATCCTCCCGGTTGGTGGTGCGCAGGACGAACTGCAGCGGGGTGTCGTGCCGAAGGCTTTCCTCCACGGCTTTCGGTACCTTGCTTCGCTCCTGGGCCAGTGCTTGCCATTGGTTTGTGGCGAGCAGGGAATGGAGCGTGTTCAGGATGAGGCTTCGGGTGGTGTCGGTTGCCGCGAGAACCAGTTGCATCAGGTGTGTGACTGCTTCGACATCAGTCAGTTCCAGTTCCCCGTCTTGCGGGTGCAGCAGTCCGTCGATGACATCCCGCTGGGCCGGCGGCTCGGCGCGGCGCCGTTCCAGCAGTTCGGTCAGTGTCGCGATCATCTTGGCCATCTCCGGGAGATCGATCAGCGGCTCCGGCATCGTTCCGGCGATCACTTCGGTCCAGTTCTCCAGGTCCTGCCACAAATGTTCGGGCAGCCCCATGAACGCGAACACCACGGAGGCCGGGATCACGCGCACGTACGATTCGTAGAGGTCTACCTCGCCCGCGGCCGGCAATCGGGAGAGCGCGTTCGCGACGATGCGTTCCACCTCGGGGCGCAGGGCCCGCAGGCGCGCGGGGGCGAACCAGCGCAGTAGCCGGCCGCGCAGCCGAGTGTGCTCGGGCGGGTCGATCATCGTGATCAGCTGGGCCGGTAGTTCCAGCTCGCCGTCGATCGCGAAGTTGCCGCGGTTCGAGTAGATCCCGGGATTTCCCAGTACGTGTTGGACGCCCTCCTCCGTGACGACGCAGGCCAGCCCAGGGCGCGGGAATGAGATCGGGCAGCGCCCCCTGGCGGCGGCCAGCGGCCCGTCAGGATCGTCGAGGTGGGCGGCGTCGAGCGGGTTGAACGGCGTGTGCTGGTCAGACATGGCTCGTCTCCTCCATGTGCTCGTCCAAGGCCCGGCGGAGATACCGGGCCGAGACAGGGTGATTGATCGCGGCGACGGCCACCGCGCGCTGGTCCTGCCCCGTCCATCTCACGACCGCGTTCGCGCTGTCGAGGTCACCGTCCATCACCTGGAGGCGGCCATGCGCGGGCAGGGAACCGAAGACGCGCACCGAAAGCCCGAACACCTCGGTCCAGAAGTACCCGGGCGACGGCGCCGGCGGGGGCATGCCGAGGAGGGTGCGTGCCGCACGCCGTCCGTCCGCGATCGCCGCTGACCAGTACGGTGTGCGGCACAGCCCATCCGGACCGGGCGAGACACGGACATCCCCGGCCGCGACTATGTGGTCAGAGATGCGTCCCGAGGCATCGGACAGGACACTTCCGTCGGTATGCAAAGGGAATACCGCAGCCGCGTAACCACGTGGTGGCGGGATGGTCGCCAACGGCCTCGATGAGGACGTCGGCGTGCAGGCACCGTCCCGAGGGCAGCCGGAGCCCTGCGGTGGGGTCCTGATCCGTGCTGATTCCGGCCGGCTCCAGGATGAATGCGGCTCCCGCCGCGGCGAGCCGTCGAGAGATCAGCGCCGAGATCTCGGGGCCCAGCACGCGTCGCAACGGCGGTTCCCGGTCGATCACGATCACGGTTGCGCCGTGCCGGACGGCGGCAGTGGCGAGCTCGAGGCCGAGAAACCCGGCACCCACCACGATGACGTGGATACCCGGGCGCAACGCCTCGCCGAGTGCGGTGGCGTCGTCGATCGTGCGGACTGTGAGCGCACCGAACGCCGGCTGCAGGATGCGACGTGGATGGCATCCGGTCGCCACGACGAGCCCGGCGTAGTCCAGGGATTCGACGCGGCCCTCGGTGTCTCGCACGGTCACGGTCCGGCGCCCGACGTCCACCGCCGACGCCGTTGTCCCGGGCCGGAACTCCACACCTGCGGGCAGTTCCGCGAGCGACACCGCCAGCACCTCGCCCGAGAGGAACCGTTTGGACAGAGCGGGACGGCTGTACGGCCGGTGTGGTTCCGCGCCCAGCAACACGATGTGCCCCTGGTGGCCGAGCGAGACGAGTTCCTCGACCGCGCTCGTCCCGGCCGCTGATGCGCCGACCACCACGATCGGGTTCACGAGGTGGCTCGCTGTTCGAGGCGGAGCGCGGCTACCGGGCACGCTCGGACCGCCGCCCGAAGAGCTGGCAGGTGTCCGTCGGTCACCGTGTCCTCAGTGATCGCCACCAGGTCCTCGTCCATGCGCAGGTGGCTCGGTGCCTCCTCGACGCACAGGCCGTGACCCTCGCAGCGCGCGAAGTCGGCGGTCACCGTCCAGATCTGGTCACCCATGAGGCCTCCTTGCCCGTCGTCCGGCGACATCCGGGACCAGGCTAGGAACGCTGGGCGGGCCGGGGCGGACCGTTCGCGCGGAACTGCGGACGGAATGCGCACGGCTTGCTGACGGTCCCAGTGTTGTCGCGCGTGCCTACAAGACGGCGAACGGGAAACGGTCCTGTCGGTGCGCGATCGCCTGTGCTGACGTGGTGCATGAACGGCTGCAGTGATGCTCCGGACGGAGGCAGATAACGAGGTCCACCAAGCAGGTTCCGGATAACCACTGTGCACGGCTGGGGGAAGGCGCACGACCGAGGCGCGCACGCCTTGCTCCGCGAGCGCGATGACGGCGTTCTCGGCGTTGATACGCGGGCCGCCATGCAGGGCGATGTCCTCTGTGAGGACTCCGGTGAGGGCTATGCCGCCGGTGGCGAGGACGAGGCTGTTGTAGCGCAACGATTCGGTGGCGCCCGTGGTGTCTCGAAAGGTCGCGGTGCGGCGCCGAAGGTCTATCTCGGTCGCGGTCGTTGCAGGCCGGAACTCCACGCCCGCGGGCGAATCCGGATGTCTGTACCGCGGATGCGGCTCCGCCCCGGGCAGCACGACGGGCCCATCGTGGCCGAGCGCGAGCAGGGCTTCGACGGCGCTCGTCCACGCGGCTGACGCGCCGGCCACGGGCGGTCCGTTCGCGCAGAGTTCCGGACCCATCGCGCACCGGCCCGCTTCGGGGCTTCGCTTCGTCCGGGCTAACGTGGTTCACGGTCAGTCGAGAAGGGTGAGGTTCGTGACGGGTGGTGGCTCGCGCCGGCAGTTGGTGGAGAACGAGCTTCTCGACCGTGCCGCGGCGCTCTTCGCCGAGCGTGGCTTCGAGGGCACCACCCTCAAGGACATCGCCGAGGCCATCGGGATCACGCGTCCCTCGCTGTATCACTACATCAAGAGCAAGGACGACCTGCTCGGCATGCTCGTCTCGGGCCTGACCGAGACCGCGGCGGCCGAGCTGGCCGAGCTGGAGGTCAGCGACCTGAGCTGGTCGGAGCGGCTGTCCCGGTCCGTGCGGTCGGTGACCCTGCGGATCTGCGCGCACCCGGCCCGGTTCCGGCTGCTCGACCGCAGCGAGCACATTCTGCCGGAGTCCTTCCAGCGGCGGCATCAGGCGGGGAAGCGGGCGATCCTCGCGCACCTGAGCGCGATCATCGACGGCGGGATCACGAGCGGCGAGTTCTGGCCGGCCGACGGACGGGTCGCGGCGTTTTCGATCCTCGGGTCCTGCAACTGGGTGGCCTGGTGGTTCCGTCCCGACGCGCCTGGGGCGGCCCCGGAAGCGGTGGCGGACCAGCTCGCCCTGATGGCGCTGCGTTCGGTGGCACGCACCGACCGGACTCCCGTTCCGGGCGGGCCGAGGGCGGCGCTCGCGGCCATCCGCGCCGACCTGGAGTACGTCGAGCGGCATCTGCCTGCCGAGGACCCCATTTCCTGACCAGCACGACCGGGTTTCCCGCGGCCACCGGTTCCTGACCGGTGGCCGCGTTCTTTTTGTGCCGTGTCTTGACGGTGGTGGTGAGCGCTGTCTACAGTCCCGACTCGAAAGTAGTTTATACGACTCGTGAGTCGGAGGCGCGATGGACAAGGTGGTCCCGCTCGGGGAGATGGCAGCCGCCGTCGAACCGCGTTCCCTGGTCTCGTTCGGCGGTGGGGGAATGGTGCGAAAGCCGATGGCGGCCGTCGCCGCGCTCGCGCTGCGCCGGACTCCCGTGCGGCTGGCGGTTTTCCTCGGCGGTCCCGACGTGGACCTCATGCTGGGCGCGGGGGTGGTCGACGAGCTGCAGTTCGCCTACGTCGGTCTCGACGCGCTCGGCCTGTCGCCGAACTTCCGCCGGGCACGGGAAAAAGACGGGCTCCCCGTCGTGGAATGGACCGAGGCGATGTTCATCGCCGGCGTCGAAGCCGCGACCCGGCGGGTGCCGTTCATGCCGACGGTGAGCGGTCCCGGGGTGGATCTCATGGACGTGCCCGGAACCCCCTTCCGGAGGTTCGGCTGCCCCCTCACCGGGGAGGAATTGACCGCGGTGCCCGCGATCCGGCCGGACGTGCTTTTCCTGCACGCGGGCGAAGCCGATCGCGCGGGCAACGTCCGCATCACCGGCGACGGTTTCCTCGACCCGCAGCTCGCGCGCGCCGCGTCCACGGTGTTCGTGACGGCCGACCGTGTGGTCGACCGGCTCGGCGGAGCCATCAGCGAGCACGAGACCACCATTTCCCGGCTGTGGGTCAGCGGTGTCGCCGAGGTTCCGCGCGGCTGCGGATTCACGGCGTCCTATCCGGACTGGCCACTGGATTACGCCGCGGCCGACGACTACGTGGGCCACTGTCGCGATCACGACTGGCTGCGCGAGCACGCCGGCACGCTCGTGAACGGAGCGGCACGATGACCGGCTTCACCGTCGAGGAGCAGGTGATCAGCGTGCTGGCGGGGATCTACCGCGGCGAGGTCATCGCCGCCGCCGCCACGGTTTCCGCCGATATCGCCGCCCGGCTCGCGAAAGCCTTGTATGCGCCCGAAATCGTGCTGATGGCGGGCGGCAGCATGGCCGGATACGACTGCGCGCCCACCGCGAAAGGGCTCAACGACGAGTGGATCGCGTCCGCGAGCGCGGTGCGCGGCTCCGACTGGATCGAGACGTTCGACCTGATCTCGGCGGGCAAGTACGCGATCTGCATGGGGCCGGTACAGGTCGACCGCACGGGTTCCTGCAACATCTCCGTGCTCGGCGACTGGGCGCGGCCGAAGGTCGCGATGATCGGCTCCCGCGGCATCCCCGACGACCTGGTCCGGCTGTCCGAGCTGACGTTCCACGTCCGCAGGCACACGCCACGCGCGCTCGTCGAACGGGTCGATTTCCGCTGTGGTCTCGGTTTCGGGCCCGATCGCGAAAAGCTCGGTCTCACGCGCGGCGAACCACGGATGCTGGTGACGGATCTCGGCGTGTTCGACTTCGACCGTGACGGGGCCGGGATGCGGGTGCGCTCACTCCACCCGGGCGTGAGCTTCGACGACGTGGCCCGCGCGACCGGATTCGAGCTGTTTCCTCCGAGGGGGGCCATTCCGGTCACACCGCCGCCGACCGAGGAGGAGTTGTACTGGATCCGCGAGCGCCTCGACCCGCTCGGCGTCCGCCGCCTCGACAGTCCCGTCCCGCCGCCCGGCCTGCTGGCCGAGCTGGCGGAGCGGGAGCGGTCGCTGTGGACCACCCCGGCCGGAGGTACGCGATGAGCTGGGACTTCAGCACGGATCCCGGCACCGAGTCCGAGCTGGCGTGGATCCGGGATTTCATCGAGCACAAGGCCATCCCGTTGGAGGCACTCGACCTGCCGGCCGCCGAATTCGACCGGGTGGCCGCGCCGCTGGTAAAGGAGGTGCGGGCGCGGGGCCTGTGGGCCGCGCATCTCGGTCCCGAGCACGGCGGGACGGGCCGCGGCCAGCTGCGGCTGGCTCTGATGAACGAGATCGTCGGCCGGTCCCGCGTCGGTCCCACGCTGTTCGGCACGGCGCCGCCGGACTCCGGCAACTTGGAGCTACTCGCGGCCCACGCCACACCCGCGCAGCGCGCCCGGTATTTCCTTCCGCTGCTGGAAGGTTCCGTGCGTTCGTCGGTGGCGATGACCGAGCCGGGCGCGGGCGCCGACCCGACACTGCTGAGTACCCGGCTGGAGCGCCGCGGCGACGGCTGGGTCCTCAATGGACACAAGTGGTTCGCGACGAACGCTTCTCTCGCGGGATTCCTGCTCGTGATGGCGGTGTCCGATCCGGACGCGCCGCCGAAAGACCGCGCGACCATCGTGCTCGTCGACCGCGACACCCCCGGCGTCGAGATCCGCCGCGACATCCCGTCGATGGAGGACCCGGAGCCGTGCCCGGCGCAGCTCGAGAACCACTGCGAGATCGTGTTCACCGACGTGACGCTGCCCGCCGATGCTGTGCTGGGCGAACCCGGCAAGGGATTCGCGATGATGCAGGAACGCCTCGGCCCGGCCCGCGTGCACCACTGCATGCGCTGGATCGGCCAGGCCCAGCGGGCGCTGGACATGCTCTGCGAGCGCGTCACCTACCGCTATGCGCACGGGTCCACGCTCGCCGGGAAGCAGACCGTGCAGAACTGGATCGCCGACTCGGCCGCCGAGATCGCCGCGGCGCGCCTGCTGACCCTGCACGCGGCGTGGCGTATCGACACGGCCGGCGCCAAGGCGGCCCGCGAGGAGATCGCGCTGATCAAGTTCTTCGGCGCGAAGGTCCTGCACGACGTGATCGACCGCGCCGTGCAGGCGCATGGGTCGCTCGGCTTCTCGGCCGATATGCCGCTGGAAGGGATGTACCGCCGGGCCAGGGCGGCCCGGATCTACGACGGGCCCGACGAGGTGCACCGGCAAAGCGCCGCGCGGCTCATCCTGCGCGGCTTCACGCCCCCCGAGAACGGAATCCCCAGCGAGCACCTGCCTACCCGAAGGCAGACCGCCCGCGTACAGTTCGCTGCCCTGCTCGACCCCGAACTACTTTGACCCAGCACCAGTAGGCCGGAAGGTTGCCGATGACGTCATCCATTCGCTATGAGATCCCCGAACCGGGGATCTGCGTGATCACCTTGAGCCGACCGGACAAACGTAATGCGCAAGACGTCCGGATGACCTACGAACTCAACGACGCCTACGACCGCGCCGCCAAGGACGACTCGGTCAAAGTGATCATCCTGGCCGGGGACGGCCCGCACTTTTCGGCCGGCCACGACCTTCGCGATGTGGTGTGGCACGAGGAGTTCGAGCAGGTCGGAACCTGGGGTGGTTTCGGCGCGCCCGGCGCGGAAGGCTGGGTCGCCCGCGAGGAGGAGATCTACTTCGAGATGTGCCGCCGCTGGCGCGACATCCCGAAGCCGACGATCGCCGCGGTGCACGGTGTCACCATCGGTGGCGCGCTGATGCTGGCCTGGGTCTGCGATCTGATCATCGCCGCGGACGACGCGACTTTCGCCGACCCGGTGGTCTCGATGGGCGTCTGCGGTGTCGAATGGTTCGCGCACCCCTGGGAACTCGGGCCGCGCAAAGCCAAGGAATTCCTCTACACAGCCGACTCCTGGACGGCGGAGGAGGCGCATCGCCTCGGTATGGTCAACCACGTCGTGCCCCGCGATGAATTGACCGAGTTCACCCGCGGGGTCGCCCGCAAGATCGCGGCCAAGCCGATGTTCGCGCTGCGGCTCACCAAACAAGCGGTCAATCAGGCCGTCGATGTGCAGGGCCAGGAAGCCGCGATCCGGACGGCCTTCTCCATGCACCAGCTGGCGCACACCCACAATCTCGAGCGCTACGGGATCTGCCTCGATCCCGCCGGTATCCCGCCCGCGCTGCAGGAGACCTTCCCCGCCGCGGAACCGGACGACGAATTGCGCGTGAAACGGCGCAATGCCCGCAGCGCCTCAGGAGGCGGCCAATGAACGCCCGCCGCGGTACCCATCGCAACTCCGACGGAAAGGCACAGCCATGTCCTATGTGATCGGCATTGACGTCGGGGGAACGTTCACCGACGCGGTCGCGTCCCGCGACGACGGCACGATGATCTCGACGAAGACACCCTCGACACCCCCGAATTACGCGGACGGAGTGGTGCAGGTACTCGAAGATCTCGCCGAGCGCGCGGGCCTCGGCATGCGGGAACTCCTTGCAGACACCTCCTACGTCGCGCACGGCACGACCTCGACGCTCAACGCGCTCGTGATCGGGGATGTCGGCAAGGTCGGCTGGCTGACCACCGTCGGCCACCGCGACTCGATCTACATCATGAACGTCGCGGGCCGCTATGCCGGCAGCAGCCCGGAGCAGGTCCAGGACATCCTCGCGACCCGTAAGCCGGCGCCGCTGGTGCCCAAGCGCCGGGCGAAGGAGGTTGTCGAGCGGGTCGACTACAAGGGCAGCGTCGTGGTCCCGCTCGACGAGGACGAGGCGCGGCAAGCGATCCGCGAGCTTCTCGACGAGGACGTCGAGGCCATCGCCGTTTCGCTGCTGTGGTCCTTCCGCAATTCCGCCCACGAGCGTCGGCTGCGCGAACTCATCCACGAGCAGGCCCCCGACATGTACGTGACGCTGTCCAGCGAACTCTCGCCGCGGATGCGTGAGTTCTCCCGCAACGCGACCACGATCATGAGCACCCAAGTCGGTCCGACCCTCGCTCGCTACCTCGAGCCGCTGACAGATCGCTTGCGCGACAAGGGATTGCGCGGACCGCTGCTGATCATGCAGGGGACCGGTGGCACGCTCGCCGCGAGCGAGGCGCCCAAGACCGCGATCCAGACGGTCGGCTCGGTGCTCACCGGCGGGGTGACCGGGGCGAGCAGGTTGGCGGAGCAGCTCGGGCACGGCAACGTGATCTGCACCGACGTCGGCGGGACCACTTTCCTCGTCGGGCTCATCGTCAACGGGGAACCGCTGCAGACCACCACAACGGTGATCAACCAGCACACGATCGACGTGCCGATGCTGAAGGTACAGGCGATCGGCAGCGGCGGTGGCGCCATCGCCTGGATCGACGCCGGCGGCAACCTGCGGATCGGTCCGCGCAGCGCGCAGGCCGTACCGGGACCCGCTTGTTACGACCAGGGCGGCACGGAGCCGACCGTCACCGACGCCGATCTGGTGCTGGGCATCCTCAACCCGGACAACTTCCTTGGTGGCCGCAAGAAACTCAACCTGGCGCGGGCCCGTGAGGCCATCGGCAAGTACGTCGCCACGCCGCTGGGGATGAGTGTCGAGGACGCGGCCGCCGCGATTTTCGCCGTGCAGAACGCACAAACCTCCGACCTGGTGCGCAAAGTGGTGGTCGAATCCGGCGAGGACCCGCGTGCCTTCGTCGCGTACGCTTTCGGCGGCGCGGGCCCCGTGCACTGCTTCGCCTATGGCGCCGAACTGGGGGTGCAGTCCACCGTCGTGCCGCTGGGCCCGTCTGCTGCGGCGTTTTCCGCCTACGGGCTGGCCTCGAGCAACGTTGCCGTCGTCAAGGAAGTCTCGAAGCCCTCGACGTTCCCGGTGCCCGCGGAAGAGGTCACCAAGACCTTCGAGGAGCTCGAAGACGAGGCCCGCACCGCGCTGGAGCAGCAGGGTGTCGAGCTCGTCGACATTCTGCTGCGCCGCGAGGCCGACGTCCGCTACACCATGCAGCTGGCCGAGCTGCCGACTCCGGTGCCCTCCGGCACCGTGACGGACGACGACCTGAAGAAGGTCCTCGCGGACTTCGAGGCGCGCTATCACCGCACCTTCGGCGAGGGAACCGGTTTCGGCGCCGCCGGCTTCCAGTTCATCACCTACCGCGTGCACGCGACCGGCGTGCTCCCGTCCAAGGTGACACTGCCCGCGGCCGATGCCGCGGACGGGCGAACCGTTGCGGACGCTCTCACCGGTCACCGGCCGGTGTTGCTCGATCCGGCCCGCGGCTTCGAAAAGACCCCCATCTACGACTACGTCCGCCTCGCGCCGGGGCACCGGATCAGCGGTCCGGCGATCGTTGAAGTACCGACCACGACCGTCACGATCTCGCGCAAGGACACCGCCGAGATCGACGGTTTCGGCAACCTCGTTCTGCACCACAACACCGAGGAGTGCTCATGAGCAGCCCCATTCCCGGAGCCGAGGTCTACAACAGCCGCCCGGTCGACCCGGCTGTGCTCCGTGCGAGCGTGCCGGCGAGCCTGCGGCTGCACACCGTCGGCCAGGACGCCATCGACAACCTGGACCCGCTCACCTACGAGGTGATCCGCCACCGGCTGTGGTCGATCACCGACGAGATGGGTGAGACGCTCAAGAAGATGTCCGGCTCCGTGGTGGTCACCGAGGCCAACGACTTCGACTTCGCGCTCTGCGACGAGGTCGGCCAGGAAGTGCAGATCGGGCTGTACAACACTTTCCTGTCCGCCTCACTGGATCTGGCCGTTTACTGGACCTTGCAGAACCGCGCCGAAAATCCCGGCATCCACGACGGCGACATGTTCCTCTGCAACGACCCGTGGGTCGGCGGTGGGCTGCACCAGAACGACGCCACCGTGTACGCCCCGATCTTTTTCGACGGTGAGCTGTTCGGCTGGTCCTCCGCGGTGGCGCACCAACTCGACATCGGCGGTGTCGCGCCAGGGTCCTGGACCCCACGCGCCCAGGACGTCTTCTGGGAGTCGCTGCCGACCCCGCCGATCAAAGTGGTGCGCGACAACGTGTTGCAGCGCGATGTCGCGGACATGTGGACTCGCCGCTCCCGCACGCCCATGCTGGTCTCGCTCGATCTGCGGGCCAAGGTCGGCGCGAACAACACCGCGAAGGCCCGGCTGCTGAGGCTGCTGGAAACCTACGGGCCGACAACGGTCAAGGCCGTCATGAAGCGGATTATGGACGACGCCGAGCAGCGGCTGCGCGCGAAGCTGCGGGAACTTCCGGACGGAACCTGGCACGCCACCGGCTACCAGGAGCACTCCGGCCAGGACGACCGCGGCCTGTACAAGATCGTGCTTGCGATGACCAAAGCGGACGATCGCCTGACCTTCGATTTCCGTGGCACCGCGGCACAAACCGGCATGATCAATTGCCCGTACTCCGGAGTGCGGGCCGGCATCATGTCCGCGCTGCTTCCGATGCTGGCCGGCGACATTCCGTGGGCAGGCGGCGGGCTGATGCGCTGCTTCGACATCATCGCCGACGAAGGAACGATGATCAACGCGTCCTTCCCCGCCGCGGTCGGTAAGGGCCCAGTCGGTCCCGCGTGGGCGGCAGGCAACCTCGTCAGCGAGTGCCTCGCCAAGATGCTCGACTCGCGACCGAAATCGCGTAAGTCGGTCCAGTCGGTGTGCGGCGGCACCTTCGACATGGTCGCCCTCGCCGGTCTCGATCAGCGCCAGTACCCCTTCGTCTCCCTGGTGATGGACGCGATGGCCGGTGGTTACGGCGCCGGCATCGATCGGGATGGCGTGGACACCGGTGGCGCCTTCGTCATCCCCATGGGACGCGCGCCCGACGCGGAGATGACCGAGTTCACCTCGCCGGTGCTTCTGCTGTGGCGCCGCGAGGAGACGGATTCCGGTGGGCCAGGTGCCCAGCGCGGCGGTCTCAGCGGTTCCGTTTGCCTTGTCCCGCACGACACACCGGCCCCGCTGGCCGGGGTGTTCTCCGGCACGGGTAAGGCGACGACGCAGAACTCCGGCCTCGCCGGCGGGTACCCCGGCAATACCCAGCTCGACATTGTGCTGCGTGGCAGCGATGTGCGCCGCATCCTGGCGGACGGCCGGGTTCCCCGCGGCCTCGATGACATCACCGCCACCCACGATGTCATGGGCGGTGAGGTCGAGACCGTCATCGGTCTCGAGGACGCGGTCTACGTCCACTGGCAGAGCGGCGGTGGCTACGGCGACCCACTCCACCGCGACCCGGAGGCCGTCGCCGAGGACGTGCGTGAGGCGAAGGTCTCGGAACAAGCCGCGAGGGCCGTCTACGGCGTCGTTCTCGACGGCGACGCCGGCGTGGACGTGGAGGCGACGAACCGGCAGCGGGATCTGTTGTGGACGGCGCGCCGTGAGGCGGCGGGCATCACGGCACGCGACGGTGGAGAGCGTCCGGACGTCTCGGGTGCGGAGCACCTCGACGTGAACCAGGCGCTCGTCGACGGCAAGACCGTCGTGTGCCGTCACTGCGGCGCCGGACTCGGTACTCTCGGCGAGCCCTATCTGGCCGCGCTGCCTCGTATCGAGACGGGCCCGTCGGCCGCGGGGCCGCACGTGTGGGCGGACTCGGCCACCTACATCGACGAGCAGGTCATCTTCCGGCAGGCCATCTGCCCCGGCTGTGCGACGGCGCTGCTGAGCCAGGTCGTGCCGGCCGATCACCCGATGCCCGCCGACATTCGTGGCGCCGGGAGCCGGGGATGAGCGCTGACCACCCTTTGCCCTCCTGGCCGGCGGCCCTCGCCGACCGCTATCGGGCGGAAGGCGCCTGGAGGCGTTCCACGATCGGCGCGGAGTTGAGTGCCACCGCCAGGCGTTTCCCCGAGCGCGTGGCGGTGGCGGACGCCGTGCGAAGGCTCAGCTACGCGGAGCTCGACCGGCAAGCCACCGCGATGGCAGGCGGCCTGCTGGCACGCGGGTTGCACCCGGGCGGCATCGTCGTCGTGCAGTCCGGGAACGTCGTGGAAACCATTGTGGCGTTCTACGGTCTGCTCAAGGCCGGCCTTGTTCCGGTGTGTTCCCTTCCCCAGCACCGCAAACGGGAAGTCGGCGAGCTGATCGCACTCACCGGTGCCCGCGCCCATCTGGTTCAGGCGGACTGGCCGCGCGCCGATCTTCCGGCACTCGCCGCCGAGCTTGCCGCCGAGCACGAGAGCCTCCAGCTCACCATCACCACGCGGGGAAGTGTGCACGGCGGCGTCACGCTGGACGAGCTCATCGCGCACCCGCCAGGACCCATGCCCGAGCTGGACCCGGAAGGCCTTGCCGTGCTGCAGCTGTCCGGTGGCACCACGGGTACGCCCAAGCTCATCCCGCGCCTGCACTGCGATTACCTGTGCAACGCGCGGGCTTGGGCCGGGCGTTGGGGCTGGGACGAACGGAACGTCGCCATGCACGCGTTGCCGATCATGCACAACGCCGGCATCGCGTTGTGCGTGCTGCCGGCGCTCGTCACCGGAGCGACCGTGGTGCTGGCGCCGCGGGCGGACGCGGAGGTCATCGTCGACTTGGTCGAACGCGAGCGGGTCACGGACATGGTCGCCAATGCCACCGTCGCCTACCGGTTGCTCGAATCGGACGCGGCCCGCGACGCCGACTTGAGCTCACTCGCCCGGCTCACCGTCGGCCCGCAGACCCCCGAATACGCGAGCCGGCTGGAGTCCGAGCTCGGGATCCGCGCGCTCGGCGTGTTCGGCATGGGCGAGGGGATGATCATGTGCACCCCGTGGGACGCTCCGGAAGACGCCCGCCGCACCACCGTCGGCACCCCGATCCATCCCCTCGATGAGGTGCGCATCCTCGACGACGAGCTGACCGATGTCGAGGAGGGCGAGATCGGCGAACTCGCGCTCCGCGGCCCGTACACCATTCCCGGGTACTACGCCGCGGCCGGGCACAACGCTGCCGCGTTCACCCAAGACGGCTTCTTCCGCACCGGAGACCTCGCGCGCGCTCACGACATCGACGGCGTCACGTTCTATTCGATCGAAGGCCGCATCAAGGACAACGTCAACCGCGGCGGCGAGAAGATCCACGCCGACGAACTGGAGCGGCTCTTGGTGACCCACCCTGGCGTCGCCGAGGTCGCCGTCGTCGGCATGCCCGACCCGGAGCTCGGCGAGCGGGTCTGTGCCTATCTGGTACCCCGCAGGGACATTCCGGCCCCGACAGTGGCGGACCTTGCCGAATTCCTGCTCGGCAAGGGAGTCGCGAAGTTCAAGCTCCCCGAACGGGTCGAACTGCGCTCCGAGCTCCCGGTGACGAGCGTACGGAAGGTCTCGAAGAAGAGCTTGCGCGAGGACATCGCGGCGAAACTCGCCAACGAGCGGCAAGCGAAGGCGGTGTCGGGATGAGCATCGGCAATCTCGCTTCCCTCACCACGCTGCCTGTGGACCGGCTCGAGCCGTGGCTCGAGCCGCTGGTCCCCGAGCTGCGGCCGCCGCTCGCCTCGACCCTGATCGCGGGCGGCCGATCCAACCTCACCTACCAAGTCGGCGACGCGATGGGGCATCGAGTCGTGCTTCGTCGCCCACCCGCCCGGATCGAAGTCCAAGGCGCACACGACATCGCCAGGGAATTCCGGATCCAGCAGGCGTTGTCCCGGCGATCCCACGTGCGCGTCGCCGGGCAGATCGCCTTCTGCGACGACGAAAACGTGATCGGGGTGCCGTTCTCGGTGATGGAGTTCGTCGACGGCACCATCGTGCGTGACACGGCGAGCGCGGCGGCGCTGGACGAACCCGTCAGGCGGCGCGCCGGCCACGCCCTTGTCGACCAGCTCATCGAACTGCACCGCGCGTCGCTCGCCGAGATGGGCCTCGCCGACCTTGGGCGGCCCAATGGTTATCTCGGCAGGCAGCTACGCCGATGGTCAGCTCAGATCCACGGCGAGTCCGGCACTGCCGCACTGCTGCGCGAAGGACAGCTGCGACTGGCCCGCCTGATGCCGCGCCAGCAGCGCACCGCCTTGCTGCACGGCGACTTCCGGCTCGACAACGTGGTCCTTTCCGAGACAGGTGGGGTCCGCGCGGTCCTCGACTGGGAACTGTCCACTCAGGGCGATCCACTCGCCGACCTCGGCTGGCTGATGCTTTACTGGCAACCAGAACAGCGGCTGGCCGCGGTTCTGCCGAGCGGGAGCGAGCTTCCCGGCTTTCCCGCAGCGGCCGATCTCACCGCCCGCTACGCGGCCGGCTCCGGGCTCGACCTCACCGATTTGCCCTACTACATCGCTTTCGCGGCCTGGCGCCTGGCCGTTATCACACTCGGCGTCGCGTCCCGCTACCGCCGCGGCGGCCGAGCCGGTTCCGAGCTCGCCGTGGACGAACTCACCGACGACGCTCACGTGCTGGCCGAGTCCGCTTTGAGCCGGTTAGGCACCTGAGCCGGTTTTTGTCTACGCACCAACGACTTTCACAGGAGGCCAGCCCCATGCCAGAGGCAGTCATCGTCGCCACGGCTCGTTCACCGATCGGTCGCGCCAACAAGGGATCGCTCAAAGACCTGCGTCCAGACGACCTCACGGCCCGGATGGTGCGGGCGGCGCTGGCGAAGGTGCCGGAACTCGACCCGGTGGAGATCGATGACCTGATGGTGGGCTGCGCGCAGCCCGCGGGCGAGGCCGGTTTCAACCTGGCCCGCGTGGTAACGGTGCTGGCAGGAATGGATTCCCTGCCAGGGACCACGGTCAACCGTTACTGTTCGTCCAGCCTGCAGACCACTCGGATGGCCCTGCACGCGATCAAAGCCGGCGAGGGAGAGGTGTTCGTCTCCGCCGGGGTGGAGACGGTCAGCCGGTTCGCCAAGGGCTACGCGGACGGTCTTCCGGAAACCGAGAACCCGATCTTCGCTGACGCCAAGGCCGCTACGGAGAAACTCGCGGGCGGTGGCCACACCTGGGTGGATCCGCGTATCGCGGGATCGCTGCCGGATATCTACATCGCGATGGGGCAGACCGCGGAAAACGTTGCCCAGCTGAAGAATGTGAGCCGCGAAGAGCAGGACGCGTTCGGCGTGCGCTCACAAAACCGTGCGGAACAGGCTATCGCGAACGGGTTTTGGGCCCGCGAGATCACGCCGGTGACGCTTGCGGATGGCACGGTTGTGGACGCGGACGACGGCCCACGCCCAGGGGTGACGATGGAGGGCGTCGCTTCGCTGAAGCCGGTCTTCCGCCCAGACGGCACGGTGACCGCCGGCAACTGCTGTCCCCTCAACGACGGTGCCGCTGCCGTCGTGATCATGTCCGACGCCAGGGCGAAACAGCTGGGCATTACCCCGCTGGCCCGCATCGTCAGCACTGGCGTGTCCGGCCTGTCCCCGGAGATCATGGGGCTCGGCCCGGTCGAAGCCTCGCGGCAGGCGCTCGCCCGGGCAGGTCTCACCATCGACGACATCGACCTGGTGGAGATCAACGAAGCTTTCGCGGCACAGGTCGTCGCGTCGGCACGCGAGCTGGGCATCGATGAGGACAAACTGAACGTCAACGGTGGCGCTATCGCCGTCGGCCACCCCTTCGGGATGACCGGCGCCAGGATCGCCACCACCTTGCTCAACTCCCTGCGTTTCCACGACGAACAGTTCGGACTGGAAACCATGTGCGTCGGCGGCGGCCAAGGCATGGCCATGGTCCTGGAGCGACTGTCATGACACGGACGGCCGCCGACGTGACGCAGATCGAGAAGGACGTGAGGACGCTGCTGTTGTTCTCGCCCCTGCGGCTGCGTGAGCTCGAGCTGAAAAACCGGGTGTGGCTCTCGCCCATGTGCCAGTACAGCGTCGAATCCCAGGACGGCGTTCCGGCCGACTGGCACCTCGTCCATCTCGGAGCGCGCGCGGCCGGAGGGTTCGGGCTGATCATGACCGAGGCCACGGCCGTACTGCCGGAAGGGCGGATCAGCCCGCACGACACCGGACTGTGGAACGAAACCCAGCAGACGGCCTGGGCTCGAATCGTGGACTTCGTACACAGCCAGAACACGGCCATCGGCGTGCAGCTGGCGCATGCCGGACGCAAGGCTTCCACGTGGGCTCTCGCGCTGCGCCGGGACGGGACGATCCCCGCGGCCGAAGGGGGCTGGCAGGCTGTCGGCCCGTCGCCGGTGGCTCTCGACGGTCTCGACACGCCCCAGGAGATGACTCGCGAGGACATCGCCGATACCGTGCGGGCGTTCGCCGCCGCGGCGTCTCGGGCCGACCGCGCCGGTTTCGACGTCATCGAACTGCACGCGGCACACGGCTATCTGATCCACCAGTTCCTTTCGCCGCTGTCGAACTTCCGCGCCGACGACTACGGCGGATCCTTCGATAACCGGGCCAAGGTGCTCATCGAGATCGTCGAGGCCGTACGGAAGGAATGGCCGGCCGGCAAACCACTGTTCGTGCGGTTCTCGGCGAGTGAGTGGGTCGACGGCGGGTGGACGGTCGAGGACACCGCCGAACTTGCCGGGCGCGTCCAGACCCTCGGCGTCGACCTGATCGACGTCTCGTCAGGGGGAGTGGTCGCGCCGGCCCGATTGGCCGTCGGTCCTGGCTACCAGGTTCCGTTCGCACGACAGATCCGCGCCACCGCGGGGATTCCCACCGGCGCGGTCGGCTTGATCACCGATCCGGAACAAGCAGAACGCATCCTCGCAGAAGGCTCCGCGGATGCGGTCCTGCTCGCGCGCGCGGCGCTGCGTGAGCCCTCATGGCCATTGCGGGCCGCGCACGCCCTCGGCATCGGCCGGGATCGGGCGCCGTACCCCACCCAGTACCTGAAGGGTGCGTGGCCCCGGCGCCACCAGCGGGAGCACAACGGCATGGGCAGGGAAGGTTCGAACCGATGACCTCGATCGGAATTGTCTACCACAGCGGCTTCGGGCACACCGCGGCGTTGGCGCGTGCGGTCGCCGAGGGTGCAGCCGCCGTCCCAGGAACCAGCGCACGCATGGTCTTCGCGGAAGACGCCGCCGCTGACCCCGCCCAGCTCGACGGCTTTGACGCGCTCGTCTTCGGGTGCCCCACCTACATGGCCGGACCGTCGGCCGGCTTCAAAGAGTTCATCGACGCGACGTCGGGTATCTGGTTGAAGCAAAGATGGAAGGACAAGATCGGGGCCGGTTTCACGAATTCCGGCGGATACAGCGGAGACAAACTCAACACACTGGTTCAGCTGATGCTGTTCGCCATGCAACACGGAATGGTGTGGGTCGGATTGGGCTTGCCCGACGGCGGCAGCTCCAGCACATCGACGGCTGACAACGTGAATCGACTCGGTTCGTACGCTGGCGCGATGGCGAAGTCCGACGTCGATCTCGGGATAGAAGGAATTCCGGAAAGCGACGTCGCCACGGCGGAAGCGCTGGGCAACAGGGTCGCCCTCGCCGCCCATCGCTGGCGGCAGAGTGGTGAGGCATCGGCCAACGGCTGCGCGTCGGCACCCCGTGTCACAGAGAGGGGCGAGCAGTGAAAGTTCTCGTAGTGGGCGGGGGACCCGGAGGGCTCTTTCTCGGGATCCTACTCAAGCGCGCACGACCGGATATCTCGGTGCACATCGTGGAGCAGAATCCAGCGGACGCGACCTACGGATGGGGAATCGGGTTGACGGAATCCGCTCTTGACGCCTTGCGCCCCGCCGCCTGTGACGTCATCGACGACTTGAGCGATGGCTCTGATATCACCGACGAGATGGGGTTCATTCTCGACGGCAAGTCCATGACCGTGCATGCGTCCAGTTTCTACCGCATTTCTCGCATCCTCCTGTTGGAGAAGCTGCAACGGTGGGCGCGAGCGGCGGGAGTGACGTTCGCGCACAACGAGCGAGTCGAAACAAGTGACGAATTGGCGGGCTGGGACCTTGTCGTCGGCGCGGATGGTGTCAACAGCCAGGTTCGCGAGCTGTTCACTGAGACGTTCAAGCCGGAGATCAGCTATGGAAATAACTGGTTTGCCTGGTACGGTACACCCCGGCTGTTCAACGCGCCGTCACTCATCTTTATGAACCGTCCTGAAGGGGTATTTGTCGGACACGCCTCCCAATACTCGCCGGACCGGAGCAACTTCCTTGTGGAATTGTCGCCCCAGGCGTACCACAATGGGAACTTCGACACTCTCGACGAAGAGGCGTCACGACAGCGGTGCGAGGAGATTTTCTCCGACTCCCTGCAAGGGGATCGCCTCTATACGAACAAATCCCTCTGGTTCCAGCCGAAGTTCGTGCGGTGTGCCGGATCGTGGAGCCACGACAATGTGACGCTGATAGGGGACGCGCTGCACACCGTTCATCCCTCGCTGGGCTCGGGCACACGTCTTTCCATGCGCGATGCCGTGTATCTTGTGGACGCTCTGATCGCTGGCGGCTGGGACGTGCCGGCGGCGCTACGCGGGTACGAGGAAACCAGGCGCCACGTCGCGGAAAGTTTCCAGCGGGCAGCTGTTCGAAGCATTGGCTGGTACGAGAGCCTTGAGGATCGACCGCCCCGGGATCTCGCCAAGCTGACGCTCGAGTACGTCATGAGAACCGGGCGTGTGCGTTACGAGGAGTTTCGGCGACGGAATTCCGAGATGATGAGTGCGTACGAGGCGTTGCAATAACGCGGCCGGGTGAGTGCCGGACTTCGATGGGAGATTTTCCCGATATGGCAACAGATCTTACGGGCAAAACGGCGCTCGTGACCGGTGGTGCCGGGGGCATTGGCCTGGCCTGCGCGCGTGCCCTGAGCGCGGTCGGGGTGAGGGTGCACGTAGTCGACCTCGATGCCGAGGGGGCCGAACGGGCCGCCGCGGAGGTTGGAGGATGGGCACACGCCGCCGATCTGACCGACCCCGCAGCGGTCGAGACGCTCCCGGACAACGTCGACATTCTGCTGAACAACGCCGGGTTCCAGCACGTCGCGCCCCTCACGGAGTTCCCGCCGGAGGAGTTCGCGCGGATGCAGGCACTGATGGTGATGGCACCGTTCCTGCTGATCCGCCGCAGCCTCCCGGCGATGTATGCCCGGAGATGGGGGCGGATCTTGAACATGTCGAGTGTCCATGGGCTGCGCGCGTCCGTCTTCAAGTCCGCCTACGTCGCGGCGAAACACGGTCTTGAGGGCTTGTCGAAGGTCACCGCACTGGAAGGCGCCCAGTTCGGTGTCACCAGCAACTGCGTGAACCCCGGCTACGTGCGCACCCCGCTCGTCGAAGGCCAGATCACCGCGCAGGCCGCCGCCCACGACATCTCCCGCGACGAGGTCGTGGGAGATGTGCTGCTGCGGCGTGCCGCGATCAAGAAGCTGATCGAGCCGGAGGACGTCGCCTCCACGGTGGTATGGCTGTGCAGCGCGCAGGCCGGCCACGTCACCGGGACCTCGATTTCCGTCGACGGCGGCTGGACGGCCGCCTAGCCCGGATCTTTCGCGTGGCCGACCTGCCGGCCTGGTCGGTCCGGAATGGGGGTTTTCAACGGTGTTTTTGGTGGTGAGGCGTGGTTGGTGGCCCGTTCAGCGGCTGGCTGCCGCATTCCACGGGCCCGGATGAGTGTTCTTTCTCTAGGCGTTGGGGCCGGGTTGTTGCTGGTCTCCGGGGTGCAGGCGGATCACCGCGATGGTGATCAAGCTGGTGAAGGGCGGCGGGGAACAGCGGTAGGCGCAACCGTTTGGGTTCCCGGCGGCGCGCGGGCTGGTCGTGCAGGGTCAGCAGCTGCAGCCAAAGCGGTCAGTGCCGCCGCGAGGCAGACGATCTCGATCCGGCAGCCCGGCTAGCTCGGCCACCCACGCCCCCCTCACGCGCTGTATGTAGGCCGATGTCCACACGTGGGCGGGGATCCGGTCGACCGCGGCGGCGCCCCATCGCGGTCAGTGGGCGTCATGCAGTTCGAACTGCGTGACGTGCGTCTGCCTGCCGAGCGGGGTCGGGTACCACGGAATCGTCCACCTCATCCGTTCCCGGAAGGGCGCGAGTTTCCCGATCGGCGCCCACGGCACGAGCGCGATCGTGGTGTCGAGTGCAGGCAGATGCTCCTCGTGGCTGATGTGTCGACCAGCAGGGAGCAGCTGTTGTGCCCTTCGGTGTCGTCCGGCCCGAACATGAAGTGGTAGACGATGAGCTGGCGGCGGCCCTCGAAAACGTCGAGCAGGCTCCCTTTTCCGCCGAGCCCTTCGAACACGTAGTTCTTCTCCACCTTCACCATCGGCAGTTCGCGCCGCCGCCTGCTGAGCGCGTCTGGCGGGAGCGTCGCTGAACACGTGCTCACCGCGCCGGGGCTGTATCGGATGTACCCGGCGGTCGCGAACGCCCAGCCCGCCGCGGTGGCCTATTACCGACCCACCGTGCACGAAACGTTCCAGCCGTTCGGCGTTGCCGTGCTGACCACGGACGCCACCCAGCTCGTTTCGGTGACCACTTTCGTCGACCCCGGTCTGGTGCGCAGGTTCCCGGAGTCCACTGTGGACCCTGAACGGTGATCGTGGTCGAATGACTTCTCGGCACGAGGCGCGTCTTTATCCCGGGGCCATGCGGCCGGTCGATCCACACCAGCAGAGCGCACCCCGCCCAGATCGGCGGGACCAGCTCGGGCTCGCGGTGGTTGGGTTCTGGCGGTACCGGTTGGGGTGTCAGCGTCGGCGGGGATGGCGACGGACGGGGCCCGCGCGGAGGTCCGCGGAGTTGGCGGTACTCGGCGAGCACGATCGCGAACCGGTCGCGGTCGGGGTGCGGTGCGTCGGGGTGGCAGGCACGGACTGCGCGGCGGTAGGCAGCCGTGATCTCGGCGGCGCTGGCGCCGGGCTCAATGCCGAGGACTGCGTAGGGATCGGGCGGTTGTGTGCTCATTGTGGTGGCCGTGGAGGGTCGGGTGCGTGTGCGGGGTTGAGCTGGCTGACGGCGGTGTAGGAGCCGCGGGCAGTGGTCTGAGCGGGTCGGAGCGTGGGCGAAGTTGTCCGACGCAGCTGCGATCGGAGGATCGTTCAGGGCCGAAGGTCGCCGTCGTCGGGCATGGTGGGGCCTTCGTGCTGGGCGGTGGTGTGCGGGTGGGCGAGCAGCTGGCGCAGGTCGTCGCGGGCCGGGGCGAGCAGGAGCGGTCCCGTTGTCAGGCAGCCGTGCATCGCGCGCAGGTCGGCCACCAGCTCGGTCAGGACCGCGTCGCTGCGGTGGTCCAGCGCGGCGGGGGCTTGGTGCATCACGGTCGCGACGAGGTCGGCCAACGCGGTGCCGATCCGCATCGCGGCGTCGACCGCGGCGTGCAGCTCGACCGGCCCGGGTGTCCGCGTGGCCAGACACTTCTCGGCCGCGGCCAGATGATCGTGCGCCTGTTCGAGCCGTTCGTGCACCGTGTCGATGTCGGTCACCGTGCTCACCTCCCGCTCGATGGCCCGCCCAGGGGCGGGGCCGGGTGCTCAGGCGTTGATCTGCTTGGTGTCGCTGCCACCGGTGATGGCGATCTTGCGGGGCTTGGCCTGTTCGGCGATCGGCACCCGTAGCGTCAGGACACCGGCACCTGGACCTCGGCGCCCTCGCCGTAGTCCGGGCCGCGTTCGGCCTTCACGGTGAGCACATTGCGCTCCACGTCCAGCTCGATCGAGTCAGCCGGTCCAGCTCACGGAACGGATCCGTCCTCATCAACATGACCATCCGCTTCCATTCTCCTTTCCTGTGCACCGCCCTGGCGGGCCGGTGGCGGCGCGCTCAAGTTTCCTGTTCCCATGGCTGCAAATTTCAGGCGGCGAGCCCTTCGCTGAGGGCGAGCTGGCACGCGGCAGCGATGCGGACGGTGAACCAGTCCATTCCGGTGTCGTGCACGCGGGCGACGGGCAGAGTGTCGCCGGGGAGGTTCGTGCCGACGTAGTCCATGGCGCGGCCGAGCACGTGCAGATACAGGGTGAGAGTGGGGCGATCCGGCGCCGCGCCTGCCGCGCTGAGTTCGGCGCGGATCTCGTCCTGGTGGTGGTCGAGCACGGCTTTCCGCCAGGGATCGGCCGTCATTTCCGCGATCGTGGCGCGCACTGGCCCGCTCACCCAGGTCTCGAGCGGTATCGGCGCGCACATGCTCACGCGCTCCTCTCGTCGTCCGGCCGGGGATCAGACATCCATACGCCGCCAGCACAGTAAATCTATGCTGGCGGGGGTAGACATTCAACGCCGGGGGGTTGTAATATTCTCGGCGTTCGGAGAGAGACAAGAGCGAGTAAGACCGCCGCGCGGGACGGAGCCGATCGCAGAAGGGGTTCCGGCTCGTGGCGGATCCGGGGCCGGGTAGTGAACACGAAGCAGTAGTGGTCCCGGTGTGGCAGACGCGGACGAGCACCAGTGTCCGCGTGAAGTGATGTCAGTTCGCAGTATGCAGTGAAGAAGACGGGCGGATGCGGGGCAGCACAAGGGCCCCGCATTCCCCGAGCGACATCAGGCGTGCTGGGACCGATCTCGGTAAGGGGTTCCGGCCGGTGATGATCGCAGCAGTACCGAGTACGAGAGAAACACAGGAGAGAAGGGATAGGGCACATCATTGGATCGCCCGCCGCGGCGGGGCAGTAGTGCCGCGCGGGTACCGCAGTCCCATCGGATTGGAAGGTGGTTCTCGGTTACGACACAGCGATCCCCGCACAGTCCGCTCGTCGGCTGGATGCGGGTACAACAGTCCGGCGTGGATGCCGGTCGGCAATGATGAAACCCAAACCCCTGGGACCCCGGGTGTCGTGCACGGCACCCGGGGTCCCTTGTGATGTGGAGGTGGAATGATCCCTGACCAACACGACCCGGTCGTGCCCGGTGGCGGCGCGGACAAATTCGACGACGAGGACTACCCCGCCTACACCATGGGCCGCGCCGCGGACATGCTCGGCGCGAGTCAGAACTTCTTACGCAGCTTGGACGAAGCCGGCCTGATCGAGCCGCAGCGCTCCGCCGGCGGGCACCGCCGCTACTCCCGCCGCCAGTTGCGGATCGCCGCGCGGGTGCGGGAACTGGTCGACCAAGGCACCGCCGTCGACGCGGCGTGCCGCATCGTGTCCCTCGAAGACCAGCTGCACGAAGCACAGCAGCAGAATTCCGATCTCCGGGGCGGAGACTGAGCCGCCCTCACCGGCGGTGCACCCCGAGACCGCGGGCGTGGTCTGCGGCGCGCAGTGGAGCGCCGAGCTGATGGAGGTGCGGGCGGGGCATGTTCGGGAAAAGGTGATGCTCGATCTGGTAGTTCAGCCCGCCGAGCACGAAGTCGACGACCCGCCCGCCGCGGATGTTGCGTGAGGTCAGCACTTGCCGCCGCAGGAAGTCGACCGGCGGCCCGGTCATCGTGGGCATTCCCTTGTGGTTGGGCGCGAACGAACAGCCCATGTAGACACCCCAGAGTGCTTGGTGCACCACGACGAACGTGACCGCGAGCCCAGGGGAGAGCACGAGAAACACCGCGGTGAGGTAGCCGGCGACGTGCGCGGTCAGCAGGGCACCTTCCACGCGGCGCCGCTTCGTCTCACCCCGCCACACCGCCCGGATTCCGGAGACGTGCAGGTTGAGCCCTTCGAGGGTGAGCAGGGGGAAGAAGAGGAACGCCTGATTTTTGGCCATCCAGCGGAGGAAACCCTGTTTCACGCGGGCTTGCCGGCCGGTGAAAGCCAGCGCCGGGATGTCGAGGTCGGGGTCGTGCTCTTCGTGATTCGGGTTGGCGTGGTGACGGTTGTGCCCGTCGATCCACCACTGAAAGCTCATCCCGACCAGGCCGCCGCCGTGCACGACACCGACCGCGTCGTTGGGGCGCCGGGTCCGGAAAATCTGCTTGTGCCCGGCACATCGTGGCCGACGAACGCCAACTGCGCGAACACCACGGCCAGCACGGCCGCGATCAGCAGCTGCCACCACGTGTCGCCCAGGAACGCGAACCCGACCCACGCCCCGGACAACACCACCAGGTTCGCCGTGATCACCGCGGCGTAGTAGCCGTGGCGGCGGCGCAGCAGCCCGGCTTCCCGAACTTCGGCGAGCAGACTGCCGTATCCCGGTGCGCGGTCGTTCACCGGTGCCGCGTCGCAGGCGCTCCGGCGGCAGAGGAGGAAAACCGGACGCTGCGGGTGCGGCGCTGATCCGCGTCGGACAGCGTGTGTCCGGCGGCGTGCGAGACGGGGTGGCTGAACAGCGCCGGCGAGGCCGGGGTACGCGCGCTGCGGGTACGTACGGGTGTGGGCGACAAAAGAAACTCCTTGAGAAGAGGCCGGCAGGTGAACACGGCCAGCGGTGACGCATGAGCACCGAACGGCGGCGTCGAGCGGATCGGCGCGCCATCGTTGGGCACAGGCTTGGTCGCAGGTCGAACAGCGTCGTCAAGGCTCCTCGTAACCCAGGGTCGAAAAGCGCGGCGCGAGCCTGCTGATGTCGACGCTACGCGCATCCGCGGGCAACAGCCAGCACGGGGGCGAGGCGCGTGCCGTTTGACGGTCCGTGTGCCCGTGTGCTCCACCGCTTGCGGCCCGGCCCCCGTGCGCGATTCTGAGGTGCGCGACCCACATGACGAGAGTCTCTCGTTGTCCATTTTGGACATTGAACCCGCACTGCGACCCTGATGCTCGTCTGGGACGAATCAGGCGTGTTGGTCAACGGGATGCGCGGAGCGCCCGATGGTCACGGCAGCCGCGGGCCAGTGCGGCGGTGTCGGGTGTCCCGTCCGTCCGGTGGACTTGCGACGGGTGGCGCAGGTGGTGGCCCGTGTGCTCAGCGAGCATGGTGACCAGGTCGGTCAGGCCGCCGGTCAACTGGACCAGCTGCCAGCCGGAGTCACGCAGCTTGCCCAGGCTCGGCGACGCGGCCGGGTTGATGCCGCGGAGCGCGCGGACGGTCGTGGCCAGCGTGGCGGCGAGCGTGACCGGTCGGGTGGTGCTCATCGCTTACTCCCCGGGTGTCAGGGCCAGGGTTCGCCCTCGTCGAGAACCGGAGCGTCGCGGCGTTGATCGGCGACATCGGCCGGGTCGGCATCCAGCAGGCTCCCGGTGCCGGCCAAGGCGGGTTCGGCGTCGCCGGGTTCGGGGCGGGCCTGGCGCTGCTGGTCGGCGACGTCGTGGGCGGAACCGTCGGGCATGGCGGCTTCTCCGTTCTGCCGGGTGAGGAAAAGTGCATCGCGCGAAGGAGGGTCCACAGTTCGTCCGAGTCCACTGTGGACACCTCGGCTCCGGCCCCGCGCGGGCGCGGCGTGCGTGCCGGGCGGGGCGGGAATCCGTCTTTCTGGGTCCGGGACCTTCAGGCGTTGATCTGCTTGGCGTCGCTGCCGCCGGTGATGGCGATCTTGCGGGGTTTGGCCTGTTCGGCGATCGGTACTCGCAGGGTCAGGACACCGGCTTCGTAGTGTGCGGTGATGTTGTCGGCGTCGAGGGTGTCGCCCAGGAACAGCTGGCGCGAGAACACTCCGCGCGGGCGTTCGGACACCTGCACGTCCGCGCCGTCGTCGTAGGCCGGTGCCCGCTCGGCCTTCACGGTGAGCACGTTGCGCTCCACGTCCAGCTCGATCGAGTCCGGTGCGACCCCGGGCAGGTCGAACTCCACGACGTACTCGTGACCGGACCGGTAGGCGTCCATCGGCATCGCCGCCGGGCGGGCCGCGGTGCCGTTGCCGCCGAAGAACTGCTGAGTCAGCCGGTCCAGCTCACGGAACGGATCCGTCCTCATCAACATGACCATCCGCCTCCTTTGCTCCTTTCTGTACGCCGCCATCCGGCGTGCTGGAGGCGCCGGCGGCGGCTGACGTCAGCTTGTCAGTGTCGTTGCCGGGGCGGCCCGGCCGTCGCAGCCCGGCGGCCGGGGCCGGACCCCATTTCTGGGAAGGGGTGTCGCAATATCGTGCTGTCGCTTCGGATCGGGCCACCCGGTGCCGCGCCGTCCGGGGCGCGCATCGAGTGCGTCACGAGGCGCGGGGCCGGGACCGCTGCTGGGTCTCCTCGGCCGTATGTGGTGCCGGAAGCGGAGGGGCTCGTTGCCGGCGCCTGCCTCTCGCCGTCGGCGCGGTGGGCGGCGTCCGGCCGCCCGGGGCGAGACTGTGCTTGTGCCGGCGTGGCCTTCGCGGGCCTGACGCCCTTGGCTCGGGCCGGGGGTGGCGAGGTGGGCGCACGCCGAAGTTGGCGGTCATGATGGCGTCGAACTCCGCGCGCAACCAGGCCGGATCGGCGTAGACCAGCTCGGCGAACTCGCTGGTCACCGCTGGGTCGCGGGTATCAGGCATAGTCGATCACTCCCCGGTCGTCCGCTGTCTCCGACATCCAGTTCATGAACCACTCGCTCATTTCTATAGCTCGGACTGCAGATTGTGTCAAGTGTTCAGGGGAGAAAATGTGCAGCGGCGGCTCGTAGCGTTGCGACCTCGCCCGCTGCGATATCTTGTAGTGGGTGCTGTAGATTGTATCTAGCGGGAGGTGCATGTTGGCCGATCTGGGCAGGCTGGACGATCAGGACTACCCGGCCTTCACGACCGGGCAGGCCGCGAAGATGCTCGGGGTGCAGGAGGCGTTTCTGCGCAGTCTGGACACCGCCGAGCTGGTACGTCCACACCGGTCCGAAGGCGGGCACCGTCGTTACTCCCGGCGCCAGCTCACCCGCGTGGCCCGACTGCGCGAAGAGCTCGACGAGGGCCACACGTTGGCGGCCGCGGGCCGCATCATCGGCTTACAGGACCAGCTCGCTGATGCCGAGGATCAGCTGGCGGACACCGAGGGCCGGCTTGCCGCGGCGGAAACGGAGATCGCCGACCTGCGCGTCGAGCTCGGCCGCGACGGCCCGGCCGGCCAGATCGCGACGCCCGACGGGCACGGTCCGGGCGCGGCAGGGCCGCCGCCGGAACGCGCGTAGCGCGCCACGCCACCGATACGGGCGAGACGGGTTTTCTTCGGCTAGATGTTCTGTTTGATAAGCGGCGGAGCCGCTTGCGGTGGGCCGTCAACCGGCACCGCCGGGGGTTCTGAGGTGGTTCCTGGCGAGGACAGCGCCGAAGTGGTGAATGGGCATTCATGATGAGGCGATCCCGGAGTCAGGGGCCGCCTCAGGTTCCGCTACCCGCACCGCCACGCAAACCACATTTGAAACACTTCCTAGGTGTTCTGTGAAGGGGAGGGGTCATGTACTCGGAGGCCACGCGGGTGGACACCGAGGAGCTTGTTCCGCTGCACACCGACTTCGACGTGCGGTGGCGCGGTTATGACCAGGAGCAGGTGCGCTACTGGATCAGCCAGTTCGAAGCCGACCTGGCGGTGGTGACCGCCGATCGTGATGCCGCGCTGAGCCAGCGCGACGACCTGGCCGCCGAACTCGAACGGACCCGCGCCGCGTTGAGCCGGCTGCAGGCCCGGTTCGACCGGGTCTGCCGCACGCCACCCAGCGTCGACGGGCTGACGGACCGGTTGCGGCGCATGGTCGAACTGGCCCAGGACGAGGCCGGTGAGATCACCGCCCGCGCCCGCACCGCCGCGGAGAACCAGTGGGCCGCCGCCCAGGAGGCCGCCGGACAACTACGCGCCCGCCACCTCACCCTGCTGCGCGAACTCGACCACCGGCGGGCGGAACTGGAACGCGAACACCGCGACCTGCTCGCCCGCACCCGCGCCGACGTCGAGGCCCTCACCACCCAGGCGCACGCCGAACGTGCTGCCCTCGACACCCAGGCCGCACGCCGCCGCGCCGCCATCGAACGCGACTTCCAGCGCGACCTGCAGTCCCGGCGCGCCGCCGCCGAGCGGGACATCGCCGAACTCCGCGCCACCGCCCGTGCCGAGGCCGACGCCATGCTGAGCGAGGCCCGCCAGGCGGTACAGCAGCTGCACCACATCCGCGACGACGTTCTCGCCCAGCTCCGCGACGCTCAGGCCCTCGTCGCCGAAGCCTTGCCCCTGCTGGCAGAAGACACCGACAACGCTGCCGAGGCCCCCACCCTGACCGGAGTCCCCGCGCCCGTCTCCGCACTCCCGGCGCCACCCGATCCCGACGCCGGTACCGCGACCGCCGCGTGAGCGCAGGGAGGAAAAAGCGGCAGAGGTGACTCGCCGGGAGGTCAGTCGGCGAGGATGCGCTCCACTCCCTAGCAGGGCCAGGGCCCTGCTAGGGAGTGGCGTCCAGCTCAGGGAGCGCCGGGCGTGGGCGTTGATCGGGACGAACGGCCGTTTGCCCGCAACACCAGGGAGTCGCGGCTCGCCACGGACACGTCCCTTGCGTCCGCGCGGTGCGAATCCTGTCGCTCAGCGGGGTGTGCGGCCGAGGAAAGTGACTCCCAGCGCCACTACCGCGGCGCCGGCGCACACGGTGGCCATGATGGCGAACGGGGTGGGGCCGTCAGGGGAGTCGCCGAGGATGAGGGCTACCGTGGCGCCTCCGGTCGCCGCACCGACGAAGCGCAGCATGTTGAAGACTCCGAGACCGGCGCCCGAGTCCGCTTCCTGCGCCGAACGGCCGGCCCCGGCGGCGGCCGGGGTCTGGGTCAGCGCCATGCCGGCGCCGATGCACGCGGCCGTCGCGACGAGTGTCCACATCGGACCGGCCCCGGAGCCGAGGGAGGCGAGGATCGCCGCGAGGGCGATTTCGGCCAGTGCCAGGCAACTCAGGCCGATCCGGAGTGCCTGACGCGGCCGCCAGCGTTCGGTGAGCAGGCCCGTCACCGGAGCCAGCACCGTCATCGCCAGCGGCAGCGCCACGACGAGGACTCCCGCCGCCCGGGAACTGGTTCCCCACCGCGTGGTCAGGTACAGGGGGATCGTGAGCAGGGTGGCCGTCAGGCAGAACATCTGGCACATCGCGGCGACCGCGGAGCGGGCGAAGCGCGACTCGGCCAGCAACTTCGGCGGGACGAACGGTGCCGCCCGGCGTCGCTCGATCACGACGAAGACGCCGACCGCGGCGGCCGCGAGCCCCAACCCGCCC
>NZ_VMNW02000038.1 GCF_007713735.2 Amycolatopsis acidicola | reverse complement strand
TTTCCGGGGGCTGTATGGGTTACCTGGTGTGGCTGCGCGGGTCGGCGCTGAGTTCGGCGGCGATGGCGCGGGCTTCGGTGATGTAGAGGAGCATGCGCGCGCGGGCGCGCTCGCGGTCGGTTCCGGAGTGGGAGTGGTACTCGTTGCTGGCGGTGAGGTGGGCGCGGCGCAAGGCGAGCAGGGTTCGGAGGTCGCGTGCGGCGGCTGCGCGGTGGCGTAGCCATCGGCGGCTGTTGGTGGCTGCGCGGGTGAGTGGATGCGGTGTCGCGGTGTGGTGGGGCGCGGTGAGGTCGTGCTCGATGCGGGTCATGAGTTCGTCGAAGGTGCGCATGGTCGGCTCCTGGCGGCTGGTGGGGAGGGGGCGCCCGGTGGGCGCCCCCTCTGGCGGGCGGGTGGTGGTCAGGCGGCGGTGGCGAGTTCGCGCTGTGGCGCGAAGTGCGACAAGGGCGGGGCGTCGCACTCGCGGCAGCTCTCGCAACGGCGGTCGGTCACGTCGCGCCGGTACTCGGTGGGTGTGCGGGCGAGGTTGCACGCGACGCACAGTGTGTCCGGGTCGATCCCTTGCAGGGCAAGGCGTTCGTAATCGGTGTCGGTGAGGGCGTGGCCGGTGAGGTCGGTTACTGGGCTGTCGTCGGTGTCGGTGTCCTGGTGGCGCTGGCGTTCGTCTTCGTAGTTGTCGGTGGCGCGTTCGTCCTTGAGCACGAGTCCGGCTGAGGGGATCGCGGGCTCGATTTCGGCGTACTGCTCGTCGTACTGGGTTTCGATTTCGCCGAGGACAACCTTGTCCTTCGCGCGTTCTTCGAACGGTGCGTGCGCCGGGGCGGCGGTGTGGTTGTCGAGGGAGGGGCGTTCGTTGTCCTCGGCGTGGTGGCGGCAGGCGTCGCTGCAGTACTCCAGCTCGGGAGTGCTGGCCAGGTTGCCATCGCAGTTACGGCACCGGTGGATGTCGCCGGATTCTGCCTCGCGCTGCTTCTCGCGGGCGGCTGCGCGGCGGCGCGCGTGGGTGGCGCGTTCCTTGCTGGCGTAGATGCACGCGATGAGCAGGTCCCGATGGTCCTCGCCCAGCGTGGGCCAGAGGCGGTAGCCGGTCTGGATGGCGTCCACGATGGCGGGGTGCGTGGCGCTGGGGTTCTTGAGCAGGGTTGCGCACACGGTGTACGTCGCGCGGTGCTTGCCTTCGGTGGCGGCGTCGAGCCAGCGCAACCCGTCGAGCGCGCGCCGCACCCGGGGCGGGGCCTCGCGCAACATCGCGGTGACGTCGCCGGGTTCGGTGACCGCGATCTCGGCGCGGGATTCGCTGGTGTGGACGCAGGCGCGGAACAACTCGCGTTCGCGGTCGCCGTAGTCGCACCATTCGGCTGCGGCCGCGCGGACGGCGCCGAGGATGTCCGGGGTGATGGCCTGGTCGGTGTGCAACAGGGTGGCGCACGCGGCGAGGATCACGGGCGGGTTTTCGCCGCTGCGCCGGAACACCCGGCGCAACTCCGCGAGCGCGGTCCGGACGCGCGGAGGCTGAGTGTCCAATGCGGACACGATCCGATCGATGCTCTTGCCGTGCTTTTCCTGAATGGCAGACGCCATAGCAAATAGTCCTTACGTACTGTTCGTTGCGACGCTCGGGCTTCGCATTCCCGATTGCCTTGCAAGGTCAACGTTAGTGACTGTTTCCGCAGGTCGCAAGCCAAAACGATCAATTTCAGGAGCTTTCTCCGGCTATTTGGTGCTGCCTTTTCTGCGGCGTGCGAAAAATGCCGAAAATCTGCTCTGTGGAGATCTGTGGAACTGGTGGGGCCGGTTTTTCGCTCGTTGCGCGGGTGTCGCGTGCTGTGGAGGTGACCCACTGCCGAGTGGGGCTGGGGTGGCCCCGAAGCCCTCCGGGCAGGCCACCGGCCTGCCCTTAACGCCTGTCCCAGGGAGCGAGGGGACCCGGATGCAAGGACGCCGCAGGCGCCGCGAAGCGGTCGAAGATCCTTGCATTTGGGGCAGCGACCGTACAATTTCGGGGCCACCCCAGCCCCACGGACGCGACACACGCACGGCACCCAGCCACCCGGCCCCAACCCGACACAGTTGTAGCCTGAGAGCGCGCCCCGTTGGGTTTACGTACGCCCGGTTGGCGGGGCGTGCACGCGCCGCCGCGATCTTCGCAGGCCACCGCACGCACGGTGGTGGTTCCTCCGGGAACTGTCGCGGCGGCGCCACACCTCGGTTTCTGGATGCCGACAGTTTCGCGCGGGTACGGTCAGTGGGGTAGACCGCAGCCCTCCCCAGCGGGGAGGGCAGGCATGGCCGGACACGAGACGCCGCGGCGGCGCCGCCGGTCGACGGCGACGCTGGAGCGGCTGGAGGCCGCGCGCCGGCGCCGGGCGGAACAACTCGAACGCGAGCGAGAGAATGAGCGCCGCGTGGACGAGGCGCTGGAGCCGTTCGCGGAAGCTGCGGCGGAGATCGCGGCGCTGGAACGCAAGCGCGACGACCGCGTGGCCGCACTGAAGAGCCAGCTGGAGCGAAAGCTCGCCGAGCTGGAGCAGCAGAAGGCGACGAAGAGCGCCGATTACGAGCGCCTGGCCGCCGACGTGCGCGCCGAGGCGAGCGCCAGGGTCGATGGGTGGCGGCAGGTGATGGCCACGTCGGTCCAGCAGATCCGCGACGCGGACGTGAGCGTCTCAGAGACCGCCGAGATGCTGGGCATCACGCCCAGGGAAGTCACGACCTTAAGCCGGGCGAACGAGAACCGGTCGTCCGCGGCCTCCTCAAGCCACGGCCGCGCCGAGGAGCCGGATGGTGCCAGCGGGGCACCATGGCCCGCTGGAGACGTCGAGTGAGCCTGGGTGGTCGGCAGCATGGTGAGGCTGCCCACCACCCGTGGTCCGGCTCAGCGGACGGCGACGCGGCTCTGCTCGGGCCGTTCACTGGCCAGGCGGGCGTGACGTTCGAGGGCAACCCGCTTGCGCCACCGGTAGTAGACGACCATCCCGGCGAGCCCCGAGCACACGACGAACCCGGCCGCCCACTCCGACGCGGTCACGTTGGTGGTGAGGTTGGGGAATCGCCCGACGAACAGGAGTCCGGGCATGGTGGCGAGCCCGGCGATGGTGAATCGGCGGTAGCGATGGGTCATGCGCGGGCGGACGCGACGCCGAGTGCCTCGCGCGACGACGAGCCCCACGAGGGCACCGAGCCCGAGCGCGCCGGGTAGCGCGAGCAGCGTGGGCGTGTCGACGAAGGCGGTGGCGATCAGGGCGAGGTAGCCGACCGGCACCGTGCCCAGGAACACCCCGGCGCCGCTGGCCAGAACCAGCCCGGTGAAGGTGATTCCGTAGCGCGAGTTCATGATTCGAGCGTAGAGAAATTCGACTACCGCAGCGGGTGATCTTCTGGCGCGCGGCCGGGCGCGACCGCGCACGTCGAGATCCTGACGGCGGCGGGCACGGCGGAGGTGGAAGAGCGCGTCGGTCACGTCATGCACCAGCCCGAGTCGCAGGCCCCGTCGCCCTCGGCGGCGAGGGGCAGGAACTGGACACCGGGGCTGACGACGTTGCGCAGAGGCCGGTTGAAGCGGGTCAGGTACACGGGATCCTTGCCGAGGACGGCACGGCGATCGTTCAGCAGATCCTCGAGCTGACATGCCTTGTCGAACAGTTCCGGTTCCTCGATCCGCATGGCGGTCCACGTGGTCGGCCGGTGAAAAGGGCAGAAGAAGCAGGCAGACTTCGGCGGCACGGGCAGACCGGCCCCTGCGATGATGCGGGCGCAGTCGGTGCGTCGGAGGCCGAGCTCGAGGAGCGGATAGGCAATCCGCTCGTAGGGTTCGACACGGCGGGTGTTGGCGCGGTGGATCTCGTCGACGCTGATGCCGATGTTCACGGTGGCCGGGTTGTCGGCGTTGGCGCCGTGTTGCTTGAGCCAGCGTCCGATGACTCGGATCTTGAAGTCAGCAGTGCAGCTGCGCGTGCCGGGCGCGCCGTTGGACATCCGCACCGGGATCGGTATCGAGCGTGATCCTTGCCGGGTGAGCCGCTGCCACAACGTCTCGGTGCTCTGGTCGCGTCGGACCCGGTTCAGGATGTGGATCGGGACGCCGTGCCGGGTGGCCCAGGGCAGGGCGACCTCGCGGACGTACCGGAGTGTTGCGGGGTGCTCGCTGTCGTCACCGACGTTGGCGAACAGCGCCGCGTCGATTGGCAGCTGTCCGGTTCCGGCGAGTACGAGCATGGCGGTGGACTGCACGCGGCCGCCATAGGAGATCACGGAAGAGTTCATCGAGTGTCCTGATTCGAATCGTGAGACAGCAGAAAGGCCGGTGGGCCAGCCCTTTGGGCTGGCCCACCGGCCTTGGTGGATGGTGGTGCCCGCCCGGCCGCGCGGCCGGGCGGGCACGGTGCCGGTTAGAACGGCGGCTTCTCGCCTGAGCCCGCTCCGGCGCCGACGAGTTCGGGCTCGGGAGCGCCCCACGGGTCGTCGTCGGCAACTTCTCCGCCGCCGGGAGCGTCGGTCTGGGCCGGCTGCGGGCGTTGCGCCTTTGCTGCCTTGGTGACGGTTGCGGTGGCGTACTTCAGCGACGGCCCGAACTCGTCGACATCCAGTTCGACGACCGTGCGCTTCTCGCCTTCGGTGGTTTCGAAGGTGCGCTGCTTGAGCCGTCCCTGCACGATCACCCGCGCGCCGCGGGAGACGCTGTCGACGACGTGTTCGCCGAGCTTGCCCCAGGCGTTGCAGCGCAGGAACAACGCTTCGCCGTCTTTCCAGTCGCCGCTGGCCCGGTCGAACGTGCGTGGGGTCGACGCGACGGTGAAGTTGGCGACGAAGGCGCCGCTGGGGAAGAAGTGGCTCGCGGGGTCGGCGGTGAGATTGCCGATGATCGTGATGATGGTGTCTCCAGCCATGGTGGCTCCCTGGCTCGTTGAGGTGTGTGGAACGGCCCAGCCCAGCGCGCCCCGGCCGGGACCGCCGCCAGGCGGCGGCGTCGCTGCCCGGCTCATCCGGGTGGCGTGGACCGGCCCGTGGGGAGCCGCGCGTCGTTTCGCTCAGCGGGGCGGGCCGGTTCACCCGCGCGGATCGGCGCCGGGCGGAGGCGCGGAGTCCCGGGCGGGGTGTGCTTAGCTTTGGTCGGTCCATCCACCGGCGAGGCAGCGTGGCCGCCTGGCCGACACCATCGACACCATCGGCCTTCACCGTCGGCGCCGGGGCTTTCTTCGCCGTGGCGGGGCGTCGTCTATTCGACGGAGTCGCACCACGCCCATCGGCCGGGCGCGACGGCGTATCGGCCGTCGTGGTCTGGCTGGATGAGCGTGGGCTGGTAGCCGTGCTCGTCGATGTGCTCTCCGTCGAGCAGGACGATGGTGTCGTTTTCCCAGTAGCCGCAGAGAAAGTCCGGGTCGATGCGCATGGCCCTGTCGTTGGCCCAGGCGAGGACGCTGGCCGCGACGGCGGGCCGGAAGCGAGGGCGGAGGATGCCGTTTCGCGGCCCCTGCCCGACTATCGCGGGAAATCCCGGCGAGCGGCCGTCGAGGGCGACGTGCCGCTCTGCCGGCTCGGCACGAAGCCGATCGGACTGGAGCAGCCGGTTTCGCGTCGTGAAGATCGCCAACGCACTCGTCGTGGGGACCGACAGGAACCAAGGCCAGACGGGATCCCCACCCACGGGATACCGGCCGTCGCGGTCCGGGCGGATCCGTTGCCAGTGTTCGCTCCCGTGATCCCGCACCTGCACGACGACATCGCCGGGGGACCGAAGGTTCGCACCGGATCGAAGGAACTCTAGCTGGATACCGACATCAGGAGTCGCCTGGAGCCAGCGCCGCAGATCTTCGACAACGGCGGCCCTCATGCTGGGGCGTATCCACCACGCGCCCAATGCGTCCTGCGCACGGTCGTGCTCGATGCGGGCGGGGAAGCTGACGCGGTGACGAGGCTGCCGGGCGTGCGGCGCCAGTTCGACGTAGTACTCACCGGGTTGGGCTCGTGTCTCCGACATCGAGGTCCTCCGATCGGTCGCTCGCTGTGGGCATGGTGACGGCGGGGGCGCCGGGCAGCCCGGCGCCCCCGCGACAGCACCGTCACGCGCTACGCGTCGACAGTGGCGAGCTCCGCATCGTCGGCATCGGCACGACTGTCCTCTTCGGACTCGTCCGAGTCAGCCTCCTCGCTGTCGGAGTCGTCCTCCTCGGTCTCGGGTTCGCCGGCGTCGCCGAGCGCGGCCGCGATGACGTCTGCTTCCGGCTCCGGGTTGAGGACCTTGCGCTCGACGTCGGACGCGTCGTAGCCCCAGGCGATGATCATGGACATGTACTCCTGTTCGAAGTCCCACGGCCTGCGCCACGCGTCGCGGGACAGGTCCTCCTCCAGCGCGCACAGCGTGAGGAAGGTGTCGTAGAGCGTGGCTTTCGCCGTCGAGAGAGTGGCGATCTTCGACGGCAGTTCGCTGGGCTGCCCATAGCCGGGCTCGGGAAGGTTGAGCAGCTTGTGCGCCAGCTTGTGATGGCGTTCCATCGCCCGGCGCAGTTCGCGGTTGCCCTGCGCCTTCAGCTTCGCCAGGAAGACTTGTGCACCCTTGGGTGCGCGCGTCCGGTTCGGGAGACTGGCGAGCCACGCTTGGCGCACGCTTACTGCCGCGTCCCAGTCCTTGTTGTTCTCCCGCACCCACCTGCGCTGGATTTTCCGTGCCTCGCGAGCACGTTCTTCCGCCGCGGCGGTCCCGTCGCCCGCAGTCAGCGGGCTCGCTTCAGCGGCCGGTGCACTGGGCGACGAGGTGCTGAAGGTAGCCGCCCCTTCCGGGGCGTTGGCGAGTGCGTGGCCGTGAGCGAGGAAATCAGTGCAGGCGAAGACGGGGACGACCATCCGGTTGTCGTCGGTGTCGTAGTCGTCCCTGATCCATGCGGCGTGTCCCGGGCACGACGCGTGCTCGTCCTCGGTGAGTCGGCTGCCGGGCTCGCTGTCGGGCGTGGCACGCAGCGCGTCGAGGCGCCTGACCGGTCCCGAAAAGCTGGACACCGAGGAGTCGAGGATCGGGACCTCGGTCTGGGTCAGCTGTTCGGTGAGTTCCGCGGTCTGGACACGGATCCGTTCGTCCTCCGCCCGATCGTTGCGCTTGCGCTCGGCGAATACCTTGAAGTTGTTCGGCGCGGCGACGGCGAGACGGACGAGCTCCTTGGCGGTGTCGAGATCACCGTAGCCTTCGAACTCGGCCACGACCGCGGCCTGATCGAGCGTGAGGTCATACCGATCCGCAGCGCGGGATGCCAGCTCGCTGTCGCCGACGGTGAGCACGTTCTTGACGTGGCTGACGCGGCGGCTGAGCTTGCGTGCGATCCCGGTCGGGGTCAGGTCGAACGCGGCGAGCTGCTGCACGGCTCGGTGCTCATCGCCGCGGGTCAGGCCCTTCCGCAGGTCGTTCTCGTTGACCTGGGCGACGATCCGGTCGATCCCGGCCTTGCGTGAGTCGGCTGACGGCGGCGCCTGCATCCACACGGGCAGCTGGCAACCGGCTGCCCGCGCGTTGAGCACGCGCCGCTGGCCCATCGTGATCATCACCGTGCCGTCGTCGGCACGGTAGCCGCGTGCCGCCATGTCGACGCCGCGGCGGCGCATGTCGCGGATCGTGTCCGCGTCGGTGACGGCGTTCTCGGTGCGGACGTTGTCATCGATCGTCACGTCGTCCGGGTTGAAGTAGATCACCCGGTCGTACTCGTTCTCCCACTCCGCACGCCGCTGCCGCGGATCCTCGTCGACCGTCGCGGCGGGCTGCTCGTCCTCGCGCTGAGCCGGAATATTCACAGTGCTGGTCACCAAGTTCTCCTTCAAAAGGGTGACTGGCCCCGCCCGTCCCGCTCTCGCGTTGTGCTGCGAGAGCGGGAATGCGGTTGTCCCGGTCGGGACGCACTCGCCTGAGCGGGGCCGCCAGCGTCGGCGGAAGCCCGGCCCCCGGTGCCGGGCGGCGGATCACTCGGTGGGCGCGGGCTTCCGCCGGCGCCAGGCTCCGCTAGAGTGCGTCGTCCCGGCCGGACGGCCCGCTTTCCAGCGCTCCGGTTCCCGCGATCCCCAGCAGCGCCAACGCGATCGGCCTGATCCGAAGCGGCTGACCGACGTAGGCCGCGGCCAGGTTGCCGTGGACGCTCGATAGCCGGTAGTCCCGTAACCACACGCTGAACCACGGCTCGGCAGCCGCGCCGAGCCGGTTGTCGTTGTCTGCGGCCGGTTTCATGTTCTCGTCGTGGCGGGGGAGAGTTGCCCGGTAGGTGCTCAGGCGCCCGGCCACCATCGGGCACGCAGAGATCGTGTAGGCGGCGCACTGGGGATGCAGCGCCGGTTCGACACTGGCTCGCTGCGGCAGATCGGACAGCCGCATCAGCAGGACGACGCGATCATGCAGCTTTGTGCCGCACACCCCGCAGCGACGCTCCAGCAGGGCACGCCGGGCGAGGCGTTCGTCGATGCTGCCGAGGAGGAAGCGCCCGTCTGCGGTCTGGGGCGTGATCCAGGGAACGACGAGCCCACCCGTGGTAGGCCGGTGGGCGAGCGCTGTCGGGATAGCCGGGACATGGGATGTGTCGCGGTGGTTCATCGCACCTCTTTTTCTGTGCAGACAACACAAGTGGGGCTGGGCGCGATAACCGCGCCCAGCCCCACTGACGGCGAGACGGGGAAAAGGTCAAGTCATCTGGTTGACCGGCGCGATGTCGCAACCGCAGAAAACGGCGAAGTCCCCGCACGCCGGACAGGCCATATCACCACGCATCCGGTAGCAGTAGAGCGGACAGTCGCTTTCGCCGCTGCCGCAGAACGGACAGTGCTCGCAGTACAAGCACAGCCCACTGCCGGGATCGAGGTCATCGCCTCCGCACACGACACAGCCGTCACCCAGACCGCCGAGGAGCGGGACCTGCGCCGGGATCCGGACTTCGTAGTCGTTGTTGGAGTACCAGATTCCGTTGTCCCACAGACCCGCTGCCTCGTTGAAAAGGTAGGCGCGCTTGCGGTAGCGCGGGTTCACGGTCAGGATGACGAGCTTGTTGGCATGACCCAGCCACCGTGTGATCCGCGCACGGGTCTTGCCGTGATCGAAGGCGGTGAAGGCCGGCTGTGCCAGGAATTCCTCAGCGGCGATCCGGGTGTCGGACCGGAGATCGCCGTACCCCGGATGGACCGCCTTGGGGAGAATTCCGTTGTGCGCCACCACAGTCGCCGGGTCGGAGCCGAGAGCAAAGGGATGTGCGTTGTCCTCGCTGACGCTGCCGTGTGTGGCAAAGCGGCTGTGGAAGAGAGCCGGCCCGCTCGGATGTCGACGGCGTTCCCAGACGAACTCGGCGATGACGTCGTCGGCGTTCATTCCCCGGCCCACGACGAGCCGATCGCCGGTGACGACGGCGAATCCATGGCCGTTGTCGTTGACGGCCGCGCCCCGGAGCAGCGCGTGCTCATCGGGCTGCCGGTTCGCCGGGAAGAAGGTCAGCAGGCACATGCGAGGTCCTCCAGTTCGCGGGTCAGCGGCAGGTAGCGCGGATTCGTGAGCAGCCAGGTCGCGAAGCGCGACCAGTCCCAGCCGCGATGACGCGCGATGTCGGCGACCGCGAGATCACGCGTGTAGTGCACGGACGCGTCCGCGAAGCCCAAAGCAGCCTGGACTTGCTGAGGCGCGAGACTGCCGGCGAACACGCGTAGCTCCAGGGTCGAGGAGTTCAGCGTGTTGATCGCCGCGTGGCGGATGAATCCTCGCGCTCCCTTGCAGGTCTCCTTGACCAGGATGCGTTTGTCGTCGTGGAAACCGGCATATTGGGAACTGCGGCGGGCCAGGGTTTCCACCGCGTCCTGGTTGCGGTAGACGAACTTCATCCACCGGTAGACGTGACAGGGACCGGTGAAGGCGGCCCGGCTGATGTGGACGTGCAGCCCGTTGTCATCGGCGCTGCAGCCCTGATCGTAGAGACGCGGCAGCAGGTCCCACGGGAAATGGTCCAACGCCCAGTCGTAGGACATCGGATGCGTGACGAGCTCGAACCCATGTGAGATCGAGGAATCGTCCTTCAGATAGCCCAGACCGCCCAGCGCGGACAGGGAGTCCTCGGCCCGTGGCGCCAGATCTCCCCGTGGCACGGTGATCTCGAGCTCCATACCCAGGTGCAGCGGGCCGCGGCCGTGGAAGACCGGATCCGGCTTGACGCTGTAATCCAACAGGAGGGTGTGGTCGCCAGGCGCCTCGTGGAACTCGCACACCGTGCCGTCGCGGACCAGCGTCGAGCAGTCTAAGCACTCGGAGAAGTTGTACTCGTCCTGGCAGCCCACGCACACATATACTCCACTCTCCGCTCGTACCGCGGTTTCGCAGTGCCGGTCGCAGAAATCGCAGAGTTGCAGGCTTGCGGCGCAGGCAGGGCACAGAAATCGATCACCAGTGGCGTATCGTGCGTCGTCGAGGGCGAATTCGGTGTCGCAGGAATCGCAGCTGGTGAGCTCGACCGCGGTTGTCATTTCCCGGATTCCTCGTTTCCGTGAAAACAGTGCGGCCCGGCATACAGGCGTATGCCGGGCCGGGCACTGAGGTGTTCAGGCTGTGGTTATCGGTGTTGCGGCTCTAGCGGTCCATGTTCGACGCTTACGGCCGGCGAAGGCGTGCGCGTTCCTGCGTCATGTCGGCGCCGAACCTCTCGCGGACCTCCGACGGTTCGATTCCTTCTTGCATCACTATGAGAATCAGGTCGGTGAGCCTGTCCGGAACGCGCTGTTCGCCAGCGGCGATGCGGGCTTTGGCCCCGTCGCCCCGGAGATACGACGACGCGACAATCAGGGCGGTCAAGGCCCTGTCGTACGGTGGCTGTGCTCGCTGCCAGAGGTGGACCCAGAGATTCTCGGCGGCAAGGGTGCGGTCGCCCGGCTCCTGAGCGAGTTCGATATCGCGCAAGGTCACGCTGTTCAACGCGGCGATGAGACGGGCGACCGTAGTGTCGTCGTCGGGGAGTTCGCCGCGGGTGGCCGCAGTGATGGCGGTATCGATCTCGTCGAGACGCCGGCTGAGCGCGGCTCGATCGTCGGTGATCTCCTCGAGTTCGACCGCGCGGGCGATGGGCGCGGTCAGCTCCAGGACGCGGAGCCGTGTGTCGGCGGGCGCCGGTACGAACTGTCGTCGCAGCTCGTCGCGGCTGGAGTAGGTGCGCCGCCCTTCGACGGTGGCCGCAGCGGCGACGGATGTCGTTGCTGGATCGGGAAGTGTGCCGGTCCGAAGTGGCCTGTGGTAGTCCGACCAGGTTGCTCCGGCGACGAACGCGGGAAGGTGTAGCCACAGCCCTTCGCTGCTCGTGAGTTCCTTCACCGCACGGGAAACAGCCCGGACTTCGTGCCGATGGGGCAGCTCGTCGTCGTCAGTGTCCTGCACGACGACACTGACGTAGTGGGTGATGCCGGACTGGTCGATCACGTGCGCCAGATACTCGGCGAAGCCCGGCTGGGACAGGGCCTGCAGATCGATCCGGATGGACCTGCTGAAAACGCCTTTGTTGTTCTCGTCCTTCATGCCGAAGACGACCAGCGAGTCGCTGGGGGCGAACCCGAGGAGCGGAGGCAGCGCAGCCAGGACATCCTCGACGGACCTGAGAGTTATTTGCATGGTTGATAAACCACCTTTGTGGACAGTGGGAAGGGGTTCGTCACGAGCACGGGAGTAACGGGGTCCCGTTGAGCTCCGAAATGATCAATTCGACTGCGCGCTGGAATGCACAGTCGGATTCCGGTGTCTCGTCCAACGCTTCCAGGAGAACCTCCAGGGGAGTGCGTCTGAAGCGCACGCCTCCACAGCACGGCGGAGTCCGGGCCGCGGTGCCGCCGACCGCACCGAAAGAAGTCCGGCCCGGGCTCCGCCGTGCTTCACTGGCGCGGTTCAGCCGCACCCCAGGAGGTTCGCCCCGACTCAGCTCGACGCGAAGTGCGCCAGCACCGCCGGTTCTTCAGCAGCGACGGCGTCCCGGATTGCCCGTAGACCGGCGTCGTAGCACTCCCGGAACCGACCGCGGCTTGGCCGCGGCCAAGCCATCGCGTGCACGACGATCGGTGGGATCGTCCGGGTGCGCTCCTCGCCGTCGGCCTCGCGCGTGATGGAGCACAACGTGGCGCTGAAGCATTCCTCGACATGCGTCACTTCCATCAACGCGTATCCGCCGTGGGCGCCGTCGAGCGTCCACGACGCCCGCCACTGCGGGTGCAGCGCGCGCTCGTCGGGCTCGCGGTCCGCGCGGGCGGGGTCGCAGGTCTTATCCGTGACGAGGACGTAGGACCCGGTCTCGGGCCACACCCGTGTTTTCGGCATGGTGTGGGCGGTTCGCGGGATGTCGCCGTCGATCGCCAGGTACAGGCCCTGGTCCTGGACAGCGGTACCGGTCCGGAGGGGCGCGTCGGGCATCGCGAACTGGACGCAGTCGCCTTGCCGGTATCGGTGTTGCAGTGCCGCGAACTCCTCGTCCGTGAACGCGCTGCGGGGAAACCGGAACCGTTGCAGTTCGACGCTGAGCGGTACCCGGACCCACAGCCAGGTATGGGTAGCGTGCATGGATTCGCCTTTCGTGGCCATCGAGCGGGTCAGCCGCGAGGGCGGTCGCGCAGGACGCGCCGGTTGCGCCGACCCGCTTCGATGCCGTCGCGGATCGTGCCCGTGAGTTCGTTCCAGTCGAAGTCGCCGACGCCGACATGGCGCCGACCCGCCTCGGTCAGGTGGTAGGTGACCAGGCTGGGTGCCACCCAGCCGCTGCCGACGAGCTCTCCCAGCGCCGCGGCAGCGGCGTAGAGGGTGAGATGCCGGTGACCTTCCTCGGCGTTCGCCACCGCGCGGGACTCCGCGGTGATCGCGGCGTTCACGTAGGCGCGGATCCGCCGGCTGGGGACAGGCCTGATGTCGGCAGGCATCGTCACCCGCCGGCGGGGCGACTGCCGGGTGAGCATGGCGGCCAGCCAGTCGGGCAACGGCGCGATGGGCCCGTCACGGACGATCGTGTACGTGACCGCGTGCCCGTTCGCCGAGCCGACCGATCCCGGAGCGACGACCAGCGAGCCCGGACCGCGGGTGTCGACGCGCCACCCGATCCCGCGTCCTCGATCGCCCACGGTGCTGCGCCGCCACAGGCCTTCGGGGCGAAGGAAGTAGCGGTGCTCGCCGCCGCGCGGCGTTACGACGATCAGGGTGTCGGTCGGATCGGGCTGGTGCGCTCGTCGCGCGAGCAGGGCGATCATGTCGCGACCGTGGGCAATGCCCTGTGCCGCCCACCGCCGTGGAACGGGACCGTCGGCGGGGTCGAGGTCGAGAACCAGCAGTCCGGAAGGCCCGCAGGCGACGCCGATGTTGCGGTCGGGGACAGCCGCCCACCACTGGCGGATCCGGGCGGGATCGACGGTGGCCTGCTGTTCCCAGGCTGCGATCGACGGCTTCTTGGTGCCAGGCTTGAGAGGAAAGACCCGCCACCCGCGAGCTGCGGCGGCGAGCGCCGACGCAAGGAACTCGTTGCCGTGCTGGATATCGAGTGCGCGACTCATGAGTGACCGTCCTTTTCGGAGGCTCGGATCCCGCCATGCTGGAGAACGTCGATGACGTCCTGGGCGCTGGTGACGAGATGCGCACCGTCCTGGATCAGGCGATGGCAACCGGCGGAGGCCACGGACCCGAGAGGGCCGGGTACCGCGCACACCGGGCGACCAAGGCTGCGCGCCTGAGCGGCGGCGGGCAGTGACCCGCTCCGCTTCCCAGCCTCGACGATCAGGACAAGGCCGGTCAGGAAAGCGAGCAACTGGCTCCTCGCACCGAATCGCGCCCGCGACGGCTGAACCCCGGGCGGGTACTCGCTCACCGTGCCCCCGCTGCCGATGATCCGGTCAAGCAGGTTCCGGTTGGCCATCGGGTAGTCCACGTCCACGCCGCACGGCAGCGCGGCGACGGTCAGACCCTCGCTGACCAGCCCGCCGCGGTGGGCTGCACTGGCGATGCCATACGACGCACCACTCCACACGACGAAATCGCGCCGCGCGAGCTCGTAGCTCAGGTCACTCGCGATGGACTCGCCGTATAATGTCGCCGCGCGCGCCCCGTCCACGCAGATCGCTCGTCGGACCAGGTCCCGCAGCGGCATCGCGCTGCGAACCCACAGACCAATTGGTTCGGCCCCAACGGAATTCGTGTCGGCGAAGTCTGGCCATTCGTCATCTTCGGGGATCACCAGACGCGCCCTGACCACGTCGGCGCGTCGGAGATCGGAATCCGGATTCCCCACCACGGCCTCGTGTCGGCATTCCGCCACTACCTCGTCGGGCGCCCGTTCGCTGTGGAGCAGGCGTGCCGCTTCGACCGGCCCGACGGCGGCGATCAGGCGGCGCGTCTCCGGCGCGGGCGGCTCCACCATGCGCAGGAGCGTCGCCCGGGCGCGGCGGATTTCTTCAGTCGACATGCTTCTGCCCTTCGTGGCCGGAAATCTGCGGGTTCGCGATGCGCTGCGGACTCAGCGGCCGCATCCGCGGTGCGTCCTCCTGGGCCCGGCCGGCGAAAATGCCGATGTGGTAAGCGATCGCGACAGCGTGGGTGCGGTTACGAGCGTGGAGCTTGCGGTAGATGTTCTTCAGGTGCGAGCGGATCGTTTCGACGGAGCGGAACTGGCGGTTGGCGATCTGGATGTTTTCCAGGCCGTTGGCGGCGTCCCGCAGCACGGCGAGTTCCACTTCGGACAGTTTCGGTTTTTGCGGCACCGGCGGCCTCCCTTGACTGTGGAGCGGCGCGATCCGGACCGCCGAAGGGCGGCGAGAACAGGGGGGCGTTCGGCCACGGGGGTAGTGGCCGAACGCCCCGACCGGGCATCAGCGCGGCGCGGTGCGCTGATCTCGGGATCCCGGTCCATTCAGGTGGTCCGGTGTCGCGCGTGGACGTCCGCGATTCACCAGGCCGCCGCATCGACGCGGTCAAGGCCTTGAGACCGAGTCCGGGGCTCGGCGGCGTTCAAGGCCTTGACCGCGGGCGGCGGCCTGGTCGCGTGACGACGTCCACGCCGACATCGGGCCAATAAGACCACTCTAGTTGACGATTTTGGCGAAGTCGTGCATGATCGTCGTCGGAGGGGTAACCCAGGTGGTCCAGTAGGGAGGGGTCATCTGGCACCTTCCGAGCGGCGATCTGAGACCCCCAGTCAGCGCCGCTCGACCCGGGAAGCGGTTGCAGGGGAGGGCGCCGCTTCCCGGGTCAAACCCTTGCGTAGCAATAGGTTTCCCCGGGCCGGGAGACTCCGGACTGCGGGACTTGGTTATCGGCCGATCAGGGTGTCGTGAATGTGGTCGTCGAGTTCGGCCAGAAAGTCTTCGGTGCGCCACGGCCGAAGATCACGCCGCGCTAGCTTGATCCGCTGCGCTGCGACTCGGCCGCCCGTGGTGGCGGTGATGTCGACGGCTTGGTGCAGAAGATCGACGCAGGCGGCCGGATCGCCAAGGCGTAGCCGTGCGAGCGCGAGATCGGTGCTGACGATGCCGCGCTGAACGGCATCCCGCGATGACCGCAAAGTCGAGATTGACCGGTCGAGGCTGTCGTGCGCGTGGCGTGCGTCGCCCGCGTGGAGGGCGCACAAGCCGTCGAATCCGTTCAACCGATCAGCGTTGAACCCGCCGTGCGGGTCGTCGATGGTCAACTGTTCGACGGTCTTCCATGCTCGGTTCAACGCAGCGGCCGCGCTGTCGGGTTGGCTGGCACGAGCACAGATTTCAGCGTGCACTGCGTGTGCCCGAGCCCGAATCGCATAGCTGGAGCCGCGATGGGCATCGACCGTCGCGGCTCGGGCGATTGCGCGCGCCGCTTCCAGGTCGTCGGTCGCATGCAAGGTGACCATGGTGTGGCTGGTCCGGACGGCGGCGCGATGGCTTCGGTCCGCGAGGTGTCCGGCGGCCTTGGTCGCGTCGGCGTACAGCCGCATGGCTTCCTCGTCGTCACGCGTCTCGAAGGCCAACCGGCCGGCGAGCGAATACGCGTCTGTCGTGAGCAGCGCCAGCCCCGGGTGAGCAGCGGCGTGATCAAGCTGCAGAAGGCGCCTGCAGGACTCAACGATCGGCGCGAGCTGAAGCTGAAGGCGGACGAACGGGGTCGAGCCGACCTGCTTGTTGATCGCCCGGACCGACTCGTGTAACCCGTTGATGACGCCGTCATCGAGCTTCGCGGGAAGCAGTGCACTGCCGGCGTTTGCTTCACCATTGCTGACCAGCTCGACGAGCTGTCGTGCGCGCTCCGGCGGTGCGCCGAAGTGACGAAATGCCTCCATCAGGGTGTCGAAATCCGACCCCGGACCAAGCGTCAGGCCGCCGGCCGGGGTTCGCGCGTAGAGGTGCGCCAGCAGGAACTGGTAGCGGTCGCCGGGGCTTGTTCGGTCGGAGACGCTTTCCCAGCGGGCGACCGTGCGTTGGATGCTTGTGACCTGCCTGTGCATCAAGGGCGCAACCGCGAGCTGGCGTGCCGTTTCCCGCAGCGCTCGGGCGAGGTCGGCCCATGACCAGCCGCGTCCTTCGCGCAGCTGGCGCAGGAGGAGAGCGCCGGACTCCCGGTCGGTCGTGATCACAACGTCCAGTACACCATCCGAGCGAGGTCAGATGGGTACGACCAGTCGAGGTTTGTTCTGATCGGCTGCGTAATTCACGGTGTACCAGGTGCCGCTGGTCGGCTCGGTGCCGCGCGGAAAACCGATCACGAAGTCGCTGTGATCGACCATCCACCGGTTGCGGGCGTGATAGGTGGCGGTGCCCAATCGATCAGCGCGCAACTCCACGACCTCGACGAGCCGTCCTGCTTCCTGCCAATGACGGATCGATGTAGCGGCAGTGTCCGGCTGGTCCGCCACGGTGCAGGGCACCACGACGGTCAGCGACGCTTTGCTGTGCTCGGCCAGCCAAGCCAATGCGGCTGTGTCGATGCCGACTGCGCCGCCGAGGTAGAAGTGCGCGTCCGGATCGGCGAACGGCCCGAGATATCCGTCGAACAAACGGGGAAGCCGCGCTTCGGACTCTGCGGGGATCGAGCGAGTGCCGGTGATTGTCACTTTGACAGCCAAGCTCGTTCACTCCTCCGGGAATGTCATCGATTGTCATCTGCCCCTTCGCGCCTGGCCACGATCTCATGGATACACCGGCCGCGGTGAGATGCCCCCTTGAACTTGGCGCGGCCGGTCGACCATCCCGACGACGACCACGGTGATCACTATGAGCCTGCTGACCGCGACGGAGCATCTGACGGTGAAGAACGTTTGGTCATGTGCTATTGACACCTGCCCCATCAGTTGGTTGCCGAAGTTCGGCCCCCGCTTGTTGTAACCCCGACCTCCTTTTCAGCAAATTCCTTGGCAACCGTTTTGCGGCGCATTTGCTGCATGAGAGACGCAGACTCATGAACGATGAAAAACCATCATGGCCACCGGAAGTCGATCTCGACCACCCCAATGCGGCCCGCGTCTACGATTATCTTCTGGGCGGGGTCAACCACTGGGCAATAGATCGGCTCTTCGGCGAGAAGGCCGTTGCAGTGTTTCCTACGGTGCGTCAGGTTGCCCGACTCAACCGCGAGTTTGTTCAGCGTGCCGTGCTCTATCTGATGGACAGTGGGGTTCGCCAGTTTCTTGATCTGGGGTCCGGTATCCCGACGGTGGGGAATGTTCACGAGATCGCCGACGTTGTCGACCCGACCTCGCGGGTTGCGTATGTCGATAACGAGGCTGTGGCGGTAGCGCACTCACGCGTCTTGTTGGAGCAGCATGGTGATCGCGAACGGCATGCGTTTGTGCAGCATGATCTGCTGGAGCCTGACGTTGTGTGGGAAAAGGCGTGTGGGTCGGATGTGCTGGATCCAGCGGAACCGGTGGGGCTAGTCTGCGGCGCTGTTCTTCATTTCCTCCCAGACGTCGTGACTGCTGACGCCGGTATCGCTGAAGACGCCCGGGTGTTGTCCACGATCGGGGACGTCATGGCCCGCTATCGGGAACTTCTGCCGAAGGGTTCGGCTATGGCGGTCTCGCATGTCACGGACGACGGCATTCCTGCTGAGGTTGAGCCCGAGATCCGGGGGTTCGTCGATCTCTACCAGGAGTCCTCGACGCCGGCGTACTTTCGCTCCGCGCGCGAGATTCAGAAGTTCTTCGGTCAGTTCACCTTGGATGATCCCGGTCTCGCCTGGATTCCGGACTGGCACCCCGAGCTTGACTGGCGGCAGCGGGCACGCGAACGCCTCGCGCGCAACCAGCTCGCCACCCATTTCCTGCTGGATGTCGACCTGGACGAAATCCCCGCGACCCGCTTGTTCCAAGGCCGCGCATCGTCGTCGTGTGTCCTGGGTGCGGTCGGGTGGAAACGGTAGCCCGTTCTGCTCGTATTTCCACGTTAGGCGGGAAACATGTTTTATCGCATTGTGGCATGGCTGCGACTTCGGTGGGCAAGGTCGAATGCTCGCTGGTGTCGCTCTTATGAGAGCGAAACGGGTCGTCGGTGTGGCCGGTGATCCGTGTCTTCTGTTTGTTGGAACAGCTAACTAGATAGGAAGGATTTGTGTCGACGTGAAACGTCGTCTGCTGTGGGGTGTGGCCGTGATTCCCGCGATGGCCGCGACGATGGTGTCGTCTTCGACGGAGGCTGCGGCGATTGTGAACGGGACGCCTGCGAAGGCGTATTCTTTTGTCGGTTCGTTGCAATTGACCGACGGTGGGGATCCGAACTGGCATTCCTGCGGGTTGACCCTGATCAACCCATGGTGGGTTGAGACCAACGCGCACTGCGTCACCAACATGCCCGCCACCACCACCTCTGGCGCGGCGACGGCAGCCTTCCGCAATTCGTATTCCGCCTCGGCGTCCGCTGAGGGCATCGACCGGTCCGACCCGTCGATCTATCACATTCGGCTGGGTTCCGCGGACCGTCTCGCCGGCGGCGAGGTGCGGCACGTGACGGAGATCGTGGTCCATCCGTCGTGGAACTGGGGTGTCCCGGACGAGGACGGCTACATCAATGACATCGCGATGATGCGGCTGGACCAGCCCGTGTTCACCCTCGCTCCGGCTCTGGTGGCCCCGGCCCGCGAGAGCCGGGAAGCCCGCGAGGTCGGCTGGGGATACACGGTCACGGACCCGTCGACGGTGGCGGGCCAGCCCGCTCCACGTCGCCTGTCGCAGATCAACGTGCCGGTGCAGCCGGCGTCCGCGTGCGCGGCGTCGGGGATCGGCGCGGGGGAACTCTGTTTGGCGGGCGGGGATGGCGGGTCGTGCAACGGAGACTCCGGCACCGCCGCGTTGCAGCAGTTCGCCGGGGAGTGGCGAATAGCGATCGGCTCGGCGAGCCGGGGCCCGGACACGACCTGTGGCGAACCGGGAAAGCCCGGGGTTTACACGGACTTGTCCGCGTATCGCGACTGGATGATCCGGACCGTGTTCGGCCTGCCGGAGGGCGCGAGCACCGCGGGCCGCGCCCTGGACACGGCCGCCGCGCCCGCCGCCTGATCTCTGGCGGATGCTCGGGCACCCCGACCCCGAGCATCCGCCAGACCCTATCCGGTCCCAGTTTTCTGTTGGTGAGAAAGGAATCCGGCGATGCCGCTGCGGTTTGATCAGGTACGCCCGGACACGCCCTGCCCGGCCGCCGGCGCGGGACCGGCCGCGCCACGGCACTACGCGCGGTTCGTAGGAGATCAGGTGGTCACCATGCCCGGCACTCGGCGGGGCTGGGGTGGCAGCGACGTGCCGGTCATGATCTCGCGGTGCCGCGGCGTCCACCTGGTCGCGCCCGAGCACGAGGACCTGGACACCACGAAGGGCGCGGCGATCTGCGCTTCGTGCCGGGCTGAACGGGGCCTCTCCGCTTTGGAAACCCTGCAGGAGCCGGGCGCTCAGCGGGTCCCGGCCCGCACCTGACCCGCAGAAGATCAGCACGCCGCGCCTGCCGACAGCGCACCGAATGACGTCAGTGAAAGGAAAGTCGATGAATCTGTCCGTGCCCGATCATCCGCCGCCGCGCTCGACACCGGCGGGACGCCGGATCACGTTGTCGGTGCCGGCCGGGGTCGACGAGCGCACCGCCGCCGATCTGCGGGCGGCGGAGGAGCTGACGAACAACCCGCCCGAGCAGGGCCGGGAACTGTTCCTGCGGGCCCTGGCCGGTTTGGCTGGGACCGGCGCGACGTCGGGGGAGGGGTGTGGCGGGTGAGCACGATCCGCGTGACACTGCTGAACTTCCGCGAGGGTGGCCGCCTGCCGGGCGGTGGGTACGACATGGGTCCGTGCGTGGATGTGGTGGCCGCTGATCCCGGCTCGTGCGATCTGGTGGTGATCTGCGAGGGCAACCACTACGCCTTCCAGGGCGCGACGGGGAAACATCAGCTGGCGAACGCGCTGGCCGCGGCGACGGGGCGGCCCTTGGTAGCTGAGCTTGGCAGTCTCGCGCGGGGCGAGTTCGGGCCGGTGGTGATCTACGACCCCAGGTTCGTGCGGATCGATTCCTTCTACGGGTACGGGTTTCCCTTGCCCGCGCAGGACAAACGCAACTGGCTCGAGGCTTGCCACGCCAAGACCGGCCACAAGTTCGGGCTGCTGCCGCTGCACTGGCATCACCTGTCCAGCCCTCGGATGTTCGCCGCCGAAGAGGTCACCTTCACCGGTGAACTGCCGTACCCGGTGTTCCTGGCCGGGGACACCAACACTCCCGCCGACGGCGGCAAGACGACCCGTCCGGACGGGACACCGCGCCCGCGCACCGACTACAGCCGCCTGTCTCCGGCGAAACGGCACCACAAAGGACGGTGGAAACCGGGGAAACACCCGCGCGACATCGTCGATGACACCGCGCCCCTGGACTACCTGCTCGGTTGGTGGGACGAGCACACGCAGACGCGGGTCAACCACCGGAATCTGTTCGATCTGGCGGAGATCGCGGCGTACCGATATGGCGAGCACGACGCGCTCACCCCGACGGTGCACCCGCGCGCGGACGGGTCCGCCCCGCGGATCGATCTCGTCATCTCCAACCTGGCGGGCCGGGACTGCCTGCTCCCCGGCAGCTTCCGTGTCGAACCGTTCCGCCACCCCGCGTCCGTGATGGATCACGCCGCTGTCCGGTTCGCGGTCGACCTCGAGAAGGGCCACTACACGTCATGATCGCGTTCACCGTCGATGTCGGTGGGGTGCTCGGGGACTACACCGGCCCCCGCGTCGCGGACGTGCTGACCGACCTCGCGCAGGCGCCCGCCAACGCCGCCGAGATCGACCGGGAGCTGCTCTCGGTTGTCCCGACGCTGAGTTCGGTGTTGAAGGCGACGGTCTGCGAGAGGCTGGTCATCAACCCGGCTGACTGGCCGAAGCAGTGGTCCGGGGGCTTTCAGGCCTACCCCGAAACGGCGGCGGCCCTCAAGGCGCTGGCCGAACTCGGGCCGGTCGGGGCACTGCCGAACCTGTCGACGCTCGGGGGCGAGGCACGCATGGCGGAGGTGCGCGAGCAGTGCGGCGACTATCTCTCCGGAATCTTCCCCAGCTACCGGTTGCGGGCCCGCAAGCCCCAGAAGCGGTGCTGGCGCCGGGCCGCCCCGTTGCTGGGGGTACGGGTCGGTGACCTGATCCACATCGGTGACCGGGTCCCGGAAGACATCGTGGGCGCGCTCAACGCCGGGTGCCGGCTGGCCGTGCTCACCAACACCCGCGGCGTCGTCGTGCCCGACCGGTACCGCGAGGACCCTCGGGTGCGGGTGGTCGACGACCTGCCCGCCGCCGTCGAACTGCTGACCGAGCTGAGCGTGACCGGGTTGCTGGGCCGAAGTCGGCGTAGCCACGTCGCCGCCGCGCGCGGCGGGCCACCCGGCCGGTAACCGGGCGGGTGCGCAATGTCCACCACGGTGGCGACCTGGCTCGCCCTCTACGGCGCGGCCCTGGCCATTGCGCTCGCCGTGGTCGGGTGGCACCGCCGCCGGCGGACACGCGCGGCGAGGGAGCACCGGATCCCGGTGCAGGAGATCCTCGACCGCGAACGCAACATCGCACCCCGGGAACCGATTTGGCCGCACGCGGACCCCGACGCGCGGGCGCGGCGCGACACCGATCCCACGCTGCGGATCCCGCCGATCAGCATTCCGAGCCCGAGACCACCCCGCCGCCGCCCGTACACCCGCCAGCGCGATCAGGCAGCCGTATCCGCGACATCGGCGGATCGTCAGGAAGGAGACCGCCCATGAGCGCACCGCCCACCAGCACACCGCCGAACAGCGGCGCGACCGAGCTGGCGGCGAGGTGGCGCTGGACGCTGGCGCGGGTCGATCCGCGGGACGCGCGCCGCAGCCTTGGGTTCGCCGGCGCTCAGCACGAGCACCGCCGCGGCGCGGCGCCGAGCTACCGGCTCGGGCCGTGCCGCATCCGATGCGTGCGCCACGAGAGCGCCGCGCTCACGATCGACGGTCCCAGCGAGGCCGCCGTCCGCGACACTGCCCGCCGTCTGCTGTATGTCGACACCGACGGAGCCGTCCGCCCACTCGCCCCCACGCCCGTGGGGGCGTGACTGTGCCTTCGACGAGCTCGACCGATCTCAACCCGAGCGCTGACACCCGGACGCGACAGGAGCCGCGATGCCCAGAACATCCGACGACACGCAACTCGTTGGCGCCCAAAGCATTTTCCGGTTTCCACGACGCCTATGGTGCGGTGCTTGCCGACCTCCTTGAGGCGCCGGGACACATCAGCACGCGCGGCAACGCCGGCCCGGAACGGCTGAACGTGTCCTTTCAACTCGACAATCCCGCCGCGCGGCTTCCGATGTTCGCCGCCCGCAGGGCCAACATCGTGTTCAACCTGGCCGAGGTGCTGTGGTTCCTCGGTGGGCGCGACGACCTGGCGATGATGCGCTATTACGCGCCCCGGATGAGTTCGTACTCCGTTGACGGTGTCACCATCGCCGGCGCCGCGTACGGCACCAGGATGTTCCGCGCCGGGCGCGGTGGCCGTTCGTCGTTCGACGCGACGCTGGATCTCGTCCGTGCGGACCCAGACACCAAACGCGCTGTCATCCCGATTTTCGGTGCCCATGAGGTTGGCGACGCGGAGCACCCGGACGTGTCATGCACGATCGCTTTCCAGTTGTTCCGGCGCGACGAACAGCTGCACGGCGTGTGTTACATGCGCGCGAACGACGCTTTTCAGGGCCTTGTGTCCGATGTCTTCTCCTTCACCGTCATCCAGGAACTGGGGGCCCGAATGCTTGGGCTCCAGCTGGGGACGTACACACACCACGTCGGGTCGATGCACATCGCGGATCATCATCTTCCCAAGGCGCGCGCCATCGTCGCCGAGGCCGAACAGGCGCCGCCGCGGTGGGACGTTCCGACGATGCCGGCGGGTACGACGCGCGACACGGTCGAGGAAGTCTGTGCGCAGGAGGCGCAACTGCGCGCCAACCGCGTCACGCACACTGTCGATTCCTTGCACGCCACCGGACTACCTGTGTACTGGCAACGGCTCGTCGCGCTGCTGGAGGTCCACCGCCAGCTCGTGCATCAGCCCGAACACCGTGTTGATGAGGAGCTGCTGGAGTTCCTCGACCCCGCCCACCGGTGGCTGATGCACCGCAAGTGGCCCACCCGCATCACCAGGCCCCGCGCGGCCGGACGGGATGTGGCATGACCGGCGCGCCCGCATCCACACTGGTCGACTGGACTCGCTGGACCGTCGTCTTGCTCAAACCCGACTGCCTGGAGCGCGGCCTGACCGACACGGTGCTGGCTCGCGTCGCCGCCGCGGTCGACCTCGTCGCGATTGAACGGGTCACCGTGGCGGACTGGCAGATCTTCACCCACTACTGGGGCCTGTTCGTGCACCGTCATCGCCTTGATGTCGATGTCGCCGCGTGCCTGCGGGGGCGCTACGTCGGCCACGAGGTCGTGGTCGCGCTTGGCCGCGGTCGACGGGGCGACACCACCGGCCGGGTCCGTTCCCTGCTTGGCCACTTCGACCCCAGCACCGCCCGACCCGGAACGATCCGCGCCGACTTCGGTACCGACAGCCTCGCCGTCGCGCGCCGCGAACGTCGCCTGATCGACAACCTCATTCACAGCTCCGACGATCCCGTCGCCGCCTGGCGTGACTTCCACATCTGGTTCGGCGGTGACCGCGCCACCGAACTCCTCGCCGTACCAACGGCATCGACCGACACACTGGAGGTTCCGGCCCGATGACACCCACCCCCGTCGCCCTCGACAAGGCGATCGCCCGCGGGACCCGCAGGCTGCGCATGATGCCGGCCGAGAAGATCGCGGCACTCGACCCGTACATGGCCGAGTTCCTCAGTTACCGCAAGAGCGGGCTCTCACTCAACCACGTCATCGGGTGCCCGCTGGACTGCGCCTACTGCGTCCGGCACTTCTGGGGGAACTTCGACCAGAAGATCCCCCAGCTGATCGAAACGACCGCCAACGCCGTGCAAGCCCTCGTGGACCACGTCGGCTTCGAACCCCACGTCACCCCGATCCAGATCTTCAACAAGGCCACCGACCCGTTCCTGCCCGCGGTCAAACCCGAGTTGTTCGCTGCCTTGCGCGACCTCGATGAGCGCGGGTTGACCAATATGGTTCTCCTGATCACCCGCTTCCGCGTCACCTCGGCCGACATGGCTCAACTCGAGGCCCTGACCAACCTGCGGGTCACGTTGCTGTTCACCTACTCCGGGATCGGGGACCGCCGGATCGAGCCCATCGCCAAAAGCTCGATCACCGTCACCTCCCTGCGGATCGCCGCCCACACACCGGATCGGCGGACCAAGGTCATCCTCTACTGGCGGCCGATCGTTCCCGGCTGGAACGACCAGCCCGACACCATGGCCCACGTCCTGGACGTTGGCCGTGACGTTGACGCCATCGTGTTCACCGGCTACTACCACAAACCCGAGAACGCCGAATTCATCACCTCGCTGGGAATCCCGCTGCCCTACGGCATCGACGACGTCGCACGCCGCAAAGCCATGCCCGCCGACATCGACGACAAGGTCGTCGCAGCCTGGAAGAACTCGGGCATGAGGACGCCCCTCTACCGCAAGACCTCGTGCGGTGTCTCCGCCGTCCACGGGGTCGCCGACTACAACGGGCACTGGGGCGTCAATGATCTGTGCGACATCTGCCCGGTGGCACAGCGAAACATCTGCCGCGACGCTCACCAGCCACCGACCACCGGTGAGCTCGATGCTCTCTTCGACAAACTCGGTTACACCTCAGCCATCGCCTTCGACGACGGGCACATCTGGACTCATCGCCTGACCGACCAGCAGCGCTTTCCCATCCAGCATCAGACCGGCTACCAGGTCTGGGACACCACCACGCCACACTTTCAGGGCAACCACGGCCGCTCACTCGTCGGATTCACTCCCGCCGAGACCGATCAGCAGCACATCGCGGAGGTTCGCCGTGAACTCGAGCACCAAACCCGGTTCGATGACGACTAACCACCCCGCGCCCGCGAACGGAGCCCTCGTGCCGGACCACACCGCCCCCTGGACCGACGCTCACCTCGTCGCCATCGACCTCGAAGGCAGCGGCCCCAAAGACCCAGCCGGCGAAGCAATCCTCGAGATCGCTCTGGTCCCCCTCCGCAACGGCACACCCGACCTCGAAAGCGCGTTCACCACACTGATCAACCCCGGACGCGCCATCACCCGCGGTCCCTGGACATCACCCGGCATCACCAACGCCGTGCTCCGCGACGCACCCACCCTCGGCGATGTCGCACCCACGATCATCGACAAGGTCGCCGGCGCCACCCTCGTGGGCCACAACGTCCGCGTCGACTGGCGACTTCTCCACGCCGTCATCCCTGACGCGGCACCAGCCGGTCTGATCGACACTCTCCGCCTCGCGAAGCACCGCCACCCCGAACTGGCCAAAGGCCACGGACTCCAGGCATGGATCGACCGCCTTCACCTGACCTCCAATATCGACCAGACCGCACCCGGCAGCCAACCGCATCGCGCGCTCTGGGACACCATCGCCACCGCGATGCTGCTGCAGACCTTCATGCGCGACACCACGCCGGCCGACGCCACCTTCGGCACGCTCGGCGCCGCGGCAGGGCTCGACCTGAACGGCAAACCCTTCCCGGCACCGCAACCAGACAACCAACAAGGCCTGTGGGACAAATGAGTTCAGCACCACCGACACCGGCACTGAGCACTTTTCTCCTCGGCGGCGACATACCGGTCAGCCGCCTCGGCCTCGGAACCATCCACTTCACCGGCGACCGCGACCGCTGGGGACCACCCGCCGATCGCGCACAGGCCACCCGCGTCCTGCGCACCGCGCTCGACCACGGTCTCAACCACATCGACACCGCCGACTGCTACGGCCCCTACGCCTGCGAAACCCTGATCGCCGAAGCACTACACCCCTACGACGACACACTCGTCATCGCCACCAAAGGCGGCATCCGACGCACCCGCCCCGACGAGTGGGAGCACTACGGACACCCCGACTACCTACGCTCCTGCATCGACCACAGCCTCCACCGGCTCCGACGCGACACACTCGACCTCTACTACCTGCACCGCGTCGACCCGCGCATCCCGTTCGCCGACCAACTCGGTGCTCTGATCGCAGCGCGCCAGCAAGGGAAAATACGCCACATTGGACTGTCCAAAGTGACACTCGACCAACTCGAGCAAGCCGAGGAAATCACCACGATCGCCGCAGTCCAGAACTACCGCGACCCAGCCGAGCCCGACCGCGACGTGCGAGACCACTGCGGGCGCAACGGAATCGCCTACGTGCCCTACTGTCCTTTGCAAGGAGGTCACGCACTCAAGCGCGACTCATCCGACGCCGCAGCGCTCTCCGGTTCCACCTTGAGAACTCTCCGAATACACTTCTCATCCCCGGGACTACCTCGCTGGCCCACCTGCAAGCCAACCTAGATGCCTTCAATGCAACGATCTCAAGGCGCCTGCTGGCTCGGTGAATGGGAGCCACTCGACGACAGGCTGAGCACCTGGCACATGCCCACCCCCGCGCGGAGGTTAAGGAGCGGCCTCCGGCACCGGCAGCCCGTTCAGCAAATCGCCCGGAGTGCACTCGAGCGCGGCGGCGAGACGCAGGATGTTCTCCATCGAGAGATTGCGCCGCCCGCGTTCGATGTGGCCGACGTTCGACCAGTGCATCCCAGCGCGCTCCGCGAGCCGCTCCTGGGTGAGGCCCAGCCGGTCCCGGCGCGCGCGGACACGCTCGCCGAACTGGCGAGTGGTCTCGTTACGAGCTGAGTCGGGGGCCATAGCGCCGTAACACCTACGGTCCCGTAGATCAACTTGTCCACAGACTGTGTGTCTAGTGACTTTGTGTCTAGTGCTTCCATGTCGAGTGTGTTTGTGTCTAGACTCAGGCAGCTTTGTATTCATGCAGGTGGCGACGCCAGGAGGTGTCCAGGTCGGCTCGCGTTCGCAGTGAATAGTGACCTGTATCACATTCACCTAGTTGTGCTGTGTCCGGCCCTCGCGCGACGCCAGAGAGGTCGTCATGGCCGAGGGCAACGTGATCTTGTGGCCGCTGCACTGTGCGGCGTGCCTGTCTCCTCGTGCCGGCGCGGGCACTGCCGATGGTTGGGTCCAGGTGCAGTTGGAGATCCTGTGCCCGTCGTGCGCGCGGGCCGAGGGGCTGCGGCCTGACGAACTGGACGTCGACCGCCTGCTGGCGAAGGGAGCACATCATGACTGGCCAGCACCGACCGATCCTCATCGACGCGACGGATTGGAATCCCGATAAGTTCGCCGGCCGAACCACGCTCATCAGGAAAAATCCGATGCTGGATTTCCTCCTGCAATCCCTGGAATACGAATCATGGTATCTGGAAACCGAGGGCTCGAAGTGGCCCGCGCCGGCCCTGAAAAGAGCGTTCGACCGACTTCAGTTGCACAGACACGTGCTATCCGAGTTCTTCAAGGTGTGGGAGATGGGCGACCACCGTGACCCCAGGACGCAAGGGATGTTCAACGCCTTGGCGTTCACGGTCAACAGCATCGTCGTCGAGTACGCGGAACGTCCCGGCTTCCGGCGCGAGTGGCTGCCTCCGGCGTAGCCTGCCGAGGCAGGGCTAATGGGTAGACCATCTGTCACTGATCGGGGGAGACTGCGTAATGGACGGGCCGGGTTTCCACGTCGACCTGGACAAAGTCGACGAGGCCGCCACGGGTATCAAAGAGAGCGTCGATGACCAGGACAGCTTCGAGCTTCGGGGGTTGTGCGGCGATAGGGACGTCTACGGACATTCCGGTGCGCACGACTCCTTAATGGACTTCTGTGTCCGGTGGAGTGACGGCCTGGATAACCTGACCGACGATGCTGGGGCGATCGCGGAGGCGCTCTCGCGGGCAACGCAGGCTTACCGCGCGGTCGATGGGGTAACCGTTCGCTCGCTGACGACCGACCCGGGCGAGGGGGCGGTTGACGATGGCTGAACTCGGCGAGACCCAAGATTCGACCGAGCTGGTTAAAGGCAAGCCGGACGCGATCGAAGAGAACGTCCGGGTGCTGCGCGCGCGTGCGGATCGCGCGGGCCGCGCCTCCGAAGGACTCAAGGCGATCGATACCGGGGCATGGCAAGGACCGGCGGCCCGCGCATTCCACGACAAATTTTCCTACGAACCGAGCAAATGGTACGAAGCGGCGGATTCGCTGCTGTCGGCTGCGGATGCTCTCGATCAGTACGCGAGCACTCTGCGGTGGTCTCAAGGCCAAGCCGTCGAGGCGATCGCGCTGTGGAATCGCGGCCAGGCCGCGACGCGGCAAGCCCAGGCTCAGCACGAGCAGGCAACCGGGCAGGCGACGGCGAACGGCCAGGCCCCACTGCAGTTCACCGATCCCGGTACTGGAACCCGCCAGGCGGCTCAGGACACCCTTGCCCGTGCGCGCGGCCAACTGGCCGAAGTCGGTGATGCCGTCGCTGACGCCATCAAGGACGCCACCAGCGCAGCGCCCCAAGAGTCGAGCTGGATCGATGACGCGGGCAACTTCGTTGCTGATGCTGGCGGCCATCTGGTGAACGGCCTTGCCTCGTTCGGCAACGCGGTGATCAACCACCCGGGCGAACTGGCCACCATTGCGATGGGGTTTCTGGGGATGGCGGCGGGCGCTGGGGGCGAAGCACTGGGCACTGTGCTCGATGCCACCGGGGTTGGCGCGGCGGCCGGAGTTCCACTCCAGGCAGCCTCGGCCGGCCTTATCGCGAGTGGTGCCACGGCAGCCACTGCCGGCGCGGCTCAGTTGGCCATGCACGCCGCTGGCGATGACCACGTGTCGCCGATGCAAACCAACCACAGCAGTGGCGCCGGGGCCGAGAGCGAACCGCCGTTCCAGCCGCCCAAGCAGATCAACGGCAAAACCGCGCATGGCGAACAGCAGATGGCCGAACGCAACGGGCACGGCGTCAACGACGCCGCGGCGCACGACGCGGTTGCGAACCCGGTCAAACCGCCGAAATACCGGCCCGACAACTACGGCGGCACGTACCGGTACACCGGCCGCGACGCCGTGGTAAACCTCCACGAGCAAGGACAAGTCACGACGGCGTGGGCGCGATCCCGGGCTGGATGGAGGCATGAATGACCACCGTGATCGACAGCCTCCCCCAGGAGTTTCGCCCTGTTGTGGTGCGCCTGCTCGCCGAACGGGACCCAGTGCTGCTAGCGGCTCTGCAGGCTCAGGAGAAGCCCACCTTGGACCAGCAGGAAGAAGTGATCGACGCGCTGGGCGATGCGTTCACCGAGCACCTTGGACCAGGCCACGAACCTACGGAGGAGGGAGTGCTCATCGATAACGCGCTGGGCGCGTTCCTGACCCGGTGGCCTGCCGAAGACCTTGCCAGCGACTAGTTGGAAACGGTGGGGGACTCCGCTCGCGCAGGGAAGACGGGTATGTAGTGCCGGATCGCGACGGCCCCCTTCGTGCCGAAGTCGGCGGCACCGGACTCCAGGGGCTTCTCCCGCTTGCGCGGGAGAAGACACTGGAGCGCACGCCCGGACGCATTCCCGGTACGAACCATTCCCGCTGGAGCGGGCAAGACCCGAATTACCGCAGCGCCCAGCACGACCACTTCGGACCATCCCCGCTCACGCGGGGAGCACTTCGGCATGCTGGGCGGTGATGCGTTCGTGGCGGGACCATCCCCGCTCACGCGGGGAGCACCCGATCCCGACCTTCTTCCCCACGGTTCCCGCGGGACCATCCCCGCTCACGCGGGGAGCACTACGTGGTCGCCGAGGCCACGGTGACACCGATGGGACCATCCCCGCTCACGCGGGGAGCACTTGCCGAGCTTCTGGAGGATCTGGTCCAGTTTGGGACCATCCCCGCTCACGCGGGGAGCACCAAGTCCTGCAAGGGATCCATCGTGTGGGCGCGGGACCATCCCCGCTCACGCGGGGAGCACACTTCCTGACCAGGGATCTTTCCGGCGGAAACAGTGTTTTTGTGCTCGCGTGTTGCGTTTTGAAGTCTGGCCGTCTGCTTGCTGTGCCGTGTGTGACCTCCCAGTAGAGCTAGAGCTATCCGGCCCGCGTCCCCCGGAACCGAACATCGTGTCGCCTTCCGTCCATGGTGGCACCCGGCGTAGGGACTGTTCCAGGATGGTCGATGGTCCGGGCTCGATGATGGTTACGAGCCACGTTGTCCGGTGGGGTTCACGGGATCGCTGCACTGTCAGAGGTGGAGTTGGTAGATGGCTCGGTGTTTGCCTGGTCCTTTGTAGTGGGAGGTCACCGCGACGCCGTTGGTCGTCTGGTCGCCGGGCAGGTTGGTGAAGCCTCGTCGTGCCCAGGTGGCGTGAGCGGCAGCGTTGTCGGGTTCGGAGGTGAGGTACAACCTCCGTGCTCCGACTAGTTGGCTGCGTTCGCGTACTGCGGTCAGCAGGGCGGTGATGACGCCGGCGCGACGGTGGTCGGGGTGGGTGATGACGTCTTGGAGGTAGACATCGTCGGGGTTGTCTTGGCTGCGGAAGGCGATGATCGCGCCGATGAGCTGACCGTCGTGATGGGCGACGGGGCAGGTGGTGGAGAACAGGTTGGCGCAGAGCCAATAGTCGGATGCGGTTCGCGGGCGGACGTAGGGTGCCCCGTGCGCCATGAGTTCCATGACGTCGTCGATGTCCTGCTGCGCCAACGGCCGGATCTTCATCGCGGCCTTCCATGCCTTGCGCGACAAGGTTTCTGGTCATTGTCCCGGGCGTTTTTCACGGCGAACCTGGCGTGTCTGTTCACCTGGTCCTGTCCGGGGGAGCGTCGCGATGACTCGGTCGGCGAGTGCCCGGACCGGTGCGGCGAGGTCTGGGTATTCGCCGTGTTCTGCGCGGTGGAGGATTCGTGCTGCGACACCGAGTTGAGCGACGTGCCCGGCAGGGGAGTCGAGCAGGTCGGCGAAGAGCGCGTGCACCTGGCGGGCGGTGTCCGGGGCGGGGAGTGCGTAGAGGTAGAGGGTGGCGGCGTCGGTGCCGTGTTGTGCCTGGCCCCAAAGTTCCCAGTCGAGGACGACCAGTTCGGGTTGCAGGAGGTTGTTCCAGTGCAAATCGCCGTGTGCGGTGGCTGGTGTCCAGGACAGCCGGTCGGCGACGGTGTCTCCGAAGATCTGCCGGATGCGGCTGCCCGCGGGCGGAGTGCTGCGGGCGAAGCGCTGGGTCGCGATCGTGGCGATGGTGTTCACGGTGTGGCGGAGTTGCTGCCACCAGTGCTCGGGTAGTTCCAGGGGCTCCGAGAGTACGTCGGTCGGCGAGCAGGGGGAACCGTCCACAAAGGTCATCAGTTCGGCTCGTACCCGTCGTTGTTCTTCCGGTACGTTCCATTCGGTCCAGTGCAGGACGGTGGGTTTCGGGACGCCGGTGATCGTGTTGGCGTCGACGTTGCCGGTCCAGAACGCGGCAAGATCCGGATCGTCCAGCCAGTGGGTTCGTTCGGTCAGGACTCGCAGCCAGACTCGGCCGTCGGGCCCGTGGGCGGGTGCGCTGATCGAGCGCAATGCCCAGCCCAGCACGGGATCCCCGGTGACCGTGACGCCGAAGTGGTTGGCGGCGTGGGCGAGGTTGTCACGCATCCACGCGGTGAACGTTGCGTCGGTGGCTTCGATGCGGGTCATTCGGTGAGGTGCCTGAGGTAGAAGGTGGGGTCGTGGAGGAAGCGGCGCCATTGGCTGGTGAGGTCGAGTTCGGCCCATTTCGCGCGGCGGGTTCCGTGGTCGCCGATTTCGATGATGTCCGCGCCCGGTGTGGCGGCCAGGATCGGCGAGTGGGTTGCGCACACGACCTGCGCCCCGGATTCGCCCAGTTCGCGCATCAGGGCGACCAGTTGCAGGCAGGAGGTGAACGACAGGGCGGCTTCGGGTTCGTCCATGAGGTAGAGGCCGGGTTCGCGGAACATTTCGGCGAACACGGTCAGGAATCCTTCGCCGTGGCTCAGGGAACTGGTGTCGGCGTCCCAGTAGCCGTGCATCCCGGACACGGTGTTCATCAGCCCGAAGGCGGTCTCGGCGCGGAGGAAGAACCCCTTGCGCCGACTGCGCGGCCCGGATCGCAGGCGGGCGCCGGCGGCGGTGGTCTCGAGGGCCAGGATCTCACCGAGCGGGGTTTTCGCGCGGTCGTTGCCGTACTTGCGTCCGGAGCGCCCGCCCTGGGCGTCGAGTTTGAACGCCTCCGCCACGGCTTCGATGACCGTCGACTTGCCGGAGCCGTTCTCGCCCACCAGAAACGTGACCGGCGCGGTGAATGCCAGGCCGTCGGCGACCAGTTCGCGGACGCAGGGAACGGTGAACGGCCACGCCGCCGCGGCCGTGGGCCGCAGCGCTTCGGGAACGTACGCGCGTCGGACGAGCACCCCGCTCCCCTCGGATCGTCAACGGTAGTCAGGGGAACAGGCCCCGACCGGTCGGCAGTTGCCCGCCGGGCGGCACGCGGGACTGCACGACGGGCCGCACTGAGGATCGCACATGTTCGGGACACACACCGCATCCACGGCCGTGGTGGGCGAGTCCGCCGGCCTCGGCCCGCGCGGGAGGGGCATGCCCTCGGCGATCAGGGTGACGCGGCCCTGCGGGATCCCGGCCAGCGCCTCGTCCAGCGACGTCCGGCGCGTGTCGCCGACCTCGATCCAGCGGGCCATCACACACGGGCGCACGACCCCATCGGGGGCGATCAGGGCGACGCCGTCGCCGCACGCGCCACACAGCTGTCCCGCGGTCCCGGTCGTGCCGCACCCGGCGCCGCGACCGACGTGGCGCAGCCGGTCGAACCCGATCACCGGCACGCCCAGATCGACGAGCTCGGCATGAGCCTGCCCGGTTCGCTGGCCGGCCATCACGTCGATCACCCCGGCCCGCAGCGGCAGCCCGAGCCGGAGCGCCTTCACGATGTTGGCGCGCGTGCGGGGATGCGACGGCCGGCCGGTGATGGCGCGGTGCTGGCTGGGATCGTCACTGTAGTAGGAGGTCGCCGCCCCACGTCGCAGCGGAGGAAGGTGTCCCACAGTTCGTCGGTGATGTGGACGAGGTTGCTGAACACCTCGATGGCCAGCCCCGCCCGCTTGGCGGCGGGGATCAGGTCGGGCAGATCCGGGTGCAGGGTCGGCTCGCCCCCGATGAACTGCACCGTGCGGACACCCAGTCGCGCGGCCTCGTCGATGACCCGGAGCCAGTCGGGCAGGCGCATCCGCCCGTGCGTGCCCGCTGGCCCGCTGTCGGCGTAGCAATGCCCGCACTCCAGCTGGCACTTCCCGGTGATCTCCAACCACAAAAACTGGACGGGCCGGATTCCGGCATCCTGGCTGTCGGCCATCGTGATGGTCATGACTGGTCCTCTCGTCGCGGCACGAGTCGAGGGCATCAGCCGGGGCGGGGATACGGCTAGGCTGAGCGGCAACTCACGGTGTACTCACGCACACTCACGGTTCAAATGCTCGAAGGGGCAGCGATGACGACAGGTGGCACAGCGGATGGCAACAGCCGGGCTGCCGAGGTCAACATCTTCGCCCTGGAACTCGAGCGGTGGCGCGATGTCCGCGGTTTTTCCCGCGCCGCGCTGGCCGAACGCATGGGCTACGACCGCTCCTACGTCTCCAAGATCCTCTCTGGCGGGGAGAACCCGTCCGAGGCGTTCGCCCGGCACGCCGAAGAAGCGCTGCGCGCAGGCGGCGCGCTGACAACCGCGTTCAGTGACTACCACCGGTCCCGCCGCGGAACCCCACCTCGCCCTCCGGCGCCGGCAACGACCCCGGAAGGGCCCACCCTGGGCAACCTCGTGGTTGATCACGATGACGCGACCCTGCGCTACGACAACGGGATCTACACCCTCACCCAGCGCCGCCGCCTGATCAACCACAGCGCCGCCCCGATCGCCCGCTACCTCGTGCGGATCTCCGTCGACCGTTTCCCCGGCGACCCCGAGCGCTCCAACCAGCTCTACTCCCACGACCCGCTCACCTGGGATGAGATCGACCTGCACGCCTGGCATGGCCAGGACCGCACCACGCCGATGGACTGGACCACCCACCACGACCGGGATGCGTTCAAGGAAGTCTGGCTGCTCTTCGCCGGCCAGCACGGTCATTTCCCGCTCTATCCCGGCGAGGCCTGCTGGATCGAGTACGAATACACCGTCCGCGACGAACACTGGGGCAACTGGTTCCAGCGCGCGATCCGGCTGCCCACCCGCACCGTCTCCGTCCGCCTGGACTTCCCTCAGGACTTGTCAGCAGCGGTATGGGGCCTGCACACGTCCATGACCGCCGAGGCCATGCCGTTCCCCACCGCAATCACCCGCGACACCACCGGCGGAAGGCACGTCTTCTCCTGGTCCTGCCAGGACCCGCCCCTGCACGCCCGTTACCGCCTCGAATGGGACTTCCCCGGCGGCCCACCCGTGCCCGAGACACCACCGCCACCGAGTGAGGTCATGGCATCGCTGGGCATCGTGCAACACACCGATCCGGCACTGCGCCGGGTCGCGCGCCGTTTCGACCTCCCCGCCGAAGCCGACGACGCCCGCCGGGTCATCGCCGCCCTCGACGCCGCCACCGAACGTGTCGCGAAAGCACACACCTTCGGCAAAGGAATGGGCATCGCCGCTCCGCAGATCGGCATCGACCGCGCCGCCGCGATCATCCGCCCACCCGAAGGCGACACCATCACCTTGTTCAATCCCACCATCATCGAAAGCGCCGGTGAGACCGACGAGCAGTACGAGGGCTGCCTGTCCTTCTTCGACGTCCGCGGCCAAGTCCCCCGCCACCACCTCATCCACGTCGAACACATGACCATCGACGGCGACACCAAGATCACCGTCTTCGAACGCGGCATCGCCCGCCTGGTTGCTCACGAAATCGACCACCTCCACGGTCACCTCTACACCGACCGCATGCGCCCCGGCACTACACCGATCCCCGTCGAGCAATACCGCGGCACTGGCAGCACCTGGAAATACTGACCGCGCAAGGGTTCTACGTCGGTCGACGCCGTCGCGGAGTTGTGAGACTGCGGGGGCGTCGGCGACGACTGTTCTGGTGGAGACCACTACGAGGTCACCGAGCCGTGACTGGGCCGGACGATCCCCGATACGCGGAAATTGTCGTGCCCAGCTTGGGGGCGTCCCTGCTCGCGAGGGGAGCACGGCTTCGATGACCTGGCCAACGTCGCAGTCACGGGACCACCCCCGCTCGCGCGGGGAGCACGTCGGTATCACCTCCGAGGGCACAACGTTCACGGGACCACCCCCGCTCGCGCGGGGAGCACACTTGTTGACCTGGCATTTCTCCAACGGAAACATTGTTTCCAATGCTCGGCCACTCAGTGATTGCCGTATCGGCGGCGTCGGCTGGCTTTGCTCCAGCCGACGGACTTGGCTTCCGGCGTGTGAGTGGGGGCTGGGGTCTGGTTGGGCCTGAGCATGAGGTGGATGCCTTCGTGGTCGACGGGTTCCCAGTCGTGCTGGTGGACTTCGAAGGCGAGTCCTTGTTCGTTGGTTGCGTGATAGACCATGATCGCCCGGCCGGTTTTGACCATTTCGATGACGCGGGTCCACATGAGGGTGCGCACGCGGTGGTTGATCGTGCCGACGAAGACTCCGGGAGAGATCTCGAGCAGCCAGCGGGTGAGGTGGCCTCTGAGCCCGACCGGGCATGCCGCGACGACGATGACCGTCACAGTTCGTCTTCGTAGGACGTTCTCCCGGCCGGTGGACTGTCGGCGTAACCCCAGACCTGGACAACGTCAGCGTCGCGTTCGTGCTTGTCCGCGTTGGCTTCGGTGAGCAGATTCTCGATGTCGTGGACGCAACGGCCGAAGAATTTGCAGGAGCGACCGTGGATGCGACGCCGGGGCCCGCAGTTGGACGTGCGGGCCCGGAGGCGTCCTGTGTGGACGAAGCTGGCCTCGGTGCACAGTCGCGCGCGACCACGGGATGCCCGCTCTCGAGAAGGCAGGTGGTTTCCGTTTCGATGCATCCTTCGCTCATGCGTAAACGAAGCGGCTAACCCGCTGTCCGCGCGGGTGCGAGGCTGATCAGTCCGCATCCGTAGGCTTTCGCGCGGCCTATCCCATTGGTGAGTGCCGCAGTGAATGCGGCTGGGTCGGTGACGAGGAGGTGGCCGTCGAAGCGGACGGGTTCGACGGTGATCTTCGTTGTCTGGTTCTTCTGGCCGGTGATTTTGGTGATGGGTGTGGTGGCGATGTCGGGGAGGCCCCGGGCTGCGGCAGGGATTGCGAAGCCGTGGCGTTCGCCTTGGCGGATGAGCCAGTCGATTTGGTCGGCGGGCTGGCGAAATGGGATGCGGCGACGGGTTTTGCCGTCGCATTTGGTGGGGTTGGCGACGAGGCGGAATGCGAATTTGCGGCCGGCTGCGACGGCGTCGAGGACGGGTTGGAGTGGGCGGGTTTCGGCGGGGGTGGTGAGGTGGCCGTCGGGGAGTTTGGTCCAGTCGGGTTCGGTGTGGCTTTGCACGTATTGGGTGAAGCCGCCGCGGTGACTGTCGAGGCGCCAGAGTATGCCGTGTGTTTGGCGCGCCACGGTGGTCGGGGGGAGTTCGGGGTAGGCGGACATGAGGGTGCGGTGCATGTCGTGGACGTTGGCGTAGTCGCGCCGGAAGGTGCGCGAGTGGATGTTGACGGTGAGTTTGCTCAGGAACATCACGATTCCTCGTGGGGGATCATGTCGTCGGTCAGCGGGACCTCGCCGATCTGGACGGTGCGGGTGGTGAATCGCCGGGCCCCGTCGGCGAATGATTGGGGGACGTCGTGTCGGAGTTCGGTGCCGGGCTCATGGGGCGGGCAGTCGATGACGGTCCGCAGCTCGACCTGTTGTTGCGCTTGTTCTGCGCCGACACGGCTCGGGTGTTCGAGCCACGGGTGGTGTCGCAGGACGTTGTCGAGGGTGTCTGAGTGCAGGCCGGTGAAGAGTGGCCTGGCGGGGACGAACGCTCGTCGGCCGAGGAACAGGGGCCATCGGGGGTTGGTGACGGCCTCGGCGAGTTTGGCCAGGATGTCGTGTGGTCCTTCGACGACGGCGAGGAAGAGGGCGTCGGCGAGGTAGTAGCGCTCGCTGACAACGGTGCGATGCCCGGTGCCTTGGGTGGTGGGGACGTTCTGCGTGGTGTGGTAGTCGCGTTCGAGCAGGCCTTCACGGTCGACGCGGATCCCGAGACGCAGCGCGGCCAACTCGGCGATGCTCGCTTCGTCGTCGCGTGCGATGCCGCTGGCGGCGGCGAGTATGCCGACGACTCCGGATTTGGTGGGTTCCCTTGCGGTGTCGCGCAGGACGCCGCGGGCGCGGAGCCCCCACGATTGCATGGGTGCGTCGAAGCAGAGGGCAAGCGTGTCGGTCATGCTGGGACGGTTTCTGTTGCGGTGAGGAGGCGTGCGGTGAAATCGCCGATGGAGGTGACGGTGTCGGTGTTGCCGGTCTCGGGGAGTTCTCCGGTGACGGAGGCGGCGACCGCGGCGTGAATTCCGTCGCCGCCGTAGAACGAACGCAGCTGTCCGAAGTGCTGGATCATGCGGCCGGTGGAGGCGGCCATGATGTCCTCGTCGAGGACTGGTTTGAGGAACGCGTTGGCCAGGTTCCAGGCTCCACCGTCGCGCACGACGCCCAGGAGTGTTTCGGGCATGGTGCGGGCTGCCATCGAGGTCTGTTTGCCGCTGGGGACGGCGTGGATGAACGCGCCGAGCCAGGCCTGGGTGGCGCGGGCGACGAGGGCGTCGTCGCCGGCCAGGTTTTTGCGGAGCTGGTTGATGTCGAGGTTGGCGTAGCGGTAGTAGCAGGCGGTGTTGAAGTCCACGGTGCCGATCATGTCCGCGCCGGATTCCGCCTCAGGCTTGAGATCGTCGACCGCGGTGTAGTAGTCGAACTCGGTCGCGACGGTGTGGGTGGACAGGGCGTGCGCGACCTGGGAAGCGGCATTGATGCTGAAGTCCTTGTTGTCGGCGATCATCCGGCCGAACAGCGCGACGTCCGCGGCCCGGGTCGCGTCCAGCAACCGGCTGGCCTCGGCGCGCGCAGCCGCGTCCAGCTTGGCTTTGGCCGGCTTCTTCTTTCCGTCCTTGGCGGCGGCCGCAGCGAGCAAACCGTCCCACTGTTTGTCGCAGAAGTCGGCGAGGTGGGTGATCGCGTCGTGGCCGACGAACAGGAGGTACTCGGTCAGACCGGTTTCCTGATCGACGCCGAACCCCAGGTGCTCCAGGCCCGCGGTGACGACACCGTCGATTTCGGACGGATCCTTGCCGCGATCGACGAGGACTTCGGCCGCGTGGTCGCGGAGGCGTTTGGTGCGCACGGCGGTTTCGGTGACATCGAGGCCGTGCTGGGTGAACAGTTGACGTGCGGACCTTTTCAGGCACTGGCTGGAGATTCTGCCCCGGGTCTGTCCGCCGAACGTGGCGGTTTTGGGCTGGCCGAGGTCATCGCGGTTGAGGTTGCTCACGGGGAACGACTGCAGCAGGTGGAGTTCGAGGATCATGTTTTCTCCCAGTCGGTTCAGGGTTCGAGGGCGGACGCCGAGTCCTGGTTTGTTGACGAAGTTGTTGTGGTGGTGTGGAAATCGCGGGCCCATCGCAGCCGGATGTGGTGGGCGGCATCGCCCCGGTAGCCATCGCTCATCAGCTGGACGAGATCGTCGAGCAGGGTTGCGTAGTTCACCGGGATGTCGTCACTGGCCAGCAGCCGGATGACCTGTCGCACATGGTGGGGCAGGCCGTCTCGATTGCGCAGCAGTAGTTGTTCGAAGCGTCGGGCGGCAGCGTCACCACGTTTCACCTGCAGGGCTTTCATGGAGGTTCCGAGCGACCCGCGACTGCGGCCGCGCTGCGGGTGCAGGGCGAACAACCCGGCGATGAGTAGCCAAGCGTCTAGCTCCTGCTCAGGGGGATCGTGGCGGAACACGACTTCGTAGGCGCCGATTTGCGGTGAGGTCGACGCGAGGCCGCGGCGGAGTTCGGCGAGTGTTCGCCGGCATTCTGATTGTCGCCGGGGGATGCCGGACTCGGCGCCTGCCTGCAGTGCGTACAGGGATTTGATGAAGGCGTCGCGCCGTTGGGAGAAGGGTGTGCTCACTCGTCAGTGTCCTTTGTGAGGTACTTCGCGATCTGCGCGTCGAATCTGGTCGCGAGCTGTCGCAGCCGCTTGTGCAGTGCCTGTTGGTGCTTGCCGAGCATGCTGAGGCTGCGCCCGTCGGTCGTGACGCCGGCCGCCCAGTCGTCCGCGGCCGCCCGCACGGTCGTGAGGACAGTCCGCTGCCATTCGGTCATGGCGCTCCGTTCGGACTGCCCGGTTGCGCGAGCGTTGTTCAACGCGCGCAGGAAGGTTGCGAACGGCCGCGGCAAGATGGGCCAGTACCCAAGGTCGAGCACGCTGGCCGGTTCCGCGCGCATGTCCTTGCGGTAGTTGCGTTGCATCGCTCGGAGCGCGTAACCGGCGTCGTCGGCCAATTCGATCGCCGTGCCGACCAGTCCGGTCACTGCGTCGTCTTTTGCGCGGATCAGGGCGACCGGTGCGGGAACCGTTTCTTCGAAGTAGCCCTCGACGACACTGGCTTTCGTGTCGAGCCGCTGTCCGAACACCCGCAGCGTGTACACGGTGTCGGCGGGGATGTGGCCGTGTTCGGCGAGATCCGCGAGCTGCTTCAGCGCGCCCGGCCGTTGCCGGGCTCGTTCCTCGGCCCACGAATCCACGAGCAGTAACTCCACACTGTGCCTCCACACCCCGCGGACAGGTTCCAGCTGCACAGGCAGCAGCGGCGCCCCGGGCTTGGGTTTCCCGGAGATCGTCCGGGGAACTCGGTAGGCGGCCATGGCTTCGATGTCGGGCAGCTTGCCGTCAAGCTCGGTGCCAGGGCTCATGATTGCTTCGGAAACCACGGTCTTTCCGTTGCTATGTGCGGGAAAGAGGCGGATCCGCCGGGACGGCCAGGTCAGCAGGTCGGTCCGGCCGCCCGGTCTGCGCTTGTCCGGTTCCGCGCCCGGGGACTTGTGTTCCCACCCGGGAGCGTCGTCGGGGTCCCCGATATCGTAGCGCACTGCGTTGAGCAGCAGCGTTTGTTTGAGGTCACCGCCTTCGACGAGGACGACGGCGAAGTTGTTGCAGGGGGCGCGTTTCGACGACTTCACTGTCGTGGCGGGCGTCTTCATCCCGCCAGGGTCGTAGGCGTGAGCCGTCACCAGCCAGCGAGCAGCCGCTCCCGGGTCGAGCTCGGTGTAGTCGCCGGCGATGGTGTGATCGAACAACGTGACGTTGTTGCCCACGGCGCGGTCCGGGATCAGCTTCGCCACGGTCGACTTCTTCGCCGACGGCAACGTCGGGCACTGCAGGAACGGGCGCTCGGGATCGAACAAGTCGAACGAGGTCTGCGATGTCGCGAGGTAGCGTTCCAAAGCCTGGGTGTCGAACGCTTCGGCGGACCAGAGTTTTGCCCAGTCCTGTCGCCGTGCCGGGCCGTACACCCGATGCAGGAGTGCCAGCGCCAGGCGGTGCAGTGCTGCGGTCATCGGTGGTGTCTCGCCGACGATGCCCCTGATCGTGTGGGCCGAGGTGAACAGCTCGGCCAGCCCGACCATCGCGCCGGAGCCGTCGAGCCGGGTGACCGGGACCCAGGGTTCGGTGATCAGGTCGAAGGATGCGCTCATGTCTCCTCGCTTGCATAAACGCCGAACTTCTCGTGATAGCCCAGGTCGTGTCCGCCGACCCGGCACCGGTCATCGGTGAACACCAGCGCACGATGGTGGTTGAGCCACGGGTCGTCGGCGAACTCGGTGGGCACATCGATGCCCAGCAGCGCGCGCACCACCGCGGTGGGCACGTTGACCGGGGCCACGAGAACCGTCGCCGACTCGCGGGGATCCGCGCTCTGCGGACACATCAACAGCGGCCCGTCAGGGCCAGCTCGGTAGAGCACGACACGGACCGACAACTCCGCCAAATCGTCATCATTCACTTACGGGCTCCCGTGGACTTGCGCGGACGAGGCGGTTTCGGGCGCTCGGTCAACTCGAACAGATCCTCGATCAGATGGGGGAGTGGGAGGCAATTCAGCTCCGCGGCCTTGGCGTCGTCCCGCTGGGCGGCGAGCAACCGTTGGTGCTCACGTGCCCACATCTCCTCCCAGCCTTGCGGGCAGGGAATTCGGTCGCAGTACACCTGATCCACCAGTTCCGCCGTCGTGGTCCACGACTCGATCCTGTCCCGATCTTTCAGTGCCGCCCAGGTGCGCAACAGGATGGCCGGGGCATACACTGTGCGCAGGTAGGGCGGGAAACGCGGACCGGATTGGGTATCGACGACACCGGCGACCGCCACGACAATGTTGCCACGTAAGGGATCCCGCCGGTGCCGGTGTACCCGGCCGATCCTCTGCAGCATCGAATCGATCGGCGCCAGATCGGTCACCAGCGCATCGAAGTCGAGATCCAGACTCTGCTCGAGGACTTGCGTACCCACCACGATCGCGCTCGTCGGCCGACGCCCGTCCGCGCCGAAATAATTGCGCAGCTCTCGCTCGACGTTGCGCCGCGCTGCCCGGGGCAGGGTGCCGTTGATCGCGATCAGCAGGGGACGCTCGTCGGGAGGCAACAGCGCGATGCGACGTTCGAGTTCGGCATAGGTATCTACAGCACGACGAACCAGGTTGTGCACCACCGCGACACACTGCTGCTGGGCCGCCCGCGCCAGGAGCCAGTCGACAGCGCGGGAATCATCGACGTGTTCGAGGTGAACGGCACGATCCTGGTTGAGCCCGGTGAGTTCGGCCGGATACGACCAGGCGCCGGTGGCTTGAACGACTGTCACCCGCGGATACGGTGTCTCCGTAGAAGCGGTCGTGACGTCGTGCGGTCGGCGGCCGTTCACGCCCGCTTGCCAGGCAGCAAGCAGATCCTGGCGCCGGTTGGACGGCAGCGTCGCAGACAACAACACGACCGACACCCCCAGGGCACCGAGCCAGGCCAGCAACCGCCGCAACGAGGCCGACATGTAGGTGTCGTAGGCGTGGACCTCGTCCACTACGACCACTTTGCCGGCCAGCCCTGCCAAGCGGACGAACACGTGCCCGGAACGAAACGCACCCTTCAGGGGTTGGTCGATCGTCCCGATTCCCAGCGCGGCCAGCAGATTTCGCTTCCGCGTGAACCACGTCCTGGCCGCGACATCTGAGTCGTCACCGTCATCCGCGCCGATCCCGGAAGGCAGAGCAGCAAGCACATCGCTGGCGGCTGAGTGCACCAGCTGGACATCAGTAGGATCTCCCAAGTGCGCCAGCATCTCTCGAGCGACGTCAAACACCTGGTTACTCGAAGACTGCGTGGGCAGCGCGACGTACACACCCGTCAGGTTGTTCGTCCGCACCATCGACGCCGCGGCCTGCAGCCCGGCTTTCGTTTTTCCTTCTCCCGTAGGAGCCTCGACGAGCACCAGGGCCGGCTCGGTCAAGTCACCGACCACGCGCTCGACGACGTCCTGAACCGGGCGCGGGGATTCACCGAAGAGGACACTGAACCGTGGATCTTCGGGCGGCCTCCACGGGAGCATCTTGAGGCGCTCCAACGCGGTGTCGGCACGAGTCTGAGCGAGCGTGACGTAGTCGCCGAGGTCGAACTCTGTTCCTGGAGAACGAAAGTTCCGTTCGTCCGAGGCGATCCAGTCGCTGACTGTCGTCAGCGCCGCTAAACCGACCGCCGCAGGCACCGTCATATGGACCTGCCCCCAGGGCAGCGTCCGCGGATCTGGCAACCGAACCAGCTTCGCCAGCTGCATCACGAGACCGGTGCGTGCGGACTCCCACGCGTCCCCACCACGGTTGTTGACCTCCCGGCGCGCCTGGGCAAGGTCTTGTCCGGCGGGGAAATGACCATGGTGCCCGCCCAACACGGCGGCCAGGCAGATGGCGGTATCCGTGGTGGCGCCCCAGGCGAACAGTAGATCCCGGAACTGAAGTGTCGTCACGATGCCATGAGGCGTATCCACACGACCTGGCACGCCCGCGGGCCTCGCCACGAACTCCACATCCGGCAGCCCCCACGCACCAATCCGCGCCGCCGCCAGCGGTAAGTTCAGCGCCTGGAAACCGGGCGAGCACTTGCCCAGATCATGGACACCACACAACAAAGCCGCCCAGCCCCAGGCATCTCCTAGCGGTGCGAGCGCCACTTCCAATTCCTCGTGCACACGACCGCGCAACAGAAACGGCGCCAAACGGCGGGCTACTGCAATGGTATCCATCATGTGGCAGATCAACGGATGACACTCGGCGTGTCCCCTTGACTTCCCCCACGGCTGAAGGATCGATGATTCCGTATCCACAAATTCCACGCATTTCCCCAGTGTCTCGCTTGAGCGGCCGACCATCTCGGCGGGCAAGCGCTCAACACTCTACTGCTCCGCGCTCATGCCCTCTGGATCGTGTGTCGTGTCGTGGCAGCAAAATCCGGTACAAGACGAAGATGTGATGCTCGTGAACTGCATAGTGGAACGTCCCCTGGCGGGACGCCCCGCGTGCTGCCGAGTGTCGCCACCTGAAACCTAGGCGTTGGCGACAGGGTGCACTGAGTTGCAAGCCTGTTCAAACGGAACTCCACAATATTCTCTGAGCCGAATACTGATGACAATCTCTTTCGTCGGTTGAACTGTTACAGGGGTGACAGAGAATTATCGTGCTAAAACTATCCGTGACAAGACGGCGGGTTCGCGCGGTGTCGATCAGCTCGCGACTGCGTTGGGTCAGCAGAGTGGCGGGCGGGAGTGCAACTCGGTACTCGACTGTGGCGGAAACAAGTCCGTGTTCGAGGCAATCCAGTCGGCCATGATGACGATTCCAGTCAACAACACGGCTGCGGGCCGGCTCAGCCGTACGCCGGCCAGGGAGGCCAACCGCTCACGCCCGCCCAAGCGGTCGGTGGCGAACTCCAGCATCTGTGCCCGTGCCTGTGCCCACGGCCCTGTGCCTGCCAAATGGGAGAACTGGCGTACTTCCGCGAGCTGCGTCTGTTCCGGGGCAATCCCGTGGTGACTGGCCACAATGGACGCCAACCCCGAGGCCAGCCCCCGACGCGGGAACCCGGCTTCGCTGGACAGCCAATCCCGAACGGCCGCGAAGCCAACCAAAGAATGCGTGATCCGCGCGCGATGCGGATCCACCGCCAGCAACGGCGACACGACCAAACCGGCGTCGCGCATCCGGTCCGCGAGAGAGCCGACCTGGACAGCGAAGGCGGGCGACAGCTTGCCCACATCGTGAACCCCAGCCAGCCAGCGCGCCAGTAAACGCGCATCGTCCCGGCCCTGGGGAAGATCCTCCGCAATCAAGTCCACCACTTGGTGGGAAACCCACCGATCGACCAGCAACCCGGCGACCGCACCGCTGTCCACCGAGTGCTGCCACAACGGCAACCATCCGGTCACGCCCGACTCAGGGGCGAAGAACGACTTCGCCCACGCCGACAGCCAGCTGTCCTCGTCGGCCTCAACGCCCAGAACCCCCGTCACGCTGAACCCGATCGCGATCTGGGCGCGCGCCGTTACACCGGCGCCGGACCAACCGACCGCGGAGGTCAACAGGCAGCCCGACGGCTATCGGAACCGGGGCGAGCCGGCGATTCAGCGGGCCGGTGCTTAAAGGGTGTTTGGAGGGGCTACGAAGTTGGAGCCGTCGTAAGCGAAGTGGCGCGCAGAACCCGCTCGCGTGGGGACAACGACGACGCAGCCTTCCGGCCATTGCCGACGCGAGACCATCCCCGCTCGCGCGGGGACAACCACTGCCCGGACGCTGAGCTGGGGCAAGGGTGACCACTCCCGGCTCACGCTGGGCCAACCCACCTGCGGAAACAGGTGGGGCGTTCATTTTGGACCACCCGGCTCGCGGGGACAACGATGCTTCGCTCCATCGAAAACGGCGACCTGGCGGACCACCGCCGCTCGCGCGGGGACGACGACCATGGAAGATCGGTCCGCCCGATCCTGACCGGACCACCCCCGCGCGCGCGAGGACGACCACCACACCGGCCGGGTTCTGGCGGACCTCCAGGGGCCACCCCCGTTCGCGCGGGGACGACTGATCTCTGGGGAGGTACTCAAACCCTCCGTGCGGACCCCCTGCTCGCGCGGGGAGCACCGCTCAAGGTCCACACCCGCCGGGCGATCAATGGGACCACCCCCGCTCGCGCGGGGACGACTGAAGTTCGCGCCTCGGGGGGACTTCCGGCCGCGGACCACCCCCGCTCGCGCGGGGAAGACCGACGAGGACGCCCTCGACGATTCCGAAGGCCGGGACCACCCCCGCTCACGGGGGGAAGACGCGAACTTTGACTTCACCACCTCGATAGCGACGGGACCACCCCCGCTCGCGCGGGGAAGACGTGTCCACATCAGCCTTGCCTTTGACGTCAACCGGACCACCCCCGCTCGCGCGGGGAAGACTGGACGGCTCGGGCGACTCGCTCATCTACTTCGGGACCACCCCCGCTCGCGCGGGGAAGACATCGAGCTCGCCGGCCCCGTCGTGTTCGATGGCGGACCACCCCCGCTCGCGCGGGGAAGACTCCCCGGCACGGTCCCACGCTGGCGGCAAGAGCGGACCACCCCCGCTCGCGCGGGGAAGACATCAACGCGATTACGGTTGGGATCGCACTCGCGGGACCACCCCCGCTCGCGCGGGGAAGACCTCGAGGACCAGAAACGCCGCTACCCCAGGCGGGGACCACCCCCGCTCGCGCGGGGAAGACAGCGGCGGCGGAGTTCTGCGCGTCCTCCAAAGCGGACCACCCCCGCTCGCGCGGGGAAGACTCCGAGGCATCGAATGGTGACGCCGCGGCAAGCGGACCACCCCCGCTCGCACGGGGAAGACCTTCTCGAACTCTGCCAAAACCACTTCCCGGAGGGACCACCCCCGCTCGCGCGGGGAAGACGAGATCGTTGAGCACGAGGAAGACTCCACGCCCGGACCACCCCCGCTCGCGCGGGGAAGACTGAGACGCCCCACGAGTTCCGGATGCGCACCAGGGACCACCCCCGCTCGCGCGGGGAAGACGCGGGCGACTGGACCACGGATCCGGTCGCGTACGGACCACCCCCGCTCGCGCGGGGAAGACTCCCCTGTGTCATGGCCTTTCCCGTTCCTCAGCGGACCACCCCCGCTCGCGCGGGGAAGACGCCCTTGAAGATCGGCCGGGCGTGCTTCGAGCCGGACCACCCCCGCTCGCGCGGGGAAGACTAAGGGAGTCGACCCCACTTGGCTACGAAGGTCGGACCACCCCCGCTCGCGCGGGGAAGACGGCAACCTGGAAGACGATCGGCATGTCCCGCGGGGACCACCCCCGCTCGCGCGGGGAAGACTAGAGCACGGGAGGTAATGGGTGGCTGGCTCAGGGACCACCCCCGCTCGCGCGGGGAAGACGCTTTTCACAGCTACGTCGTTCTCGCTGCAACGTTGGACCACCCCCGCTCGCGCGGGGAAGACACTTCTTGAGCAGGCGTTTTCTGGGTGGAAACAGTGTTTTCAATGTTCTGGTGTTGCGGGATCAAATTATGGACCCTACGTGCGTCGCGGGTAAGAATACCTGCGGCGAACTGGACTCCTTGCTGGTGCGTGCTCGGCCTGGGCGGTTGACAGGCGGTTTCGTGAAACACGATGCCAACAGGCACCTGTGGCCGCACTCAAGCCGTCGAGTTTTCTGCCGAGGCATCCTCGCGGGTCATCGATTACGGAAAGTAACGGTTGTGTAGGCGGTGATGCTCGCAGCGATGCGGGCCATTCACTGCTCATCCCCCTGCAGCGATGACGGTTCCCCGCTGTCGGCGAACCCCTCGGGGACAGTCGTCCGTGGCGATCGGTTTCAGTATCCGCCGCCGCGGACTGACAAAATCCGTCGAGGAGCGGAGGTTTCGTGACAGAGCCAGCGTTACCATCGGTCCCGCGAAAACAAGGGCTGAGCAAGATCCTCCGCTCCGGGGATTTTCGCTTAGCGGTGGCCGTTCCCGCTTTGGGAGCGGAGTGTCTGGGATTGATCTTCAGGTCCACCGGAGCGATGTCGGGCTTGTAGTTGGCGGTCGCCTCGTACTCCAGCCGTAGCTCGTGGTGTTGTCTGCGCCAGGCTGAGGAGCGCAGTCGATGCGCGAGCGGGCTGTCCAGCCTGCGATTCCGCACATGTCGGTCCTTTCCGCTGTGAGGACCGGGTCAGCCGCGCTCGCGCAGCTGCTTGTTGATCTCGGCGAGCAGCAGCCGCGGGGTCTTCGAGCCGGTGACTGCGGAGTCGCCGACCGCGATGCCGAAGTCCGCGCCCGCGCTGTCGCGGAGCAGGTCGAGCAGATGGTCCAGGGTCTTCGGGACGGCCATCGGTGGGTGCTTACAACCGGCTCCGAGTGCGCCGGCGACCGTCGTGTCCTCTGTGGGCAGACAGGTCGGAGCGCGACAGCCCCGGCTCAGCGCGGTTCCGGTGTGCTGGCCAGCCGTCGCGGCGGCGGGCCGGGGACCGGCTGGTATCCGCTGATCTCTGTGGTCGGCAGGCCCTCTCCGTGGGACAGGCGGGGCAGTTGCTGCTCGAACTGGTGCACCTGCCCGGTTGGCAGCGTGCCGCTCAACTCTGCCCGGTGGCCGCGGATTCTCGACTCGGTCACCTGGCCGCCGCGGTCGACCAGTTTGGATAGGGTCGCGTTGACGGTGTCGGCGGGCAGTTCCAGCTCGAAGCGGCTGATCGGTTCCAGGACTTCGGTGCCGGCCAGGTGCAGTGCTTCGCGCAAGGCGAGCGGTGTCACCTGGCGGAAATCGCCTGCCGCGCTGATCGGGCTGAAGTACGCGGTGCGGGTGACGGTCACCGCGATGTCCACCACCTCCCAGCCGTAGAGGCCGCGCAACAGGGCCGCTTCGGTGGCTTCCGCGATACCTTTGTGGAACGACAGCGGTAGGTCGCCGAGTTCGACGTCGAGGCCGAACGTCAAGCTGGAGCCGGGGGCGCCGGGGCCGACCCGCAGGCCGAGGGTGGCGAAGAAGGGGTTGCGGCCGTCGTTCATCGCCCACAGCGAATCGCCGGTGCCGACCGGGCGTTCCACGCAGACCGTCTGCGTGCCGGTGAACTCGATGTCAAGCCCGCGTTGCGCGGCAAGGGTTTCCCGGATGACCTCCTTCTGCACCTCGCCGTAGAGCCGCACGGTGATCTGCCGCGTCTCGTCGTCCTGCCGGACGGTGATCAGTGGGTCCTGTTCGGCGAGCTCCCGCAGCCCGGCGAACAGTGCCGGGGTATCGACGTTGTGCACCGGCCGGACCACCGTTTCCAGGCTGGGCGGCTGGAAATACGCCACTTCGGCGCGCTGGTCGGCCGCGCCGATGGTGTCGCCGACGCGGATCTCCTTGAGGCCGCTGACTTTCGCGATCTGCCCGGCACCCGCCCGGGCCTCGGCGGTGTCGTGGCCGTGCGAGAACACCCGCACCGCGGTGACTTTCGCGTCGTCGGTCAGCAGGCCGCTCGGGCTGGGCCGGTGGTACCGGATGTGGTCGCGCGCGCCGAGTTCGCCGGAAAACACCCGGACGTAGGCGATCTTGTCGTTGGCCCGGCCCCGTTCGATTTTGAACACCCGGGCCCGCAGCTGGTCGTCCGGGATTGGTTTCGCGGTGCCGGCGAGGAATTCCCGGATGCCGGCGGTCAGGTCGGCCACCCCGGCCCCGGAGCGCGCCGATCCGAAGTAGACCGGCGACACCAGGCCAAGCCGGGTCTGCCGGACCAGCTCCGCGCGGTGGTCCGCGGGTGTTAGCGCGGACTCGTCGTCCAGGTAAGCGGCCAGGAACGTGTCGCTGTGCTCGGCCAGCAGCTCGGTGAGCCCCGGCGGGGTTTCGCTGCCGCGCGGCCGGACGCGCGCGTCGGTGGTGCCGATGTCGTCGACTTCGGACATCGGCACGCAGGGCACGCCCAGCCGGTCGGTGAGCTCGTCGAGCAGGCTTGCGTCGCGGGCGCCGCCGCGGTCGACCTTGTTCGCGAACACCACGACCGGGATGTGCGACTGGCTCAGCGCGCATCAGCACGCGGGTCTGCGCTTGCAGGCCTTCGACCGCGGACACCACCAGCACCACGCCGTCCAGGACGCGCAGCGACCGCTCCACCTCGGCGATGAAATCCGGGTGGCCTGGCGTGTCGATGAGATTGACGTGCAGGTCGCCGATCCGGAACGACACCACCGCCGAACGGATGGTGATGCCGCGTCGGCGTTCCATGTCCATCGAGTCGGTCTAGGTGTCGCCGTCGTCGACCCTGCCGGGCCGGTCGATGACGCCGGCCTGGAACAGCAACTGCTCGGTGAGGCTGGTCTTACCGGCGTCTACGTGCGCCAGAATTCCGATATTCAGGTGATCCATGGATGAACGGCTCCAGTGCTGTCGAGAGTTCCTCAGGGCCCGGGAATTCGACAGAGCACCTCACGCCGTTCTCCTTTCACACGAGAATGTTCCGAACCTCACGCTAGCAGCAGATCCGCGATCCCGGACGGGTTCGCTCGAAGCAGTGTCGAGGGCGTCTTCCCAGTACTCCAGCCGGATTTTGTGAGGCGGCCCAGAGCTTGACCAAAGGGTGTCCAGCAAGCTGATCCCGCCTCTTCCTTGGACGCATTAACTCGACCTGATATGCTCGTCGGCGAGCTGGAAAAATGGTCGCGAGGACAGCGCTTGGCCTCATATAACTGGGGGTTTCCGGGTCCCGGGCCTGGTTTTATTTTTTGTTTTTCTTGTTGTGGCGGCGCAGCTGTCGTGAGCGAGCGCTGGCCCATGCGAGGCGGACGAAGTATGCGCTCCTGGCCGCGGCCGCACGCTGGGCCCGGGTTTCCGGAGGCAGCACACCGGCAGGATCAACCTGCTGCTCGAAGCGTGAGTCTGCGGAGCGGCGGGCGGGCTCGGTGCGGGCCGTGCGGTCGCTTGTGTTGGCCCAGGAACGGTAGGCGGCCATACGTGCCCGCATCGTGCGCTGGGCGGGCGTCAGCTTGGGTTTGGACATGATCCCAGCGCACCGTGGCGGTGTCACCGAAGCGCGGCGGGAGGTCGCCTTGCCTCGAGGGGCGTGGGAGGCACGGCGCTTGATCAGGTCGGGTGCGCGCGCCATGGGCACACGCACCCGAGCCTGTCTCGTCAGATCCGGTCGCCCAGTGCCAGGGTGCGGTGGGAGTGCTGGGCTCGCTGGGCGGCGGCGCTCTTGCCGTAGCGGCGAAGCATCTCCGGTGATGCCCACCCCATGATGGCCATCAGATCGCTTTCGTTGCCGCCTTGGAGCTGCCACTCGTGGGCGAGGGTGTGCCGGAACTGGTGGGCATGCACGCCGGGGATACCGGCCTCCCGGCCGCGGCGCCGGAGCATGATCTTGATGGCGTTGGGCGTCAGGGTGCGCCGCCCGCGCTGGGCGAGGAACAAGTGCGGAAGATCGGCCGCCTGATGGCGCCCTCGGACCCGCAGGTAGCGGGTCAGGGCCTGGCCGGTTTTGGCGCCGAAGGGTATGGCGCGGTACTTGTCCCCTTTGCCGTGGACGATCAGCAGGTCGCGCTGCATGTCCAGTTCGGACGTCAGGGCGCGCGACACCTCGGCCAGGCGCCCGCCGGTGTCGAACAGCAGCCGGATCAGGGCGGTGTCGCGGCGGGCCAGGAAGTCCTTGCCGGAGCAGGCATCCAGCAGCGCGCCAACCTGCTGATCGTCCAGCACGGACACCAGTTTCTCGGTGACCGAGGGCTGGTGCATCCGGTCCATCGGATGTGCCCGCATCTCGCCTTCGTCGACGAGGTAGCGGAAGAACTGCTGCAGTGCCTTGTATTTGTTCACGGCTGTCGACGCCGATCGCGTCTGCAGCATCCAGGTGATGAACCACTCGACGTGCCGGCGCTGCACATCGGTGGGGTCCTCGGCGGCGTCGGAGTCGTCCTCGCGGACCCGATGCCCGTTCTCCTCGATCACGCGGCGCAGCTCGTCGCCGCCGAGGAAGCCGCCGAGCTGGGTGACGGCGAGCTCGTAGTTGTAGCGGGTGGTCTCGGGGTGGTTGGCCGCGCGCAGGGCGCGGTCCCACTCCTCGACGTACGAACGCCAGATCTCCTGGCGGGGTCGCGGCAGACCCTGTTTGGTCAATTCTCGTCCCATGCGGGGATCCTCCAGTCAAGGTGTCACCGAGCGCTGTGCTGAGCTGGACGAACCGCCGCGAAACGAAAAAAGCGGGCTCCCACAGCTGTGAGCTGCGAGAACCCGCTGACCGTCGGGACGACAGGATTTGAACCTGCGACCCCTTGACCCCCAGTCAAGTGCGCTACCAAACTGCGCCACGTCCCGGCCGGCACCTCATCCCGTGAGGTGTTGCGAACAGCCTATAACGCCCCGTCAACGCGGTTTCAACCAGGGCCGCCCTCTGCCCGCCGCACGGCCGCTGCCTGCGGGAACACACCGCGGCGCGGCTGGGGAAACGCGAAGCTCTAGAGTGTCCCGCGATGCGTAAACACCTCCTGTGGGTCATCCCCGTGCTGTGCGCTGTGTGGCTCTTCTTCGCGTTCCGCGGGATGTTCACGGCCATGCCGACACGGCCCCAGATCGACCTCGAGGTCTACCGCTACGGGGTCCAGGCCTGGTGGGACGGCCACGACATGTACGGAGCGCTCCCGCCGGTCGCGAACGGCGCGGTGCTGCCCTTCGTGTACCCGCCGTTCGCGGTGCTCATCTTGAGTCCGTTCGTGCTGCTGCCGTGGGACGCGTCGGTGGTCACGCTTTACGTCATCAGCACCCTGTGCCTCGGCCTGGTGCTGTACCTCGTCTCGCGGGTTGCGTGGCCGAAGCTCGGGCGGAGCGGCGGCCTGCTCGTGGCCTGCGTCGCGCTGCCGGCGTCCGTCTTCCTCGAACCGGTCAGCCAGACCTACCAGTTCGGCCAGGTCAGCCTGATCATGATGGCCCTGGTCACGATCGACTGCCTCGCCGGGCGCACCCTGTGGCCGCGCGGGTTCGGGATCGGGCTGGCCGCCGCCATCAAGCTCACGCCCGCCGCGTTCATCCTCTTCTTCCTGGTTCGCCGGGACTACAAATCCGCGATCCGCGCCGGCATCACGTTCGTGGTCGCGGCGCTGATCGGGTTCATCACCGACTTCGACGCCTCCATCCAGTACTGGTTCAAGGGCGGCCTCTCCGGCGGCGGCGTCAGCGGCACGGCCTTCAAGACCAACCAGACGATCGAAGCCGTCTTCGTCCGCATGGGCCTCCCCGGCGCGGTCGAGAAGACGCTGTGGATCGTGGTCGTGCTGGCGCTGCTCGCGGTGGTCGCGGCGGCGATGCGCAGGTCGGGGCCGGCACTGGCGCTGATGGCCAACGCGGGCCTCGCGCTGCTGGTCTCGCCGACGTCCTGGTCCCACTACTACGTGTGGGTCGCGCCGACGCTGATGGTGATCATCGCGTACGGCGCGCGGCGGGCGTACGAGCGTTCCTGGCTCGCGGCGGCCTGGTTCGCGTGGGCGGTCCTCACGGCGGTGTTCTTCTGGCTCGCCCCGTTCCACCACCTGCCGGACACGGACTTCCCGATAGTGCACATCCACTGGGACTGGCCGCAGCAGCTGTCCGCGGCGACGTACCCGCTGGTCGGCGTCGCCCTGCTGCTCGCGTTCGCCATCCCGCGGCTGCGCACCCCGCGGCTGGAGCCGGACCTCCTCCCCGCGGACAAGCCCGTGAGCGCGAACGCCTGATGGTTTCGCGGCGCGCATTCCTGGCGCTGCCCGCCGGTGCGCTGGCGCTGGCCGCCGTCGGCTGCGACACCTCCACGCGATCCAGCCCCGCGCAACAGCCGACGACACCGCCGCAGGGAATTCTCGCGGCCAATTTCAACGGCGACCCCGGGCAGCTCAACGACGCCGAGCTGAAGAACGTTTCGGCGACCTGGCTGCGCGGGTTCTACGAAATGTCGGACGCGGACAAGGAAAACCCCGCCGAATCAGCCTCGATCAAGGCATTGTTGTCGGCGGCCCAGCGCGGTTACCGCACCGTTCTTTCGCTGAAATTCGTTTACTTCAAGCAAGCCATTCCCACGGCGGGCAGTGGCGCGATGGCGACCGCGTCGAGGCGGCTGGACGACGTCCTCGCCGCGGTGCTGGACAAGGTCGACATCCTGGTGATCGGCAACGAGCCGTTCATCGAATGCCAGGACGCCGACCGCGGCAGCGACCGGCTCAACGAGTTCTACGAAACCCTTGCGCGGCAAGCGATCGCCTACCGCGACCGGAACGGCGGCAAGACCCGGTTGTACATGGGCGCGCTCAACCACCTCGACCAGGCGGACTGGCGGACCGGCGCGACCGACCGCTGGATGACGTTCGTGCGCGACACCCAGGCCCTCGACGGCACCGACCTGCACCCGCACCTGCCCGACGTCGCGGCGGGCCAGGCCTACCTCGACTACGTGGTGCCGCGGCTCCGTGCCGGCCAGAAGTTCCTGGCGACGGAATTCTCCCTGGTGCTGTTCTGGAAAAAGCACCTCAAGGACCCGGTCGCCCCCGCGTTCGCGAAGAAATACGGGGTCGCGACGGGGACGCCGGTGTGGCAGGTGATCAAGAGCGCCATCGCGAACCCGTTCCCGCAGGAGAAGTGGACGGACTTCCTGTCGATGTCGCACTGGTTCTCGGCGAACCAGACCTTCCTTGCCGACCAGGTCAAGAAGTTCCGCGACACCGGGCGGCTCGCGGTGGCCGCCTACGGCATCGCCCAGGACACCCCGATGATCGACGGCTTCGGCCCGGATTCCCCGCCCTGGCTGCTGAACAGCCTGTTCTGCCCGTACACCGTGCAGGCGGCCGCGGACGGCCTGCCGGGGCAGACCACCCCGTGGGTCGACCAGTTCCGCGCGCTCCAGCAAGCGTGACGGTCTACAAAGGACTAAAGACGCGATAGGCGGTTAGCCAGCCGGGGCAGGCTTTCCGTGGTGGTGAGGGCGAATTCGGTGCACACGGCGATCAGTTCGTCGCGATCGCAGTCGAGGCCGCCGTCCAACCACACCAGCACCAGCTCGGCGAAGCCACCGGTGAGCACCAGCGACACGGCCTGCAGGACGCGCTCGTTCTCCTTCGGCACCAGCCCGCGGGTCTGCGTGACCATCGCTTCGGCCACCGCGCGCATCGCCGTGAACCGCCGCCGCATCAGGACTTCACTGCCATGCGCTTCGCTGAACGTGACCCGCGCCCGCCGGGGGTCGTCGGTGAGATCGGCGATCATCGTGCCCAGCGCCGCGCGTGTTTTCGCGGCCTGGTCGTCCGGCGCCGCGGCGACGGCGGCGAGCGTGCGGGTGAGCGCCGTTTCGACGATCTCGTCGTGCACGGCGGCCGCGAGCGCGTTCATGTCCTCGAAGCTCTCGTAGAAGAACCGGGGCCCCACATGGGCTTCCTCGCACACCGCGCGCACGGTGGCGGCGGACCAGCCCTGGTTGCCGATCACCTCGAGCGCCGCGTCCATCAGCCGGCGGCGCCGCTCGGCGCGCCGTTCGTCGGCGGTGGCTCCCCGGTAGACCCCGCGCACTGTCCGTGTCACGGCTGCCAGTCTGGCACAGCAATGAGGAATCACGTGTTTACGGATAACTGTGATTCCTGTTATGGTCCGGAACGGCTTCGCACTGGGCGGACGGAGGCGCACGGTCATGGTCACCGGGTTAGTGGACAAGGTCGGTTCGGCGCTCGGCAGGCTCGGCGAGAAATACCCGTCCCCCTCCCGTCCGCTGGCGGTGCCGCCGGCCGGTTCCGGCCTGCGCGCGGTGCCGGGTGACTACGGGCTTCCCTTGGTGGGGCACACGTTGTACGGGCTGACGAACGTGCTGGACTCCGCCCGCGAACGGTACGAGGAATACGGCCCGGTCGCGTGGTCGGGCATGCTCGGCACGAAGGTCGTCGGCGTGAACAGCCCGGACGGCATCGAGCGCGTGATGGCGAACCGCGACAAATCCTTCGGCAACACGGGGTTCTACGAGTACCTCATCGGCCCGTTCTTCCACCGCGGCCTGCTCCTGCTCGAATTCGAGGAGCACCTGGGGCACCGGCGCATCATGCAGGCCGCGTTCACCCGGCCGCGGCTGCAGGGCTACCTCGCCGCGATGAACCCGCGGATCCGCCGGGACCTCGGCGAATGGCGCCCTGGCCCACGTTTTCCGGTCTACACGGCGGCGAAACGGCTGACACTGGGAATCGCGACCGACGTGTTCGTCGGCGAGGTGGCTGGCCCGGAGCAGGCGCGGATCGAGCAGGCTTTCGTCGACGCCGTGCACGGCGGGCAGGCCCTCGTGCGGGCACCGGTGCCGGGCGGCACGTGGGCGCGCGGGCTACGCGGGCGCCGGATACTCGAGGAGTACTTCCGGACGCGGATTCAGTCCAAACGCGACGGTGACGGCGAGGACCTGTTCAGCGTGCTGTGCCGCGCCGAAGACGAGGACGGGCAGCGGTTCACCGACACCGACATCGTCAACCACATGATCTTCGTGCTGATGGCCGCGCACGACACCAGCACGATCACCCTCGCCATGATGGCCTACTACCTCGGCCGCCATCCGGAATGGCAGGATCGGGTCCGGGAAGAGTCGCTCGCGCTCGGCGAACCCGAGCTGGGCTACGACGATCTCGACCGCCTCCCGGCGCTGGACCAGGTGTTCAAGGAGACCCTGCGGATCAACGCGCCGGTGGGCTCGCTCTTCCGGCAGGCGGTCAAGGACACCGAGATCCTCGGCTACTACATCCCCAAGGGCACCAAGATCGGCGTGTCGGTCTACGCGATGCAGCGGATGGAACAGTGGTGGCCGGACGCCGACAAGTTCGACCCGGACCGGTTTTCCGCCGAACGCAAACCGGAACACCGGTTCGCGTGGTCGCCGTTCGGTGGCGGGGCGCACAAGTGCATCGGGCAGTTCTTCGGCGGGATGGAGGTCAAGGCCGTGATGCACCAGCTGCTGCAACGGTTTTCGTGGCGTGTGCCCGAGGGCTACGAGCCGCCGATGCGCTACGGCACCGGGCCGATGCCGACCGACGGCCTGCCGGTCGAGCTGCGCCCGCGGTGAACGGAAGGGACGCGGCGCTGAGGTTCGCTCAGATCGCGGGTGTGCGGCTGAGGAGTTCGACGAGGAAGTCGGCGGGCGGGCCGAGCGTTTCGACGTGGAGGCCGCCGCGTTCGGCGATGCTGACCCGCCTGCCCGCGAACCGCACCGGGTAGTACTGCGCGCGGGGATCGGCGAGCAGCCACTGGGCCACCGGCGGCGTCAGCACCGCGCGGGCGAAACCGGGATCGCCGGTACTCCCGTCGCGCTTGATTTCCAGCCAGGGCACGGAAATCGGGAGTTCGATGGAGATGACCGTGCGCTGGATCGTCCGGGGACGGCCGGCGCCCACCTCGTGCCACTGCCATTCGTGCGCGAAGATCCGGTAGCCGCGATGCCATCCGTACGCGGTGGCTGTGATCGTGTCGCGGTGCGCCGCCCCGAGCACGCGCGACGCCCCGCTCGGGTACGCGACGCGGATCCATTCGAGCGCTGTCTCGTCCGGCGGGCCCGGGGACCACGTGCCCAGTCCCCGCCACGGTTTGGTCACCTTGTCCTGCCGCCAGATTCTGCGCACCGGCACGAACAGCACCGCGCCGAGGACGAGGAGAGGCAGCACGATCGCGAGGACGACGACGAGGGTGACCACGGGATCAGCCCGCCGCCTGGGTGGCCTTGGGGAGGTCCTCGATCACCTTCGCGATGGTCTGCAGCAGGCTGTTGATCTTGGTCGCGATGTCGAGGACCTCGCCGATGACGTCGACGAGCTTCTCGATCGTCGCGACCGTACGGCCGGTGCACCGGGTGATCGCGCCGGTCGCTTCCTCGATCACCAGCGGGGTCGCGAACCCGATCGACGCGGCTTCTTCCAGCGCGTCCTGCACCAGCTCGGCGACGAGAGTGGCGATCAGATCGCGCACCAGGCTGCGCACCGTGGCCACGCATTCGCCCATGGCCTGGATCAGCGAGCTCATGCCTTCGGACAGGCTGCTGGTGGCTCCCGCCGCGTCGTACAGTTTCCCGGCGGACTTGCGGTACGCGTCGGCCGCCGGGCCCTGCCAGTGCGTGGTGCCCTGCTGGACCGCGTCCTGCTGCGCCTGTGCGACCTCCTTCATCCGGCCGGAGATGTTCGTCCAGGTCTGCGCCACGCCCTTGATGGTGTCCGGGTTCCCGGCCAGCTCGTCGAGCATGAGCCGCAACGGTTTCAGGTGCTCGATCATCCAGCCGGCCAGGCCGGAGAGCGCGGTGCCGATCGGGTCCATCAGCACGCCGATCGCGTCGAGCTCCACGGCGACGGTGCCGAAGAAGACGCCCACGAGGTCGCGGTCCTGGATGGACTTCGCGAGCTGGTTGCAGTCGTCCCACAGGCCCGAGCCCGCCCACCAGTCGCCGCCGGAGGTGATGGGGTTCAGCGTGCTCAGGTCGCCCTGGGCGATCTTTTCCGGGTCGGGACCGTAGTCGTCCGGGTCGAACTGGGACGACGGGTTGACCAGCGGGTTGTCAGTGGCCACCGGCGCGCCCGTCTCGGATCCGGTCCAGGTCGCGCAGGATCTCGCGGAACTGGCCGGCGATCTGCTCGTCCAGTTTGTCGTAGGCGTCGGCCGCGGCGCCCACCTGCTGGACATGGTTCGCCAAGCCGTCGGTGACCCGCTGCAGCGCGTCGATGCCGCGCTCGGCCGTCGGCCGGAGCAGCTGCGGGAAGGATTGGCAGATCACGCCGTACGCGTTGTCCCAGCCGCCGGGGGTGACCTCATGCCCGGCGTCGACGGCCTCGGCCGACTGGCCCTGGACGCCGTTCAGCGTTCCGGCGTGCTCGCGCAGCTCGCCGGTGTCGACCTCGAAACCCTGGCTCATGCTCTCTCCCTCAGTTGCCGCGCAGGAACGACTGCTTGTCCCAGTAGCCGTCGTCTTCGTCCGGCGGGGTCGCGGGCCGGGACGGCTTCGGCGCGGGCTCGTCCTCGATTCCGCCCAGCCGCATCTCGCCGGGGCCGGCAGGCGGCCCGGACGGCTCGGGCTCGGGGAACTCCTCGGTGAACCGGGCGACCATCGTCGTGGTCGCCGGATCTTCGCCGACCCCGTTGTCCCGCGCGATCTGCTGTACCCGCGCGGCGATCTTGCCCTGCGCGCGGGCGACGGTGGCCATCACCAGCTCAGCGAGCTGCGCGGGGGCCAGCCCGCGGGCGCGTTCGGAGAGGTGCAGGCCGGCGAGCGCCCCGCTGGCCCGGACGCTCACCCGGACGACGCCGTCCGGCGACTCCTCGTCGATCACCGAGGTTTCGACCTGACGGCGCACGGCGGTGAACCGCTCGGACTTCGCCTTCGCCTCGTCGGCGATGGCGCGCAGCTTGCGCTTGATCTCCTCCGGGCCACCGGACAGCAGCGGTTCGTCTGGCATGATCGCGTCCCCTCCCACTCGCCGGACACGATAGCCGGGCCGGCGTCAGGGCACGCCGGGATCGGTGAGGAAGCTCAGGACGCCGCGGTTGAACGCCTCGGGCTGCTCGACGTTGGTCGCGTGCCCGGCCTTCGCGATGATCGCCGCGCGGCCGCGGGGCATGAGCGCGGCCGACGCGGCAGCGTGCGTGCACGGCCACAGCTCGCTCTCCTCGCCCGCGACGAACAGGGCCGGGATGTCGTTGTCCCGCAACGTCTCCCGCCAGTCGCGGCGCGCGTGATCCTGCAGCAGGGCGCGGTCGGCGGCGGTGAGCGGGAGCCGGGGCGCGCCGCCCATCGCCTGCAGGAGGCGCAGGAGCCGCTTGCCCCGGCGCCAGACCGGGGTGCCGTGGCCGGTCCGGGGGATGCCGTTCGCGAAGAACGTCTCGGCGTTGCCCGGTTCGTAGCCGTAGTAGCCATGGGGCCAGTCGGGGGTGTTGAGCATTTTGGGCGTCTGGTCGACGATCACGATCGACCGCAGCCTGTCGGCGCTGTACCGGCTGAGGTAGGCCCAGATCGTGTTGCCGCCCATCGACCCGCCGATGAGGGTGACGCCGCGCAAGCCCGGCGCGGACAGGAACTCGGCGAGCGCGTCGGCGCGTTCGTCCATGCCGGTTCCGTCCGGCTGCGGGCCCGCGGTGCCGTGCCCGGGCAGATCGACGGCGAACACGCGATACCCGGCCGCGGCCAAGGCCGGCACCTGGTGGCGCCACGACGTCGCGGGCGCGAGGAACCCGGCGAGCAACACGAGCGGGCGGCCCTGTGCCGGGCCGTGCTCGGTGTGGTCGACGGTCAGTCCGTGGCTGGTGATCATCCTGGGCACGGTGGCAGTATCCGCCCTCGGGCGGGGGAGTGTGGTGGGGATGGGTGTGGTGGGCCTCGCGTTTTGGTGGTTCCCGTCGGTGTGTTGGCTCGCCACGTCGGTGTGTTGGCCGTTCCGGGTGGTGTGTTGACCCGAGTTGGCTGTCGCTGGCTCGCAGCTGCCGACGGGCGGCCAACACATCGACCCCACCGGCCAACAGATCGACGGGAGGGGCCAACACATCAACCCCGTCGGCCAACGCGTAGCCGGGAGGGGCCAACACGAGACGCGGGAAGGGGTTCGTGAGGGCGGGCGAGGAGGTACTTGCTCAACGGCGTGTGCAGCAGGACTTCCACCACCGCCAGCGCGCCCGCCACCGTGAGCAGGAAGACGATCGCCGTGCGGGCGGGGGCGTCGGGGACTTCCCGGCCGAGCCACGGCACCAACGTGACCTCCAAAACCCACAGCACCAGCGGATGCACGGCGAACACCCCGAAGGCACGATGCGCGCCCGCCGCGACCAGGCGCGCGCTGAAGCCGTCGGCGGGTCTACGCCGCGACCAAGCGAGGCTCGCGGCGTAGACGAGTAGCGTCGCGCCGATCGCCCACGGCAGGACGGCCGGGTAGGTGGGCGCGGCGGCGGCCCAGGCGTAGTCGGGCGCCCGCAGGACGAACACGCCGCCGGTGAAGAGGAGCGTGCCCACGCCGATCGCGACGACAACCCAGCGGTGGCCGGTGATCCACGCGTCCAGGGCTTCCCGGTGTTCGGCCGCGACGGCGCCCGCCACGAAGAAGAACACGTACAGCGGCAGCATCATGTCGGTGTGCGGCCAGATCTCACCGAGCGGCCCCGCAGGCGCCGGCACCTCGGAGATCATCCACATGTACCCGGCCTGGATCGCGCCCGCCGCGGCGAGCAGGAGACCGTGCCTGCCCTCGGACCGCCGTACCAGCCGGCGCAGCAGCGGGAACAGCAGCGAAAGCTGGATGGTCAGGTGCAGGAAATACAGGTGGTACCACTCGTTCCCCCACGACACGCGCTGCCCCAGCGTTTCCAGCCACAGCCCGAAGCTCGGCCACGGCACCAGCGAGCTGTCCAGTCCGAAGTAGACACAGGTCCACAGCACATACGGGACCACCACGGTGGAGAAGCGCTTCCGCCAGAACGTCGCGGGCGTCAGCTTCCGGCCGCGATACCCGTGGAACAGGACGAAACCGGAGATGAACACGAACGCGTAGCGGGTGAAGTGCATCAGCATGCCCCAGCCCGCGACCCCGATTCCGGCCAGGTCCAGCGTGTTCGTCACCACGTGCGCGGAGATCACGGCCAAGAAGACCGTGACGCGCATCAGGTCGATGTTCCGCAGCCTGCCCTCGCGCGGCCGCACCGGCGCGGCCGCCAGATCCGTCGTCACCGGCGCAGAGTTCAGCGCCAGACTGAGATTTTACTGAAAGTCCCACCAGCTAGGACATCGGTTTGCCGCGAACGCGCCGGAGTGTCGCTTTTGGACGGTATTACGTCACACGATCGGTGCGGCGCAGGAGGAACAACGCGGCCGCCGCCGTCGCCACCGCGCCGACGAGGAGCGCGGCACGGGCACCCCAGTGCTCGCCGACCCAGCCGATGACCGGGGCGCCGATCGGCGTGGTTCCGTTGAGCGCCACGAGCAACAGCGAAATCACGCGGCCGCGCATGGCCGGGTCGCTGGTGAGCTGCACGAGCGTGGTCGCGACCGCGCGGAAGGTGACGCTGGTGGCGCCGAGGAGGCACATCGCGAGCAGTGCCGTCAAAGTGTTGGGGGCGAGGAACGACGCGGCCAGCAGCCCGGCGAACAACAGCCCGCTGCGCGCGAGCCGGCCTTGCGTCACGGTGGTCACGCCCGCCACCGACAACCCGCCGACGATCGCGCCGACGCCCATCGCGGTGAACAGGGAACCGGCGAGTTCCGGGCCGCCGGTGAACGTGTCCTTGGCCAGCAGCGGGAGCACGACGGGAAAGTTGTAGGCCAGGGTGCCGCTGACGGTCATCAGCAGCAGCGGCCCGCGCAGGGCGCGGTTGTTCCACGCGTAGGCGAACCCTTCGCGGAGCTGGCCCTTGCGCCGCGGCGCGGGCTCGGTGGGGTGGAGCTCGTCGCGGCGCATCATCATCAGGCCCGCGATGACGGGCAGGAACGAGACCGCGTTGAGGAAGAACGTGTCCGGCAGCCCGACGGTCGCGATCAGCGCCCCGGCGACGGCGGGCCCGACGACCTTGCCCGAGTTCTGCACGATTCCGTTGAGCATCACGGCGTTCGCGAGGTGCCGGCGGCCGACCACGTCCATCGCGAAGGTCATCCGGCTCGGCTTTTCGACGGCGTCGATGCAGCCGAGCACGAACGCCAGCACGATGATCAGCCACGTCGTCGCGTGGTGCGTCCAGGCCAGCGCGCCGAGCGCGAGTGCCGGGGCGATGGACGCGACCTGCGCCCACAGCAGCAGTTTGCGCCGGTCCGTCCGGTCGGTGAACAGCCCGGCGACCGGGGTGAACAGGAGACTGGGCAGCTGTTGCGCGGCGGTGGTCAGCCCGAGCACGAGGCCGGAGTTCGTCAGTTCCAGCACCAGCCAGGACTGGGCCATCTTCTGCATCCAGGTGCCGGTCACCGAGATGACCTGGCCGGTGGCGAAGAGCCGGTAGTTCCGCACGGTCAGCGCCGCGAACGTCGACCGCGGGGAGAACCGCCTCAGCATGGACCACCTCGGATCGTCAGACAAAATCGCCGACGATCACCGTAACATTCGGGCCACTCGCTCTGTCGTTGAGCGAAAAACGCTCCGTTGGTCCGATTTCTTGTCGAACAATCTGATCCGGGCGGACGCGGGCACCTCCCTCGGCGTGGCGCGTGCGCCGGCAAGGCCCGGTGAGCCGGTTTTCCGGGCCCCCGGTTGTTGGTACGGTGCCCGCATGGCGGACAGGGAAGTTCGGGTGCTCCTCGGCGGCGGCGCGTTCTTCGAGGCGCCGCGATGGCATGACGGCTCGTGGTGGGTTTCGGACTTCTACCGGCATCAGGTGAGCCGGGTCGGTCCCGACGGCAGCGAAGAGCTGGTCGTCGAGGTGGAGCAGCAGCCATCGGGGCTGGGCTGGCTGCCCGACGGTTCGCTCGTCGTCGGCTCGATGAAGGATCACCGGCTGCTCCGCTGGGACGGCGGGCGTCTGTCCACTTTGGCCGATCTGTCCGCGCACTGCGGCGGCCTGCTCAACGATTTCGTGATCGACGATGGCGGGCACATCTTCGTCGGCGACTTCGGCATGGACCTGATGGGCGGCGGCGAGTTCGGGACGGCCTCGCTCAAACGCGTCGACCCCGACGGCACCGTCGCCGTCGTCGCCCGTGACCTGTACTTCCCGAACGGCTCGGTCATCACGCCGGACGGCGCCACGCTGATCGTGGGCGAGACGTTCGGCAACCGGTACACCGCCTTCGACCTCGCCCCGGACGGCGCGCTGACCGGGCGGCGGGTGTGGGCGGAGTTCGGCCCGCTGCCCTCGGGAACGTCGGAGGAGATCTCCGGGCAGCTGGTCCTCGGGCCGGACGGATGCACCCTCGACGCCGAAGGACACCTCTGGGCCGCCGACGCCATCGGCAACCGCGTCGTGCGCGTGGCGCCCGGCGGGGCGGTGGTGGACGAGATCGTCACGCCGGACGGGCTCGGCCTGTACGCCTGCATGCTCGGCGGCGAGGACGGCCGGACCCTGCTCATGTGCGCGGCGCCGGACTACTTCGAGCACCGGCGTGCCCAGGCCAGGGAAGCGGTGCTGTTCACCACCGAGGTCGACGTCCCGCACGCCGGCCGCCCCTGATCACGGTTTCCGGCCTTCGAAGAGGTAGCCGGTCGCCCAGGAGGCGCGCCAGCCGCCGGTGATTTCGCGGGCCGGAAGCGGGCGCATCGGGTCGAAGTACGTCACGCCCGCGGGGACGAGGCCGGACGCGGTGGCCAGATCGCGGACCGCCCTGGGCGGCAGTATCCGCATGCCGTGCTCGACGCGCCCGTGACGACGTTCCGGCGGCACGCCGAGCGCGCGCTCCACGGCACGCGCGAGGCGCAGGAGCGGCCACTTCACTTGGAGCTGGACGACGCGGTGCGGGCAACCCGGGTTGAGCATGCTCGCGAGCAACAGCCCGCCGGACCGCAGCACACGGCTCGCCTCGTGGAAGACGCGCGCGGCGTCGGTGTACTCCAGGACGCCCAGCAACAGGACGGCGTCGAAGTGGTTGTCCAGCAGCGGAAGGTCTTCGACCGTGCCGACCACGGCCCGCACGGCTCCCTCGCATCGGCGCGTGCATTCCTCGGCCATCGCGGGGGAGCGGTCGAGCGCCGTCACGCGGAACCGCGGCAGCAGGGCCGACGCGGTCTGCCCCGGCCCGCACCCGAGGTCCAAAACCTCGGGCCCGGGCGGCGATGACAGAGCGCGCAGGACCAGGCGGCGCCGGGCGGCGGCGAACCGCGCCGACGAACCGGCGCCTTCCTGCTCGGCGGCGTACCGCGCGGCGGCGCCGGGGGAACCGAACTGCGCCAGGACCTGGTCGTCCCGGTCACGGCTGGTGAACGAGCCCGATTTCGGGTGCATGGCCGCCTTCCCGGTCGCGCGTGCTTCCGGCAGTGAAGTCGCGCGACGCGGAAAAGTGTTGCACCCCAACGGTTTCCTGCGAGGAATACGCGCGGATTTCCGGTTCGGGAAAACCACGCGGTTTGTCCTAGCCCGGGACGTTCAGCACGGCTTTCCTTTCCTGCAACCGCTTTCGCACTTCGGCGGGATCCACTTTCGTGGCCGGAACGCCGGCGGAGGCCGCCGTCGCCGCGGCCACGCCGGCGGCTTCACCGGTGACGAAGCACGTCGCGGTGATGCGCAGCGTGCCGTTCGCCTCGTGGGTCGACGACACGCACCGCCCGGCCACCAGCAGGTTCGGGACTTCGGGAACCTGCAGTGCCCGCAAGGGAATCTCGTATCCGGCACCGACGGCGTCGGTGTGGGAGAGGCCCGGCTTGGTCGCCGAATGCACGTCGACCGGGAAGGCCCCGCGCCCGACCGCGTCCGCGAACCGGGCTCCGCTGTGCACGTCCTCGCCGGTCATCGTGTACGCGCCGACGACACGCCGGGACTCGCGCACGCCGACGCGATCCCCGGCCGCCGTCAGGAAACACTCGCCGAAACCGGGCACCATCGCGCGCAGCCAGCCGACGATTTCCAGGATCTGCCGGGAAAGCCGCGCGTGGGCCGCGCCGAGCCACCCGTCCCCGGCCCCGGTCGGCGTGCGGGTCACGTTGAACACCACTTCGCCGCGCCGTGGCCACGCGGCCAGGTGCAGCTCCGTGCGGTGCAAGGAAAGCAGCCCGCGCTCCCGGCCCTCGGCGAGCAGCGCGCCCAGGCCCCACACGTTCGCGTGCTCGGCGTCGTCGTCCGCGATCACGCTCCCCGGGCGCAGTTCCGACGGGTGCGCCCGCAGATAGTCCAGCAGGGCCGGGAAGTCCACCCCGCCGACCTTGAACGCCAGCGAAGCGGGCTGCGTTTCCGCGGTGTCGGGCTGCATCGGGGCCCCGGCGAGCGCGGCCACCGCGGCGTCCCCGGTCGTATCGACGAACGCGGAAGCGCGCAGGGTCCGCGTGCCCGCAGGCGTCTGGACGGTCAAAACGCCGTCGCGAACGCCGGTGGGCATCGACTGCAGCCACACCTCGACCCCGGCTTCGTCGAGCAGGATCGACTGCGTCAGCGCCAAGGTCGCGTGGTCGACCGGCGTGCGCGTGGCGGTGTAGCCCACGTCGTCCCGCACGTGCCCCGGCGACCCGCCCGCCAGCACCAGCCGGTCCACCAGCCGCTGCCCGAACCCGCCGGTCACCCGCGTGCCGTGCACGTCGTGGAACCCCGCGGAATGTTCCAGCCACTGCCACGCCAGCGTCCCGCCGACCGACCCGGAGGCCTCGACGAGCACGGTCCGCGCGCCTTCTTCGGCGGCCGAGACGGCGGCGGCCACTCCGGCCGAACCGCCGCCGATCACGACGACGTCCACGCTCATACCGGCAGCTTCTTCCTCGCGAGCAGGCCGTACGACACGACGCTGACCAGCAGCAGGGCGGCGGCCACGATGAGCGCGGGCACGAACCCGCCGAAGCGGTCCACGATGATGCCCGTCGCGATCGGCGCGAAGGCCCCGCCGAGGAACCCGCCGAAGTTCTGGATGCTGCCGATCGAACCGACCATTGTGGACGTTTCCGCGACGTCGGAGGCCAGCGCCCAGTACGAAGCCGTGGTCAGGCTGTAGGTGAACATGCCGATGGTCAGCAGGGTCATCGCCATCGCCGGGCCGGTGCTGGCGGCGGTGGCGGCCAGCGCGAGCGCGGTGAGCAGGGAACCGGCGGCGATCGTGCGGCGGCGGGCGTCCATCGGGCGCATTCCGCGCCGCACCAGCAGATCCGAGAACCGGCCGCCGATCACGACGGCGATCCCGCCGGCGATGTAGGGGAGCGCGGAGAGCAGCCCGGCAGCGCTGATCGAGAAGTGCTGCGCCGACTCGAGGTAGCTGGGCAGCCAGGTGATGTAGAACCAGAACACGTACTGCAGGCAGAACCCGCCGATGATCATCCACCAGATCGTGGAGTACTTGAACAGCTTCACCCACTGCTTGCCCAGCTGCGCCGAGGACTCGTCCGCAGCCTCGGCGCTGCGCTGGTTTTCCTTGATGTAGGCCAGTTCTTCGGGGCTGACGCGGGGATGGCGGTCCGGGTGGCGGTAGGCGTACCACCAGCACGCGACGCCGAGCAGGCCCAGCGCGCCGACCAGGACGAACATCAGCTCCCAGTCCACCGCGATCAGCAGCGCGGTGGTGATCGGCGGCGCGATCGCCAGCCCGACCTGGGTGGCCGCGATGTACACGCTGGTGGCGCGCGCCTTCTCGTGGTCGGGGAACCATTCGTCGGTCGCCTTCAGCGCGCCGGGGAACAGCGGCGCTTCGGACATGCCGAGCAGCACGCGCAGCCCGAGAAAGGAGGCGACGCTGCGGGCCAGCCCGGTGGCGGCTCCGGCGATCGACCACACCACGGCCGCGACGGTCATGATGATCCTCGGCCCGAACCGGTCGATCGCCCAGCCCGAGGGCAGGTTCATGATCGCGTACGGCCAGACGAACGCCGAGAGCACGAGGCCCATCTGCGTCGCGCTGAAGCCGAGATCGTCGCGGATCACCGGCGCGGCGACGGACAGGTTGCCGCGGTCGAGGTAGCTCGTGATGGTCAGGACGGTGACGGCGCTGATCACCGCCCATCGCACGTTCCGCCCGCGCGGACGGGGCGGGGCCGCCCGCTCCGTGCTCGTGCCGCTTTCGACTGCCATCCTGGCACCTCGCTGTGCTTTTGCCTGGTCAGGGACACCGGAGTAGAAATGTAACCGGTGACATCGTGCGCCACAGTCTGAGTGGGACACGGTCGTTCTGTCAACGGGCGGGGCGACATACTGTGCCGGCGGGGCACCGGATCCGGCCGCCGGCCCTGGCTTACGGCCTAGGTTGGTGATCGTCGGAGAGGCGGGAGGAACGCATGGCGAGCATCCGGGACGTGGCGAAGGCGGCCGGCGTGTCGACGGCGACGGTCGCGCGCGTCCTCAACGGCGGCGCGGCGGTGAGCCCGGATCGCACGGAGCGCGTGCTGCGCGCGGTCGAGGAGCTGGACTACGTCAGCCACGGCGTCGCCGCGAGCCTGTCGCGCGGCCGCACGAAACTGGTCGGCCTGCTGGTGTCCGACATCGCGAACCCGTTCACCGCGCAGGTCGCCCGCGGCCTGGAGGACGAGGCCGTGCGGCACGGCTACCAGGTGCTCATCGCCAGCTCGGACTTCGACTCCGAGCGCGAGGCGCAGGTGCTGGCCTCCTTCGCGCGGCGCACGGTGGACGCCGTGGCGCTGCTGTCCTCCAGCGGCGTCGGGGAAGGGGTCGCGCGCTTGGTGCGCAACGGAATTCCCACGGTGTTCGTCGACCGCCGCCCGCCCGAGCTGGGCGACATCCCGCTGGTGCGCACCGACAGCCTCGGCGCGGCCCGGGAAGCCGTGCGCTACCTGATCGACCTCGGGCACACGGATCTCGGGATGATCTCCGGTCCGGCCGGGATGCCGACCGCGGCGCAGCGGCTCGCCGGGTTCCGCGAAGCGTGCCAGTCGGCGGGACTCACCGTGCGCCCGGAGTGCGTGCGCGAGGGATTCCTGGGCACGCAAGGAGGTTACGAGGCGATGTGCGAGGTGCTCGACCTCGGTTCCCGGCCGACCGCGGTGTTTTCCTTCAACAACATGCTGGCCATCGGGGCCCTGCAGGCGGTGCGCGAGCGCGGCGTGCGGATCCCGGCGGACCTGTCGCTGGTCACCTTCGACGACACCGATCTGTTCCCGTTCGTCGACCCGCCGATCACGGCGATCGAACAGCCCGCGCACGACATCGGCACGCAGGCGGGCCGGGTGCTGTTCGCGCGGCTCGACGGCGACGAGACCGGGGGCGAGGACGTGGTCCTGCCGACGAAGTTCCACGTCCGCGGATCCTGCGACCGCCCCGGCCGCTGAGCACTTGACAGACCGGCCCCCGGTCGCTCAGGGTAGCAAATGTCACCGGTTACATTTCCGGCCCCAGACCCCGGCCGGATCCCGGTTTCCCGTTCTGCCTCCAGGAAAGGACCTTCGATGACCCTCGATCTGCACGGCATCATCCCGCCGCTGGTCAGCCCCTTCACCGCGGCCGAGGAGCCGGACCTCGAGGCCCTGCGCGCGGAGGTCCGCTACCACCTCGACCTCGGCGTGCACGGGCTGTGCGTCACCGGCAGCACCGGTGACGGCCAGATGCTCTCGGTCGAGGACTCCGTCGCGATCGCCGAGGCCGCGGTCAAGGAGACCGCGGGCCGGGTGCCGGTGGTGGCCGGCATCATCCAGGACAGCACGAAGGAGGTCATCCGCTACGGCAAGGCGATCGCCGCGACCGGCGTCGACGCGCTGCAGGTGACCCCGGTGCACTACCTGTTCCAGCCGGACGAGGACACCACCGTCGCGTACTACCGCCGCATCGCGGACGAGACCGGCAAGCCGATCGTGATCTACAACGTGATCCCGTACGCGCTGATCCCCGCCACCACCGTCGCGCGGGTGCTGAACGAGGTGCCGGACGTGATCGGCGTGAAGCAGTCCGGTGGCAACATCCACCAGCTCGCCGACCTGCTGCACATGGCGCCCGAGGGCGGCAAGGTGTTCACCGCCGTCGACGACCTGCTCTACCCGAGCTACCTGCTCGGCGCGCAGGGCGCGATCAGCGCGACCCTCACCGTCGTGCCCGAGCTGTGCCTCGCGCAGTGGGACGCGGTGCAGCGCGGTGACCACAAAGCCGCGCTGGAACTGCACAACAAGCAGCTGCCGGTGTGGCGCGCGATCGACGGCCCGAACATGACGGCGCGGATCAAGGCGGCGCTGGCGCTGCAGGGCCGCGACGGCGGGCAGCCGCTTTCGCCGCTGACGCCGGTGTCCGCCGCCGAGCGGGAAGCGCTGCGCGCCGCGCTCGCGGCGGCGGACGTGAAGCTCGTCTGAGTCAGGCTTCGGGATGGGTGGCGTGGAAGTCGGCGAGGCTCCCTTCGTGGACCTCGTCGACGTGCAGCGCGGCGACGTCGCGGGCTTTCGCGGCGTCGCCGGCCAGCATCGCGTCGACGATCTCGTGGTGCCGGGCGGCCGCGGCGGCGGCCTGGACCGGGTTGTCGGTGTCCCCGATGCGAAGCCATTCCAGGTAGGCCTCGATGCCGTCGCGGACCGCGATGATCCTGGCGTTGCCCGCGTAGCGGACGATCGTGCGGTGCAGGTTCATGTCGGAGCGGTAGAACGGTTCGAGGTCGCCGGCGGCCGCGGCCACGTCCGCCGCTTCCAGCTCCGCCTTGAGTTCCCGCTTCACGGACTCGGGCATCCGGTGCGTGGCCTCGCCGGTCGCGAACCACTCGATCGCCTTGCGCATCCCGCACAGCTCGGTGATGTCCGCGGCGGTGATCCGGGCGACGTACGTGCCCGAACGCGGCCGCGTCACCACGAGCTGGTCGGTTTCCAGGCGCTGCAACGCTTCCCGGATCGGCGTCTTCGACACGCCCATCGCCGCGCTCAGCGCCGGGATGTCGAGCCGCGCGCCCTGCGGGTGGCGGCCGTGCACGATCTGGTCCCGCAGCACCCGGTAGACCTGTTCGGCCAGTGAGTCGGTGATCAGGGGCCCCGCGGCCCTCGGTTCGGTCATCGTGTTCCCCTCAACGCGTCCAGTAATGAAGTATTACATCTGATGTTCCAGTTGACGAAGGAGTCGAGCCCATGCCGGACAAACCCGGTCCCCGGTTGCACGGGATCATCGCCACGGTCGTGACCCCGTTCGACGAGCGAGGGGAGATCGCCGAGGACAAGCTCCGGGCCGAGGTCCGGTACCTGCTGGGCGCGGACATCACGGCGTTGTGCGCCTGCGGCACGACGGGCGAGGGGAACGCGCTGTCCGCCGAGGAGAGCGCGCGGGTGTGCTCGATCGTCGTCGACGAGGTGGGCGGCCGGGTCCCGGTGATCGGCGGCATCATCCAGAACTCCACGCACGAGGTGATCCGCTATGCCCTCGCGCTCAAGGCGGCCGGGGTGGACGCGCTGCAGATCACGCCCGTGCACTACCTCTGGTCGCCTACTCCGGAGTCCACAGTGGACTACTACGCGGAGATCGGCGCGGCGGCGGAGCTGCCGATCGTGATCTACAACGTCGTGCCGTGGGCGCTCATCGAACCGGACGTGGTGTCGCGGCTGGCGGATCTGCCGTGGGTGATCGGAATCAAGCAGTCCGGCGGGGACCTGCACAAACTCGCCGACCTCGTCGAGACGGTGTCGGACCGGATCTCCGTGCTGGCCGCCGTGGACGACCTGCACCTGCCGGCGTTTGTCCTTGGCGCGCAAGGAGCTTTGGCCGCGATCCCGACCGTGACCCCGTTCCTGTCCACCGCGCTGTGGGACGCCGTGCAGGCCGGGGACCTCGACCTGGCGCGGAAACTACACGGGCAGATCCTGCCGATCTGGCGCGCCATCGACGGGCCGAACCAGCCCGCGACGATCAAGGAGGCGCTGCGCCTGCAGGGCCGCGACGGCGGTGTGCCGAGGCGTCCGGTCAGCCCGGTCACGCCCGAGGTCAGTGCCCGCATCGCCGCGGCGCTCGACAACGCGGGCCTGCTCGCCGCGGGTGTGGAACCACGATGAGGGCGCCACTCGTGGCGCTGCCGCCCGGTGCGGTGACGGACCCGGATGTCCTTGCGGCACACAGCAAAGACCACGCGTCGACGTGCCCGGCGGGGGAGGCGCTGTGCCTCGTGCGGCCGCGGAGCACCGAGGAGGTCTCGGCGGTGCTGGCCTTCGCGCACGAGCACCGGATCCCGGTCGTGCCGCAGGGCGCGCGCACCGGGCTTTCCGGTGCCGCCAACGCGATCGACGGCGCGATCCTGCTTTCGCTGGAGCGGATGACGGCGATCCTCGACCTCGACGAGGAGAACCAGACCGCGACGGTGGAGCCGGGCGTGATCAACGCCGACTTCTCGCGCGCGGTGGCCGGGCGGGGGCTGTTCTACCCGCCGGACCCGTCGTCGTGGGAGATGTCCACCCTGGGCGGGAACGTCGCGACCAACGCGGGCGGATTGTGCTGCGTGAAGTACGGCGTGACCGCGGACTGGGTGCGGGGGCTGGAGGTCGTGCTGGCCGACGGGCGCGTGCTGCGGACGGGGCGGTCGACGGCGAAGGGTGTCGCCGGCTACGACCTCACGCGGCTTTTCGTGGGCTCCGAAGGGACTCTGGGGGTGGTCACGAAGATCGTCACCGCGCTGCGGCCCGCCGTCGAAGCCCCGCGCACGGCGATCGCGTTCTTCGGCGACCTCGACTCCGCGTGCGCGACGGTGACCGACGTGATGACCGGCGGGCTGCGGCCTTCGCTGCTGGAGCTGATCGATCCGGTGGGACTGGCCGAGGTCTCTCGCGAGCGTGACTACGGCTTCCCACCGGGGACGAACACTGTCCTCATTGCACAGTCGGACGCGGAAGACACTGTGCTGGAAGGGTTCACGACGGCGGCCGCACGACACGGGGGAGAGGCCCTGATCGCGGACGGGCCCGAGGAGGGCAAGCTGTTCCTCGCCGCGCGCCGGTCGGTCGGGCTGGTGCTGGAAAAGCGCGGCGCGATGCTCAGCGACGACGTGTGCGTGCCGCGGACCCGGCTGCGGGAGCTGGTGGCCGGAGTCGGGGAAATCGGGCGCAGGCAAGGGGTGTGCATCGCCTGCACCGGGCACGCCGGCGACGGAAACATGCATCCCACGATCGTCTTCGACGCCGCCGACCCCGACGAGACGCGCCGCGCGAACGAGGCTTTCGGCGACGTGATGGCGCTCGGCCTGGAGCTGGGCGGCACGATCACCGGCGAGCACGGCGTCGGGCTGCTGAAGCGGGACTGGCTGGAGCGCGAGCTGGGCCCGGTCGGGGTCGACGTGCACCGGTCGCTGAAGTCCGCGTTCGATCCCCGCTCGATCATGAACCCAGGGAAGGTGCTCGCATGACGACGAAACCGGTCACCGCCACCGCGGCCGCGACGAAGGTCCGGTATCGCATCCTGGGGCTCATCCTCGTCGTCACGGCGATCAACTACCTGGACCGGACGATCCTGTCGGTGGCGATGCCCTCGATCAAGGAGGAGTTCGGGCTCACCGGGACGGAACAGGGCGCGCTGCTCTCGGCGTTCTCGTGGGCGTACGTGGTGTGCCAGATCCCCGGCGGGTGGCTGCTCGACCGCTACGGCGCCAAAATCACCTACGGGTGGTCGATCCTGCTGTGGTCGCTGTCGACGTGCGCGATCGCGGCGGCGCGGGGGTTCGCGGGATTCCTGGGGCTGCGCGTCGCGCTCGGCGTCGCGGAGGCGCCCTCGTTCGCGGGCAACAACAAGCTCGTGACGGCGTGGTTCCCGTCGAAGGAACGCGCGCGGGCGACCGCCGTGTACAACGCGGGGAACTTCGTCGGGCTGGCGCTGTTCCTGCCGCTGCTGGCGTGGCTGGTGGCGAGCTACGGCTGGCATTCGATCTTCCTGCTCACCGGGATCGCGGGCGTGCTCGTGTCGATGCTGTGGTTCCGGTTCGCGAAGAGCACGCCCGCGGAACACCCGAAGGTCAACGACGCCGAGCGCGCGCTGACCGTCGAGGACGCCGCTCCGCGGGAGAAGCGCAAGGCGACGAAGGCGGACCTGAAGTACCTGCTGACGAAGCGGCGGATGTGGGGCATGTACCTCGCGCAGTTCTGCACGAACGGGGTGATGTGGTTCTTCCTGACGTGGTTCCCGAGCTATCTGGTCGAGGACAAGGGAATGGCGTTCGTGAAGGCCGGTTTCCTCGCGTCGCTGCCGTATCTGGCCGCGCTGGTCGGGGTTTTGTTCAGCGGCGCGTTGTCGGACCGGCTGCTGCAGCGCGGGGTTTCCCGCACCGTGGCACGGAAAGTGCCGATGATGATCGGGTTCGCCGGGTCGGCGCTGATCATCCTCGGCAACTACACGAACAAGCCGGCGGCGGTGATCGTGGTGATGTCGGTGGCGTTCTTCGCGCAGGGCATGAGCGCGATCGGCTGGACGCTGGCGTCGGAAATCGCGCCGTTGCGGATGATGGGCCTTTCCGGCGGGGTGTTCGGGTTCTTCACCAACCTGGGCGGCGCCATCGTGCCGATCGTGATCGGCGTGATCCTCGACCTGACCGGCTCGTTCAACGGGGCGCTCGTGTTCGTGGCCGTGCTGGCGGCCATCGGGTTCTTCGCGTACCTCGTGCTGATCGACAAGGTCGAACGTCTCGACCCGGACGAGTCGGCCGTTACCGGATGAGGTCGGCGGGGCGGGTCACGTCCCGCCCCGCTGCCCGGTCCTTGGTGACGTATCCCGTTTCAGCAGGCGATCCCGGCAGCGCGAGCCCGACGTTCGAGTACGTGCCGCCGGAGGAGCGGAACTAGCTTTTGACCGCGTGCAGGAGGCTGGTGCCGAGCAACGGGGTGCCGTACCAGTAGCCGGGGCCGAGCGAGCGCGGCGTGCCCTGGCCGAGGTGTCCGGCGTATTTGCGGGTCATGATCCACGGGTCCGCGATGAGCAGCTGCCCGCCGGGACGCAGCACTCGCAGGGCTTCGTCCAGCGCGCGGTATCGCTGGTCGGCCGAGGAGATGTTGTGGATCGCCATCGCGCTCGTCACGACGTCGAAGGAGGCGTCCGGGAACGGCAGGGCGGCGATGTCGGCCGTGTGGACCTCCACCCGGTCGGCGACCCCGGCCGCTTCGGCGTTGGCGAGCGTCGCTTCGGGGCGGTTGTCGCTCTGGTCCCTGGTCCACAGGTCCACGCCGACCGCGTGCCCTTTCGGCAGCCTTTTCGCCGCGGCGATGAGCACCGCGCCGCGGCCGCAGCCGAGGTCGAGCAGGTCCTCGTCGCCGTTGAGGCCCGCGCGGTCCAGTTCCCGTTCCCAGATCAGGAACTTCCCGCGCAACGTGGTGTGCAGGTAGCAGGCGGTGCTCGCCAGGAAGGCCGCGCCGGTGAGCGCCGCCGCGACTCTGCCGCGGCGCCACCGGGCGGCGGCCACCAGGGACGCCACCCCGGCGGCGCCGAGTGCCGCCGCGAATTCCGGCGCGTCGACCCCGTAATCGGGCTTTCTGTTCTTTGACATGGTGTCAGTGTTAGACGAACTCTGACGGCTTGTCAAAGTTCTCCTCGTGTCGGTATCTTCGGTGCCGATGGCTGACACGCTCGACAACGCCCCGCCCACCCGTCGCCGCCGTTCCGATGCCCGGCGCAGCATCGAGGCCATTCTCGGCGCCGCGCGCACGGTGCTCGGTGAGCGCCCGGACGCGAGCATGGAGGATATCGCCGGCGCGGCGGGCGTCACGCGTCAGACGGTCTACGCCCATTTTCCTTCGCGTGAGGCCCTGATCTCCGAGCTGATCGAATCCGCGCGCGTGCAAGGCCTCGCCGAGCTCGATGCCGCCGGTCTCGACAGCGCCCCGCCCGTCGAGGCGTTGCGGCAGTTCCTCGACATCTCGTGGCAGCTCGTGCGACGTCTTCCGTTCCTGCTGGACCCCGCGCTGAACCGGACGCCGCGGCAGGACGGCGCCGACCCGCACGCCGCCGTCGGCGCCTGGCTCGAACGCCTGCTCCGGCGCGGCCAGCGCACCGGCGACTTCGACCGCGGGTTGCCGGCGAGCTGGCTGGCACTGGCGATCCTCGAACTCGGCCACACGGCGGCGGATCAGGTCGCCGCCGGGCGGCTCAGCAAGAAGAAGGCGATGGACGTCCTGCTGGAAAGCTCGCTGCGGTTGTGCGGGGCGCGCGCTCAGGACAAATAGTCGCCGTGCGCCAGGTCTTCCAGCAGCGTCGGATGAGCGGGAGACCAGCCGAGCGATTGCCGGGTGTGCGCGCTGGAAACGGGCGCGTCGAAGCCATAAACGGTGGCCATGAACGGGCTTGGGAAATGCGTGGCCGCTTCCTCCGGAGTCAGTGAAACGGCGGGCAGATCGAGGCCGCGCGCGATTGTTTCCGCGATACTCCGGAACGGGACGGCGCTTTCCGCGACCCCGTGCAGCACGCTGCCAGCCGGAGCTTTTTCCAGCGCCAGCCGGAAAAGGACGGCCGCGTCGCGCCGATGCACGGCGGGCCAGCGGTTGCCGCCGTCGCCGACATAAGCCGACTTACCGGTTTTCCGCGCGGTGGCCACGAGCATGCCGATGAAACCGTAATCGCCGGGCCCGTGCACGGTCGGCGCGAGCCGGACGACGCTCGTGCGTACTCCCCGTGCGGCGAGGCAAGCGCGTTCGCCCGGAATGCGGAAACCGGCCAGTCCGGCGGGATCCGGCTCGTCCTGCTCGGTGCTTTCCCGGCCCTCGGGCATGACGAGCGTGCCCGAGGTGCTGACGAACGGTTTTCCCGTGCCCTCCAGCGCCTGCCCGAGCGCCTCGATCGCGGCGCGATCGCGCCGCATCATGTCGTCGGGGTCGGCGAAGTCGCCGCCGAAAGCCATGTGCAGCACGCCATCCGCGGCGTCGGCGCCGCTGCGCAGGCTGTCGAGGTCGTCCAGTGAGCCGTGATGGGGCGTAGCGCCCAAGGATTCCAGCTTCGCGGCCGAAGCGGCGGAACGCGCGAGCCCGGTGACGGTGTGGCCCCCGGAGATGAGCTCGGTGACGACGGTGGGGCCGGTCAGACCCGAACCCCCGGTGACGAAGACGTGCATGGAACGACCTTTCGGATAACGCCAGTGACTGGCACTACGATAGCCGTAGTGTCAGTGACTGGCGCAACGTGACGCCAGTCACTGGCGTTATCGGGTACCCTCACGGGATGCCGAGGAGTGGAGCGGAAGCGCGCCGCCGCCTGCAGCAGGCGGCGCTGGAGCTGTATCGGGAGCGGGGTTTCGAGCGGACGACCACGGCCGAGATCGCGGCCCGCGCCGGGCTGAACGAGCGCACTTATTTCCGGCATTTCCCGGATAAGCGCGAGGTGCTCTTCGACGGTGAGGCGGACCTGCGCGCGGAGTTGAAGCAGGAAGTCGCCGGCGCGCCGGAAGGGTTGCAGCCGCTCGAAATCCTGCTCCGGGCCTTTCGCAAGGCCGCCCGGATTCTCGAGGAGAATCGCCCGTTTTCCGAGCCACGGCTGGAAATCATCGCCGCGACCCCGGCACTCCGCGAGCGCGAACTGGCCAAGCACGCCGCGGTCACGGACACCTTGGCGGAAGCGTTGCGGGAGCGGGGAGTTCCCGATCGGCTGGCCGCGCTCGCGGCGCAGACTGGGTGGGCCACGTTCCATCAAGCCGCGCAGGCGTGGATCGACGACCCTTCGGACGGGCTGGAGGCGCATCTTCGGCGGGCGTTCGAGGATCTTCGTGCTTTGTCGGCGGGGTGGGGTTGAGTCGTTTGAGGCGATTGAGACAGCAACGGACGCGCGTAGCGCGCGCTGTGTGACACCCCACCACCGCCCCGATCTGTGAGTGTTCGCGATCTTGTCGCTGCGTCAAGGCGGGAAAGATGCCTTGACCCAGCGGCAAGATCGCTAGGGACGGC
>NZ_VMNW02000037.1 GCF_007713735.2 Amycolatopsis acidicola | reverse complement strand
GGGGGCGGGCGCTGCGGGGGCGGAGTGCGTTGACCTCGTTGGGATCCATCTCGGGATCGCGCAGCATCGAGCCGATCGCGGACTTCAGCACGGCGAGGATCGGCACCGCGAGCAACGCGCCGATGATCCCGGAGACCTCCAGCCCGACGGCGATCGCGAGCACCACCGCAAGGGGGTGCAGCCGGACCGCGCGGCCGAGCAGGAACGGTTGCAGCACATGGCTTTCCAGCTGCATCACGCCGATCAGGATGGCCAGCACGATCAGCGCCGAGATGAACCCGTTGGCGACCAGCGCCACGAGCACCGCGATGGCACCGGTGAGGACCGCGCCGATGATGGGGATGAACGCGCCGATGAAGATCAGCGCCGCGAGCGGCACCGCCAGCGGCACGCCGACGATCCAGATCCCGACCCCGATGCACACCGCGTCCACGCAGGCCACGCCGACCGTCGCGCGCACATAGCTGACCAGGGACGCGAACCCGCGGCGCCCGGCGACGTCGACCTGGTCGCGCACGTCACGCGGGACGGCGCGCAGGGTGAACCGCCAGATCTGCGGTCCGCTGTAGAGGAAGAAGATCAGCGTGAACAGGGCCAGCAGCGCCTCGGTCAGCGTGGTGCCGATCGTGCCGAGTGTCTGCACCGCTTTGTTGGCCAGCTCGGAGGAGTTCCCGTTGACCGCGCTCAGCGCGTTGTCCAGCCACTGCTGCAGCTGGTCGTGCGAGAGGTGCAGCGGCCCGCTCTGCAGCCAGTCGTTGATGCTCGTGAGGCTGGCCGAAACCCGGCTCTGCAACTGGGGGAGCGCGGCGATGACGGTGGTGATCACGAGCGTGAGCACCCCGCCGACCACGGCGAGCCCGACCACGATGGCGATCAGCGTCGCCAGCCCGCGCGGCACGCCCCAGCGTTGCAGCCTGCCCACCAGTGGGGCGAACAGCGCCGACACCAGCAGCGCGATCCCCACCGGGATGGCCACTTCCTCCAGGTAGCCCAGCAACCAGAAGACGGTCCCGATGCCGGCGATCACGAGCAGGAACCGCCAGCTCACCGCCGCCGCGACCCGCAGCGACCATGGAACGGCGCGCGCGGCGTCGCGCGTTCCCCGGCTGTCGACCGGGAACCGGCCGGGATCCTTGCTGGCGTCCACCTGTGTCGCACCTCCCCCACGTAGGTTAGAGGTGTTCGCCCGAAAGCTTGCGCGCAGCGCCGTGCTGGGCACCGCCCGCCGTGAACGCGGACCACCACGCCGCGTCCGCCGGGCCCCGGAAGCGCTCGGGGCCCGGCGGCGCGAGGGTCAGGAGCAGCTCGCCGGAGCGGTCCGCAGCACCGGGTCGTCCTGGCCGACCGAGCTGATCGTGTAGTCGTTCACCTGGTGCACCACGTCGTCGGTGATCTCGTAGCGCACGCGCGAACCGGTGTAGGTGACGGCGTCCCCGTCGTCGCGGCTGACCTGCAGCGTGATCAGGTCACGGCCGCCCGCGGCGTTCGAGGCGCATTCGTAGCCCAGACGCGCGGCCATCCCGCCGCCTTCGGCCAGCTGCAGCGGTTTACCGTCCGATGTGGACAGTGCGCGCGGGCCCGATCCCGCGTGGTCCCAGACGGTGGAGAACGTCGTGTTGGCGCCGACGGACTCCACGACCACCACCTCCTGCCTGCCGTCCCCGTTCATGTCGGTCACCCGCATCGGCTGCACGCCCTGCGCGGGGTCGCCGGTCAGCTGGACCGACGTGGTCTCCCCGCGCACGGTGAAGTCCAGCCGCTGCTGCCCGTCGCCGGCCATGGTGAGCGTCGCGAGGTCCGGGTAGCCGTCCCCGTCGAGGTCCGGCGTCGCCTGCTGGACGGTCGCGGACGGCTCGGTCGCCGAAGCGATCCCTGGCGTCAGCAGCGCGAGCGCCGCCGCGAGGGTGCCGACGGTGATCTTGGTCGTGGTGCTGGTCATCGGTGTCACTCTCCCCTTCGTGAATCCCGGTCAGGCCTGCTCGACGGCGCCGAACTGCACGTCCCCGGTCAGGTCCGGGGCCGGCCACGCCACCTGGGTCACCGTGTCCACGCCGCCCGAGGGCAGTGCGAACGACAACCCCGAGACCTGCGGGCCGGGTCCGTCCCCGTCCGCGATGATCACGTACGAGCAGGCCGAATGCGTGGCGTCGATGGTCACCTGCCGGTCGCCGGTCCCGGCGGCCTGCGAAGTGGGCACGCCGAGCGGAGCGCCTCCGCCGTCGAAGAACACCGTCGCCGTGGGCGCGCCCTGCATGACGCACCGCACGTCCGGCGTGGCGGCGGTGTAGTGCAGGACGTCGGCGTGGTGGCCCATCGCGCCGCCCGCCTCCTGCGTGACCTCGACGTGCACCTGTTCCTGGTTGCACTGGCCCTCGTCGGTCGGCATCGCGCCGGCCACCCCTGCCGTGGCGAGCGCCGTCCCGCCCAGCGCCGTGAGCACGGCGGTGGCCGCGAATCCCCTGCGCAGAACCTGTTTCCCCATGATCGGAACCTCCCGTTTCCCCGGCCGGTCCCCGTGCCGGCCGTCGCTGTGAGTGCCTACCCCGTGAAAAGCTCCCGAAGCGGGCACTCACTGAGGAAGATGCTTACGGAGCCGGAAATGTGCACCCGGAGTGGTATGGACCACCCGAAAGCAACCCCGGCCGCGCCCGCGCGTCCGTGACGCGCACCACCCCGTCGAGTACCATGCGGAGTTACCGACCATCCGGTCAGTAAAGGAGGCGGGCATGGGTGCCTTCCCGGTGGCGCTGGACGCCGGTTCGCTGACGGACGTGCAGGCCTGGCGCGAGGTGCTGGCCGAGGCGTTCGTCCCGCTCGACACCACGCCGCTCGGGGACGAATCCGCGCTGACCGGGCGGGTGCTGGCCCGCCCGGTCGCCGACCTGCAGCTGTCCGTGGTCGCCGGTTCGCGGCAGGTCGTGCGCCGCACGCGCGGGCTGATCCGCCGCAGCGAGGCCGATCTGTGCAAGGTGGGCGTGCAGCTGCGCGGTGACGGGGTGGTCGAGCAGGACGGCCGGTCGGCGCGGCTGCGGCCGGGTGACCTCGCCGTCTACGACACCGACCGGCCGTACGAGCTGGCCTTCGAGCGCGACTTCGAAATGCTCGTGCTGGTCGTGCCCCGCGCGCGGCTGGAAGCGCGGGCGCGGTCGCTGGGTGATCGCACCGCCGTCGCGATCCCCGGCACGCACGGCAGCGGGGCGCTGGCGTCGTCACTGCTCCGCGGGCTCGATCGCACGGCAGCGCCGGAGCCCGAGGCCGCGCATCTGAGCGACGCGGCGGTGGATCTCGTGGCCGCCTGCCTCGCGGTGGGCGCCCCGCAGCCGGCTTCGGAAACCGTCGTGCTGGCCGCCCAGCGCTACCTCACCGACCACCTCGGCGATCCAGGGCTGAACCCGGCGCGGGTGGCCGCGGCCGTGCACGTTTCCTTGCGGCACCTGCAAAAGCTGTTCGAACGGCGCGGGCTGACGATCACCGGCTCGATCCGGGACGGCAGGCTCGAACGCTGCCGCCGCGATCTGCGCGACCCGCGCCTTGCCGACCGCCCGGTCGCCGCGATCGCGGCCTCCTGGGGGCTCGTCGACGCCGCGCAGTTCAGCCGCTCCTTCCGGGCCCGCTACGGCGCCGCGCCCAGCCAGTACCGCGCGGAGGGATAAGGCCGCTTTCGCACAAGAGCCGTGCGCGCAGGCGCAAGACCGCCGATCGGCGAACGGGCAGGCTTCGCACCAGGGCCCGCTGTCAACGAAGATCGGCAAGGAGTACGCCCGTGACCAGCACCGAAACCCTCCCCACTCAGCTCTTCCTGGCCGGCGGCTGGCGTGCCGGCGGTGGCGGCACGTTCCCCGTGCTCAACCCGGCCACCGAAGAGAAACTCACCGACGTCGCGGCAGCCTCGGCCGCCGATGTGGACGAGGCCGTTTCCGCCGCCCGCGCCCAGCTTTCGGGGGAGTGGGCGGCTCTGCCGGGCTCCCAGCGCGGCCGGATTCTCGCGAAGGTGGCCGACCTCATCGAGCGTGACGCGGGCGAGCTCGCCCGGCTCGAGGCGATCGACGTCGGCAAGCCGGTGGGGCAGCCGGCCGTGCTCGACATCCCGAACGCCGCCCGCACCTTCCGGCATTTCGCGGGCTGGGCGGACAAGATCACCGGCCAGGTGGTGCCCACCGACGGCTACCTCGGCCGCCCGACGCACTCCTATACCCGCCGCGAGCCCGTCGGCGTGATCGGCGCGATCATCCCGTGGAACACGCCGCTGATGATCGCGTCGTGGAAGCTCGCCCCGGCACTGGCCGCGGGCAACACCGTGGTCGTGAAGCCGCCGGAGGACGCGCCGTTGTCGATCCTGCACCTGGCGCGGCTGCTCGGAGAAGCCGGTGTGCCGGCGGGCGTGGTCAGCGTGCTGCCCGGGTTCGGGCCGGTGACCGGGCAGGCGATCGTGGAGCACCCCGGGATCGACAAGATCAGTTTCACCGGCAGCCCCGAAGTGGGCCGGGAGATCGCGGTCGCCGCCGCGCGCTCGTTCAAGCGGATCACCCTGGAGCTGGGCGGGAAATCGCCGCAGATCATCCTCGACGACGCCGATCTCGAAGCCGCCGTCAACGGCACCGCGATGGGCCTGTTCTTCAACCAGGGCGAGGTGTGCGCCGCGGGCACCCGGATCCTCGTGCACCGCTCGCGTTACGACGACGTCGTCGAAGCGCTCGCCGCCGCGGCCGCGCAGCAGGTCCTCGGCGACCCGCTGGACCCGTCGACCACGATGGGCGCGCTGGTCAACGAGAAGCAGCGGGAGCGCGTGCTCGGATACATCGCGAAGGGCCGCGACGAGGGCGCCAGGATCGTGACCGGCGGGGCGCGGCCGGACCGGGCCGGATTCTTCGTGCAGCCCACGATTTTCGCGGGCGTGCACAACGACATGACGATTGCGCGTGAGGAGATCTTCGGCCCGGTCGGCGCGGTACTGCCGTTCGACGACCCCGAGGAGGCCGTCCGGATCGCCAACGCCACCGACTACGGCCTCGCCGCCACGATCTGGACCCGTGACGTCGCCGCCGCGCACACGCTGGCCGCGAGCGTGCGGGCCGGTGCCGTCGGCGTGAACGGCTGGGCGCCCATCGACGCCGCGCTGCCGTGGGGAGGCATGAAGACCAGCGGGATCGGCCGTGAGCTCGGCTGGAGCGGGATCCTCGCCAACACCGAGGAGAAGGTCGTCACCGTAGTCCTCTAAGGACCGTCCACTGTGCTCAGAGAGGAGCATCGTATGTCCATCACCACAAAGGTTTCCCTGGTTCGCGGGGCGCCCGGCGTCTACGAGACCGCGACCGTCGAACTGGACGACCCGCGCCGCGGCGAGGTCACCGTGAAGCTGGCGGCCTCCGGTCTGTGCCATTCCGACGACCACGTCGCCACCGGAGACGTCCCGGTGGGCGTCTACCCGTACGCCGGGGGTCACGAGGGCGCCGGCGTGATCACCGCCGTCGGCCCGGACACCCCCGGCTACGAGGTCGGCGACCACGTCGTGTTCTCGTTCCTGCCGGCCTGTGGCCAGTGCGAGTTCTGCGCGCAGGGTATGTCGAACCTGTGCGATCTGGGCGCTTCGCTGCTCACCGGGGCGCGCGCGAGCGACCCGGGCAGCTTCCGGATGCACGAGAACGGCAAACCGGTCGGCCAGCAGTGCGGGATCTCGACCTTCGCCGAGTACACCACCGCCGCGGTCGACTCGGTGGTCAAGATCGGCAAGGACATCCCGCTCAAGGCCGCCGCGCTGGTCGGCTGCGGGGTGCCCACCGGCTGGGGTTCGGCGGTCAACTCCGCGAACCTGCGGCCCGGTGCCGTCGTGATCGTGCTGGGCATCGGCGGGATCGGCGCCAACGCGCTGCAGGGCGCGGTGCACGCCGGCGCGAAGACCGTGATCGCGGTGGACCCGGTGGAGTTCAAACGCGAGCAGGCCAAGATCTTCGGTGCCACGCACGCCTTCGCCGGCATCGAGGAGGCCGCCGAGTTCGCGCGCTCGCTGACCAACGGGCAGGGCGCGGACGCGACGATCGTGACCATCGGGGTCGTCCAGGGTGAGCACATCGGGCAGGCGCTGGCCTCGATCCGCAAGGCGGGCACCGTGGTGGTGACCGGGCTCGGCGACATCACCGCCGCCGGGGCGCCGATCGCGCTCGGCGACCTGACGCTGATGCAGAAGCGGCTGCAGGGTTCGCTGTTCGGCCAGTCCAACCCGCGCCACGACATCCCGAACCTGCTGCGGATGTACCAGGCGGGGCAGCTGAAGCTCGACGAGCTGGTCACCCGCGAGTACACGCTCGACCAGGTCGCGCAGGCGTACGAGGACATGCACGCCGGCCGCAACATCCGCGGCGTCGTGGTGTTCGGCTGAGCCGCGCCCGCGACCGTCCCTTTCGGACGCTCGCGGGCGGGGATCAGACGGTGAGGACGAGCTTTCCCTGAAGGTGTCCGGCGTCGAGCAGCCGGTGCGCGTCGGCCACGCGCTCGAATGGGAACGTCTGCCGTACGTGGACCCGGAGCTCGCCGCGGTCGACGAGTTCGGCGAGGCGCCGCAGCGCGACCGGATCGGGGTCGACGGCGATGCCGCTGAAGCGCAGACCGGCCGCCTCGAACCTGGCGGCGAGTTCCGGATCGTCCTCGGCGACGGCCGTCACGAGGTGACCGCCGGGGCGGAGCACCTCGAGCGATCGTTCGGCGGTGTCCCCGCCGAGCGTGTCGAGCACCAGGTCGATGTCGCCGACCGCCTCCGCGAAGTCGACCGCAGTGTAGTCGATCACCTCGTCGGCGCCGAGCCCCTCGACGAACTCCCGCTTGCTCCCGCCTGCGGTGGCGATCACGTGCGCGCCAAGGGATTTCGCGATCTGGATCGCGACGTGGCCGACCCCGCCACCGCCGCCGTGCACCAGGACGCGGTCGCCTCCGGCCACCCCGCCGAGGTCGACGAGGCCCTGCCACGCCGTCAGCCCGACGACCGGCAGAGCCGATGCCTCGACGTGCGAAAGCGACGCCGGTTTGCGCGCCAGGTGCAACGCCGGCGCCGCCACGAATTCGGCGTACGCGTTGGCCGCACGCGGGAACAGCGACATGCCGAACACTTCGTCGCCGGGCCGCAGGCGCCACGTCCGCGCCTGCTCGACCACGCCGCTGATGTCCCAGCCGAGAATGAACGGCGGCCGGCCGATCAACGGGAACTCGCCGGCGCGCAGCCGCGCCTCCAGTGGGTTCAGCCCGATCGCCTTGACCCGGACGAGGACCTCGGTCGGGAGCGGCCGGGGCTCGGGTGCGTCCTCGATCGTGAGCACCGCGGGGCCGCCGGCCCGGTGCTGGGTGATGACTCGCATGAACCCGAGATTAGGTTTCCGAAAGGAACCGCCAGGTACCTTGGCGCCATGAGCGAGTTCGGTTCCGGTGGTCTCTTTCTCGCCGACTGCCCGGCGCGTCTGGCGGTCGAACTGATCGCCGACAAGTGGACAGTGGTCGTCCTCGCCGGCCTCAGTGAAGGCCCGGTGCGCCACGGCGAACTGGCCGGGCTGATCGGCGGCGGCATCTCCCGCAAGGTGCTCACCCAGACGCTGCGGCGACTCGAATCGCACGGACTCGTCCGCCGCCACGCCTACGCCGAGGCGCCGCCCCGCGTCGAGTACGAACTCACCCCGCTCGGCGCTACCCTGATCGATCCGATCCACACCCTGACCGAGTGGGCGAGGGCGAACGGCGAAGCGGTCCTCGACGCACTCGAAACCGCACGCGGGTAACGGCCGGATCGGCTTTCGCGGGCGCCTGCATCCCCGCCCGCGCCGCCCTTCTAGGGTGGCCGCGTGCCGATCCCGAACCTGACCGCTTTCGCCCGGCGGCATCGCGCGGCGGGCCTGGTCCTGCTCGACGTCGTGGTCGCCGGTTTCGTGGCCTACTCGGTGACCATGTCGGTGCACGGGCACTGGCCGCTCGTGCTGCTCACCTTCGCCGGGCTCGTCGTGCGGCGGCGCTGGCCGCTGGTGGCGATGGCCGCGGCGCTGGTCGTCGTCGTGTTCGGGCCCAATCTCGGCCCGGCGTTCGTGGCGCTCTACACGGTGGGCGCGGTACTCGGGCCCCGCTTGTGGACGTGGTCGTCCGTGGTCGCGTCGGTCGCCGCGTTCGTGACGATGGGCCAGATCAACTGGGGGAACGACTGGAAGTCCGTGGGCCTCGGCCTCGCGCTGTTCGTCGCCCTGCCCGTGCTGGCGGGCCTGTGGATGCACCAGCGCGCGAACCTGCTGACGGCCCTGCGTGAACGCGCCGAACAGGCCGAACGGGAACGGCATCTGCTCGCCGAGCAGGCGCTGGCCGCCGAGCGCCGCCGCATCGCGGGCGAGATGCACGACATCGTGGCCCACCGCGTGAGCGTGATCGCCGTGCAGGCCGGGGCGATCACGGTGGTGGCCAAGGACGAGCGTGTCGGCGAAGCGGCCGAGGTGATCCGCAAGAACGGAACCGCCGCGCTGTCGGAGTTGCGGGACATGCTGCGGGTGCTCCGCAACGGCGGCGAGGACGAATCGACGCCGCCGCCGGGCCTCGACGGGATTCCCGAACTGGTCGAGGATTCCCGCGCGGCGGGCACGAAGGTCGAGGTCCGGCTGCCGGATCCGGTGCCGGAGTTGCCGGTGCCGGTCGGGCGCGCGGTGTACCGGCTGGCGCAGGAGGCGCTGACCAACGTGGCCAAGCACGCGCCCGGTGCGCTGGTGCGGGTCAGCGTCACCGACACCCCGGACGAGCTGGCGGTCGACGTGGTCAACGATGCGCCGCCGGGACAATCGGGCGCGGGGCTGCCGTCGTCGGGCTACGGCCTCGCCGGGATGCGCGAGCGCGTCATGCTGGCGGGCGGCACGGTTTCCTCCGGGCCGACGGCCGACGGCGGGTTTGCCGTGCACGCGCGGTTTCCGTGGGAAGGGGCGGCCGCGTGACCGTGCGGTTGCTGCTGCTCGAAGACGAGGATCTGGTGCGCAGCGGGCTGCGGATGATCCTCGACGCCGACCCCGGCATCGAGGTCGCCGCCGAAGCCGCGGACGGCAGCGAGGTCGTCGCGCTCGTCACCGACCACCGCCCCGACGTGGTGCTCACCGACATCCAGATGCCGCGCGTGGACGGGCTCGCCGTGGTCGAGCGGGTGCGCGCGCTGCCGGACGCGCCGCCGGTCGTCGTGCTCACCACCTTCGACCTCGACTCCTATGTGCACACGGCGCTGCGCCACGGCGCGGCGGGCTTCCTGCTCAAGGACATCGCGCCGCGCGACCTGGTGACGGCCGTGCAGGTGGTCGCGGGCGGCGAGGCGATGATCTCGCCGCGGATCACCAAACGCCTGCTCACGCGGTTCACGCGGGAGAGCGGGCGCGAGGACGCGCTGGCCAGGCTGGACGCGCTGACCGCCCGCGAACGAGAGGTCGCGCTGACGCTCGGGCGCGGGCTGAGCAACACGGAGATCGCGCGGGAGCTGGGGATCAGCGAGTCGACGGTGAAGGTGCACGCCGGGCACGTGATGACCAAGCTCGGCGCGGCCAACCGCACCCAGGTCGCGATCGTCGTGCACGACGCCGGGCTGAGCTGAGAATCAGCCGAAAGTGCTAGGCCCGGACCGGCCCGCTGGTGACGCGGGCGGGCCGTGACTCCGCCTACCGTGTCCGTAGCGCGGGGAAAACGGTGAAAGTCAAGGTTTTCCGCGCGGTGGGAACGTCCAAAGTGGCCGTCCGGACCGGAGGAGTGTTTTCGTGGACCACCCGTGGAACTACCTGGTCGCCGCGCTCATCATCGCGGTGATCCTGGCATATTTGGTGCTCGTGCTGGCCGCGCTGGTGAGCGTGCTGAGGTCGGCGAACTCGGGCGGGATGAAGGTGGTCTGGTTCGTGTTCATCTGGGTGGCGCCGTTCCTCGGCAGCCTCCTGTGGTTCGTCATCGGCAAGCCCAACGCCAGGCCCGCGCCGCAGCCGCGCTATTAGCGCCTCACCGCGCGTCGGGCGCCCCGGCGCGGGTCTCCAGCTTCTCGACGATCGGCGTCAGCAGGGCGTCCAGTTGACGGACCAGGACCGAGACGGCGCGGCGGGCCGCCCCGGGAACGTCCTGGTCCGCGTGCTCGGGCGCGGGCGGCAGGTCCGTGAACGGCACCGGGGCTTCGACGAGCACGGAAGCGCGCAGGTAGGGCATTTTGGCGATGTCCCGCTCCGCAGGGTGCACGAACTGGCCGAACAGATCCGGCCAGTCCTGCCAGTTCTCGTCGCGGCACCAGTCGCGCGGCCAGTCCAGCGCCGCGGGCCACGGCGAGACGAGATTCGCCCTCGCGATCAGGGTGCCGTCCCACTCGTTGCGGACACAGCTGAGCTCCAGGATCCGCCGGTGCAGCCGCACGTACCCCGGCGAACTGGCGGGCGCGACGCTCAGCCGCCAGGCCGTGCACGCGAACTCGACCGGAGCGATGTCCCCGAGAGCACCGGCGAACTCCGCGAGGTTGTCCCGGATGTGCTCTTCGTACTCCCTGTCGTGGCCGGCGAGCCACACCGCCCGAACAGTGCCCATCCGCGCTCCCTCACCTGGTTATCCACCCAGCTTGGCAACGCGCGTACCCGCCCGGCAAGCCAGTCCGCCCTCAGCGAACTCCTGGCCGGAGCGCCCTTGAAAGCACTTCACGCCTCCTCGAAGCGGGTTACGACGGCGTCGGCCGCCGCGCATTCGGCGGGGGTCACGACGAGCGGGTTGATCTCCACGGTCTCGTACCCGGAAAGCACGCCGTCGGCGAAGGAAGCGCACAGGCCGGTCAGCGCGCCGAGCGCCGCTTCGTGGTCTGTCACGCCCACCGCGGCGAGCAGTTCTTCCGCTTCCCCCGGCGCCAGCGGGAGCCGGCGAGTCGTCGAGCGGTTCGCCAGTTCCGTCGCCGTGCCGCCGAGCCCCACCACCACGTACCGGCCGAGGACGGGATCGGTGTTCAGGCCGACGAGGATCTCCCGCCCGAACACCATCTCCTCGACCAGGCAGCCCTCGATCGTGTCCGTGGGCAGGCCGGACGCGACCACGTTCGCCTCGATCTGCTTGACCGCCGCCGCCAGATCGGCCCGGTCCCCGATGCCCAGCAGCACCCCGCCGATGCGCGACTTGTGGCTGACCGGCGCGACCACCTTCACCGCGAACGGCGCACGCAGGTTCTCCGCCGCCGCGACCACGTCCTCGCCCCGCGGCACGCGAACCCCGCCGACGACCGGCAACCCCGCCGCCGCGACCAGCTCACGCGAGTCCGCCTCGCTCAGCACCCGCTCCTCGGCGGCGGACGGCACCGCGTGCTTTTCCTTGGGCAGAGCCGGAAAGAGCTTCGACAACGCGGAGAACGTGAGCCGCAGATTGTGCACCACCGCCACGTGCGGATGCCGTTCGCGGTAGTCGCGCACCCAGTCCGTGACCGGCACCGGTGCCATCGACGTGATCACCAGCGGCATCCCGTGCACCGACGACAGCCGCGCGAGGTCGTTCCAGTTCCAGGTGTGCACGGCCTGTTCGGGGCTGTCGGAGGGAAACTGCACGCTCCAGGGCATCAGCACCAGCCCGGTGTTCGGGTCCGCGAAGACCAGCCCGTTGATGCTCTCGTCGCCCTCGCGTTTCTTCACCCCGATCACGTCGAGCGGGTTGTCGATGAACGACCCCGGCCCGGCCAGCTCCCGGATCCGCGACACGGTCTTGTCCGCGAACACGCTCAGCTCGACCCCGTACCGGTCCGCGAGGTCACTGCACAACGCCGCCGCGCCCCCGGAACCGCCCAGGATCGACACCGAACGCGCCCGGCCCGCCTTCGCCCCGAGCAGGCTCAGCGTCGCCAGCCGCATCAGCTCGTCGATCCCGTCCGCGCGCAGGACTCCGTGCTGCCGCAACAGTTCCGAGAGCACCGAGTCCGTACCCGAGATGCTCGCGGTGTGCGACAGGACGGCCCGTTGCCCGCGCTCCGAAACGCCGGACTTGAGCACGACGATCTGCTTGCCGGACTCCCGCGCGTACGTGAAGGCGCGCTCGAACGCGGGCAGCTTCTCCCGCGAAATGCCTTCCAGGTAAACGCAAACCACCTTCGTGGCCGGCCGCTCCAGCGCGATCAGCAGCGCTTCCGGGACGCCGGTCACCGCGCCGTTGCCGGTGGAAACGGTGAAGTCCAGCCCGAGGTTCTCCTCGTGCGCGGCCGCGACGAGCGCCGAAAGCAGCGCGCCGCTCTGCGAGACGATCGAGACCGGGCCCGGCCGCGCCTCCAGCCACATCGGCTCGGCGACCGCGCAGATCCGCTCCTCGAAGTCGGCGAACCCGACGCAGTTCGGGCCCCACAACCGGGTTCCCGTGCCGCTGACGATCTTCACCAGTTCGGCCTGCAGCTCGCGGCCCAGTTCGTCGCCGCGTTCGACGAACCCGTCGGTCACCAGCACGATGTCGCGGGTGCCCGCGGCGGTCAGCTCGCGCACCGCCTCGACGCTGGCCTCGCGCCGGATGGCGATGACCGCGGCGCGCGGCGCGACCGTCAGATCCGCGACGCTCGCGACCGTGCCGAGGCCCGCGATGGTTTCGTGGTTCGGGGTGACGGGGACGACGCCGAGGTCCGGGTTGAAGCTGCGCAGGTTGTGGATCGCGCAGTTCGTCCAGAAGTTCCGGGGAGAGGCGCCGACGACGGCGACCGCGCTCACGCCGACGCTCCGGCGCTGTCCGAAGTGGACTCTCGCAGCGAACCGCCCTCGGCGTACCACTTGCGGGCGGCCGAAATCCCCAGCTCGCCGAGCGTGCCCGACATCCACCGGTTCCCGGCCGAGGTGTGGATCAGCGCGTCCCAGCTCGCGCAGCTGTCCAGCGTGTCCCGGAAGCCCTGCCGCACGAGGACGTCGTTCGCGGCGCGTTTCTTGATCTCCAGCATGTCCAGCGGGGTCTTCGCGACCTCGGTGGCGATCTCGCGTGCCTTGGCCACCACTTCGCCCTCCGGCACGGAGTAGTTCGCCCAGCCCCGCGCCGCCGCCTCCGGCCCCAGCATGTGGCTGCCCGCGGTGTACGAGAGTTCCTTGGCCTTCTTGGCGCCCAGCTGGTACAGGCTCATCGGGCCGAGCATCCCGCCACCGATGGGCAGCACCGGCCAGCCGATCTTCGTGTCGTCCCCGACGACGGCGAGGTCCGAGCACACCGGGATCAGCGTGGCGCCGCCCATGCAGAACCCGTGCACGGCGGCCACGACCGGCTTCGGCACGTCGAACGGCGCGGAGAACGAGCGGATGTGCGCGCGCAGCCGGACCCAGTCCTCGTGCGCGGTCCGGTGCGTGCCGTTTCCCCGCGGGCGGCTGACATCCCAGCCCACGCTGAACGCCCGGCCCGCGCCGCGCAGGATGATCACCGAGACCGAGTCGTCGGCGCCCAGCTCGCCCAGCGCCTGCTCGAACTCGCCGAACAGCGCGTCGTCGAAAGCGTTGAGCTTGTCCGGGCGGTCGAGGGTCAGCTCGGCGAGTTTGCCGTCGCGTTCGATGCGGACCACGGTCATGCTGTCTGCCTTTCTGGAAGTCCGGAGTGGACGGTGGGGGATCACCGGGCGGCGAAGATCTCGCGTGGGTTGTCCACCAGCATCACGTCGATGTCGGCCTGGCTGACCCCGGCTTCGAGCAGCGCGGGGATGACGTCCTCGGTGATGTGCGTGTAGCGCCAGTCCGGGAGGTGCTCGCTCCGGTAGGCGTCGGGGAAGTTGTGGCTGTGGCAGGAGGCGTCGTGCGAAAGCACCATGCGCCCGGCGTACCCGCGCTCGACGAGCGCCGCCACGGTCCGCACCCGTTTCTCGAAGGGAAGCTTGGCCTCCAGCCCGAACCGGTCCATCCCGAGGTAGGAACCGTTGTCCAGCAAGCGTTGCAGGTAGCCGAGGTCGTCGGAGTCACCGCTGTGCCCGATGATCACGCGGCCGGGGTCGACGCCTTCCTCGGCGAAGATCTTCTGCTGCTCCAGGCCGCGCTGGGTGGACACGTCGGTGTGCGTGGAGATCGGGACCCCGGTGCGCAGGTGTGCCCTGGCGACCGAGCGCAGCACGCGTTCGACGTCCGGGGTCACGCCGGGGACGTCGGTGGCGCATTTGAGGATCGCCGCCTTGATCCCGGTGCCGGCGATGCCCTCCTCGATGTCGCGGACGAACATGCCGGTCATCGGCTCCTCGCCGCCGAGCATCCGGCCGGGCCCGCGCAGCCGGAGATATCCCGGCAACTCGCTGAACGTGTAGAAGCCGGTGGCGGCGATGATCTGCACGGGGGAGCGCTCGGCCACCGCCCGCACCCGCCGGATGTCGCGGCCGAGCCCGAGCACGGTCAGGTCGACGATCGTGTCGATGCCCGCTTCCTTGAGCCGGACGAGTTTGGCCACGGCGTCGTCCGTCCGGCGCCGGGCGTCCCACACCTCCGGATAGTTGAGCTCGTACTCGTGGTTGAGCACGAACACGTGCTCGTGCATGAGCACACGTCCGAGCCGGTCGCTGTCGGTTCCACCGGTCACGGTGCTGACGCGGGTCATCGGCGCGCGGTTCTCCCTTCACGGCAACGATGTCGGCGGGCGGCGCGGGGGAGCGTGCCCGCCGCCCGTTGACAATGACGCGCGTGTCATGTTTAGTCAAGGGCGTCTTCACCCAGTGCGCACAACGGGTTCGCGCCGCCACCGGCCGGCCGAGTCGCCGGTTTCCGGCCGCCCGCAACGGGTTTTCTCTTCCCAAGGAGTGCCATGAGCAATGTCGCCACACCCCATTACGGGATCTTCAGCCTGTCCAACGTGCCGCCGTGGAACACCCACAACGAGGTCGTGCGCAAGGCGATCGAGCAGATCAAGCACGCCGACGTGCTCGGCTTCGAAGAGGCATGGGTGGCCGAGCACAACGGCCGCCGCTACGGGATCATGGCCTCGGCCCAGCTGCTGCTGGCCGCCGCCGCGTCCGCGACGAAGCGGATCCGGCTCGGCTCCGGGGTTTCCCGGCTGCCGATGCACCACCCGCTGCGGCTGGCCGAGGACTACGCCTACGTCGACCAGCTTTCCGGCGGGCGGCTGAACTTCGGCATCGGCAAGGCGTACGACCGGCTGGAGTTCCAGGCCTACGGCATCCCCGAGGCCGAGCGGGACGAGCGGTACGAAGAGGTCTTCGAGATCGTCATGCAGGCCTGGCGCACCGGCAAGGTGGCGTACCAGGGCAAGCATTACCGGGTGCCGGCCGAGGGCGAGGTCGCCACCGAGGTCGAGCTGTTCCCCGAGGTCTTCCAGAAACCCACTCCGCCGGTGTTCGTGATGGTCTCGCAGAGCGAGGAGTCGCTGCGGCTGGCCGCCCGCCGGGGGTTTTCCTTCGTGCTGGGCCAGCGTCCCACCCGGGACGACGTCAAGCGGCTGGTCGGCGTGTACCGGGAGGAGGCGAGGGAAGCCGGGCACTCCTTCGATCTGATCGACGAGAACATCGCCCGCGCCTCGCAGCTCAAGGCGATCCACGTCGCCGACAGTGCCGAGGCGGCGAAGGAGGAGTACCGCGACGGCTACATGTGGTACGTCGGGGTGCTCACCAACCGGGCGAAAGTGGGGCTGGGTATCGAAGAACTCAGCTACGACGAGTACATCGAACGCAAGACCCTCATTCTCGGTTCGGCCGATCAAGTGGCCGACGAGCTCGCCTCCTTCCACAGCTACACCGGACTCGGCGGTCTCGTCGCGTGGTTCGACGCGGGCAGCCAGCCGCAGGAACAGGTGCTGCGCTCGATGTCCCTGTTCGCCGAGAAGGTCCGCCCGCAGCTGTGAGAGGGCGTGGGAAGATGTCGCGATACCTGCGTCGGCGAAGATTGGGGACGGACAGATGGCGACCGGTAAGGCGGACGGGCCGGCGGAACCGCGGACCGCGCGGGGCCGCAAGACCCGGGATCGGTTCCTCGCCGCGGCACGGACGGTGTTCGAGGACAAGGGTTTCCTCGACACCAGGGTGGCCGACATCTGCGACGAGGCCGGGCTCGCGCACGGCACCTTCTACATCTACTTCCAGACCAAAGAGGACATCTTCTACAGTCTGGTCGACTCCGTCGTGGGGGAGCGCTATCTGCTGACTGCCGTCCCGGAGGACTTCGAGGGCACGGTCGCCGACAGGTTCGCGCACACCCTGCGGACGTACTTCGCGGAGATGTGGAAGGGCCGCCGGTTCAGCCGCATCGTCGAGCAGGTCGCCACTTTCGACGAGCACATGCGCGCCGACCGGATGCGCATCCGCGGCGAGTTCCGCAGCCGCATCCAGCGCGGGATCGAGCGGCTCCAGCGCCAGGGCGCCGCGGACCCCGACATTTCGGCCGAGCTGACCGCCGAGGCGATCGTCGCGATGATCAGCAACTTCGCCTACATCAACCTCATCCTGGGTGAGCGCGAGGACCTCGACATCGAAGAGGTCGTCGCGACGCTCACCGGCATCTGGGCGCGGGCGATCTCGCTGGACCTGGAGAAGGCCCACGCGAACGACCTCAAACCCCAGCCACGGAACAGAAAGACGTAACGCATGGACTTCACCGTCGCGCCGGAAGCGAAGGAGAGCGCCGAGGGGGTGCTCGCCTTCATCGAGCGGTTCGTCGAGCCGCTCGAACGGGAGCACGCGGACCTGCTGTCCGACGAGCGCCGGAGTCACGACGAAAACGGCGTGCTCGTGCCCGAGGTGCTGAAACTCAAGAAGCAGGTCCGGATGGCCTCCGCCGAGGCCGGGTTCTACACGATGTTCGGCGACGAGTCGCTCGGCGGCGGCGGGCTCGGCCCCACCGCGCTCGTGCACATCCAGGAGGAGATCAACCGGGTGTGCGGGCCGCATCGCACGCTGGTGCACGAAAACGTGGTCCCGTCGGTGTTCACCAACGGGCTGTCCCCGATCCTCACCGAACTCCGGCCGGAGATCCGCGACCGTTACGCTCCCGGTCTCGCTTCGGGCGAAAAGACGTTGTGCTTCGGCCTTTCCGAGCCCGATGCCGGTTCCGACGTGCAGCGCATCCGCTCCCGCGCGGTGAAGGACGGCGACGAGTGGGTGATCAACGGGTCCAAGCAGTGGATCACCAACGCGCCCTATGCCGACTACTGCATCCTGTTCGCGGTCACCGATCCCGAGGCCAACGCCGCCCGGCGCGGCGGGATCACCGCCTTCTTCGTCGACACCACCAGCGACGGGTTCGACTGCACCAGCGTGATCCCGATTCTCGGCCACGTCGGCTCGAAGATCGGGATCGTCACGATGGAGAACCTGCGCGTCCCGGACGACCACGTGATCGGCACCCTCCACAAAGGACTGGCGCTGGCGCTGCTCGGGATCAGCAAGGGCAGGCTGTCGATGTCGGCCATGTGCGTCGGGCTGGCCCGCTGGTCGCTCGGCCTGGCCGTCGAGTACGCCAGGCAGCGCGAGACCTTCGGCTCGGTGATCGGGGAGCACCAGGCGATCCAGGTCAAGCTCGCGGAGATGGCGATGGACATCTACGCGGCGAAGTCGATGGTCGGCCGCACCGCCTGGCTGGTCGAGGAGAAGGCCAAGGCGGTCAAGGAAACCTCGATGGTCAAGGCGATGTGCACCGAGATGCTGGGCCGGGTCACCGACTCGGCGATGCAGGTGCACGGCGCGATGGGGCTGACCAACGAGCTGCGGCTGGAGGAGGCGTGGCGGCACGCGCGCACCCTGCGCGTGCCCGACGGTACTTCGGAGATCCAGCGCCGCACCATCGCCCAGCGTCTGCTGGCCGGTGACACCGACCTCTAGGAGCACGCGGTGAACCTGCCCCAGTACTCCGAACTGCCCCGCCTCGACGACCTCGGGGCCAACCACTCGTGGGGCGTGTTCGGCCCGGACGACGAGCTGGGCACGCTGAACCTCCTCGACGCGCGAGCCGTCGCCGAAGCCACCGCGGGCGTGCGCACGGGGGAGCGGATCGGGCTGAGCCTGCCGCTGGACCAGCCGGACCCGCCGTTGTTCCGCCGGGAACCCTTGCGCCACACCCTGCGCAACGCGGGCAGCATGTGGGACGACCGGCTGGATTCGTTCTTCCCGCAGGGATCGACCCAGTGGGACGGGTTCCGTCACCATCGCGTGCGGCAGCACGGGTTCTACGGCGGCGTGACCGACGACCCGGCGACGGGCAAGGAACGCCTGAGCATCCATCACTGGGCGCGCGGCGGGATCGTCGGCCGCGGCGTGCTGCTCGACGTGGCCGCGCATTTCGGTTACGCCGAGGGGTACGCGCTCGAGGAACATTCGATCACCCCGGACGACCTCCGGGAAACCGCGCGGGCGCAAGGGGCCGAGATCCGGCCCGGTGACGTCCTGTGCGTGCGCACGGGCTGGATGTCGGCGTACCGGTCCTTGGACCGGGAGGCGCGCGCCGGGATCGCGGCCAGGAAGAGCGGCCTGTTCTCCACCGGGCTCGCGGCCGGGGAACCGACCGCGGAACTGTTGTGGGACTGGCACATCGCGGCGATCGCCGTGGACAACCCGGCGGTCGAGGTGACCCCGGGCGACGCCGCCGTGGGCAGTCTGCACCGCAGGCTGCTGGGCCTGCTCGGCATCCCGCTGGGCGAGCTGTTCGATTTCGACGAGCTGGCACCGGAACTGCGTTCGGCCGGGCGCGGTGAATTCCTTTTCGTTTCGGTGCCACTGGCCCTGGTCGGCGGGCTCGGCTCGCCGGGCAACGCGATCGCGATCCTTTAGGAGGCCCCGTGGCCGGTTCCCGTGCACCGCTTCCCTCGCCGGTTTCCTGATCCCTTTTCGGTGATTCCCCACTCTCAAAGAAGAGAGCCATCATGTCTGTTCTGCAGCCCCGACGCGCCGCGGCGGCGAGCGTCATCGGCACGACCATCGAATACTACGATTTCTTCATCTACGCGACCGCGGCCGCGCTGGTGTTCAACAAGGTCTTCTTCCCCGGACTGCACGGAATCGCGGGCACGCTCGTCTCGCTGTCCACCTTCGCGGTGGCGTTCCTGGTCCGCCCGATCGGCGGGGTGGTGATCGGGCATCTCGGGGACAAGGTCGGCAGGCAGCCGATGCTGGTGCTGACCCTGACCATGATGGGCGCGGCCACGCTGCTCGTCGGCCTGCTGCCCGGGTACGCGACGATCGGCGTGGCCGCGCCGATCCTGCTGATCGTGCTGCGGGTGATCCAGGGCTTCGCGATGGGCGGCGAGTTCGGCGGCGCCGTGCTGCTCACGATGGAACACAGCGAACAACGCAAACGCGGGTTCTACGGCAGTTTCGTGCAGACCGGCGGCCCGCTCGCGCTGGTCCTCGCGACGCTGGTGTTCCTGCCGCTGAACGCCATGCCGCAGCAGGACTTCCTCAACTGGGGCTGGCGGATCCCGTTCCTGCTCAGCGCGATCCTGATCGCCGTCGGCTACGTCCTGCGCCGAACCATCAGCGAAAGCCCCGCGTTCGAGAAGGTGCGTGACCTGGGCAAGGTGGACCGCGCCCCGGTGCTGACGGTGCTGCGCCGTTACCCGATGCGCACCCTGCTGGTCGCCGGCACCACGCTCGGCGGCGGGGTGGTGTTCTACATGATGTCGGTGTTCGGGCTTTCCTACGCCACCACGGAACTCGGCCTGTCCCGCGAGACGATCCTGCTCATCGTGCTGGTCTCGATGATCTGGGACTGCGGGCTCGTGGTGCTGGCCGGGACGCTTTCGGACCGGATCGGCCGCCCGGCGATGACCATGACGGGCACGATCGGCCTCGTGGTGCTCGCGTTCCCGTGGATCTGGCTGCTGGACACCGGGAAGCCGTGGCTGATCTTCGTCGGCTACCTCCTGCTGTGCCTCCCGCACGCCGCCGTCCAGGGCTGCGCCGGGGTCTTCTTCGCGGAGGCTTTCCCCGCCACCGTGCGGTATTCCGGGCTTTCGGTCGGCTACACCGTCGGGATGATCCTCGGCAGCGCGATCGCCCCGATGATCGCCGCCGCGCTCAGCGAGGCTTGGGGCGCGCCCGCGGTGGGCTGGTACATGGCCGGGATGAGCGTGCTGTCGGTGCTGTCGGTGGCCGGGGTCATCAAGACCCGCGCACTGTCCGGACAGGACGCCCTCACCCCGGGAGCGGTGGAGAGCGAACCCGTTTCCTGAGCGGGCCCGGCGTGGGTGGAGGAGATCTCCACCCGCGCCTCCACCTCGAGCCTCACGACGAAGTCGCCGGTCAGCCCTAGTTTCGACCGGGACGACGACGGAAGTGAGGACGGGGCATGAGTGGCCTGCTGGAAGTGGTGCTGATCATCGTGGCGATCGGGTACGTCCTGGTCCGCCGCCTGGCCGGGGACCTGGCCGAGGCGAAACGGATGCTGGTGCTGCCCGGGGTGCTGGTGGTCATCGGGATCTCGCAGCTGGGGGACGTGCGGTCGGCGACCGCGATGGTGTTCGTGGTCGTGACCGGGCTGGTCAGCGTGGTGTTCGGGGTGCTGCGCGGGCTCAGCGTGCGGGTGTACGAACGCGACGGTGTCGCGGCGATGCGCTACACCGGCTTGACGATCGTGTTCTGGGTGCTGAACATCGCGGCCAAGTTCGGCGCGAACTTCCTGCTCGGTGTCCTCGACCGGAGCGCGGGGTCGGCCGCGGGCAACACGCTGATGCTGACGCTCGGCGCGGGCCTGCTGGTGGAAGGCGTGATCGTCCTCGCGCAGGCGATGCGCACGGGGCACCAGATCGTCTGGCAGAAGGGACGGAACGGACAGCCGCACCAGAACGCGGAGTGGCTGGACGACCTGCAACAGCGCTTCTCCGGCGGGCGCTAGGGTTTCCGTGATGCGGCAGCGGAGTCAAGTGGGCGGGTTCTACTACGACGAGTTCCTGCGCCCGTTCGCGTGTGTGGCGCTCGTCGCGGCGGTGGCCGTGCAGCTGGTCACCAAGGCGCCGCTGTTCCCGGCCGTCACGATTCCGCTGTTCGTGCTCGTCGGGGTGCTGACGCTCCTGTCGCTGTTCCCCGGTGACCGGGTGTCCACCGGCGTCACCACGGCGCTCGTGGCCGTTTATGCGGTGGCGTCGGGGATTCTGCTGCCCCTGGGAGTGTCCACAGTGGCCCCGGCGTTCGCCTACCTTGCGTCCGGGGTGGCGGGGGAGCGGCTCGCTTCGCGGCGGGCGGCGATCGTCGTCGGCGCGGTTGAGGCGGTGGTCACCGCGGCCGCGATCTGGCTCGTCGGCGAGCTGCATCCGTCGGACTCGGGCTGGCCGTGGTGGCTGGGGCTGACCGTCGCGGGCCCTGTCTACATGGGACTCGCCCGCCGGGACCGCCGCGACTCGATGGTCAACGCCCAGCGCGCGCTGCGCTCGGAAGCCCGCGAGGCGGCGCTGGTCGAACGAGGCCGCATCGCCAGGGAGATCCACGACGTGCTCGGGCATTCCCTGTCCGGCATCGCGTTGCAGCTGGACATGGCGGACGCCTTGCACGGCAAGAGCCGCGACGACGAGGCGAACCAGGCGGTGCTGCGGGCGCGGCGGCTCGCAGTGGACAGCATCACCGAGACACGGCGCGCGATCGAGGCGCTGCGCACCGATACGCTCCCGCTCGAACGGACGCTCGAGCTGATGTGCGAGGGGGAAGCGGTGCCGCTGCGGGTGGACGGCGACCCGGCGCCGGTGCCGACCGAGGCCGCGCACGCGATCGTCCGCGCGGCACAGGAAGCGCTGACCAACGCGGCGAAGCACGCCTCCGGCGCGGAGCGCGAGGTGACGTTGAGCTTCACGCGTGACTCCGTCGCGTTGACCGTGGCGAACGGTCCGGGCGGCGAAGCGGGCGCGCCCGGGCTGTCGGGTGGCATAGGACTGGTGGGCATGAGGGAGCGGATCGCCTTGCTGGGCGGCACAGTGCAGGCGGGGCCCCGGCCGGACGGCGGCTGGAGCGTGGAACTGGAGGTACCCCGGTGAGCATCTCGCTCGTGGTCGTGGACGACCAGGCCTCGGTGCGGGAGGCGCTCGCGGTCATGCTCGGCCTCGCCGACGACATCGACGTGGTCGCGACGGCCACCAACGGCGAGGAGGCCGTGGCCGCCGCGACCGAGCACACCCCGGACGTCGTGCTGATGGACCTGCACATGCCCGTGCTGGACGGAGTCGAGGCCACCACCCGGATCCGGGCCGCCTCGCCGTCCGTGCAGGTGGTCGTGCTGACCACCTTCGACGACGACGAGTCCATCCTCGCCGCGCTGGAAGCCGGCGCCGCCGGATACCTCACGAAGGAAGCGGACCGGGCGCGGATCGAGCAGGCGGTGCGCAGCGCGGGCGCGGGCCAGGTCGTGCTGGCGCCGGAAGTGCAGCGCCGCCTGCTTTCCCTGGCCACCACCCGCCGGGCCCGGCCCGCGGCGGACGACCGGCTGCTGTCCCTGACCGCGCGCGAGCGGGAAATCCTCGGCCTGATCGGGGAAGGCCTGCGCAACCCGGAGATCGCGCGGCACCTGGTGATCAGTGAAGCGACGGTCAAGACACACATCAACAACCTGTTCGCCAAGGCCGGGTTCACCTCACGCGCGGACGCCGTGCGCTACGCGCTGAGCGTGGCCGGGGAGCCCGCGGAGCCCGGATACCGCCGGGCGGAGTAGCCCCTTCCAAGATTTCCCCCAGAAAATCTTCCGAGACTGAAGGGGTGAAACCCGCACACTGGTTGTTCGCGCTGGTGGCCCTGAACGCCGCCTGGGCGACCGATCTTTTCGTCCTCGGCCACGGGTTCGAGGACCTCGCCGCGCCCGGCGGCCTGCTGACCGCGCTCGGGCGGCTGACCGGGCTGTACGGCGCGATCGCGCTGGTGCTGCAGCTCGTGCTGATCGCCCGGCTGCCCTGGCTGGAGACCCGGCTGGGCATGGACCGGCTCACCGCCTGGCACCGCTGGAGCGGGTTCTGGGTGCTGTGGCTCGTGCTGGCGCACGTCGTGTTCATCACGCTCGGTTATGCCGCCGCCGACGGCAGCCCCGTGCTGAGCGAGATCGGCACCCTCGTCTTCGACACCGACGACGTGCTCAAAGCGACCGTCGCCACCATCCTGCTGATCGGGGTGGCCGTCACCAGTGCCCGCCGCGCGCGGCGCCGGCTCAAGTACGAGACCTGGCATTTCGTGCACCTCTACGCGTATCTGGCCGTGCTGCTCGGTTTCCTGCACCAGGTGACCATCGGGCGCGACTTCGTCAGCTCGCCGGTCGGCCGCGTCTATTGGTGGGCGCTGTACGGCTCAGCGCTCGGCGCCGTGCTTCTCACCCGGCTCGGGCTGCCCCTGCTGCGCAACTTCCGGCACCGGCTGCGAGTGGTGTCCGTCGTCCGCGAGAACCCCGAGGTCGTGACGGTGTGGATCGGCGGCCGGAACCTCGACAAGCTGCCGGCCCGCGCTGGGCAGTTCTTCCTCTGGCGGTTCCTGAATCGTTGGTGGGAGGCCCATCCCTACTCGCTCTCGGCGATGCCGGACGGGCAGTACCTGCGCATCACGGTCAAGGCGCTGGGCGACGGAAGTGCCTGGCTGCAAGGGATCCGGCCCGGCACGCGCGTCCTGATCGAAGGCCCCTACGGCGCCTTCACCGCGCGGCGGCGCACCCGCGAGCACGTCCTGCTGGTCGCCGGTGGCGTCGGCGTGACGCCGATCCGGGCGCTGCTGGAGGAGTTCGCGCACGCCCGCGACGACATCGTGGTGGTCTACCGCGCCAGCACCGCGTCCGACACCGTGCTGACCGGGGAACTGGAGCAGCTCGCCCGCTGGTGCGGCGCCCGGCTGCACGTGGTCACGGGCTCTTCGGACGCGGTCGGCCGGTATGGCCCGATGATGGGTCCCCAGCACCTCGCCGCGCTGGTGCCGGACGTGCAGCGGCGCGACGTCTACGTCTGCGGGCCACCGGGGATGACCGACGCGGTCCGCCGCACGCTGGATCGCCTGGGCGTGCCCGAAAACCAATGCCACACCGAACGTTTCGCCTTCGCCGGCTGAGCAGAACGAGGAGAACACCGTGCGCCGAGTCGTGATCGTCGTGATGCTCACCATCGCCGGGCTGATCCCGTTGCTGCGGTACCACCCCAGCAGCACCACCACCGCGGCACCGGCCGCCGCGGCCGCTCCCGCTTCGCCGGCCTCGCCGGCGGCCGGGAGCAGCGGCGGCACGGTGATCAACGGGTCCACTGTGGACACCGAGTTCGGCCCGTACCAGGTGCAGGTCACCTTCGAGGGCACCAAGATCACCGACGTGAAGATCATCGACGAGCCCGGTGACCGGCGGAGCCAGCGCATCGCGAGCAGCGCCGAGCCGACGCTGAAGGAAGAGGCGCTGCAGGCGCAGAGCGCGAAGATCGACACGGTCTCCGGCGCGACGATCACCAGCGAGGCCTACGCGCAGTCCCTGCAGGCCGCGATCGACGCGAAAGGCTGAGCGGTGCGCCGCGTCGAGCACATCATGGGCATGCCGATCTCCCTGGATCTTCGCGACGAGGGGGACGGGCAGGCCGTCTTCGACTGGCTCGCGGAGGCCGACCGCCGGTTCAGTCCCTTCCGGGCGGACAGCGAGGTCTGCCTCGGCGCGGACAACCAGGACATGCGGGAGATCCGGCGGCTGTGCGAGGAGTACGAACTGCGCAGCGGCGGGGCGTTCCGCGCCCGGCTGCCAGGGCACGCCTTCGACCCGAGCGGCATCGTCAAGGGCTGGGCCGTGCAGCGGGCCGCGGATCTGTTGCGGGCACAGGGAATCCGCTCGTTCTGCCTCAACGCGGGCGGGGACCTCGTCGCGGCGGGACGGCTCTGGTCGGTCGGCATCCGCCACCCCGAGGACGCGCACCAGGTGTGCGCCGTGCTCGCCGTGCAGGACCGGGCCGTCGCCACCTCCGGCGCCTACGAGCGCGGCGAGCACGTGCTCGACGGCCGCACCGGCGAACCCGCGCGCGGCCTGCTCAGCCTGACCGTCGTGGCCGACGACCTGACCACCGCGGACGCCGTCTCGACCGCGGCCTTCGCGATGGGCCGTGACGGAATCGCCTGGGCGCACGCCCAGCCGGGGTGCCTCGTGCTCGCGGTGGACGAGCACCGCCGGGTGCGCTGGTCGCCGGAGCTGGAGGACCTGATCGTGCGCGACACCGCAAGCGGGACAATGCCGGGGTGAGTGTCACCGAACCGCCCCGGGTCCTCGTCGTCGAGGACGATCCGCAGCTGCTGGCGATGCTGCGCACCCTGCTGGCCGACGAGGGCTACGCGGTCGACACCGCCGCCGACGGCCAGCGCGGCCTGCATCTGGGCCTGACCAGGGAGTACGACGTGATCGTGCTCGACCGCGGGCTGCCCGCGATCGAGGGCCTCGACCTGCTCGGCAGGCTGCGCGGCAAGGGCGTCGGCACGCCGACGCTGGTGCTCTCGGCGCTGGGCAACCCCGCCGACCGCGTCGCCGGGCTCGACGCGGGCGCGGAGGACTACCTCGGCAAGCCCTTCGACGTCGACGAGCTGCTGGCGCGGCTGCGCGCGCTGCGCCGCCGGCATCTGGACCTGGCGCGGTCGCTCCCGCTGCCGGGCGGGCGGCTCGAGCTGGAGACCCGGAACGTGGTGCGGGACAACGGGAATCCGGTGCGTCTGTCCGAACGGGAGTGTGCGCTGCTGGCCACCCTCGCCGCCCGGCCCGGCCACGTGTTCTCGCGTTCTCAGCTGCTCGGGCTGGTCTTCGACGCGGCCGAGAGCGAGGTCGTGGTGGACACCTACGTGCACTATCTGCGCCGGAAACTGGGGCGCAAGATCGTCGACACCGTGCGGGGCCGGGGCTACCAGCTCGGGAGCGGCCGGTGAGGCGGCGGGCCGATCCGGCGGAGGCGCGGCTGGTCCGGCGGACGATGGTGCGGATCGCGCTGCAGTCGACGCTGGCCGTGGCGGTGACCGTGGCGCTGCTCATCGTGGTGGCCGTGCTGGCGGTGCTGCGCGGGCAGCATGACGACCAGGATTCGCTGCTGGCGTCGGCGATCGCGCACGCCGACGACGTGAGCGATCCACCCGCGGGCACGTGGCTGGTGATCTCGGCCGACGGCCGGGTCCAGGCCAGTCCCGGGCTGCCGCACGGATTGCCGGACCGGCAGGAGCTCGCGCGCGTGGCGGCGGGCGGTCCGGCGGCGACGGTCGACTACCGGATGCACGACCGGGAGTACCGCGTGCGGACGGAGACCCATGGCGATGGTGTCGTGCAGGCAGTGCTGGACATGCGATCCGCGCACGAGGAACGCGACAGGTTGCTGCAGGCGTTGGTGATCGCGGGATTGGCCGGACTGGCGCTGGCGGCGCTGACCGGGGCGTGGATGGCGCGGCGTGCCGTGACGCCGTTGGTGGAATCCCTTGCGCTACAACGACGTTTCGTCGCCGACGCCGGGCATGAGCTGCGGACGCCGCTGACGTTGTTGTCCACCAGGGCGCAGCTGTTGCGACGGAAACTGCGTGCCGGGCCGCACGAGTCCGATGTGGACGGTCTGGTCGACGATGCGAACCAGCTGGCCGCGATTCTGGACGATCTGCTGCTGGCCGCCGATCCGCGCGAGGAGATTCCGCGTCAGCCGGTGGAGCTGAACGCGCTCGTCCGCCAGGCGGTGGCGGCGGCGGAGCCCGCGGCGGCGGAGCAGGAGGTGCGGCTCGTGTTCGAGCCGGGCGCGGAGGTCTGGGTGGACGGCTATGAGGCGGGGCTGCGGCGGGCGGTGAACGCCTTGCTGGACAACGGGATCCGGCATGCCACGGCGGAGTTGCGGGTCGGGCTGTCGCGTTCGGGGCGGAACGCGCGCCTGGACTTCAGCGACGACGGCCCCGGCATCGACGAGGCCGTCCTGCCGGACCTGTTCACGCGCTTCGCGTCCGGCCCGGCACCGGAGCCTGGCGCCGCCCGGCGGCGGTATGGGCTGGGGTTGTCCTTGGTGAGTGAAATCGCCGCCCGGCACGGCGGTGCGGTGTCGGCGCGGAACGTCGAGACCGGTGGCGCGCGGATTTCGGTGCTGCTGCCGGTTCTGTCGGCTTCGTGAGGGTCGGTCGCTGGCGAGGACGTATGGGCGGCTCGTGGCGGGATGTCCCGCGGTGGTGGGGCCCGGTGGTGCGCGGATTGTTGCCAGTGTTGGCGGCTCGGTGAGGGGTGCCTACGTGTAGGTGGTCCGGCGCCCGGCCGCCCAGCGTGATGCCGGGGTGCGATGGCGGGCCAGGGGCGCGCGCGGTTTGGTGGCGCTGCCGCGACTCCCGGTCTCCTGAGGCTCGGCCGTCCGCGAGCGGGCGAGCGCGGCTCGCGGCCTGAATGGTGATCGCCGCCCCGGATTTCCGTGGCGCTGCCACGACTCCCGGCTTCCCGAAGTCATCCCGCGCGCGGGTCTCGGCGTGTCGATCGTGATCGCCGCGCGGCAGGGTGGCGCGATTCCTGGCCGCCGCTCGGGAGCCATTCGGCGTGGAGGTCTCGGCCTGATGCCGGTGATCGCCGCCCCGGATTTCCGTGGTGCTCCCGCGACTCCCGCCCTCCCGGAGTCAGTCCGCGAGGAGGTGCGCCCAGCTGTCGGCCAGCAGAGCCAGGGCCTGGTCGCCGTCGATGTCCCAGCCGTGGCGCATCCAGCGCTGCGCGAGGTGGTCCAGCTGCGCCATGGCGAGCACACCCCGCGCGCGCCTGCTGTCCGGGGCGAAGCGACCGGCCTCGGTCAGTCCGCGCTCGATGTCGTCGATGACCTCTTCGAACCACTGGTACACCAGCCCGCGCAGCTCCGGGTCGACCGCCGCCGCCTCGAAGGCCGACAGCACGTACGGCCGGATTTCGGGCCAGCGGGCCGATTGCGCGCGCAGCCAGGCGTCGAGGCCCGCGCGCTCGCCTTCGCGCACCGCGGCGACGAGAGCGTCCGAAGTGGAGTGATGGCCGGCGTCGTCGCTGCGCTCCAGAAGCTCGTTGAGCCTCGCGATCAGCGCGCGCATGAGGTCGCTGCGGCCGGAGAAGTGCGCATAGAACGTGACCCGCGTGGTGCCCGCCGCGCGGGCGATGTCGTCGATCTTCGTCGCGGCGTAACCCTGCGCCTCGAACAGCTCGAGCGCGGTCGACAGGAGCAGGCCCCGGGTCATTTCCTTCTGCGCGGCACGAAGATTCGCCACTTCAGCAAGCCCTCCGGGTGGTCATGGGCCAACCCTACGCGACGGCCTGGTCCGTCCGGCGGTTGCCGGTTTTTTGACAAGTGTATATAACCGGGGAGATGACAGTCCGGATCGTGCCGCGGCAGAGCAGCGATCGCCGCGTGCTGCGGTCGCGGTCGGCGCTGCTGACCGCCGCCGTGAGCCTGGTGTCCGAACGCGGCACCACGGCCGTGTCGATCACCGAGCTGGCGCGGGCGGCCGGCGTCAGCAGGCAGCTGGTCTACCTGCATTTCGGCGACCGCGATTCGCTGCTGGTGGCGGCGGCGATCGAGCTGGCGCGCGGCGAGCTGCCGCTGGAGCGGAGCAAACCGCTGGTGGGCCGGGCCGGGGTACTCGCCGCGGTGCGCCACTTCGACCGGCATCGGGTGTTCTACCGGGCGATGCTCACCGGCTCGTGCGCGTTCGCGATGACGAGCGCGCTGACCGAGTTGCTCGCCCCGGTGAACCGGGAGATCGTCCGCAAGTTCTCCGGCGCGCGGACTTCGCCCGAGGCGCTGGACGATCTGGCCACGTTCGTCACCGGCGGCACCGGCGCGCTGATGAACGCATGGCTGCTGGCGGGCGCCGAAACCCCGGAGCAGTTCACCGACCGGCTGCTGGGTTCGTGGCGGCTCATCGCGGGGAAGGCGGCTCGATGACTCATCCAGCGTTGGCGCTGGAGCTGGTCGCGCGGCTCGAGGTCACGATCGGCGAGCCCATCGACGGCGGGGACACGCCCGCCGGGCGGCGCCGCGTCATCCCGATCACCGGCGGCACCGTGGCGGGCCCGCTGCTGCGCGGCGAGGTCCTCGCGCTGGGCGCGGACTGGAGCCTGCTGCGCGGCGACGGAGTTCCTTCCGTGACGGCGAAATACCTCATCCGCACGCACGACGGCGTGGTCCTCACGGTGACCAACACCGGCACGATCACCGTCGGCCCCGGCGGTGCCTCCGGCCTGACCACGCCGAAGATCGAGGCCCCGGCGGGCGAGTACGCGTGGCTCAACGACGCGGTGCTCGTCGGTACCCTCGTCCCGCTTGCCGGGGGAGGCGGGGTTTCTCTGGAGTTCCACCGGGTTCAGGCGGGTTGAGCCCCGGCGAGCAGGGCGACCATGCTCTATGGCGCGTCCGCGCCGAACATGATCGCGTACGTGTCCTCGTCCTCCTCGACAGCCGCGGCGCGCGTGAACATCGCTTCTTCGTACGTCGTGAGCGCGGCTTCGACGTCGTCCGGATGCGCCGCGAGGGCGGCCGAGGTGCGCGGCGTCCCCGAGCAGGGTCGCCCCCGGCACGCGCTCCCACCGATGTCCTTGCGGCAGGGTGAAAAGACGGCGGAGGACCGGCGGGGTGTCGCTGGCGGTGAGCAAGGCGGTGAGCCCCGGCGCCCAGCCGTCGAACTCCGCGACCGGCGCCGATCGCTTGCGCGGTAAGGGGATGCCGGGCATCGCCGTCGAACAGGAAGGTCTCGATGACCGAGATTTCGGTGTATTCGGGCGTGGCGCGGTCGGCGAAGCTCACCTCGTGACGGCCGTCGTCCAGCGTTCGCACCCCGGTGGCCTTCCGGCCCCACCGGACGACCCCGGGCGGCAGCGAGTCGAGCAGCAGTTGCCGCAGTTCGCCGCGCTGGACTTCGGGCCGTTCGCCGGTGCCGTCGTCGCGGACATCGAGGAGCAGATTTCCTTGCCGGTCAAGGACGCGGTAGGACTCGCGGCCGGGAAGGACCAGTTCGCGAAACCCCTCGGCGAGGCCCGCCGCTTCGAGCGCGGGCCGGCCGTTCCAGGGATGGATGTCGAGCATCCCGCCCTGACGGCGCGAGGCGGGAGAGGGCTCCGCTTCGTAGACCGTCACCGGGAAGCCGTGCACTTGCAGGACGCGGGCCAGGACCAGCGAGCGACATGCTCGCCGCGGCCACGGACGACGTCGTCGCCCGCGTGCTGGCCGGAGTGGACCTCGATGCCGCCCCGCGGAAAGCTCTTCGCGCCGTGGCGCTGGGCCTGTTCGACGCGATCGACGCGCACCCGTGGGCCGGTGCCCAGCTTGCCCGGGAACCGTGGCGCCCGGCGCTCTTGGAGATCTACGAGAACATCGGCAGGCTGCTCGACGCGCTCGGCGTGCCCGGGCATGCACTTTTCGACGCCGCGGGCGCGCTGGTGAACTACGTCCTCGGCGTCGCCGGGCAGAACGCCGCGAACGCGCGGGCACTCGCCGACCGGAAGGCGGACCGCCCGGCCTTCCTGACCACCGTCGCCGCACAGTGGTCGCGGCTCGACCCCGGCCGCTATCCGTTCGTGCACAAGGCCGCGAAGCAGCTGCCCGGCCACGACGACCGCGAACAGTTCCTCGCGGGCGTGGACATCGTGCTGGCCGGGATCGCCACTCTGCGGTAGATCCGCGCGAACGACCTACGAGCTCACTCGCCACTCGCGGGCGGAAGCCCCCGCTGCGCGCGGTCGAGCAGCTCCGCCAGCTCCTCCGCGCGCGGCGTACGCGGGTTGGCGTAAGGCGCGGCCATCACCTGCTCCACCACCTCGCCGAGCCGGGCCCCGTCCATGCCGATCGCGGCCAAAGACCTTGGCGCGTCGAGGGTTCCGGCCAGTTCCCACAAGGCCGAAGCCGGGTCGGCCGCGCCGAAAACCCGCTGGAGAACCGAAACCGCAGCGGGCGCTGCGGGGGAGTTGTAAGCCAGGACGTGCGGCAGGATCACCGTGTGCACCTCCGCGTGCGGCAGGTCGAACGAACCACCGAGCACGTGGCAAAGCTTGTGGTGCAAGGACATCGTGGTCGACCCGAGCACCGCGCCGCACAGCCACGCGCCGTAGAGCGCTTCGTCGCGCGCTTCGGCGATCCGGGGGAGTGCCCCGACGAGCGAGCGGGCGCCTTCCTCCGCCATCAGCGCGAGGATCGGCGAGCTGTCCGGCGCGTACAACCCCTCGACGGCGTGGGCGAGCGCGTTGATGCCACTGGTCACCGAGATCGCCCGCGGCAGATCCGTGGTGAGTGACGGGTCGTAGATGACGCTGCGGGGCAGCACGGCCGGATCGCGGCCCGTGCGCTTCCTGCCGTTCTCGGTGAGGCCCCAGATCGGCGTCATCTCGGACCCGGCATACGTGGTCGGCACGGCGATGACCGGCAGGCCCGGTTCGAGCGCCAGTGCCTTGCCCAGCCCGATCGTCGAACCGCCGCCGATCGCCACGCACCCGTCCGCCCCGGCGTCTTTCGCCGCCACGCGAGCGGCTTCGGCCACCTCGACGGGCACGTGCATCCGCGCCTCCGCGAACGTTCCCGCGTGGCGCGCCCCCAGCAGCGAGGCCGCGCGGGCGGCCAGCGCGGTCTGCCGGGGCGTCGCGAGCACCAGAACCCGTTGCAGGCCCAGCCTTTCCGCCTCCGCGCCGAGTCCGTCCAGCCGTCCCGGCCCGAACCGGACCCGCATCGGCAGCGACTCGTGGTCGAACTCAGTCCACATCGGACGGTTCCAGCACGATGTCGAACGCGGCGTGCCGGAAGGGCGCGCTCACCCCGTACCGCTCGGCCAGCGCCGCGTCCGAGGTATCGCGGAAATCCACGACGAGGCTCTTCTTCACCGCGAACACCGCGTCGGAGTCGATGTACGGGCTGTTCGCGACGAACATGTGCGTGGTCAAGGGTTTGTGGCCCGGGGCTTCGACGAGGAAGTGGATGTGCGCCGGCCGGTACGGGTGGCGGTCCGTCGCCTCCAGCAGCTGCCCCACCGGCCCGTCGGTCGGGATCGGGTAGTGGCTCGGCACGACGGTCCGGAACCACACCCCGCCGTCGGGTCCGCTCTCGAACAGCCCGCGCCCGTTGCCCAGCGGCTGGACGTCCGGGCGCTGCACGTCGTAGAAACCGTCCTTGTCGCACTGCCACACGTCGACGCTCGCCCCGGCGATCGGCTCGCCCGACGTCGACACGACGCGCGCCGAGACCACGCAAGGCGTTCCGCCGCCGACGAGGTCGATGGTGTCGCCGCTCTCCCGCCGCGGCGACTCCACGACGTGGAACGGGCCGAGCACCGTGCTCTCGGTTCCGTTCTCCTGCCCGTTGATCGTCTCGACGAGCATGGACACCCCGAGCACGTCGGAGAACAGGATGAACTCCTGCCGCGTGTCGTCGCACTTCTGCCCGACGCGGGTCAGGAAGGAGATCGCCTGCTCCCATTCGGCCAGCGTCGGGCGGGTCTCGCGGACGTAGGCGTGCAGATGCCGGACGAGCCCCTCCAGCAGCTCGCGCAAGCGCGGGTCAGCCGTGCGCGCGAAACTGTCGATGACAGCCGTGACAGCGGTTTCCTCGGTGAAATCCACGTCGTGCTCCTCGGTTCCCGGGGTCGTGCTCACGAACCCGTCGTACTGGGTTTCGGTTGCGCGGCCAGTAGCAGGTCGGTCGTCTTCTGGATGTGCGCGGCCAGTTCGGCCCTGGCACCGCCGATGTCGCGGCCGACCGAGAGTGAGGCTATCCGGGCGTGCTCCTCGTCGCGAGACCGCAGATCGTCGGTGTTGAGCACCGACCAGCAGTGGTAGACCTCGCTCAGGTCGCGCAGCCGCCCGGCGACCTCGCGCAGCCTGCGGTTCGGGCAGCCCTCCAGCAGCACCTGGTGGAACCGGCGGTGCGCGTCCGACCAGTCCGGGTTCATCCCCCCGGCGTCGTCCAAAGTGGACAGCTGGGCGAGCCGGTGGTGCGCGGCCACGACCGAGGTCTCCCAGTCCAGGTCCCCGTCCCGGATGGACTGCGCCAGCACCTGGGTTTCCAGCGCTATCCGGGCTTCGGTCAGGTGGACGAGATCCTCGGTGCTGACCTCCACCACGCGGTAACCGAGCTGCGGCTGGGTGCTGGCCAGCCCCTGTTCCACCAGGCGCGGCAGCACCTCCCGCAGCACCCCGGTGCTGGCGCTGTAGCGCGACCCCAGATCGGCGAACCCCAGTTGTGACCCCGGCGTCAGGCGCCCGTTGAGGATGTCGTCCCGTAGCGCGCGCAACACGATCTCACCGCGCGTGGGGCGTTTTTCTTCGACTCTTCGTGGCACGGCAGTCACCCTAACATCGGATCACGGCCGCCGTCTCGTATCAAAAAGCAAAATTTCGAAATCTCTTGACTTCTTCGAAGTTAGGGGTTGTGCTTACGGCACCAGTCGGCACGAAGGTTCGGCCGGCAGCCCATAGCAGGTGGGAAGCCCCCGTGCCGAAACCGCCGGGACCGCACCGGTGCCGGGCGGTCACCGTGAGCGGAATCCGAGGAAGGGAACATCGATGTTCGCTGTGGTCAACCGGAGACTCCGCGCCGTCGCGCTGCTCGTCGCGGCGCTCGCGGGTCTCACCGTGCTCACCGCCTGCGGCGGCCCGCCGGCCCAGGCCGGGACGATGACGCTCAAGGTCGGGGTCACGCCCGTCGGTGACTTCGCCCCGATCTACTACGCCAAGGAGAAGGGGATCTTCGCCCGCAACGGGCTCGACGTCACGATCGACCCGAAGGGCGCCTCCGAGGTGCCGCCCCTGGTTTCCGGGGACTACCAGGCGGTTTCCATGTCCTGGACCACGTTCGTCCAGGCCGCCGCGCAGGGCGTGCCGCTGCGCGGGGTGTTCCCCGGCATCACCGGCGCCCCCGCCACCCAGACCGGGATCTACGTGCTGCCGTCGAGCGGCATCACCAACCCGAAGCAACTCGAAGGCAGGACGCTCGCGATCAACCAGCCCAAGGCGACGTTCGAGCTGAACTCGCGGGTGGCGCTGAAGAATCTGGGCGTCGACGTGGACAAGGTGAAGTTCCAGGTGCTGCCGCTGTCGACCATCGCCGACGCGCTCGCCGCGGGCAAGGTGGACGCGGCCTACCTGGTGCCGCCGTTCTCCACCCAGGCCGAGGCGAAGCAGGCCGGCCTGCTCGTCGACCCGTACCAGGGTGGCGCGCTCGCGGGCACCCCGGTCGCGGGCTACATGATGACGAGCCAGTTCGTCCAGGCCAACCCGAAGGCGGTGACCGCGTTCAAGGCCTCGCTGACCCAGGCCGCCGACGAGCTGAACAAGTCCGGCTCGTACCGGGACTTCGTGACCAGCTACACCCAGCTCACCCCGGAGCTGGCCGCCAAGGTGCCCGCCTACGTCTTCCCGACCTCGATCGACGTCGCGAAACTGCAGGCCGAGGCCGACCTGATGGCGGCAGAGGGATTCGCCACCAAGAAGATCGACATCTCGCAGTTCCTGGTGGCTCGGTCATGACCGCCGTGCTGACCAAGGAGGTGCGCGGGAAACCGTTGCCCCGCAAGCGATCCTTGCCGGGCTGGCGGACCGCCGTCTCCGTGCTCGTGACGTTCGCGCTGCTCCAGCTGCTCGGCGTGACCGGCATCCTGAGCCGGTCGAGCTTCCCGCTGGCCACGGAGGTGCTGGCGCGGCTGGGCACGATGCTGACCGGCGCCGCCTTCTGGGGCAGTGTCGGCGACAGCCTCGCCCAGACGTTGCTCGGCCTGGTGATCGGCACCGCGATCGCCGTCCCGCTCGGGCTGCTGCTCGGCCGGTTTCCCTTGGCGGAGCGGGCTTTGCGGCCGAGTGTCGAGTTCCTCCGGCCGATCCCGTCGGTGGCGCTGCTGCCGCTGGTGATCCTGACCGCGGGCGTCGGGCTCGCCGGCGCGGTGATCCTCACCAGCCTGTCGAGCCTGTGGCTGGTGCTCGTGCTGAGCATCCGCGGCGCCCGCACGGCCGACCCGGTGGCGGAGCAGACGCTGAAGTCCTTCGGGGTGCCCGCGGCAGCCCGGCTGTACCGGCTGGTGCTGCCCAGCGCCCTGCCGTTCATCGTGACCGGGGTCCGGATCGCGTGCTCGGTGTCGCTGGTCGTGGCGATCACCGTCGAACTGCTCGGCGGGATGCCCGGGCTGGGCAAGGACGTCGGCGCTTCGCTGCAAGCGGGGGACCAGACCGGGATCTACGCTTACACCGTCGCCGCCGGGCTGCTCGGCCTCGTCCTCAATTTCGCCTTCGTGCCGGTCGAGAACAAGCTGCTCTCGTGGCACTCCTCCCGGAGGGCGGCGCGGTGAAACGACTCCTCTACGCGGTGGTCCCCGTGGTCGTCACCGCGGTGTTCGTGGTGATCTGGTGGGCGGGCAGCGCCTCCTCTCAGTCGCTGTTCTTCCCACCGCTGAACCAGATCCTCGAAGCGTTCAAGACGAACTGGCTGTCCCCGGACTTCGGCGAGATCGTGGTGCCCAGCCTGTGGCGGGTCGGCCTGGGCCTGCTGATCGGCTTCGTCCTCGGCGTCGCCGCCGGCGCGGCGATCGGCGTGGCGCGCCGGGCCGAGCCGTTCGTCAAACCGCAGCTGGAGTTCATGCGGGCGCTGCCGCCGATCCTGGTGATCCCGCCGATGATCCTGGTGCTGGGCACCGGGGACGCGATGAAGATCGGGGTCATCGCGGCTTCGGCGGTCTGGCCGATCCTGCTGGCCACTGTGGACGGTGTCCGTTCCGCGGAGCCGGTCCGCCAGGACATGGCGCGGGTGTTCGGCCTGCCCGCGCTCGCCCGGTTCCGCTGGGTGATCCTGCCCGCCGCCGTCCCGCACATCTGGAGCGGAGTCCGTTCGGCGACCCCGATCGCGTTCGTGGTCATGGTCGCCTCGGAGTACTACTCCAGTACCAACGGCCTCGGTTACTTCCTCTCCCAGACCTCCACCAGCTTCCGGCTCGCCGACATGTGGTCGGCGGTCGTGCTGCTGGGCCTGCTCGGGGTCGCCGTGAACTCGCTGGTGGCCTTCGCCGGCCGCCTGCTCGACCGGAAGTTCGGTGAATACGCCCATGACTGAGACAGCGCCGATGCGCGCGCCCTCCGCCGGCCCCGAAGGCCGGGAACCCATCCTCGAAGTCGAAGGACTGCGCAAGAGCTACGGACGTGAGCTCGTGCTCGAAGACATCTCCGTGCGGGTCTTCGACGGGGAACTGGTCTCCATCGTCGGCCCCTCGGGCTGCGGCAAGACGACCATGTTGCGCTGCCTGTCCGGGCTCCTGCCCTTCGACGCGGGCACGGTCCGCGTCGCGGGGCAGCCGGTCACGGGCCCGCCGGACACGCTGGGCCTGGTCTTCCAGGACTACAGCCGGTCGCTGCTGCCGTGGCAGAGCGTCGAGGAGAACGTCCGGCTTCCCTTGCGCTACAAGGCGATCTCGAAGAAGGAGGCCGCCGGGCGCGCCGCGGAAGCGCTGGATTCCGTCGGGCTCTCGGCCCACGTGCGCAAGAAGCCGTGGCAGCTCTCCGGCGGGATGCAGCAGCGCGTCGCCATCGCGCGTGCGCTGGCGTATCACCCGCGGCTGCTCCTGATGGACGAGCCGTTCGCGTCGGTGGACGCGCAGACGAGGGTCGAGCTGGAGGACCTGACGCTGAAGCTGTGGGAGGAGCGGGACATGACCGTCGCGTTCGTGACCCACGACATCGACGAGGCCATCTACCTCGGCGGCCGGATCGTCGTGCTCACCCGCACGCCCACGACCATCCGCGAGGTCATGCCGGTGGACCTGTCGCGGCCGCGCGACCAGATCGCGACCAAGGCCACCGAGGAGTTCGCGCGGCTGCGGGCGTCGGTGTTCGACGCGCTCGGGCACCGGAGCGCCGCATGAGCCGGCTGACGCTGTCCCTCACCTGCGGGGACTACGAGATCACCCGGCCCTTGCTGGACGGCACCGTCCGCCCGGACGGGATCGACCTGATCGCGCTGCCCTCGGACAAGGAGCGCATCTTCCGCCTCGACCGGCGGGCCGAAGTGGACGTCTCGGAGCTGAACGTCGTGCAGTACCTGCGCGCGGTGGAACAGGGCGAGCGGCTGACCGCGATCCCGGTCTTCCCGCACCGCCGGTTCCGGCACGGCTCGATCTTCGTCAACACCGGCTCCGGGATCCGCACAGTGGCCGATCTGGAGGGCAGGGCGGTCGGCATCGGCGGGTACGAACCCGCCGCCGCCGTGTGGATCCGCGGGATACTCCAGGACGAGCACGGACTGCACCTGTCCAAAGTGGACTGGCAGGATGTGTTCGGCGGGTTCGGCCGGCTGCCCGACGGCCAGGACGCGCCGCTGGCCCCGACCGACAGCGCGGCGCGCCACCGGATCGACGAGCTGCTCGCCTCGGGCGCGATCAGTGCCACGGTGTCGGCCTACAACCCGCCGTCGTTCCTCGCCGGTGACCCGTCAGTGGCGCGGCTGTTCCCCGACTTCCCCGAAGCCGAGAAGGCGTACTACGCGAAGACCGGGGTGTTCCCGGTGATGCACGTGGTGACGATCAAACAGGATCTCGTCGACGCCCACCCGTGGATCCCGGCGAGCCTGTTCGCGGCGTTCACCTCCGCCCGGCTGCTGGCGATGGAGCGGCTGCGCAACCCGCGTACGCTGCCGTTCGCGTTCGTCCAGGACGTGTGGCGTGAGCAGGATCGGTTGCTGGGCGAGGACCCCTGGCAGTACGGGCGCACCGAGGGCAACGACCGCGCGATGGAGCTGATCGTCCGGTACGCGAACGAACAGGGGATCACCGCCGGACGCGCGGGCCTCGACTCGCTGTTCGCCCCGGTCGACGCCGAGCCGAGCGGCCCGTCCTCGATCGTCTGAAAGGAGAACACGCATGGATGTGGTCGTCATCGGTGCCGGGATCGGCGGGCTGGCCGCCGCGGTGTCGCTGCGGCGCGCCGGGCTCGGCGTGACGGTGCTGGAGCAGTCGCGGCAGATCAGCGAAGTCGGTGCCGGGATCGGGCTGGGGCCCAACGCCGTCGGCGCGCTGACCGCGCTCGGCCTCGCGCCACGGCTTTCGCCCGACGTGTCACTGCCGACCTGGACCACGCGCCGCCGCTGGCAGGACGGGGCCGAGTTGTTCAAGTCCCCGCTCGGTGGCACGGTCGAAACCTACGGCCACCCGTTCTGGTTCGCGCATCGGGGAGATCTGCAGCGTGCGCTCCTCGCAGCGGCGGAAGACCGGGCAGGGCAAGGGAAACCGGTGCGGGTGCTGCTCGACCGGCGCGTCGCGGACCTCGACCCGGGCACCGGCCGGGTCACCACCACCGGCGGCGAGGTCTTCACGCCCGCGTTCACCGTCGGTGCCGACGGCATCCGGTCCGTCGCGCGGCAGCGGCTCTTCGACGCCGGGGCGCCGCGGTACACCGGGCACAGCGGGTTCCGCACCCAGGTCCCGGCCGAGCGAGCCCGCGAAGATCCCTTGCTCGCGGAGTTCGCCGAGCGCAACAGTTTCGAGTCCTGGCTGGGCCCGGGCGCGCACGTGGTGCACTGCCCGTTCCGGCGCGGTTCGGTCATCAACGTCACCGCGTGCATCGAGGCGCCGGCGATCGGGTCCGGCGCCACGGCGGCGCCGGTGAGCATCGAGGAAACCCTGGCGTGGCTGGAAGGCTGGCACGAACCGTTGCGGCGGCTGATCACCGCGGGCAACGGCGTGACCCGCTACGACATCTACGTCCAGCCGGAGCTGAGGAGCTGGAGCACGGGCCGGGTGTGCCTGGTCGGCGACGCCTGCCATCCGATGCTGCCTTACCTCGGCCAGGGCGCGGCGCAGGCGATCGAGGACGGCCACGCGCTCGGTGAAGTCTTCGCGCACACTCAGGACCCGGCCGAAGCCTTCCGCGCGTACGAGGCGTTGCGCGTGGAGCGGGCGTGCGAGGTGCAGTCGCTCTCGGCCGGGAACGCCACCACGTTCCACCTGCCCGACGGGCCGGAGCAACGCGCCCGCGACCTCGCCGTGGCCGAGGGCCGGATCGACTCCGCGGTCAGCGAATGGCTTTGGCAGTACCAGAACCCCGGCCGCGCATTGGCCGGACTGTCCTGAAAGGACGAAGATGGACATCACGAAAGCGTTCGACTTCACCGGGTACCGGGTGGTGCTGATCGGCACCGGGATCGGGATCACCGGGCCGGAGGACATCGCGAACTCCGCCGCGCCGGCGTTCGTCCGCTGCGGCGCCGAAGTCGCGGTCGTGCAGGCGACCGAAGAAGCCGCGCGGCAGGCCGCCGACGCCGTGACCGAAGCGGGCGGCAAGCCGCTGGTCTTCGTGCAGGACCCGCGTGACCCGCATTCGATCGCACGGATCGCCGAAGAGCTGGAGTGGGACACGGTCGACACCCTGGTCACCCACCATTTCGCGAACGACTTCCGCCGCTTCCAGGACGTCACGATCGAGCAGTTCGAGGAGACCGTGCGGGTCAACCTGACCGGTGTCTTCGCCGCGTCGCAGGCGTTCCTGCCACGGCTGCGGAAGTCCGCGCACGCCAGCATGGTGCACGCGGGCTCGATCGACGGCACGCTCGGAAATCCCAACGTGGTCGGCTATTCCGCCTCGAAGGGTGGCGTGCACAGCCTCGTGCACGTGCTCGCCGCGGAGCTGGCCGCCGACAAGATCCGCGTCAACGGGATCTCCCGCGCGGGCTCCTCGGCGATGCCGCTGAAGGCGGACGTGGTCGCCGAGCTCGGCCGTGCCACGCCGCTGCGCCCGGTGGCCGAGCCCGACGAGTACGCGGCCGCCGTGCTGTACCTGGCCTCCGAAGCGGCGAGCTACGTCACCGGCGTGCTGCTGCCGGTGGACGGGGGACGCACGGCAGCCACGCCGGGCTGTTCCCCCGGCTACACCGGCTATCAGCATTGACGCACGTTCACAAAAGGGGTGGAAGTTGTTGCGCATAGCCAATCTCGACGGCCGGGCGGTTCTCGTGGGTCCCGGGTCGCGGGTCTTCGACATCGCCACGCGCTCCGGCGGCCGGTTCGGGCCGGGCCCGCGGCACGTGCTCGAACACTGGGCGGAATTCCGTGCCTGGTCCGGGGCGGCCGAGCTGAGCGGGGGTGAGCCGCTCGACCCGGCACGGCTGCGTGCCCCGGTGGAGAACCCGCGGCAGGTGTTCGCCGTGGGGATGAACTACGCCGGGCACGCCGCCGAGGTCGGCGCGCCGATCCCGCCCGTGCCCAGCGTGTTCACGAAGTACCGGTCCTGCCTCACCGGCCCGTTCTGCCCGGTCGAGCTGGTGGACGGCCGGTGCGACTGGGAGGTCGAGGTGGTGGTCGTGATCGGCGCGTACGCCCACCGGGTCCCGGCCGAGCGGGGCTGGGAGCACGTCGCCGCGCTGACGATCGGACAGGACATCTCCGAACGGGAGCTGCAGACAGCGGGCGCCTCGCCGCAGTTCAGCCTGGGGAAGTCGTTCCCGACGTTCGGGCCGCTGGGGCCGTGGCTGGTGGCCGCGGATTCCTTGCCGCAGCGGGATTCCCTGGAACTGGGCTGCTCGCTCAACGGTGAGCCGGTGCAGCACGCCACCACGGCGGACCTGATCTTCCCGGTACCGGAGCTGGTCGCCCGGCTGTCGGCGACGGTGCCGTTGCTGCCCGGCGACCTGATCTTCACCGGGACCCCGTCGGGGGTGGGCGCGGGCCGCACCCCGCCCCGGTTCCTGCGGCCGGGCGACGTCGTGGAGTCGTGGGTCGACGGGATCGGCCGGATGCGCAACGTGTGTTCCGCGCCGGTCGTACCGGATTCGCTCGAACCGGAAGAATTGGAGCTGCGCGGATAGAATCGAGCCCGTGGACGACGGCACGTTCCCTGGTTACGTCGCCGGCGAGCTGGCCAAGCTGACCGGCGTCGAAGCGGTCGCGCTCGGCGGGTCGCGGGCCGAGGGCACCGCGGGAGCGGACAGCGACTGGGATTTCGCCGTGTACTACCGGGGAGCGTTCGAGCCGGGCGAACTGCGCGCGCTCGGGTGGCCGGGCGAAGTCTCCGCGATCGGCGAGTGGGGCGGCGGCGTGTTCAACGGCGGCGCGTGGCTCACGATCGACGGCCGCCGGGTGGACGTGCACTACCGCGATCTCGGCGTGGTCGAGCACGAGCTCGCCGAGGCACGGGCCGGGCGGTTCCGCTGGGAGCCGCTGATGTTCCACTTCGCCGGTATCCCGAGCTACCTGGTGGTCGGCGAGCTGGCCGTCAACCAGGTGCTGCACGGTAGCTTGCCGCGACCGGAGTTTCCGGCGGCCCTGCGCGAGCCGGCCGCGCGGATGTGGCGGCAGCGCGCGTCGCTGACGCTGGGCTACGCCGAGAAGTCGTACGCGCCGCGGCGCGCGGTGTCGGAGGTGGCGGGCGCGCTGGTCACGGCGGCGATGGAGACAGCGCACGCCGTCCTCGCGGAGCGAGGGGAGTGGGTCACCAACGAGAAGCGGCTGCTGCTCCGGGCCGGTCTGCGCGGGATCGACGTGATCGTGGAGGCGCTCCGCCCGGAGGCGCTGGGGCAGGCGGTCTCGGAGGCCAGGGAACTGCTGGACAAGGCGCACTGAATACCGCGCGAAAAAGGCGAGCGGGCCGCCATCGGGAATGGCAGCCCGCTCGCCGTCTTCTCGCCGGAACTCAGGAGGTCTGGTAGGTGAGGCAGTTCGCTTCGCCGTCACTGCCCGGGCCGACGCGGACGCCCTGCGCCGTGCATTCCAGATTGGCGTTGTGCACGCAGTCGGCCCGCGAGCAGGCACCCACCTGGGCCACCACCCGGTCCAGGCCGCCCCGGGTGTTCAGCGGCACGAACGTGCCACAGTCGGCGGCGCCGTTCTCGCCGGTCACCGTGATCGCGTAGGCGCGGCAGCCGTCGTGGTTGTAGGAACAGTTGGTGATCGTGCATTCGTGCACGGTCGGCATTTCGACGGTGCTCGTCATCTCCGCTCCTCAAAGCCGTGGTGGTGGGATTTCCGTCCGGTGATTCTCACGATGCCACCGGGTCCGGGGCCCCGCAGCGCGGGAAATGTGCAGGCAAGGCTCCCCTAAGTAATAGGATCCCCAGCATCGCGGCCTCATTTCCGGGCGCCCGGCTTCGCAGGTCGCGGGGATTTCCCCGTACCGGGTGAAGCGTGCCGGAGGGAGTTGTGCGGAAAGGGATTACCGAATTCCGGATCGACGGGCAATTCACGGGAATTGCGCGCGCCCGCGCTTTTTCCGGTGCGCGGCGCGATCCTTGCCCGAGCTTTTAGTGTAGGCTAACCTAATCGCGAGGCAAGATCGTGTGGAGTGCGAAACAGGAGGCGAATGCTGATGGCGGGCACCAGGGTCGAACGGGCTGCGCTGCCCGGCTACGTGTTCCGCACGGTCGAGGTCCTCGAGACGGAAATGATCACGCCCCGCGTCCGCCGGATCACGTTCGGCGGCCCAGAACTGGCCGGGTTCGGCGAGGACCGCAGCGGGCCCAACGTGAAGATCTACGTGCCGCTGCCGGGACAGAAACGGCCGGTCATGCCGGTGGTCGGCGCGGACGGGATCGCCCGCTGGCCGGCGGACGACCAGCGCCCCACCATGCGCACCTACACCGTGCGCGACTACGACCCGGTCACGCGGCGGCTGCAGCTGGACTTCGTGCTGCACCAGGCCGGCGGCGCCGCCTCGAACTGGGCCGAACGCGCCGTGCCGGGCGACTTCCTCGGCCTCACCGGCCCCGGCGGCCGCACCGTCCTGCCCGCCGACTGGTACCTCATCGCCGGTGACGACGCCGCGGTGCCCGCGATCGTCAACCTGGCGCCGAAGATGTCCCGGGACGCCACCGGGGTGATCTTCGTCGAGGTGGCCGACGAGAAGGAGAAGCAGGAGGTCGAGGCGCCGCCCGGGGTCGAGGTCCGGTGGCTCTACCGCGACGGCGCCCCGGCGGGCGGCACCACGATCCTGCAGGACGCCGTGCGCTCGGTCCCGATTCCCGCGTCCGGTGAGGGTTTCGCCTGGGTGTCCGCGGAGTCGGCGACGGTGCGCGCGCTGCGCAAGTACCTCCGCAAGGAGGCCGGCCTGTCGCCGGAGCGGACGCTGACCATCGGGTACTGGAAGCTCGGCAGCACCGAAACCGACTATTCGGCGAAGTACGACAACGACCGCGACCCCGCCCGGCACGAGCACCATCACGAACACCACCATCACCACTGACGGCGGCAGATCAGGTAGTTCGCCACAAAGCCGGTGCCATGGTCGCGCGGCGGGCTCAGTTCGCCGGGCCCGGTGCCGCGGTGATCACCGTGTCCAGGGCCTGGCGGGACGTGGTGAGGTCGTCGATGGCCTGGTCGATCCGGTCGCGTTCCCGTCGCAGCTGCGCGACGAGGTCCGGGCAGGTCGGCACCAGCCGCTCGTCGTCCTCACGGATGCACGGCAACACCGAGGAGATCGTCGCGGTGGACAGCCCGGCGGCCAGCAGGCCCCGGATCCGGCGCACTACGGCGACGTCGGAGGACAGGTACTCCCGGTATCCGCTCGGCCGGCGTCGCGGCCGGAGCAGCCCTTGCTCTTCGTAGTAGCGCAACAGCCGCTGGCTCACGCCGCTGCGCCGGGACAACTCGCCGATCCTGATCGTCTCCGCCGGCACTGCGACCCCCGCCACCTCACATTGACTTTCACATCCATGTGAGACTTTACGGTCCGCGGTATGACACCCGCAACGACCTCATCCGGCACCCCGGCATCGGCCACGACGAGACGGGCCGTCCCGGTCATCGCCGGTTTCCTCCTGTGCATCTTCGCGATCGGCACGGCCGAACTACTGGTGAGCGGCCTGCTACCGCAGATCGCGGCCGGCGTGCACGTGTCCGTCGCCGGCACCGGCCAGCTCGTCACCGCCTACGCGCTCGGCGTGGTGATCGGCGGCCCGCTGATCACCGTGCTCACCGCGCGGATGCCCCGCAAAGGCCTGGTTCTCGGCCTGATCGCGCTGTTCGTCGCCGGGAGCCTGCTCAGCGCGGCGGCGACCTCCTACGGCTTGCTGGTGGCGAGCCGCGTGCTGGCCGCGCTGGCCCAAGGAACGCTGTTCGCCGTCGCGATGGTCGTGGTCACGACCGTCATGCCACCCGGCAGGGCCGGGCGCGCCATCGCCATCGTGGTCTCCGGGCTCACCGTCGCGACCGTGCTGGGGGTTCCGCTCGGGGCCCTGCTCGGCCAGGCCTTCGGCTGGCGAATGCCGTTCCTGGCCGTCGCGGTGGTCGCCGCCGCGGGCGGCGCGGTCCTGGCCGTGGCGATGCCGCGCACACCGGCGCCGGCCACCGGCGCCCGGTCCGAGCTCCGGGTCCTGCTGCGCCGCCCGGTGCTGCTGGCCATCGCCACCACCGCCATCGGCTTCGCCGGAGCCGGCGTCGTGCTGACCTACCTCATGCCGCTGCTGACCCAGGTCAGTGGCTTCTCCGGTGGCATGGCGTCCGCCCTGCTGGTCGCCTACGGCGCCGGTAGCCTGCTGGGCAACCTCGCCGCCGGCCGGCTGACCGACGTCTCGGCGACCATGACGGTGCGGATCGCGTTCCTCGGCTTGACAGTGATCCTGGCCGCGCTGCCGTTCGCCGCGCCCTCGCGGCCGGCCGCCATCGTCGCGGTGCTCGCGTTCGGCTTGCTGGCCACCGCCACCATCGCCCCGTTGCAGGGCCTGATCCTCCAGCACGCCGCGGCCGCGCCCACGCTGTCGGTCGCCGTCAACGTCAGCGGGTTCAACCTCGCCAACGCGCTCGGCGCCGCACTCGGCGGCGGCATCGTCGCCGCAGGCGCGTTGCGCTGGAACGGTTTTGCCGGAGCGGCCCTCGCACTGGCCGGCCTCGGCCTGTCATGGCTGGCCACGTCCCGCCCCCAGGGGAGCATGACGCGCGATCGGTAGTGCCCTCGTTCTGCCGAGGCTCGCGGCACGCGCTTCTGGCAGGATCAGCATGCCGGGAACCGGTCGTGCCGGGCCGCGTCGAAGGCATCGGGGGCCTGAGGAGAGGGGCTGCGGTGCGGCGCGGGTTCACTTGGGGCGCGGCGGCTGTGCTGTTCGCGCTGGTGCTGACCGGATGCGTGCGGACGACGACCGGGCAGGCGCAGTCCGCCGGGCCGCCGTCGAGCGGGTCCGGTGGCTCGAAGGGAACAACCACGTCGGCGACCGCCGCGCCTTCGTCCTCCACGACCGCGGACGGGGGCACGGCGACGATCGCGACCATGACCGTCCGCCTGCCCGCGGGCACCCAGTACGCCGTGGAGTCCCGCGATCCTGGCTACGAAGGCTGTCTGCAGTCGGCGTCTTTCGCCTGCGAGGGCAAGATCCTGGACCTGCGCGAGGCGGCCGCCCAGGGCGCGATCAACACGCCGAGCGCGAGTCGCGAGTACGGCTGGTACCCGGGCACCGACGTGCCCACGTGCATCGGCCCGGCCTCGGATCCCGGCGAGGCTTCCGAGGCGACCGGCAGCACCGTGGTGGACAGCGGCTACGCGCCAGTGGGGCCGAAAAAGGCGGAGTACGGGCGGTTCCAGGAGACCTGCCAGGACGCCACGGAGAACAACCAGCTGCGGATGTGGTGGCTGCCGCAGAGCAAGATCCTCATCGTCGAGCACGCCTGCACGCCCGAGCTGGACGCGGCCTTCGACCGGATGCTCGCCTCGGCCACGTTCAGCTGATCCCCGAAACGGTGCCCGCGACTAGGGTTCCGGGGCATGAGGGGGATCAAGAACCTGCTGTTCGTTTTGTTCGTCGCCGTGCTCGCCTCCACCGCGGGCACGGCTTCGGCCGGGGAGGAGACCTACGACCAGTTTTCCTTGCTGTACCAGAAATCCGCCGGGCAGCTGGTGGACGGCGCGGGCACGCCCGCGAGTCAATGGGCGTGGAACCCGGGGGACGACGGCACCTCGGTGATCCGGTGGGACGCGCCGTCCCACTGGAACAACCCGGGGGACGGGCTGGAGCATTTCGTCCGTGACGGGGACTGGCTCTACCTCGACGGGTACGAGAACCAGTCCACCGGCACGTACAACGTCCAGCGCGTCACGTCGGAGCAGATCGGGGACGTGAACTGCGCGGGCCTGACCGACCTGCCGGGCCACGGTGGGCAGCAGCACTATGTCCGGTGGACGGTCCCGGCGCAGGGGTACTGCCTCGTCGCGCAGGGCACCATCACCACGCCGGCCGGAGTGGTCACGTTCAAGCACCAGCAGGTCTGGTACCCGGCGGGCGACTGCCAGACGAGGTTCTTCGGCACGGTCCGCTGCGTGCAGCAGCACGAGCAGTGGTGGGATGACAACGGGCATCCGTTCTCGCTGCGGATCGAGCGGTCGGTGTTCCTGGGCGAGGGGCTCGGGATGGGCCTGTCGATCCACTCCACCGTCGGAGACGGGGTGCCCATCGACTGGACGGCGGACCTGAAGAACGTGTGGACCTGGGGCTGACGGGCTCCTCGGCCCCATGGCTTCGCGGCCACGCGGCCGGGAAGCCCGTCCACAAAGGACTGTTGTTGCGAGTGTGTGGTCTGGCTTGGTCCGTACGGTGGATTCGTGGCCCGCGGGCCGACACCCATGAAGGCGACCTTGGCGGGCGCGGGCGCGCTCACAGTCCACGTTGGGCAACAGCGTCGTACTGGTCCGGCAGGCCGGGATGAGGTAGCCGTCCGGGCGCGATGAGGTGGTGCTCGAAATGCCACCATTCGTTGTCGTAGCGCCGGTACAGGTGGTGCGCGGCGCCGTGTCGTTCCAGCCAGGCGGCGCCTTCCGCGGGCCGCACGTCCAGTGCCCGGCCCGCCACGTGGGAGGACTCCTCGGGCGGCAGGACACGGCGGCGCGCGGCGGAAAAGGAGCCCGTGCGGCGGACTTCCTCGGTGAAGAGACGGTGTTGTTCGGCCGCGTCGCGGTGGCCGGAGGTGAGCCCGATCAGCTGGTGGTCCCGCCAGAACGCCACGGCGCGGGCTTCGCGGAACGACGCCCGCGTGCCGGGCTCGAGTCCGTCGAGGTCCTCGGCCGGGAACCGCAGCGCGAGCGCCCACTGGCAGGCGGTGAACCGGGCGCGGCCGGGGGAACGCAGTTGCGCCAAGGGGAGCAGGGCCACCGCCAGCGTCCGGGTCACGGCGGCCAGCAGGCGGATGCGGAATTCGGTCATGCCTCCACGGTCGGGGGCTCCGGTGCGCTCCCGGTGCGCGGAATTCGACGGCTCCGCAACGGTTCCGCACGCCGCCCGAGCCGTTACCGGACCATGACCTCGCGCGGACGCGCCGATGAGACAGGCCGTCCAGGATGGTGCCCGGTGTCCGCTGTGGACGCCCGGAAGAGGCTGCGATAGTGGGAGACATGCCGCGGGTACTGCTTATCGAGGACGACGCATCCGTGCGCGACGGCCTGCGCATGGCCCTGACGTACCAGGGGCACGCGGTCGACGCCGTCGCCACGGGCGAGGAGGGGCTGGCCGCGGTGGCCGCCGACCCGCCGGACGTGGTGGTGCTGGACCTGATGCTGCCCGGCGTCGACGGGTTCGAGGTGTGCCGCCGCATCCGCGCGGACGGCGACCTGCCGATCATCATGCTGACCGCCCGCAACGACGACATCGACGTGGTGGCCGGGCTGGAGGCCGGCGCCGACGACTACGTCGCCAAACCGGCGCAGGCGCGGGTGCTGGAGGCACGTATCCGCGCCGTGCTCAGGCGGAGCACACCGGAGCGGCATCCGGACGCGAAGCCGGGGAGGGAACGGCACGGCGCGCTGACCATCGACCGCGACGCGCTCGTGGTGACCAAGGACGGCGCGCCCGTGGCGCTGGCGCCCACCGAACTGAAGCTGCTGCTGGAGTTGTCGGCGTCGCCGGGCCGGGTGCACAGCCGCCAGCAGTTGCTGCAAGCGGTGTGGGATCAGGCTTTCCTCGGCGACTCGCGGCTGGTCGACGCGTGCGTGCAGCGGCTGCGCGCGAAGCTGGAGGACGATCCGGCGGCGCCGAAGTACGTGCAGACGCTGCGCGGGTTCGGTTACCGCTTCGGGCCGTTGTGAACCGGTGGCGCGCGTTCGGCCTGCGCACCCGGCTGCTGCTCGCGTTCGCCCTCGTCAGCGTCGTCACCGCGACAGGGGTGGCCGGGCTCGGGTACGTGCGGGCGCGGGACGCGATCGTGCAGCGCGCCCAGGACAACGCCGTCATCGAGCTGACCAACGCGGTCGAGCAGCTGTACCCGTTGTCCGCCGGGCCCGAGACCGCCGCCGACCTGGAGCGGATCGCCGGGCGCGTGTCCGGGCGCGACGAGGCCGCGAGAGCCGAGAGCAGCGGGATTTCCGGCGGCGGCATGGAGTCCTGGGTGCCCAGCCCGGAGTTGCGGGCGACGGTGGCCCAGGGGCGCGTTGCCTGGCAGCGCGTGGATCTCTCGGGGACGACGGTGCTCGTGATCGGCACCCAGCTGTGGCTCACGACGAGCGGCGAGGCACACCCGTCGGGCATCACGGTGTTCGTCGGGCGGACTCTGACCGACGAGTCGAACGCCATCGGCGAACTCGCGCGCGACGCGTGGCTCACCGGTGGCGCGGGTTTCCTGCTCGCGCTGATCTTGGCTTTGCTCGCGGCGTACAGCGTGTTGCGGCCGGTGCGGGAGTTGCGCGCGGCCGCGCGCAGGCTGGGCGAAGGCGACCTCGACGCGAGGCTGGAGGTGCGCGGCGGGGACGAGCTGGCGGCGGTGGCGCAGACGTTCAACACCACCGCCGAGTCCCTGCAACGACATGTGGGCGAGCTGCGCCGGATGGAGGCCGACTCCCGGCGCTTCGTGGCCGACGTGTCCCACGAGCTGCGCACGCCGCTGGCCGCGATGACGGCCGTGACGGACATGCTCGACGCCGAGGCCGGCGAATTTCCTGAGGTGGCAGGGGAAGCGGTGCGGCTGGTGAGCCGCGAAACCCACAACCTGGCCCGGCTGGTGGACGACCTCATCGAGGTCACGCGCTTCGACGCGGGCACCGCCGCGCTCGCGGTCGACGACGTGGACCTCGCCGAAGCGATCCGGGCGACGTTGCGCCTGCGTGGGTTCAGCGACGTGACCGGGGACCTGCCCGCGGGCGTGCACGCGCGGGTCGACCCGCGGCGGCTGGACGTGATCGTCGCGAACCTCGTGGGCAACGCCCTGCGCCACGGCGCGCCCCCGGTCGCGGTGCGGCTGGCGGAGGAGGGCGGCGGGATTCTCGTCGAGGTCACCGACCACGGGCCCGGCCTGCCGGACCCCGTGCTGCCACACGTGTTTTCCCGGTTCTACAAGGCGGACACGGCCCGCGGCCGGTCCGAAGGCAGCGGGCTCGGGCTCGCCATCGCGTGGGAAAACGCCCGCCTGCACGGGGGAACGCTCACGGCGGGGAACAGGCCGGAAGGCGGCGCGGTGTTCACGCTGTGGCTGCCGCGGGATCCGGAAGGGGGTGCCGCATGGGTAAACGGGTCTTGATCGCGTTACTGGTTCTCGCCGCGCTGACGGGGAGCGGCGTGATCTCGGGCGGCTCCCCGCCGAGCGGGCCGGCGGTGCCCGAGGTCCGCACGCTGTACTTCGTCTCGTCCACCGGACTGGTCGTCGTGAAGCGCGTGGACGTGCCGGCCGACGTCGTGACGCTTCTCGCGCAGGGCCCGAACGAGACCGAACGGGCCCGGGGCCTCAGCACTCAGGTGCCCGCTTCGGCCGCGCCCGCGGAGATCCAGTACTCGCGGCAGGGCGCGGAGGTGAGCCTCGGCAGCACGGATCTGAGCCAGGTGGCGATCGACCAGATCGTCTGCACGGTGCTGGTCAACCAGGGCGAGGGCGCGAGTTCGGTGACGCTGCGCGCGGCCGGGCGCGCGCTGACGAACCTGACCTGCCATCCGTGATCGCGTTATGACGCCTCTTCCGACGGGCCTTCCCAGTCCAGGAGCAGGCGCCGCAGGTCGTCGTTGAGCCGTCGTCGCGCCGAAAGCGAGAGTGTGCCCAGCAGGCGCGCTTCGGTCTCGGTCTTGGTGTCGAACACCTCGTAAGCGCGGCGCACGCCTTCGTCGGTGAGGCTGACGAGGATCTGCCGCCGGTCGTCGGGGTCGATGTCACGGCGCACCCAGCCCTTGCGCTCCAGACCCGCGACGCGTTTGGTGACCCCGCCCGAAGTGACGCGCATCCGCCTGAGCAGCTCACCCGCCGAGAGCTGGTACGGCTCGCCCGCGCGCTTCAGCGCGCCCAGCAGCTCCATCTCCCACAGCTCGATGCCGAAGGCGGCCAGCTCGCGCCGCAGCTCGGTTTCGAGGTGGTGGGCGACGCGCCGGAGCCGCATGTTGAGCTCCTTGCTGGCCCGCTCGTCCTCCGACGGGGAGGTGATCTGCGCCATCACCTCGTCGATGTGGTCACGCCGGTGGTGCATGGCAGGCTATCCTAACACCAGTCATTATCTTACTGGTCTCAAGTCTACTGTGGATGGTCATCGAGTGAGCACGCGTGCCGCATCCGAAGCCGGGCCCGATCCACGGCGCTGGCGGGCGTTGTGGGTCTGCCTCATCGCCGGGTTCATGACGCTGCTCGACGTCAGCATCGTCAACGTCGCGCTGCCGTCGATGGAACACGGCATCGGCGCCACCCCGGCCGACGTGTCCTGGGTCGTCTCCGGCTACGCGCTGACGTTCGGTCTCGCGCTGGTTCCTTCGGGCAGGCTCGGGGACGACTACGGGCGCCGCCGCATGTTCCTGCTGGGCCTGGCGCTGTTCGTGGTGACGAGCGCGCTGTGCGGGGCGGCGCAGAACGCGACGTGGCTGGTGGTCGCGCGACTGTGCCAGGGCATCGCGGGCGGCCTGCTGAACCCGCAGGTCATCGGCATGATCCAGCAGCTGTTCTCGGGTCGTGAGCGGGGCAAGGCGTTCGGCGCTTTCGGCGCGACCGTCGGGCTCTCCACCGCGGTCGGGCCGCTGCTCGGCGGCCTGCTGATCCAGGGGTTCGGGCTCACCGAGGGCTGGCGCTGGGTCTTCTACGTGAACCTGCCGATCGGCATCCTCGCGATCCTGTTCGGCCTGCGGCTGCTGCCGAAGGACGTGAGCAGCGGCCGCAAACGCCGCCCGGACCTGCTGGGCACGCTGCTGCTCGGCGCCGCCGTCGTGCTGGTGATGCTGCCGCTGGTGCAGGAAGAGGAACAGACGTCGCGGCCGCGCTGGTGGCTGATGGGCGTCGCGGCGGCGCTGCTCGTCCTGTTCGTGCTGTGGGAACGCTGGCTCGGCGCGCGCGGGAAGCATCCGCTGGTGAACCTGAAGCTGCTGACCGTGCGCAGCTACGCGATGGCTTCGTCGCTCGGCCTCGTCTACTTCGCCGGATTCACCGGGATTTTCCTGGTCGCGACGCTGTTCGTCCAGCAGGGGCTGGGATATTCGGCGCTGGAGTCCGGGGCGTCCACGCTCGCGTTCGCGATCGGCTCGGCGATCTCGCCGGCGATCGGCGGGCGGCTGGTGCACCGGTTCGGGCGGCCGATGGTGGTGCTCGGCAACCTGCTCGTGGCGCTCGGGCTCGCGGCGACGGCGTGGCTGGTGAAGGACTACTTCGGGGCGAACACCGCGCTCGTGCTCGCGGGGCCGCTGTTCGTCGCCGGGTTCGGCAGCGGGCTGGTGATCGCGCCGAACTCGACGCTCGCGCTGGAGGAGGTGCCGCCCGCCGAGGGCGGGACGGCGGCCGGGGTACTGCAGACGGCGCAGCGGGTCGGTTCCGCGGTCGGGACCGCGCTGGGTGGTTCGCTGTTCTTCGGTCAGTTGACGCGTTCGCACGGGGATTACCACGCTTCGGCGGCGCTCGGGCTGATCGGGTCGACGGGCCTCGTCACGCTCGCGCTGCTGTTCGGCATCGCGGATGTCCTGCTTTCCCGTTCCCGCAAGAAGCGGCCCGCGCCGGCCGCGGCTCCGGCGGCAGCGCGTCGCGCGGCGGCCGTGTCGGGCGTGGTGCGCGGGCTCGCGCCGGGGGAGCGGGCGGCGGTTTCGCTTACGTCGCTGGAGACGCATGAGGTGCATCGCGCGGCGACGGGTCCCGACGGCGAGTTCGAAGTCGACGCCCCGGCGGGCAGCTATGTGTTGCTGGTCAAGGCTTCCGGCCTCGAACCGGTCGCGCGGCACGTGACTCTCGGCGGCGCACCGGTCCGCGAGGACGTCGAGCTGCCGCGTTCGGTTCGCTTGGCCGGGACCGTGAGCGCCGACCCGGGCCCGGTCGCGGGCGCGCGGGTCGCGGTGGTGGATGCCGCGGGTCAGGTGCGGGGCGCCACCATCACCGACGAAACGGGGCACTACACGGTCGAAGGCTTGTCGCCGGGCGAGTACACGGTGGTCGCGTCGGGCTACGAACCGGCGGCGATGCCGGTACGCCTCGTCTCGGGTGAACCGGCGCGCTTCGACCCGCTGCTGCGCCTTCCGTCCACAGTGGACTGACGCTCAGCCGTCCGGGCCGCCGCGCAGTTCGAGCGCGATCTGCGTGGCGTCCACGTTGCGCAGCGCGTGGGCGAGGACGTCCGCGTCGTAGGCGCCGTCGTCACGGGCGTCCAGCAAAGCGTTCCGCTGCGCGGTGAGCACGGACAGGCGGTATTGCTTCTCCGACGCGCCTTCCTCGTGCGGCGTCTGGTTCATGACGTCCTCGAGGAGCGCGAGAACCTGCCGTTGCTGGGTGTCTTCCTCCGGCGTGCGTGGTTCTTCCGGCTCGTTCCGGAACAGGCGCGCGACGAGTGGCCCGACCGTGCCGCCCTGCACCAGCAGCGACAGGGTGGCGACCGCGAAGGCCACGAAGAGCAGCAGCGGGCGGTGCGGGGTTTCGGCCGGGAGGGTCTGGGCGGCGGCGACGGTGACCGCGCCGCGCATGCCTGCCCAGACCACGATCGCGCCGTCCTTGGCGCGGAGCGGCTGGCTGCGCAGGTAGTCGATGTCCGCGAGCATCCGGCGGACGTGCGTGGTGAGGCGTTCGATGTCGCGCCGCTTGTACTCGCCCCGTCCCGGCCCGCGCCGGAATTCCGGGAGCTCTCCCGCCTGCAGCTTTTCGTGCATCTCCGCGACACGCGGCTGGATCCGCTCGCCCCGCCGTCTCCGGCGGCCGAGGCCCCAGAGCAGGGGAGTGACGTACGCGGCGCGGGTCAGCAACGTCGCCACGAGCGCCGCGCAGGCGATCGCCAGCGCGATGCCGAGCCCGGTGTGCTCGCGGGGTACCTCGGCGAGGATCGTCGAGAGTTCCAGCCCCATCAGGAGAAAGACGAGGCCCTCCAGCATCAGCTCGACGCTCGCCCAGTTCTGCGAATCCGAAAGCCGGTGCTGGGGCGACAGGCGGCGCGGGGCGTGGTAACCGGTGACCAGCCCGGCCACGACGGCGGCGACCAGCCCGGAACTTCCCGCGGCCTCGGCCGGGACCGAGGCCAGGAACGGGACGGTGAACGACAGAATCGTGTTCACGGTCGGGTCCTCGACGCGCCGGCGCACGGCCAGGTTCAGCCGGCCGACGAACGCCCCGATCACCACGGCGACCGCGACCGCGTAGGCGAAGGTGCCCAAGGCGGCCCAAAAGGAGAACCCGGCGGTGGTGGCCACGATGGCGGTGCGCAGGAGGACGAGCGCGGTGGCGTCGTTGAGGAGGCTCTCGCCTTCGAGGATGACGATGACCCGGTTCGGCACCGGGGTGGCCTTGATGATCGAGGTGGCCACGGCGTCGGTGGGGCTGATGATCGCGCCCAGCGCGGCGCCCCAGACGAACCCGATGCCGGGGATGAGCCAGGCGAACAGCAGGCCGAGCACCAGCGCGCTCGCGATCACGAGGAGTACCGACAGCCCGCTGATCGCGCGGAACTCGCGGCGGAAGTTCATGGCGGGCATCGAGACCGCGGCCGCGTAGAGCAGCGGGGGCAGCAGGCCCTGGAGAATCCACTCCGGGTCCACTTCGAAGTCCTCCAGCACCGGGGCCAGGCTGACGCCGATCCCGACCAGGACCAGCACGAGCGGCGCGGCGACGCCGACCTTCGGCGCGAGCACCGCCCCCGCAGCGATGATCAGCAGCGCCAGGACCGCGACGGCCACTTCCCCGAGCACCCGCACCCTCCCCGTTTCCCGCGATGGTGATCACCATGCTGGAACACACGGGCCCGGCTCGCCTGTCCAAGCGCTGTGCCGGCCGGGGCGAGCGGCATCGTGCTCGCCTTGCGCGCGGGCGGTTCTGGCTGTGCCGTAAGGGTTTTCCCAGGGTGATCCCTGATGCGGCGGCCCCGCGCGCGGAGGCACGGTGGGGTGGTCGCCTCGGGAAGGAGCCTGGTTTTGCTTTCGCGGACGCTCACGATCCTGTCCGTCGGTGTCGTCGCCGTCGCGGTGGCCGCCTGCGGTACCGACGACCCGCGACCCGCGGCACCGCCCGCGAGCGCGGCGCCGGTCGGGCAGGACGCGGCCGGGGCGGTCGCGTCCGGGAAGTACGGCGGGTACGTGCTGGGCGTCGAGCCGGACACGACGGGCGGCGTGCCGTCGTGGGAGGTCGAGCTGGCCGACAGCGCGCAGGGGCGCATCGAGGTCGATGTGGCGCGGCGGGACGCGCGGATCCTCGAGGTGGAGCGGGACTGAGGTCCCTCAGCCGGGGCGGTTGGCGCGCAGGAACTGGTCGACGGCGAGGTCCACGAGCCCGTCGAGCAGCTCCGCCGGGACGAGGTTGCCGTTGATGATCGAGGCGATGCCCTGCAGCATCGCGAACAGGACGATGCCGATCCGGTCGGGGTCGCCGGTCGCCAGCTCGCCCTGCTCCTGTCCCTGCTGGATCAGCCCGATCATCAGCCCGAACGGCGCTTCGGCCGCCTTGACGATGCGCGTCGCGTCCGGGCGGTGCTTGCTGGTGTACATCAGTTCGAGCAGCGCGGGGTTCTCGGTGGCGAAGCGCGTGTACGCGGTCATACCCGCCCGCACGCGCGCGGGGAAGTCGTCGTCGGCGTCGGCCAGCGCCGTGCGAAGCGTGCGATCCAGCCGGGCGAACCCAGCCTCGGCGAGCGCGTCCAGCAGAGCCTGGCGATCCGGGAAGTGGCGGCGCGGCGCGGCGTGGCTGACACCGATTTCCCGGGCCAGATCGCGCAACGACAACTTGTCCGCGCCGTGCTCGCGCAGGCCGCGTTCGGCCGCGTCGAGGAGGGCGGTGCGGAGGTTGCCGTGGTGGTAGGGCCGGTCGTCGATCGCATCGGGCACCTCCCGATGATACGCGAATGTTTCTAGCGACAACATTGTTGTCAGCGGCTACTATGTAGCTCATGACAACATTCACGGCTTCGGACATCCCTGACCAGAGCGGCCGCACGGTCCTCGTGACCGGCGCGAACAGCGGAATCGGCCGCGCCGCCGCCCGCGCCCTTGCCGCCAAGGGCGCGCGTGTGGTGCTCGCCGTCCGCGATGTCACCAAAGGCAAGGACGCCGCCGCGACGATGACCGGCGACGTCGAAGTGCGGCGACTGGACCTTGCCGACCTGTCCTCGGTGCGCGCCTTCGCGAGCGACTTCACCGAGCCGGTCGACGTGCTGATCAACAACGCCGGCGTGATGATCCCGCCCTTCAGCCGCACCGCGGACGGGTTCGAGCTGCAGTTCGGGACCAACCACCTCGGGCATTTCGCGCTCACGAACCTGCTGCTGCCGCGGATCCGCGAGCGGGTGGTCTCGGTCTCGTCGATGGGCCACCGGGCGGGCACGATCGGGTTCGGCGATCTCAACTGGGAGCGCCGCCGGTACCGGGCGATGGCCGCGTATGGCCAGTCCAAACTCGCCAACCTGCTGTTCACCTCGGAGCTGCAGCGGCGCCTCGCGCGGGCCGGGTCCCCGGTGCTCGCGATGGCCGCGCACCCCGGCCTGGCGGCCACGAACCTGTTCCGCCCCACCGGAATCCGCCGTGCCGTCGAGCCGTTCGAGCGGGCCTTCGTCCGCCTGTTCGGCCAGAACGACGACGGCGGTGCGTTGCCCACCCTGTACGCCGCTGTAGCCGGCATCCCGGGCGACAGCTATGCCGGTCCGGGTGGCTTCCTGGAAGGCCGCGGCGCCCCGAAACTGGTCGGCCGCTCGGCGAAGGCCCAGGACACCGCGGTGGCGCGGCGTTTGTGGGAGGTGTCGGAGGAACTCACGGGGGTCGTCTTCCCGCAGCTGCAGGACGTCTAGAGGTTGCCGCGCAGTTCCCGCGCGCCCGACGCCTGGGTGTAGACCAGGCCCGCGGCTGCGAGGTCGGCCACGGAAGTGCCCACGGCCTTGAAGACGGTGATCTCCTCGGCGCCGCAACGACCGGGGACTTCGCCGCGGCAGAGTTGCGGGAGGGTGCCCACCACGTCCTCGCGCGTGATGGTGCCGTCGGCGAGGGGGCGGGTGAGGTCGCCGGACTCGTCGAGGGCCACTTCGGCGTCCACGTACAGGCGCCCGCGGCGGAGGCAGTCGTCGTCGGATTCGCGGAGGTCGCGGTTGAAGCTGCCGACGAGGTCCAGATGCGTGCCGGGCCGGAGCAGCGCGCCGCGGATGATCGGCTCGCTCGCGAGCGTCGCACACGTGATCACGTCGGCGGAGGCCACGGCGGCGTCCAGATCGGGGGCCACGCGAGCGTCCATTCCGGACTCCCGCAGCTGCGCGGCCAGCGCGTCCGCGCCTGGCCGGGATCGGTTGTACACCAACACAGTTTCGATCCCGAGCACCGCGGCGTGCGCCTGCGCGGCCAGGCTGCCGATGTGCCCCGTGCCGACCACCAGCAGCACTTTGCTGTCCGGCCGCGCCAGATAAGACGACGCGAGCGCGGACGTGGCGACGGTGCGCCGCCGTGTCAGCTCGTTGCCGTCGATGACCGCGAGGTGCTCACCGGTCTCGGCGCTCGCCAGGACGTAGGCCGAAGACAGCGCCGGCCGGCCGAGGGAACGGTTGCGGGGAAAGACATCCACCAGTTTCACCCCGAGCAGCCCGCCCCGCCACGACGGCATGATCAGCAACGTCGCGTCGTCGCCGAGCCGGTGGTGGTGCCGCGGCGGCGCGGTCGCCCCGAGCGCGAGGCTTTCGCGCAGGGCCGGGATGAGTGCGCCGAACTCCAGGGCGCGGGCGGTCTCCTCGGCGGAAATGGCGAGCACGGAATTCCCTTCACGCATCGAGCACGACGTCGGACGCCGGCACGGACTGACAGGTCAGGCACTGGTCTTCGGGCAGGTCGCCGGCCGGGGCGACGAGGTGCGCGACCCGGCCGGACAGCACCGCGGTCGCGCAACTTTCGCATTGGCCGAGCCGGCACCCGCTGGGCAAGGACACGCCGGCCTGTTCGGCGAGCTGCAGAAGTGTGCCGTTCGCCTTGCGCCACCGCACTTCCCGGCCCGAACGCGCGAACCGGACCACGGCCGTGGCGTCCTCGGCGACGGTCACCGTGGTGGGCGCGGCCTGGAACCGTTCGGCGAAGATGTCGAAGCGCGGCACGCCCCGCGCCACGAGCCCGGGGATCACCTCGTCGAGCATCGCCGCCGGGCCGCACAGGTAGAACCGGGCGCGGCGGCGGATCAGGTCCTCGTCGACGCTGTCCGCGGACACCCGGCCGCGCACGGCGAACGTGTCGCCCGGATCGGGGCGGCTGTAGTGGTCGACCACCCGCAACCTCGGCAATCTCTCCGCGAGCGTGGCGATGCGTTCGCGGAAGGCATGCGAGCCGCCATGGCGGTTTCCGTAGTACAGCACGGTTTCCGTCGCCGGGTCGAGCGCCTGCAGATGCCCGAGGAACGGCGTGATCCCGATCCCCGCCGCCAGCAGCGCGAGCGGCCGCTCATGCTCGACCGGGATCGCGAACACCCCGGACGGCGGCGTGACCAGAACCCGTTCCCCCGGCCGGAACCGCTCGTGCACCAGCGGCGAGAACCGCCCGCCGGGCACCCGGCGCACGGCTATCCCGTACCCGGAGCGGTCGGTGCCGGTGAGCGAATAGCTCCGTGTGAGACGGGGATCGTCGGGCAGCGCGACCGTGACGTGCTGCCCCGGCCGGAAGCCCGGCACCGAGGCGCCGTCGGCGGGCCGTAGCCGCACCGAAAGCACCTCGGCGGTCTCGAACTCCGCGGAGTCGACGACGAACTCCCTTGGTGTGGTCCAGGTCGGCTCGGCGCTGATGTCGCATGTGGACGATCGGAGCGCGACGGAACCGCTGAGGGGATCACGGGTTTCGTCGCCGATCAGGAGGTTGTAGTTCGCCCCGTCGTCGGCGAGCGGGTCCGAACCGGGCAGGGCCAGGTCCTCCGCCGCCTGCCACCAGCCGTACTCGGCGACCACGACGTCGCGGTGCAGCGCCGGATCCACCTTGGCGCGCATCCGCACCCGCGCGGCCGGGGTCGTCAGGCGCACCCACTGCCCGTCGTCGATTCCACGCTCGTGCGCCAGTTCCGCGCTCAGCTCCACCACGGGCTCCGGGAAACGCTTGCGCAGTGAGGAAATCCCGTGATGCTGACTGTGGCAGAAGTACCCGTTCTTGGCGCACGTGAGCACCAGCGGGAACCGCGGATCGACGCCGGGCTCGTCCGCCACCGGCACGGGGGAGTAGCCGTGTTCGGCCAGCCGTTCCGAATACAGCTCGACGCGCCGTGTCGGCGTGTCGAACCCGGTCGCGGTGTATTTCCTGTGCTGTAAGGGAAGTGGCAGGTGGACGGGCCCGTTGCGCAGCTGCTCGACGGAAACACCGAGCGGCTCCAGTTGATGGTTCCATGCGTCCTCGATGCGCCCGCCGAAGAAGTCCAGGCCCAGCCGGGTCGCGAGGTCGAACACGAACTCGGTGTCCGAACGCGACTCTCCCACGGGCTCGACCATTCGCGGCCGCAGCTGGACGCGTTCCTGCGCGGCCTGGGTGATCTCGAAACCCGCCTTGATCGCCTCGTGCTCCCACGGGGTGTTGACCGGCAGCAGCAGATCGGCGAACCGCGCGGTCGGATTCTCGAACAGGTCGAGGTGCACGGCGAACTCCAGCTCGCGCAACGCGGCGGCGGTGCGGCGCGGATCCGGTTGGGACAGCAGGAGATTCCCGCCGAAGGACACCAGCGCCCGCACCCGGTACGGCTCGCCATCGAGCACGGCCCGGCAGAAGTCGCGGGCGTTGGCCCAGCCCTGCGCCGGTGGGCCGAGCGGGAACCGGTCGATGCCCAGTGCCTTCGCCCGCTGTTCCGGGGCGAGCTGCGCGGGCGAAGTGACCGCGTTGACCGGCTGTTTGGGCAACACGACGTTGCCGCCGGGCGCGTCGAAGCTGCCGGTGAGCGCGTAGAGCGTGGCGATCGCGCGCTCGGTCTGCGTGGCGTTCGCGTGCTGGCCCACGCCCGACCACGCCGCGTAGGCCACGGATTTCGCGGCTGCCAGCGCATCCGCGAAGGCCGCGATCGCCTCCGGCTCAACAGTGGTGACCGCGGCCGTCCGGTCCAATGGCCATTCCGCGCAGGCGCGCGCGTAGTGCTCGAACGCCGGGACACAGTCGACGGGACCGGTGCGAGTGACCACCTTTCGCTTACCGTGCAAGGCGAATCGCTCGGGATTCGTCGCCGTGTCGTAGGGCTGGGGGCCGTCGTCCCACACGACGAACCCGGACAGCCCGGGGCCGAGTTCGTCGGCGCGCAGGAACCGGCCGGTGTCGCGGCGAACGAGCAACGGCGCGTTCGTCCACGAGCGCACGAAATCCTCGTCGTGGCCCCGTTTTTCGAGCAGTTGATGGGCAACGCCGAGCGCCAGCGCGGCATCCGTGCCCGGGCGGACGCGCAGCCAGTGGTCGGCCTGCATCGCGCTCGTGGAGCGGCGCGGGTCGACCACCACGAGCTTCGGGCCGGCGTCCGCGAGCGCGGCCGACTGCGCGAGCCACGACTTCGCCGGGTTGTGCCCCCACAACACCGCCAGGTCGGTGCCCGCGTAGTCCGGCACCGGGAGTCCGCAGCCGAAGGTGAAGGCGTGCGCGAAATCCTTGTGCCAGTTGCAGATCTCGGTGGAGTACACCGTGTTCGGGCTGCCGTAGAGGCGGATGAACCGCTCCACCCAGTCGATCGAGTCCGACATCGGGGTGCCGCTGGGGGAGGTCACCGAGAAGGCGACCGCCTCGGCGCCGCTCTCCGCGCGGATCTTGCCGAGCCGCTCGGCGATTTCGGACATGGCCTCGTCCCAGCTGATCTCGCGCCAGCGCGGGTCGGGGTCGGTGCGGGGCGTCGTGCGCCGCAATGGCCTGGTCAGGCGCGCGGGGGAGTGGACCAGCTCGGGCGCGGCGCGGCCTTTCGGGCACATCGCGGCGCCGGTCGGATGATCGGGATCGGGCCGCACGCCGCGCATCGCGCCGCCCTCGATGGTGTAGACGGCGCCGCAGCGGGACCGGCACAGCGTGCAGTACCCGCGGACCTCCGCCATAAGTTACCCTCCAGTAGTCGGTTACCGTCTACTCCTGAGGGTACGCTGCGCGGTGACGGGCCGGATTGTCAAGGAGGCGGTGGGCGGTGACCGAGATCCGCGTGCGGCACACGAACCTGCGGGACCAGGTGCTGGAGGTCGTGCAGCAGGCGATGGTCTCGGGGGAGATCCGCCCCGGCGACATCTACTCCGCGTCGGCGCTGGCGGCGCGGCTCGGGGTGTCGAGCAGCCCGGTGCGCGAGGCGATGCTGGCGCTGGTGCACCGGGGGCTCATGCAGCCGGTCCGCAACCGCGGGTTCCGGGTGGTCGAGATGAGCGAGCGGGACCTGGACGAGGTCTACGAAATGCGGCAGCTGCTGGAAATCCCGGCCACCCTCTCGGCGGCCGCGAAGGCGGGGCCCGCCGACTTGGCACGCCTCGGCGCGCTTGCCGGGGAGATCGAGGCCGCCGCCGCGGACGGCGACGTCGCCCGCTTCCTCGAAGCCGACCGCCGCTTCCACCTGGACCTGCTGGCGCTCGCGGGCAACCGCCGCCTGGTGGACGGCATCGCCGCGTTGAGGGACCAGACTCGCCTGTACGGCTTGGAAAAACTCGCCGAAACCGGCCGGCTCCCCGGCGCGGCGGCCGAGCACCGCGAACTCCTCGCCGCCATCGAGAGCCGCGATCTGTCCATTTTGGAGCGCCTGCTGCGGGCGCACCTCGAACACACCCGCGCCGACTGGGCCGGTTAGTGTCTCGTGATGCTGTCCGGTTTACGTTGTCGTGTTTGCCCGTGCGGTCGGTGAGTTTGCCCGCCGCGTCACCGAGTTTGCCGGTCCGGTCGCCGAGTTTGCCCACGGCGACAGCGGTCGGCCAACCCGGCGACGCCCCGGGCCAACTCGGCGACGCCCCGGGCCAACTCGGCTCCCTGGCAGGCAAACACACCTGCGCGTCAAGACCACAAGATCACAAGACACTAGGCCCTACCGGAGCCACGCGTCGAAGGCGAACTTCACCGCCTGGCGCGCCAGTTCTTCTTCGAGGGCCTTCCGGCCGCCGGAGGGCGAGGGCGCGGGCGCGGGCGCCGGATCGGGCACGGGCGGGCCTGTCCACCAGAGCGGATCTCCGCCCGGCAGCGCCATCATGCCCCCGAACCGCAGATCGCCCACGAACCAGACGAGCCCGCGGCCGTCGGTCAGACCCAGCCAGGCTTCGCCGGGGACGTCCGACAGGAAGGTCACGGCGGCCTCGCCTGAAGGATCAAGCAGGAGTACGCGGCGTTGCGGCGTGTTCGCGACGGCTTCCATCCGGCACGGCCATGCCTGCCAACGGCCGTCGAGTACCGGCGTGGTCAGTTCCCGCACCCTTTCCTCGGCGGCCTTGGCGGTTTTCGCGGACGATTTGCCCGCCGAATCCGACAGCACCCACGCCACCAGGAAGCCGATCAGAAGAAGCCAGAAGAATTGCGTGGTAATAGCCAGAGAGACTGAAAGCACGGCGACAAGGGTGAAGACCATGCCCCTGGCCGCCTTGCTGCTATTCGCTCCCTTCACGGCCGTGTCCGCGATCGCCTTTTGGACTTCTTCCCGGATCTTCGGGGTCATCGCCTGGGCAGGCTGCGGCGACAGCTGATACCCGTAATCCTCGGCCAGCACCAAGACCCCCAGTCGGACGCGGCTAAGCCACCAGCAGGTCGAGCACGCGGGGAAGCTCCTCGCGGTATGCGTCGACCGCTTCCCCGATTTCCGACAGCGAGTTCAGCAGGGCCCGCTGGAAAATCCCGTCGAGCATGGCGTACGCGGTGGCCGGGGAGGCGGTGCACTCGCTGCCGCGCAGCTCCGCGTACCGGCTGATCACCCGCCAGATCATCGCCTCGCGGCGGTCGTCTATGTCCAGCACGTCCTTGCGGAACGCCTCGTCGAACAGGCTCTGGTTCTTCAGGTCGTACCAAAGCCGGTGCAGTGGCGCGTCTTCCGCGAGCGTCGCGAAGAACATCGCCGTGAAGTCGTCGCGCAGCTGGTTCGCGGTCTCCGCGTGCGCGACCACTTCGTCGTAGCGGGTCACGCAGACCGCTTCGTACTGGCGCACGGCTTCGGTGACCAGATCCCGTTTGTCCGCGAAGTAATAGTGCAGGACCCCGTGGGAGAACTCGGAGTTCTGCGCGATCTCCCGCAGGCTCGTCCGCGCGTAGCCGAGTTCGGCCAGCGTGTGCAGCGTGGCCACGGCGAGCTCGGTCCGCCGCGCGTCGAACTTGTCGACCTGGCGGCGGGCTATCCGATCCCGTTTCGTCTCGGCGACCTCGGTCACTGCCTGTCCTCGTCGGTTCGCTCCGGCCCGCGGTCGCGGGTCCCGCAGAAGTCTAACGCGTGTCCGGATCCCTGAGCCTTGACAAGCGTCCAAAAAAATCTTGACGACTGTCCAAAGAATGTTACTGTGACCCACGACGCACACCCGGGCCGGAGCAGGCGGGGCCGGTGCTCTCAAGGAGGAGATGCCAGGATGACGAGTTATGACTTGACCGGCCGGAAAGCGCTGGTCACCGGGGGTGCGCGCGGGCTCGGCGCCGGGATGGCCGAAGCGCTCGCCCAGGCGGGCGCCGCCGTCGCGATCGCCGATGTCCTCGAGGACGTCGGCAAGGAGACCGCCCAGACCCTGCGGGACTCCGGCGCCGTCGCGGAGTTCGTCCAGCTCGACGTCACCCAGGACGCGAGCTGGGCGGACGCCGTGACCAACGTGGTCAACTCCCTCGGCGGGCTCGACCTCGTGGTCAACAACGCGGGCGTGGAGATCACCAGCCTGCTCGCCGACCTCGACCCGGCCGGGCTGCGCAAGATGCTCGACGTCAACGTCGTCGGCACCGCGCTCGGCATCAAGCACGCCTTCCGCGCCATGCGGCCCGGCGGCCCGGCGGGCCAGGGCGGCGCGGTCGTCAACATCTCCTCGGTCGCCGCGACCATCGCTTTCCCCGGTATCGCGGGCTATTCGGCCACGAAGTCCGGCATCGACCGGCTGACCAGGGTCGCGGCCGCCGAGTCCGGCAGGCTCGGCTACGGCGTCCGCGTCAACTGCATCTACCCGGGGCTGACCCCCACCACGATGGGCAACCAGCTCGCCGTGGACTGCGCCGAACTCGGCCTGTTCCCCTCCGCCGAGGAGGCCGCGGCGGCCGTCGTGTCGCTGACCCCGGGCGGCAGGCTCGGGCAGGTCGACGACATGGCCGACGCGGTCGTGTTCCTCGCCTCCGACGCGGCCAAGTTCATCACCGGCGCCGGCCTCCCGGTCGACGGCGGCATGGGCATGTGACCGGATTTCCCCAGGGACGAAAGGAAAGTCTTCGTGGCAACTGACAAGCCCGTCGTCGTCTACGGCGCCTCCGGCTACACCGGCAGGCTCATCTGCGAGTACCTGCGCGAGTACAACATCCCGTTCCTGGCGGCGGGTCGCGATCTCAAGCGGGTGAGCGAAGCCGTCGCCGCGGTGCCCGGCATCGACACCGTGGACCACGAGATCGCCGAGGTCGAGCACAGCGCGGCCGCGCTCACCGAAGCGTTCCGCGGCGCCAAGGTCGTGCTGAACACCGTCGGCCCGTTCGCGCGGTGGGGGCACGAGGTCGTCCAGGCCTGCCTGGAGATCGGCGCGCACTACACCGACACCAACGGCGAACAGAACTGGATGATCGACGCCGACGAGCGCTACGGCGCCGAGTTCGCCACGCGGGGCCTGGTGCTCACGCCGGGGCTGGCGCAGATGTACACCATCGGCGAGATCGCGGCGAACCTCTGCCTCGAGACGCCGGGCCTGGACACCCTCGACATCCAGGTGTTCTGGAAGGGGCACCCGACCGTCGCCTCGACGAACACCATCCTCACCAACGCGGCGTTCTCCAAGGCGTACTACCTGGAGCAGAACGAGTACGTCGAATGGCCGCCCGACGCCGGGCTGTACGACGTGGTCGTGCCCGGCCAGCACGAGCTCGGCCTCGCGCTGCCGTGGGGCGGCACCTCGCATCCCTTGTGGTTCAAGAAGGATCCGCGCGTGGCGAACGTGCGTGCGCTGGGCGGGGTGTTCAACCGGCCGCTGATGCAGGGCGTGCCGCAGATCGTCGCGGGTGCCCTGCAGCAGATGGAGGGGAAGTCGCTGGAGGAGAAGTACCGGATCATCGACGAGCAGTCGGCGGCGGTGCGCAGCGAGATGCCGCCGCGCGAGAACCCGCGCATCAACACCTCGCTCGACTCGGTGCACGCCTCGGGCCCGCTGGGGCGCGCGCACTGCGTGATCCACGGCAACTGCAACTACAAGCAGACCGCGCTGCTGAACGCGCACGCCGCCGCGCACCTGCTGCAGGAACCGCCGCGCCGCACGGGTTTCGCGTCCAGCTGCCAGGCGTTCGGGTACCGCGAGCTGTTCGGCACGCTGCGCGCGTTCGGCCTCGTGCTCGAACCGATCCTCGAAGTCCACCAGTAAAGACCACCGTGCCGGCCGCCGCAGGGGGCGGCCGGCACGGCTTCCCCGTGAGGTGAGCAGTGCGGCTGGCCGACTACCTGGACAAGGGCGCGTCACTCGGTGGCGAGGCGCCTTGCCTGACCATGAACGAGGAAACGCTCACCTACGACGAGGTGGTGCGGCAGTCGCGGCAGGTCGCCGGCGCGCTGCAGGCGTCCGGGATCCGGCGCGGCGACCGCGTCGCCATCCTCTCCGGCAACGACCCGATCGCGCTGACGTGCGTCTTCGGCATTTCCCGCGCAGGCGCGGTGTGGTGCCCGGTGAACCCGCGTAACGAGGCCGAGGAGAACCGGCAGCTGCTGGACCTTTTCGGCTGCCGGGCGCTGCTCTTCCAGCGGAAGTTCGCGCCGCTCGTGGCGAAGATCCGGCACCGGCTGCCGGAGCTGAAGACGCTGGTGTGCCTGGACGGCGAGGCCGAGGAGGCCCGCGCGTTCGCCGAGTGGACCGCCGGCGCCGGCGAGCCGGAGGAGATCCGGGGCGCGAGCGACGAGCTGTGCATGCTCGCCGGAACCGGTGGTACGACGGGAAAACCGAAGGGAGTCCGGCTGACCGGGCGGAACATGGCCACGGCGACCGCGCTGACCCTGATGAGCTACCCCTTCGGCGACCGGCCGCGGTATCTCGCGCTGGCGCCGCTCACGCATTCCGCCGGGGTGCTGACCTTCCCGGTCCTGACGCTCGGCGGCGAGATCGTCATCATGCCCAACCCCGATCTCGGCGAGTTCCTCCGTCTCGTGGAACAGCACCGGATCACGCACGCGTTCCTGCCGCCGACGGTCATCTACGGCCTGCTCGACCGGCCGGAGCTCGACGCGGCGGAGCTGGGATCGTTGCGCTGCCTGTGGTACGGCGCCGCGCCGATGTCGCCGACGCGGCTGGAGGAGGCGCTGAAGCGGATCGGGCCGGTGCTCGGGCAGCTGTTCGGCCAGACCGAGGCCCCGAACATGATCTCGACACTGGCCCCGGCCGACCACTTCCGGATGGACGGAAGTGTTGCCACGGAACGGCTTTCCTCGGCCGGACGCCCGACGCCGCTGACGCAGGTCGCGGTGATGGACGGCGCCGGCAACCTGCTGAAGCGGGGCGAGCGCGGCGAGATCGTGGTGCGCGGCCCGCTGGTGATGGACGGTTACCACGAGAACCCGGAGGCCACCGCGGCGGCGAGCGCGTACGGCTGGCACCACACCGGGGACATCGGGTACCTCGACGAGGAGAACTTCCTGTACATCGTCGACCGCGCCAAGGACATGATCATCACCGGCGGGTTCAACGTCTACTCGGCCGAGGTGGAGAAGGCGCTGGCCGCGCATCCCGCCGTGCAGGACAGCGCCGTGCTCGGGCTGCCCGACGAGAAATGGGGCGAGCGGGTGACGGCGGTGGTCCAGCTCCGCCCCGACCGCGAGGCGACGGCCGAGGAGCTGGCCGCGTTCGTGAAGGACCGGCTGGGCAGCGTGAAAACGCCGAAACAGGTGGAGATCTGGCCCGATCTGCCGAGGTCGAAGATCGGGAAGGTGCTCAAACCGGACATCCGGGCCAGGCTCACCGCCGACTGAGGCGGCTCGTGGCCGGGACGTTCGCGGTCGCGGGCCGGTCGCCGCGGCGCGGGCGTGTTGGCTTCTGGCGGTGCTGTGTTGGCGGCTCGCGCGGGCGTGTTGGCCTTTCGCGGTGGTGTGTTGGCCGCTCGTGCGGGCGTGTTGGCCGCTCGTGGTGGTGATTTGGCCTCTCGCGGGGCGTGTTCGTCTCTCGTGGCGGTGAATGGGTAGCTCGCCCGTGGGCGCCTGTCCGCGGGCGCGGACGGCCCCGTTCCGGCCATCGGGATCACAGTCCACACTGGACCTCCGCGGGTAACCTGGACGACGTCCAGCTACCCCCGGAGGAACCCCGTGACCCGCGTCGCCGCCCCTGCACTGCAACGGATCGTCACCGGGCTCGCGGCCCGCGCGGGCGAGCACGACAGGGACGGCAGCTTCCCGTTCGAGGGCGTCGATCTCGTGCATTCGGCGGGCCTGCTCACCACCACCGTGCACCCCCGCTACGGCGGCCAGGGCGCGGGAATCCTCGACACCGCGAAGCTCCTCGCCGAGCTCGGCCGCGGTGATCCGGCTGTGGCGCTCGTCACCGCGATGACGCTGTTCGCCCATGCGGGGCAAGGGAAGAACGGCACCTGGCCGGACGAGATCTACCGCGCGGCGCTCGCCGAATCGGCCGAACGCCCGGTGCTGATCAATGCGCTGCAGGTCGAGCCCGCGCTAGGTTCGCCGAGCCGGGGCGGCCTGCCGGAAACCGTGGCGCGCCGCACGAAGGACGGCTGGCGGCTCACCGGCCGCAAGATCTACTCGACGGGTTCGGTCGCGCTGCGCTGGATGGTGGTGTGGGCCCGCACCGACGAGCCCGAGCCGCGCGTCGGCAACTTCCTCGTGCGCGGCGACGCGCCCGGCATCGCGATCGACGAGACCTGGGATCACCTCGGCCTGCGCGCCAGCGCGAGCCACGACGTCGTTTTCACCGACGTGCCCGCCGAACCCGCGCTCGATCTGTCCACACCGGACAAAGTCCCGCCGCGTTCGGCGCAGCCGTGGCAGGTCACGCTCCCAGCGCTGTACCTCGGCGTCGCCCGCAACGCGCTCGACTGGCTCGTGCGGTTCCTCCGCGAACGCGTGCCCAGCGGGCTGGGCAAACCCCTCGCTACGCTCCCGCGTTTCGAGACCGGCGTCGGCGAGATCGCGGCAGCGATCCAGGGCGCCGAAGAGGTCCTGTTCGGCCTCGCCCGGCGCATCGACGACGGCGATCCCGAGGCGCCACAACGCATCGGCGTCGCGAAGACGCAGGCAACGCGGTCACTGATCGGCGCCGTCGAGCAGGCGATGACGCTGGCCGGGAATCCCGGGCTCACGCGCCACAACCCGCTCCAGCGGCACTACCGGGACGTACTCTGCGCCCGCGTCCACGCTCCGCAGGAGGACGCGGTGGTAACAGCGCTCGGCCGTCGCATCCTCAACGGATAGCCGAACGCAGTACGGCCGAGGCTCGTTCGCGTTGTTCGTCGGTCGGTGTCGAGCGGGGGAACCCGTCGGGCAGCTCCGCCAGCACCGACGCCACGATCTCCGCCCGGCGGCGATAACGTTGGTGCAGGGGCAAAGTGAACAGGTACCGCACGAACTCGTCACCGGTCTCGACGTCGAAGACCGACTCCCACGCCTGCCGCTCCGGGCCGAAACCGAACCCTTCGCGCTCCGCGCGGGAGCGGGCCCGCGCCGTCGCCGCTGAGTCGATCTCGTTGCCGGACAGCACAACCCCGTACTCCCGCTCCGCCGCCTCCACGGAAACGAGGCCACGGCGCACATCCCGCAGCACCGCCTCGGGGTCACGCCGGAACGGGTCGCCGTAGCCGCCGGCGCCGGAGGTCCGCAGCGTCACCACGTCGCCCCGGTTCAGCGGCAGCACATCCACTTTCCCCACCGGCGAACCGTTCACCGACAGCACCGCCGGAGTGCCCGGCCCACCGCCCTGAACGCCCCACGGCCGGAAGCATTGCCGTTCCAGCCCGCGCGCGAGTAGCCGTGCACCGTCCTCGCGCACGCGGAACGACAGTTCGAGCCCGCACCCGCCGCGCCAGCGCCCGGCCCCGCCCGAGTCCGGCACCAGTCCGTAACGCAGGATCTCCGCGCCGATCTCGGTTTCCACCGTTTCGACGGGATTGTTGGCCAGGTTGGAAATCCCGCTGTCGCGCCCGTCCACGCCGTCCGCGCCCGCGCGCGCCCCGGTGCCGCCGACCATCGGCTCCAGCACCTGCACGTTGTCCTGCTCCGCCAGCACCACCGGCACCACGAGCCCGCTCGACGCGGCCGGAAGCACATCCGGCGCCGCCAGGCCCAGCGCGCCGCCCAGCGCGTCGTTGACCCGGGAAGCCGTCGCGTGCCGGACACCGACCGCGGCCGGGCGCACGGCGTTGACCACGCTGCCTTCGGGCGCGGTCACGGTGATCGGCCGCACCAGCCCGGCGTTCAGCGCGATCGCCGGGTCCAGCGTGCAGATCAGCGCCAGCACCCGGGTGGTGATCCAGGCGTGCGGGCGGCCAAGGCTCGCGATGTTGAACGCCGCGGCCACCTGCGGATCGGTGCCGGTGAAGTCGAGGTGCAGCGAGCCCGAGGCCAGCGTCGCGGTGACCGAGATGCGCACCGGCACGGGGGAGACCGCGTCGTCGTCGAGGTAGTCCACGAACCGGAACGTGCCGTCGTCCAAAGTGGACAGCGCGGCCCGCGCCTTCGCGGCGGTGTAGTCGACGACATCCTGCTGCGCCGCCAGCACATCCGCGACGCCGTGCCGCTCGACGATCGCCGCCAGCCGGGTGCGGCCGGTGCGCAGCGCGGCGATCATGGCCTGCAGATCGCCGCGGTTGGCGTCGGGCATCCGGCTGTTGGCCGCCATCATCCGCTCGACGTCGGTGTTCGGCTCGCCCGCGCGGACCAGTTTCACCGGCGGGATCTGCAGCCCCTCCTGGAAGATCTCGTCGTTGGTGGGGGAGAGGCTGCTGGGCACCCGGCCGCCGATGTCGGAGCAGTGGATGAACGCCCAGCCGTAGCCGATCAGCTCCCCGTCGGCGAAGTACGGCGCGATGAGCTGCAGGTCGGTCAGGTGCGTGGCGAGCCCGCCCGAGGTGAACGGGTCGTTCGTGATCACCACGTCGCCCGGCTCCAGCGGACCCGCCGCCTCCGCCGTCGTGGCCACGTCGAGCCCCACGAACCCGGACACGCCGATCCCGCGCGGATACGCGACGAACCCGCCTTCGGGGCCGGCGAGCGCGCAGCAGAAGTCCGCGGTTTCCTTGACGTACAAGGATCTGCTGGTGCGCTGCAGCGTCAGGCACATCTCCTCCGCCAGCGCGGAGAACTTGTTGCCGATGATCTCCAGGGTGACCGGGTCGAGCTTCATCGCCGCACCCGCAGGTTGCCGAACTCGTCCACGGTCACCGACCAGCCCCCGGGCACGACCACGGTGGTGTCCTCCTGCTCCACGACGGCGGGCCCGGAGAACCGGTCTCCGGCCCGCAAGGCCGCCCGCTGGTAGACGCGGGCCTCTGTCCAGTCCTCACCGAGGAACACCGGCCGGGTGCCGCCCGGCTCCGGCTCGCCGCCCCCGGCCGGCACGGTCCTCGACGGCAACGGCGGGACGGGCCCGACCACGGTGAGCCGCGCCGTCCCGAGCCGGATCGGCGCGGTGGTGTCCCGGAAGCCGTACAGCCGCTCGTGTTCCGCGTGCAACGCTTCGGCCACGGCTTCTTCGGTCAGGTCGGTCAGGGGTACGCGCAGCTCGAACGCCTGCCCGAGGTAGCTGAGATCCGCGGATACGTCGAACCGCGGTTGCCCGGTCGCCACACCCTGCTCGCCCAGCCACACCCGCGCCTGCTGCTCCAGTTCGGCGAGGATGTCCCGCAGCCGCGCGATTCCCGCCGCGTCGAGCGGACGGCGCAGGCTGCGCGCGAAGTCACGGCGCAGGTCCGCGGCCGCGGCGCCGAGCGCGCAGAACGTGGCCGCCGCGGGCGGCACCACGATCTCACTGATGCCCGCCTCCTCGGCGAGGGCCGCCGCGTGCGTGGGGCCCGCGCCGCCGACGGGCACCAGCGTGAACTCGGCGGGGTCCAGTCCGCGCTGCACCAGGATCTTCTGCAGTTCCACGGCCATTCCCGCGGTCGCGACACGCAGGGCCGCGGCCGCGGCACGGATGCTGTCCAGCCCGATCCGCTCGCCGACCTCCGCGAGCGCCCTGTCCGCCGCGCCGGCGTCGAGCGTCATCCGGCCACCGAGGAACGAGCCAGGGTCGATCAGCCCGGTGCGCAGGTAGCAGTCGGTGACGGCGGGCCGGGTGCCGCCGCGCCCGTAGGCGACCGGGCCGGGCACCGCGCCCGTGCTTTCCGGGCCGACCTTGAGCACGCCCTGTTCGTCCACGCGCACCACGGATCCGCCGCCCGCGCCGATCGCGTTGACCGCGACCACCGGCAGCACCAGGGGCAGCCCGCCGACCGTGGTGCGGGTGGCGATCTCCGGCGCCCCGTCCAGCGCGACCGCGATGTCGCTGCTCGTGCCGCCCATGTCGAACGTGACCAGCCGCCCGATCCCCGCCTCTCCGGCGAGTTTCGTCGCGGCCGTCACGCCGGAGGCCGGTCCGGAGAGGACTGTCTCGATAGGACGGCCGACCGCCGCGGAAAGGCTGAGCGCGCCGCCGTTCGAGCCCGCGATGGTGACCGGCGCCGTTACTCCCAGCGCGGCGAGCCGCTCTTCCAGCCGCTCGAAGTAGGCGTGCATCAGCGGCTGGATGTAGGCGTTGAGACAGGCCACCAGTGCCCGTTCGTACTCCCGCACCTCCGGCCACACCGTGGCCGAGGCCGCGACTTCGGTGCCCGGCAACAGGTTCGCCAGCCGGGCCGCGATGTCCGCCTCGAACTCCGGGTTGGTGTGGGCGTGGAGCACGACGACCGCGACGGCGTCCGCGTCGATCGAAGCGGCGGCGCGGGCCAGGTCCTCGTCGGTCGGGGTGCGGGCCGGGGTGCCGTCCGGGTTCAGGCGCGCGGGCAGTTCGACGACCACTTCGCGCGGCACGAGCGGCTCTTCCTTCGCCGCGTGCAGGTCGAACGACGAGGGCAGACGGCTGCGCCCGATCTCCAGGATGTCGCGGTATCCCTCGGTCACCACGAGCGCGAGCCGCGCGCCGCGCCGCTGGATGATCGTGTTCAGCCCGATCGTCGTGCCGTGGGTGATCGCGCCGAACTCGCCGGGCGCGATCCCGGCCAGCTCCGCGATCGCGGCCAGGCCGCGCGCGACGGCCTCGGTCGGGTCCGCGGGCGTGCTCGGTTCCTTGTGGTGCAGCACTTCCTCGCCCGCGCCGGCGAGGACGAAGTCGGTGAACGTGCCGCCGACGTCGATTCCGGCTCGAATGGTCACAGCAGCTCCGACAGGCGCACGAATCGCTCCAGTACCAGCATCACGATGACGCTGGCGGCCAGCAGCAGGGTGGACACCGCGGCGACCGACGGGTCCAGCTGGAACTGGACGGCCGAGAAGATGCGCAGCGGCACGGTGGTGGTGTTCGCCCCGGCGACGAGCGCGGTGATGGCCACTTCGCCGAGCGAGGTGACGGCGGCGAAGACGGCTCCGGCGATAATTCCGGGGCGCAGCAAGGGAAGCGTGACCGTCCAGAACACGCGGCGGTTGCTCGCGCCGAGGCTCGCGGCCGCCCGTTCCAGCGTCACGTCCAGGCCGGACGCGCTCACCAGCACCGCGCGCACGACGTAGGGGAGCGCGATCAGCGAATGCGCCAGCCACAGCCCGGTGATCGTGTTCGTCAGCTGCAGACCCTGCAGGTAGTACAGGAGCCCGAGGGCGATGATGATCTCCGGGATGAGCAGCGGGCCCAGCGCTAACCCGGCCAGCGCGCCCTTTCCGGGAAACGTCCCGCGCGCGATGCCGTACGCCGCCGTGGTGCCGAGCACCACCGTGGTGAGCACGACGAACACCACCAGCAACCCGGAAAGCTGGAACGACACCAGCCAGTCCGGTGAGGACAGCACCGCGGAGTACCAGCGCAGCGAGAACCCGGACGGCGGGAACGCCACCGAGTCCGCCGAGTTGAACGACGCCACCACCAGCACCACGAGCGGCGCCAGCAGGAACAGGAAGACCAGACCCGCGAACACCCGGCCCGCGACGGTCAGCAGCTTAGCCATTGAGCCTCCGCGTCCACAGCCGGAACCCGCCGCCGAAGAGCGCCGTGCAGACCCCCGTGAGCAGGAGCAGCACGAACGACAGCGCCGCGGCCATCGGGTAGTCGAACACGCTCGAAACCTGGTCGTAGACCCGGATTCCGGCCAGCGGCTGGTTGGTGCCGCCGATCAGCATCGGGGTGATGTAGATGCCCATCGCCAGCGAGAAGACGATCAGCACACCGGCCGCGACGCCTGGCAGGCTCAGCGGAACGGTCACGCGCCAGAACGTGCGCGCCGGGCCCGCGCCCAGGCTCAGCGACGCGCGCGAGAGGTTCGGCTCGATGTTCCGCAGCGCCGTGGTGAGCGGGACGATCGCGAACGGCAGCAGCACGTGCGTCACCGAGACGATCACCGCGCCGGTGCTGCCGAGCAGGTTCACCGGCTGGTCGCTCAGGCCGAGGCCGACGAGCACGCGGTTCACGAGCCCGTTGCCGGACAGCAGCACCGACCAGCCGTAGGTGCGCACGACCACGCTCGTCAGCAGCGGCGAGATCACGATGAGCAGCAACAAAGTCCGCACGACGCCGGGCCTGCGGTGGGCGAGCACGTACGCCGCCGCGTAGCCGAGCACGAGGCACAGCGCCGTCACCACCAGCGCGACGACCAGGCTGTGCAGCAACGCTTCGAGGAAGAACGACTCGCCGAACACGCGGCCGTACTGCGCCCCGGTGAACCCGGGCAGCGCGGCGCCGTACTGGTCGACCGGGTGGAAGCTCATGATCAGCATCCGGACCATGGGCACGATCAGCAGGAAGATCAGGAACGCCAGCGCCGGCAGGACGAAGGTCAGCCCGCGCCGGCGCGGCTTCTCAGCCGAGGACGATGACATCGCCTGGCTCCCAGCTCACCGGAACTTCACTGCCCTCGGCCGGGGCCTCGTCCGCGCGGGCCGTCAGCCGGATACCGCCGGGCAGGACCAGCTCGACCTGCCAGGTGTCGCCGAGGAACGACCGCAACACGACCTTCGCCTTCGGCCAATCCTCGCCGCCGAGGCGCACGCGCTCGGGCCGCACGGCGATGGTCACGTCGCCGGAAACCTCGCCCTGCCAAGGGAAGCTGTTCTCGCCGACGGTCAGCTTGCCGTCTCCGGCCTTGCCCTCCAGCACGTTCGCGGCCCCGAGGAACTCGGCGACGAAGCGCGTGGCCGGCGTCCGGTACACCTCTTCCGGCGTCCCGGCCTGCTCGACCCGGCCGCCGTTGAGCAGCACGATCCGGTCGGAGAGCGCGAGCGCCTCCTCCTGGTCGTGCGTCACGAACACCATCGTGATACCCAGGCGCTGCTGCAGCGCGCGCAGCTCGACACGCATCTCGCGGCGCAGCTTGGCGTCCAGATTGGACAGTGGTTCGTCCAGCAGCACCAGCGAAGGCCGGATCGCCAGCGCCCGCGCGACGGCCACCCGCTGCTGCTGCCCACCGGAAAGCTGACGCGGACGGCGCCCGGCGAACTCGCTCAGGCTGACCAGGCGCAGCGCCTCTTCCACGCGTTCCGCGCGCTCGGCCTTGGGTACCTTGCGCGCCTTGAGACCGTAGGCGACGTTGTCGGCGACGCTGAGATGCGGGAACAGCGCGTAGTTCTGGAACACCAGGCCGAGCCCGCGACGGTACGGCGGCACCGCGGTGAGGTCCTCGCCGTCGAGGCTGATGGTGCCGGACTTCGGTTTGATGAACCCGGCGAGCGTGTTGAGCAGGGTCGTCTTGCCACAGCCGCTCGGGCCGAGCACCGACAGGAACTCGCCCTTGCGGACGCTGAGCGCGTCCACGTCCAGGACGGAGTTCCCGTCGTAGCCCGCGGTCAGGCCGGTGATCTCGAGGTGCTCGCTCACCCGAAGATCTGGTTCCATCGTTGCTGCCAGCTGTTCAGGTTGGGGGTCGCGGCCGCGTAGTCGACCCAGGTGAAGGTCTTGTACACGTCCTCGCCGTGCTTGATCTTGGCGTCGAAGTCCGCGCTGTAGGTGATGGTGTCGTTGCCCGCGCCGTAGAACGTGGCCTCCGCGAAGGGTTTCTGGTACTGCGCGGCGGTCAGGTAGTTGAGGAACTTGTAGACGTCGTCGGAGTGAGTGGTGCCGGCCGGGACGTAGTACGAGGTGAGCGCGCCGACCGCGCCCGAGGCCGGGTAGGTGAAGCCGATCGGCTGGCCCGCCTTCTCCATCGCCAGCGCGCGGCCGTCCCAGAAGGGCACGATCCACGCGTCACCGTTCTGCACGGTCGTCGCCACGCTGCCCGCGTCCGCCGGGTACGAGGTCACGCAGCCCTTGAGCTTCTCCAGCTGCGCGAAGGCACGGTCCACATCGGACGGATTCGACAGCTGCCCGCCGAGGCTGTGCACCAGCGCGGAGAAGAACTGCATACCCGGGTTGTAGGTCAGCGGGGGCAGCGCGATGTGCCCGCAGTAGGCCGGATCGAAGATGTCCTGCCAGTCCTTGGGCGGATCGGTGATCTTGTCCGTGCGGTAGAGCCAGCCCAGCGAACCGGTGGTCAGCGGGGCGCCGTAAGCCTTGCCGTCCACCGAACCCTGCTGCACCAGCGTGTTCGACAGCTGCGGCCAGGTGGTGATCTTCGCGGTGTCCAGCGGCTGCAGCAGGTTGCCGCCGACCGCGGCCCGCACCGACTCGGAGGTGAAGGCCACCAGGTCGAACGGCGGGTTCTTGCCGTTCGCCGCGCGCAGCTTGGTCAGCCAGTCGGCGTCCGCGCCCAGCACCAGGTTCACCTTGATGCCGGTTTCCTTTTCGAACGGCTCCACAAAGGACGTCCGGAAGGCGTCGCTCCACGCCCCCGCGAACGCCGTCACCGTGATCGACCGGCCGGAATCCCCGGAGCCGCCGGTGTTCGCCGTGTCCACCGAACACGCGCCGGTGAACAGGACGGCCGCCGCGGCCACGATCGCGCCCACGCGTTTGAGCATCGTGCATCGTCCTCAGGTCAGAGGGACCTGGGCTGGCAGGTCCGCGCTTGCCTCCCACGCGCCGTGGGCGGCCATGTCTTCACCCGGGGCACCCCACCGCAGTTGGAGGGTTGCCGTCCGGCCAGCCGGGGCTTGGCGCCGGAACTCATGACGGACCAGAACTTATCACCCGTACGGGCCTGTTGACGCTGAGACAACGATCACAAGGCGTGATCAGTACTGCGGAACACGGACTCGCGCGTCAGGGAGTCGTGCAGTCCGGCGAAGTCCTCACGCGACAGTTTCGGCCCGCTGCCGGCGATCACCTCGCGGGCACGGGCGGCGCCGTCGTGCAGGAGGTCGATCGCGGTCATGGCCATCAGCTTGGCCGGGACCACGGCGGCGGACACGTGGTCGGCGGTGTGGAAAGCGTTGCCGTGGAAGGGCGCGTCCACCCCGGCGGCCGCCATCGCCTGCACCACCGGCATGACCCGGCTCAGGTCGCCCATGTCCGTCGAACCGCCACCGGACCCGGTCAGCCGCGCGTACCCGTCGCCGACGAGCTCGCGCGCGTTCGCCTCGACCACTTCGGCGAGCGGGGCGTCGTCGGCGTAGGGGAGGAACGAGACCGTGGTGAGGATTTCGACGTCGGCACCCATCGCGAGAGCGCCCCCGCGCAGCGCGCCCTCGACCCGCTTCGCCGTCGCGCGCAGGGCGTCGATCGTGTGCGCGCGGACGAGGATCTCCATTTCGGTCAGCGCCGGGATGGAGCTGACGGCCGCGCCCGAATGCGTGATCAGGTGGTGCACGCGGATCCCGTCGCCCTCGCGGAACATCTCGCGGTGCGCGTCGATCGCGGCGATCGCGACCGTGGCCGCCTTGTACGCGCTGATCCCGGCTTCGGGGGAGGCGGCGGCGTGTGCGGCTTTGCCGTGGAAGCGGACGCGCATGAGCAGCGAGCCGGTGCCGGTGAAACCCAGGCCCAGCGCGGGTTCCGGGGTGCCGGCGTGGGTGAGCAGCGCGAGGTCGACGTCGTCGAAATGGCCGCGGCGGATCAGCTCGGCCTTGCCCGCGGTGTGGTGCAGTTCGCCCGCGTCGCGCAGGCCGAGGCGCCAGCTCGTCTGGATGCATTCCTCGGCGGGTACGGCGAACAGCACGACGTCGCCGTCGAGTTCCTCGTGGACGGTCGCGAGCCCGATCCCCGCGCCGACCATCGCGGCGATTTGCGAGTTGTGCCCGCAGGCGTGCGCGGCGCCCGTTTCCGGGTCGGCGTAAGGATGATCGGGGATGACGAGGCTGTCCAGCTCGCTGAGGATGCCCACGGTGGGGCCCGCCGCGCGCCCGCTCATCCGTGCCTTCACGCCCGTGCGCGCGAGCCCCGTTTCCGGGGTGAGGCCGAGCGCCTCGAGCTGTCCGGCGACGACGTCGGCCGTGCGGAACTCGCGGTAGCCCGTCTCGGGATGCCGCATGATGTCCTCGCTCAGCGCGACGATCTCGCCGGCGCGCCGGTCGATTTCGGCGCAGGCAAGGGATTTGAGCTCCTCGGGTCCGGTCACGACGGTGATCCTAGGCGCCGGCCCGGTGGCGTGCCGTCCGGACGGGGGTCCCGCCACTCCCAGGATCGGCGGGGATCTCCCCAGCGGCGCGGATGCGGGGCACGGTGGTTGCTGTAGCCCAGTTCGAGGAGGTCAGGATGGAGATCGGCAACCGGACGGTTTTGGTCGTCGGCGGTACTTCGGGAATCGGGCGCGGGCTCGCGCGCCGGTTCGCGGACGCGGGGAGCACGGTGGTCGTCGGTGGGCGGGATCCTGAGGGGCCCGGCACGGTCCGGATCGACGTCACCGATCCGGAGTCGGTCAGCCGCGCCCGTGACGAAGTGCTCGCCGCTCATCCCGGGCTCGATGTCGTGGTCACGATGTCCGGCGTCATGCTTCCCGAAGATCTGCGCGATCCGTCGCACCTCGCGGCGGCCGAGACGACGATCGAGACGAACCTGCTGGGCACCATCCGCGTCGTCAGTGCTTTCACGCCGCACCTCGTCGGGCGTGGTGCGGGGACGATTCTCACGGTGAGCTCGGGGATCGCGTTTCTGCCGTTCCCGCTCATGCCCGCTTATGGCGCGTCGAAGGCCGGTGTGCACGCCTATACGGAATCGCTGCGGGCGCAGCTCGCGGGGACGGGCGTCGAGGTGGCCGAGCTGGTGCCGCCCGCGGTCGCCACCGCCGGGCAGGAGAAGGTGAACCCGGCGGCCCTGCCCCTCGACGCGTATCTCGACGAGGTGATGCCGTTGCTGGCGAAGGAACCGACCCCCGCCGAGATCCTGGTGGACCGCGTCCTGACTCACCGCTGGGCCGAACGCGACGGCACGTATGCGGAGCTGGTGGACCAACGCTCGCGGTTGCTCCCCGGCCGGTGAGGGGTTTTCGCTGAGGCGTGCGCCCGGCGCAGCGGGTTTACCGCGGCGGTTCGGGGACCGGTCCACAGTGGACTCCGGCCGCCGACGCGGGCGGCCAACTCACCGACGGGAACGGCCAACTCACCGACGGGAACGGCCAACTCGCCGACGCGGGCGGCCAACTCGCCGACGCGAAGCGCGGCCGGGTGTGTTTGCCCGCCACGGCTCTGTTTTGGCGGCTACGGTGCGTGTGTTTGCCCGCCGCGACGGCATGTTTGCCGCTCCGGCGCGGATGGTGCCCGTTCTCTCCCCGCGCGCCTCGCCCGGCGGCACCCGCTGAGGCGTCCGCCTCCCCACCGAGCGGTTCACCACCCTGCCCAAGCGATTCGCCACCCCAGCATGCGGCCCATCCCCGGACGGCCCACCAC
>NZ_VMNW02000036.1 GCF_007713735.2 Amycolatopsis acidicola | reverse complement strand
GGTGGCTGGTGCGGGGAGGCTTGTCCAGACAACCCCCTCCGCGGCGGCGCAGGTTGTCCGAACAAGCCCCCGCATCGGGGCTCCACACGAAGTCCCACCACCGCTTCCGGCGGCGGCCGCGGCCCTACGGGGTCGAGTTGATCAGGATGAGCGAACCATCGTAGGTGGGTTGGGTGCGGAGGTCGCCGTACCTGCTGTCCCACGTGCCGTCGTCGAGGTGGCGGCGCAGGGTGGTCGCGAACCGGTCGTGGACGGCATCATCGACGAAGCTCCACGCCGAGTTGGCTTGGCGCGCCCCTGGATCGAGCAGTGCCTCCGGACGACCGTAGTAAGCCTCGTTGAATCCGTCCACGCAGTCGAGCGGAATGGGCACCGGCGTAACGGTGGTGGCGCCGCCGAGAACGCGGGTCAGTTCACCGGGCGCGGGGTAGCGGCGGGCTTCGGTGTCGAGCACCTCGGGGGCGTACTCGTACAACCAGAACCGGCGGACCAGAGCCGGATCGCAGGTCAGGATCACGACCGGGCCCCGTGCGACGCGCCGCAGTTCGCGGAGGCCCGCGTGCAGTTCGCTCCACTGGTGCACGCTGAACGTGGTCATCGCGGCGTCGAACGTCCCGTCGGCGAACGGCAGGTTTTCCGCTGTCCCATCGATGGCGGTCGCCAGGTTCGCCGGGCGTTGCGCGCGCATCGACGCCGAGGGCTCGACCGGGGTCACCTCGCGGTCGCGTGGCTCGTACGAACCGGCGCCCGCGCCGACGTTGACCACAGTGCGTGCATCACCCAGCGCTTGCAGGATCTGGTCCGCGATACGGGGTTCCGGCCGCCGGTACCGCGTATACGCTCCGCCGATCTGCCCGTAGTCGGCGTCACCGGCACTGCCGTCCGCCCGGCGTTCGAGGTCCATGATCGAAGACTAGAGCCTTCAGAACGGAAAAGACCGCGATCCGCCGGCGAGAGTGACCCATCGCATTTCGGTGAACTCCTCCATCGCGAACGTCACCCCGAACCGGCCCCAGCCACTGTCCTTCACCCCACCGAAGGGCATTTGCGGCTCGTCGTGAATGGGTTGGTCGTTGACGTGCACGATGCCCGCTTCCAGCCGGTTCGCCAGCGCCAGGCCGCGTTCCGGGTCTCCGGTGAGCACACCGGCTGTGAGCCCGTACCGCGAATCGTTCGCCTGCGCGAGCGCTTCCTCCGCGCTCTCCACGACGTCGGCGATCACGACCGGGCCGAACGTTTCGTGCCGCGCCAGTTCGGTTTCCGCCGGAACGTCCACGATCAGCGTCGCCGGGTAGCACGGCCCGGCCGCGGTACCCCCGGCGAGCACCCGCGCACCGCTCGCGACCGCCTCGTCCACGCGGCGGGCCACCGTGCGCAGGGCGTAGTCGTTGATCAGCGGCCCGATCACGGTGCCGCGGTCTTTCGGGTCCCCGCAAGGCAAAGCGGCCGTCTTCGCGGCGAACCGGCCGAGGAACTCCGCCGCCAGCGGGCGTTCCACGAAGATCCGCCGCGCGCACATGCAGATCTGCCCCTGATGCAGGAACGACCCGTACGCCGCGGCGTTCACGGCATAGTCCACATCCGCGTCGGCGAGGATGATCAACGGGTTCTGCCCGCCCAGCTCCAGCACCATCCGCTTCAGGTGACGCCCGGCCGCCTCCGCGAGCCTCCTGCCCGTGGCCGTGGAACCGGTGAAGTTGATCCGCCGCACCCACGGATGGGAGACCAGTTCCTGCCCGATCGCCCCGGCTTCGCCGCGCGCGTGCGTCACCACGTTCAGCACTCCCGGCGGCAGCCCGGCCTCCTCGAAGATCTCCGCCCACAACAGCCCGCCGACCCACGGCGACTCCTCGGAAGGCTTGAGCACCACGGTGTTCCCGAGCACCAGCGGCGCCGCGATCGCCCGGCACGACAACACCAGCGCGGCGTTCCACGGCGCGATGGCCGCCACCACACCGACCGGATGCCGCACCGCCATCGCGAACGCGTCCGGCTCGTCGGACGGGATCACCTGGCCGACGGCCGCGTACCCGGCGCCGGAAGCCTGCCGCAGCAAGGAAAGCACGAAGTCCAACTGGATCGAACCGAACGCGTGCCCGCAGCCGGTCTCCGCGGCCAGCAACCCCATGATCTCCGCCCGGCGCCGCCGCAGCACCTCCGCCGCTTCGAGGAAGATTTCCTGGCGCACGCCCGGGCTCGTCCTCGTCCAGCCGGGGAACGCCGCGTGCGCCGCCTCGATGGCCGCGCGCGCGTCGTGGGAGTCGCCCGCCGGGACGCGGGCGACGACCTTCCCGTTCCACGGATCCAGATCCTCGAACGTGCGGCCACCGCTGGAATTCAGCCACTGCCCGCCGATGAACTGGCGTAGTCCGGTCACTTCCGGACCAGCCGATGCCCCAGCGGGAGCAGCTGTACGCGCGCGACGCCCCACAGCCCGCGCGGCAGCAGCAGCGCGAACAGGATCGCGACCGCGCCCAGCCCGATCAGATACCACGCGCCGTAGTCGGCGAACAGGTTCTGCACCACGAAGAACACGATCGCGCCGATGATCGGGCCTTCGAACGTGCCGATCCCGCCGACGAGGACCATGAACAGCATGTACGCGGTCCACTGCACGCCGAAGATCGACTGCGGCTGGATGTACAGCGAGTTCGCCACCGTCAGCGCTCCCGCCGCCCCGCAGCCGAAAGCGGCGATGACGAACAGCAGCCGTTTCGCGGGCAGCACCTTCACGCCGAGCGAGGCCGCGGCCTCCTCGTCGTCCCGGATCGCCTGCAGCGCGGGGCCCGCCCGGCTACGCAGCAGCACGAACACGAGGCCCAGCATGAGCGCCATGAACGCCAGCGCGAGCCAGTAGGTGTACGCGCGCCGGTAGTCCGGGTCGTACTGGTTCAAGCCCAGCAGCGACGTGCCGGTGCCGCCGCCGAGGCTCTGGTTCAGCGTGACCAGCAAGGCGAACGTCTCCGCCACCACCCACGTGCCGATCGCGAACTGCCCGCCCCGCAGGCGAAGCACGAGCAACGACGTGGGCAGCGCGATGACGGCGGCGATCACCGCCGCCAGCACCATCGCCAGGTACGGCGTGACCTGCTGACGCGTCAGCACCACCGTGGCGTACGCGCCGATGCCGATGTACGCCTGCTGCCCGACCGACACCAGCCCGCCGTACCCGGCGAGCGTGTTCCACATCGCCGCGAGGATCACCAGGATGAACAGCGAAGTCAGCTGCTGCACCACGTAACCCGACATCCCGTACGGCACCGCGACCAGCACGAGTACGAGCACCAGCAGCAATCCCGAGGAGATCCGGGAGACGCCCGTCCACCGGCGTACCGCGTACGTGGTCATGCCGCACTCTCCCTCGCCGCGAGCAGCCCGCCGCGCGGGGAAGCCAGCACCGCCAGGAAAACGAGGTGCCCGGCGAGGATCGCGTACTGCGGGTCGATCGCCGCGCCGATCGCCTGCGCGATGCCCAGCGCCATCCCGCCCAGCAGCGTTCCCCACAACGAGCCGAACCCGCCGATCACCACGGCCTCGAACGCGAAGATCAGCTGCGTCGGCCCGCTGGACGGGTCGAACGTGGAGCGCACGGCGAAGAACGCCCCGGCGAGCGCGGCCGTGGCCACGGCTATCGCCGTCGCCCGGGCGTACACCGCCTTCGCGTTGACGCCGACGAGCTGCGCCGTGTCCTGATCCTGCGCCGTGGCCCGCATTTCCCGGCCCATCGGCGTCCGCCGCAGGAACAGCTGCAGCCCGCCGAGCACCGCGACCGCGACCAGCAGCACCACCACGCCCGGCACGGGAATGGCGATACTGTCGCTGAGCCGCCAGCTGGCGGTGGCGATGCCGCCGGCCGTGGCGCCGAGCGAACGCACGTCCGGCGTGAAGATCTGCAGCAGCGCGTTCTGGATGACGATCGCCAGCCCGAACGTGGTGAGCAGCGGCACCAGCATGCCCGCGCGCAGGCTCCTGCCCAGCAGCGTCAGCTGCAGCAGGTAGCCGAACACGAGCATGACCGGCAGCACCGGCAGCACCGCGAGGAACGGCGACAGGTGCCACTGGTTGGCCACGACCCACACGATGAACGCGCCGAGCACCGCGATGTCCCCGTGCGCCAGGTTGATGATGCGCATGACCCCGAACATCAGCGACAGCCCGCAGGCGAGCAGCGCGTAGAAGCCGCCGAGCGAGATGCCCTGGAGTACGGCGTTGAGCCACGTCATACCGTCCTCCCGGGCAGCCCGAAGTAGGCCTCGGTCACCTGTTCACGGCTGACGTCCGCGGCGGGTGCGTCGAGTACCACCCGCCCTTCCAGGAGACAGACGACCCTGTCGGCGACCTGCAGCGCCCGCGTGAGGTCCTGTTCCACGAGCACCACCGTGGCGCCCTCGGCGAGCAACGTGGCCAGGCACTCGTACACCGCGTCCACCGCGAGCGGGGCGAGGCCGAGCGAGACCTCGTCCAGCAGGAGCAGCCGCGGGTTCGTCATGAGCGCCCGCCCGATCGCGGTGGCCTGTTGTTCGCCACCGGACAAAGTGGACGCTCGCCGCGAACGCAGCTTGCGCAGCATGGGGAAAACGTCGAGCACCCCGTCGACCGTCCACGGCCCGGCACGCCGGTGCCGGGTGGCCACGAGCAGGTTCTCCTCCACCGTCAGATCCGGGAACAGTTTGCGCCCCTCGGGCACCAACGCGATGCCCAGCCGCACACGCCGGTGCGCGGGCAGCGCCGTGATCACCTCCCCATCCAGTCTCACGTTTCCGTGCGTTGCCTGTTTCGCCCCTGCGACCGACCGCAGCAGCGTTGTCTTCCCGGCGCCGTTCGCGCCGACCAGCGCCAGCCGTTCCCCCTCGGCCACGGCGAGCGAGACCGAGCGAACGGCATGCAGTAGTCCGTGGTGCACGTCGAGCTCTTCCACCGACAGGAGCGCGTTCATGCCGCCCTCCGGCCCAGGTAGGCGTCGATCACCGACGCGTCCTTGAGTACGTCTTCGGGCGGGCCGTCGGCGATGATCCGGCCCGCGTTCATGCACACGAGCCTGTCCACCACCTGGACCAGCACGTGCACGATGTGCTCGATCCACACGATCGCCACCCCGCCGGCGTGCAGCTGCCGGATGGTGGCCACCAGTTCGTCCGCCTCGGCGTCGGTCAGCCCGCCGCCGATCTCGTCCAGCAGGAGCACCGCCGGCCCGGTCGCCAGCGCTCGCGCGAGCTCCATTCGCTTGCGGTGCAATAATCCCAGGCTCTCGGCGCGCCGGTTGGCCAGTTCCGCCAGCGCGCACTGTTCGAGCACTTCGATGGCGCGCTGATACGCGCCCTGTCCCCGTAGTCCTGCCCCGTGGGTGGCGCCCACGATGACGTTCTCCAGCACCGTCATCCCGCCGAAAGGACGCGGTATCTGGTAAGCCCGTGCAATACCTTTACGGCAACGCCGATCCGCGCGCAACCGGGTGACGTCCTCACCGCGGAACCGGACTCTGCCGTCGTTGGGTCTGAGTGTACCCGCGAGCACCGACAAAAGCGTGGTCTTCCCGGCACCGTTCGGGCCGACCACGCCGACCGCCTCGCCGGCACTCACCGTGAAGTCCACTTCGGACAGTGCGGTGAGCTCGCCGAACCGTCTGCTCGCACCGGCTGCTTCGAGAACGGGCTCAGGCATAGGGCTGCAGCCTCGTCGCGACCGGCACGTTCGGGTCGTTGGCGTTCTCGCAGATGAGGAACTCCAGCGGGAACTGCCCGGTGGTGGCCTTGCGCCACTGCCCGCCGTGCACCCCGATCGGCACCACGTTCGGCACCGGGCCGGTACCGAAGGCGATCCGCCCCAGGACGGTGTCGGTGGACAGCGTGCTGACCGTTTTCGCCAGCCCCGCCTTGTCCTTCGGGTTCGGCGTGCCCTTCAGCGCCGCCACGGCCACGTCGAACAACGCCGTGCTGGGCCCGAGTTGCTGGTTCCACTGCTTCCCCGTGGCCGCCGTGTACCCGTCGCCGAGCTCCTTCGACGTGACGCCGGTCAGCGACGCGCGATAAGGGAAGGTCGGCGACCAGTACGTGCCGCCAGCGAGCCCGACAGCGCTGGGCCCCAGCGCTTCCACCTGCGAGACGAACAAACCGGTCTTGGCGATCTGCGCGATCTTGGGCCGGTAGCCCTGCTGCGCGGCCTGCTGCCAGAACGTGGCGAAATCCGGTGGCAGCGGGAAGGTGTTGAAGACCTCGCAGTTCTCCGCCTTGAACCGGGCGATCTGCGAGGAGAAGTCGTTCGTCCCGTCGGTGTACGCGCCGGGGTCGACGATCGTGTAGCCCTCCTTCTGCAGCAGCGGGCCGAGCGATTTGCGGATGGCGTTGCCGTCGGCGTCGTTGGGCCACATGACGCCGACCTTCTTGTTCGTCGGCACCTGCGACCACAGCGACGTGTACTGCTTGTGGAACTGCTCCACGCCGAACGAGAAGTGGTACGTGAACTTGAACGGCGACGGCTCGCCCTCCTTGGCGCCGCGCCCGAAATACCAGGCCTCCCAAGGGACGATGGTCGAGATGCACGGGACGCCCGCGGCTTCGCAGGCGTCGGAGGCCGGGTTCACCGTTTCCGGTGTGGACGTGGCGAGCACGAGGTCCACGCCGTTGGAGTTGATGAGGTCGTTGGTTACCTGGGCGCTGCGCTGGGGATTGGACTGGCTGTCCTTGTCCACGATCTCGATGCTGTAGGTCTTGCCCGCCAACGACAATCCGTTCGAGAGCGCCTTCCGGGCCTGGTCGAGCACGTAGCCGTCCGGCTCGCCGAAGCCGGCGGTCGACCCGGTGCGCGGGCTGACGAACCCGATGGTGATCTTGTCGCCGCCGCTGCCCGAACCGCCGAGCCCGGAGGAGCAGGCCGCCAGCGGGCCCGCCACCGCGAGACCCGCGCCCGCCTGCAGCAGTGTCCTTCGAGAAACCAAAGCGCACCTCCGTCAGGAATAGGGGATGAGTTTCGCGGCGACCGGCACGTTCGGGTCGGTCGAGTTCTCGCAGATCACGAACTCCAGCGGGAACCGGCCGGCCGAGGAGATCCACTGCCCGCCGACGATCGGGGTGGCCACGACGTTGGGCACCGGGCCGGTTCCCCAGGCGACCGGCCCGATCGAGCTGTCGGTCTTGAGCGTGCTGGTGGTTTTCGCCAGCCCTGCCTTGTCTTTCGGGTTCGGCGTGGCTTTCAGCGCCGCGACCGCGACGTCGAACAGTGCCATGCTCGGCCCGAGCTGCTGGTTCCATTGTTTGCCCGTGGCCGCCGTGTAGCCGTCGCCGAGCTGTTGCGCGGTCAGATTGGTGACGGAGGATTTGTACGGCCACGTCGGCGCCCAGTAGGTGCCGCCCGCGAGGTTGATTCCCAACGGCCCCAACGCTTCCACCTGTGAGGCGAACAAGCCGGTCTTGGCGATCTGCGCGATTTTCGGTTTGTACCCCTGTTGCGCCGCCTGCTGCCAGAAGGTCGCGAAGTCGGGTGGAATCGGGAAGGTGTTGAAGATTTCGCAGTTCTCCGCCTTGAAGCGGGCGATCTGCGAGGTGTAGTCGTTGGTGCCATCGGTGTAGGCGCCCGGGTCGACGATGGTGTAGCCGGACTGCGTCAGCAGGGGGCCGAGCGACTGGCGGATGGCGTTGCCGTCGGCGTCGTTGGGCCACATGACGCCGACCTTCTTGTTCGTCGGCACCTGCGGCCACAGCGTCGCGTAGGTCTTGTGGAACTGTTCGACGCCGAACGAGAAGTGGTAGGTGAACTTGAACGGTGACGACTGGCCCTCCTTGGCGCCGCGGCCGAAATACCAGGCCTCCCAAGGGGTGTTGGTGGAGATGCAGGGCACGCCGGCGGCTTCGCAGGCATCCGAGGCGGGGTTCACGGTCTCCGGTGTGGAGGTCGCGAGCACGAGGTCGACACCGTTGGAGTTGATGAGGTCGTTGGTGACCTGGGCGCTGCGCTGGGGATTGGACTGGCTGTCCTTGTCGACGATCTCGACGGCGTAGTTCTTGCCGCCCAGCTGCAGTCCGTTCGCGAAAGCCTTGCGTACCAAGTCGAGCACGTAGCCGTCCGGCTCGCCGAAACCAGCAGTCGACCCGGTACGCGGGCTGACGAACCCGATCGTCAGCTTGTCGCCGCCCGGGGAATTCCCCAGTCCCGAGGAGCAGCCGGCCAGTGCCAATCCGGCCAGGCCGGCCCCGGCCTGTCGCAGGAACGCCCGTCTCGAGGCAGCTGGCATCGGCACGGCGGCACCTCCGTCTTCGCAGGTGACTTCGAGGCCGTGGAGCATTGCGCCAGGGGTCCGGACTGTCAATACTTCGGTTCGAGTATGCGGAACCCGTAATGTGCTCGAAGCCCGGATCGGGGGTCGACGATGGCCACACCGGAACCGAATCCGCGCGGTCAGTCCCAGTCGCTCGAACGCGGCCTCGCGATCCTGGCTTCGTTCGGGGAAAACCGGCCGGTGCTGGGCGCGGTGGAGCTGGCGCGCGCGGTCGGGCTCAACAAGAGCACGACGCACCGCTACCTCTCGACGCTGACGAATCTCGGCTACCTGCAACAGGATCCGTGCACCCGGAAGTACCGGCTCGGGCCGCGGGTGGTCGATCTCGGGTTCGCGGCGATCAACTCGATGGAGATCACCAGGGTCGCCGCCCCCCATCTGCAGGCGCTGTCCGACGAGACGGGTTACGCGGTGAGCATGGCCGTGCTCGACGGCACCGAGATCCTCTACATCCAGCGCTGCCGCAGCGCGCGCGAGGACCGGTTCGGCATCGACCTCAACCTGCACGTGGGTTCGCGGCTGCCGGTGTACTGCACGGCGATGGGCAAGGTGCTGCTCGCCCATACGGACGGCGACCAGTTGCGCGTGTTGCTCGACAGGATCGATCTCGCGCGCCGGGGCCCCAAGACGCTCACGGCGCGCGAGGCCTTGCTCGCGGCGCTGAACCGCGTGCGGCAGACCGGATTGGCTGTCAACGACGAGGAGCTGGCGCCCGGGCTGCGCTCACTCGCCGTCCCCGTGCGCGACGGGTTCGGCGACGTGATCGCGGCCGTCAACATCGCCGTGCACCTGTCCATCTGGCACGCGTCGATGGACTCCATCGTGCGCAGGCTGGAAACCTCGTTGCGGCGCACCGCGGGCGAGATCTCGCACCGGATGGGTTATTCGGCCAGCGAGCGCAGATAACTCCATTCCAGGAATCGCTCGACCCCGCGCACGACGTGGGCGCTGCGAATGGACGGGAAGATATCGAACGCGTGTTGCGCACCGGGCAGTTCCGCGTACGCCACCGGATTCGGGGACGCTTCCCGCAACCGCCGGACGAATTCGCGCGCTTCCCGCACCGGAACCATCGTGTCGCGCTGCCCGTGGATCACGAAGAACGGCGGCGCCTTGTCATTCACGCGGTCCAGCGGGGACGCCGCGATGTACTCGTCGAGGTGCGCCACGGGGTCCTTGCCCACGACGTAGCGCGCCAGCAAAGTCTTCAGCCGGAACTCGCTCGCGGGCGATCCGCTGGTGGCCGCGAAGTCGTATACGCCGTAGTGCGGCGCGCAGGCCTGGATCGTGGTGTCCGCTTCGGCGAACCCCGGCTGCAGCGAAGCGTCGTTCGCCGTCAGCGCGAGCAGCGCGGCCAGGTGCCCGCCCGCGGAACCACCGGTGGCGGCGAGGAACGTCGGGTCGCCGCCGTACTCGCCGATGTTGTCCCGGATCCACGCGACCGCCCGCTTGACCGCCACGATGTGCTCCGGCCAGCGTGCCCGCGGGGAGAGCGGGTAGTTGATCGCCACGCACACCCAGCCCCGCCGCGCCATGTGCTCCATCAGCGGGATGCCCTGGTGGTCCTTGCTGTCGACCATCCACGCGCCGCCGTGCACCTGCAGCAGCACCGGCCTGCCCTCGACCGGCTCCTGCGGGCGGTAGATGTCCATCAGGAACCGCTTGCCGCCGGGCGCGTACGCGAGGTTCCGGTCGCGGCGGACAGCCGGGTCGCGCATCCGGAACGGCATGACCAGCTGCCCCCACGGGGTCGCCAGGTCGTTCGGGTCCGGCGGGCGGGAGAGATCCTCGACGTAGCGCGGGCCGAGCGCCTCCGCGAGCGCGTCCTCGACCTTGCCGCGCGCCCGCTGCGAGTCGACGATCAGCTTGCCGAGCCCGGCGGCCGACAGCGCCGACAAGCCGAGCGCGACGCGATCCGCCCGGCTGCGCGCGCCGTGCCGCGCGAGGTGCGCCGCGGTGTCGGCAGCCGTGAGCGCCAGCAGGTGTGGCGCCAGTTCTCCGGTGAGCCAGCCCGCGAAGAACGCCGGGATCGCTGCTCTTTCACCGGGCACCGGCCGCAGCGCGTTCGCGGTCAGAGCCAGCTGGATCGCCCGACGGGTGAGGAAACGCGGTCGCATACTCCCGATCGTAACGATCTGTCCTACCCTGGGAAGGTGCAACCGCTCAGTGGCCTCGACGCGAGTTTTCTGTACCTGGAAACGCCTTCGCAGGTGCTGCACATCTGCGGGCTGCTCACCCTGGACGCGTCCACGATGCCCGGCGGCTATTCCTTCGGCGAGTTCCGCCGCAGGCTCTCCGAGCGGATCGCGGAAATCCCGGAATTCCGCCGGAAACTGCACAATTCCCCGGCGAACCTGCTGCATCCGGTCTGGGTGGAGGACCCGGATTTCGACGTGACGCGGCATCTGCACCGGGTGGCCGTGCCGGCGCCGGGCGGCCGTGAGGAGCTCGCCGAGCTGTGCGCGCATTTCGCCGGCCAGCCGCTGGACCGCGCGCGTCCGCTGTGGGAGATGTACGTCATCGAGGGGCTCCCGGACGACGGGGTGGCGGTGCTGCTGAAGATGCACCACGCCACCGCGGACGGCGCGGCGGGCGCGAACCTGATCGCGTACCTCTGCGGGCTGGAGCCCGATTCGCTGCTGCCGCTGCCGGACGCGGCCGAGAACCCCGAGCCGCCGAGCCACCTCGACCTGTTGCGCAGCAGCATCACGTCGCTGGCGAAGCGCCCGGTCGAGCTGGCGAAGCTGTTGCCGGACCTGGTGAGCATGGCCCCGGAGTGGGTCGGCCGCGCGCTCAAGCGCAGCGGGATGCCGGTGCCGTTCACCGCGCCGCGCACGTCGTTCAACCGCACCATCACGGGCCTGCGCACGGTCGCCTACACCAGCCTGGACCTGGACGAGATCAAACGGGTCAAGAACGCGTTCGGCGTGACGGTGAACGACGTGGTGCTGGCGTTGTGCGCGGGCGCGCTGCGGCGCTACCTGGAGGAGCGGGGCGAGCTGCCGGGCCAGCCGCTCGTGGCGACGGTGCCGGTGTCGACGCAGGACCGCACGGAGAACGGCCACGGCAGTAACCAGGTCTCGGCGTTCTTCGCGTCGCTGCCCACGCAGCTGGCCGATCCCGCGGCGCGCGTGTACGCGATCGCGGAGAGCAACAGGCTGGCGAAGGAGCACCACTTCAGCCTGAAGCCGGACATGCTGCGTGACTGGGCGCAGTTCGCCGCGCCGCGGCTGTTCGGGCTGGCCGTGCGCGCCTACTCCGGCCTGCGGCTGGCGGAGAAGCATCCGGTGGTGCACAACCTCGTGATCTCCAACGTGCCCGGCCCGCCGACGCCGCTGTACCTGCTGGGCGCGCGGATCGAGGGGCTGTATCCGCTGGGCCCGGTGTTCCACGGCGCGGGGCTGAACGTGACGGTCATCTCGAACGCCGGGCGGGTCGACGTCGGCCTGCTGGGTGCACGAGAACTCGTTCCAGAACTCTGGCCGCTCGCCGACGCGGTCACGGCGGAGATGGCCGAACTTCTCCAGGTGGCCGACGGGCTTGCCTGACGCTGCTCACTCGACTAAGACTAGAACAGGTTTCAGTCTTAGCTTGAGGAGCCCGTGTGGACTTCACCCTCGACGAGACCCGGCAGGACATCGCCGGCCTGACTTCGGGCCTGCTCAGCCGGGAGGTCGATTTCGAGCGCCCTGCCGGCGCGCGGGGTTACGACGAGCAGGTCTGGCATGCGCTGGGCAAAGCCGGGCTGCTCTCGTTGGCCCTGCCCGAAGACCTCGGCGGCGACGGCCTGGGCATCGGCGAGATCGCGACAGTGCTTACCGAGCTCGGCCGTGCCGCCGCGCCCGTGCCGGCGCTGACGCTCGCGCTCGGCCTGCTGCCGCTGGACAGGCTCGGCACGCCTGATCAGCGCGCCTGGCTGCTGCCCGACGTCGCGACCGGGGACGCCCTGGTCACGGCCGCGTTGAACGAGCCGTCGGCACCGCTGACCACCGAACCCAAGACGCGCGCGGTGGCCGAGAACGGTTCATGGCTGCTCACCGGCGTGAAAACGCAGGTGCCCTACGCGAGCGCGGCGACGAGGGTGCTCGTCCCGGCGGCCGTGCCCGGCGGCGTGGGCGTGTTCCTGGTGGACCCGCACGCCGAGGGCGTCACGGTCACCGAGACGTCGCTGCGGCTGGACGGGGTCTTCGTCAGCGAGGCCGACCAACTGCAGGGCGTCGACGCGCTCGGCACGATGCACCGGTTCGCCGTCGCGGGAGCCGTCGCGCTCGGCGACGGCGCGCTGGCCGGGGCGCTCGCGCTGACCAAGGAGCACATCGGCACGCGCGAGCAGTTCGGGCGTCCCCTGGCGACGTTCCAGGCCGTGGCGCAGCAGATCGCCGACGTGTATATCGCTTCGCGCACCGTGCACCTCGCCGCGCTGTCGGCGGTGTGGCGGCTGTCCTCGGGCCTCGACCCGGAGCCGGACCTGGGCATCGCGGCGTACTGGTTCGCCGAGGAGGCGCCCAAGGCGCTGGCCATCTGCCACCACCTGCACGGCGGGCTCGGCGTGGACGTCACGTACCCGCTGCACCGGTACTACGCGCTGATCAAGGAGCTGAGCGCATGGATATCGAACTGACGCCGGCGCAGCGCGAGCTGCGTGCCGAGCTGCGCCAGTACTTCAGCGGGCTGATGACCGCCGAAGAACGGCGGGAGATGGTGCGCCAGCGGCACGGCGAGGTGCACCGCCGGGTCGTGCGGCGGATGGGCGAGGACGGCTGGCTCGGCGTCGGCTGGCCGGAGGAGTACGGCGGCCGCGGGTTCGGCGATCTCGAACAGCACATCTTCGTCGACGAGGCCGCCCGCGCCGACGTGCAGCTGCCCTCGGTCACGCTGCAGACCGTCGGCCCGACGTTGCAGGCATTCGGCACGGAGAAGCAGAAAAAGCTGTTCCTGCCGAAAATCCTGGCCGGGGAAGTGCATTTCGCGATCGGCTACAGCGAGCCCGAGGCCGGCACGGATCTCGCCGCCCTGCGCACCACGGCGGTACGCGACGGTGATTCGTACCTCGTGAGCGGGCAGAAGATCTTCACCACCGGCGGCCACGACGCGGACTACATCTGGCTGGCCGTGCGCACGGATCCGGAGGCGCCCAAGCACAAGGGCATCTCGATCCTGATCATGGACACCCGCGACCCCGGCTACTCGTGGACGCCGATCATCACCTGCGACGGCGCGCACCACGTCAACGCCACCTACTACTCCGACGTACGCGTGCCCGCGGACATGTTGGTGGGTAAGGAGAACGAGGGCTGGAAGCTGATCACCACGCAGCTCAACCACGAGCGCGTGATGCTCGGCCCGGCCGGTCGCATCGCCGGAATGGCCGATCGGGTGCGCGCCTGGGCCGAGGCGCGTGAGCTGCTCGACCAGCCCGACGTGCGCGCCGCGCTGCGCGAGACCGACGCGACGGTGCGGATCAACGAGCTGCTCAACTGGCAGGTCGCTTCGGTGCCACCGGGTTCGCCGGTCGACATCGCGGACGCGTCGGCGACGAAGATCTTCGGCTCCGAGCGGATCCAGCGGATCGGCAGGCTGCTGGAGGACGTCGTCGCGCGGCACGGTGATCCGGCGGACCCGGAGACGGCGGAGCTGGCGGAGTGGCTGGACGTGCAGGCGCGGCGGAATCTGGTGCTGACCTTCGGCGGTGGGGTGAACGAAGTGCAACGGGAGTTGATCGCGATGTTCGGGTTGAAGCTGCCGAGGGTGCCGCGATGACGATCGAGGAACAGGTCGAACAGGTCGCCGCCCGGGGCGAGTCTTCGCCCCGCCTGGCGCGGGATCCGGTGAACCCGGCCATGGTCAACAACTGGCTGGAAGCCATTGGTGACAACAATCCCCGCTACGTCGAGCGCGGTGAGGCGCCGCCGGCGATGGCGCAGGTGTGGACGATGGGCGGGCTGCACTACGAGCGCGCCGAGGACGATCCGCTCGGCGCGATGATGCTGATCATGGACGAGGCCGGGTTCACTTCCGTCGTCGCCACGAACTCGGAGCAGAACTACTACCGGTACCTGAAGAACGGCGAACACGTCTCGGCCACGACGAAACTCGAGGACGTCGTCGGTCCGAAAAGGACGGCGCTGGGCGAGGGCTGGTTCATCACCACGAAAACCACCTGGCGCGTCGGCGACGAGGTGGTCGCCGACATGCTGTTCCGGGTGCTGAAGTTCAAGCCCGCGCCCAAACCGTCCACGGCGGGCACGCTGCGGCCGGTGATCAGCAAGGACACCGAGTTCTTCTGGGAGGGCACGAAAGCGGGCGAGCTGCGGATCCAGAGCTGGGACGGGACGCTGCGGCATCCGCCCGGCCCGATGCCGCCGGACCTCGACACCGACACGAAGCCCGGGTACGTCGTGGCCAGCGGCCGCGGCAAGGTCTACAGCTACATCGTGCACCACCGGCCCGCGGTGCCCGGCAAGCAGCTGCCGTTCGTCATCGCGCTGGTGGAGCTGGAAGAGGGGGTGCGGATGCTCGGCGAGGTCGTCGACGTGACCAGTGTCCACATCGGACAGGAAGTGCGGGCGGCGTTCGTGGAGATCGACGAGGACCTCACGCTTCCGGTCTGGCAGGTGGTGTCATGATCGGCACCCGGCTGCCGCCGCTGAGTATCGAGGTCACGCCGACGTTCGTGATCTCCTCCGCGCTGGCCACCCGTGACTTCCAGGACGTGCACCACGACCGCGACGCGGCGGTCCAGCGCGGGTCCAAGGACATCTTCCTGAACATCCTCACCGACACCGGCCTGGTGCAGCGGTTCGTGACCGACTGGGCGGGCCCGGAGGCGCTGGTGCGTTCGATCAAGATCAAGCTCGGGGTGCCCTGCTACGCCTACGACACGCTGAACTTCTCCGGCGAGGTCGTGGAGCAACGCGAGGGCGAGGTGATCGTCAAGGTCTCCGGTACCTGCAGCCTCGGCGAGCACGTGTCGGGCACCGTCGTCGTCGGGGGTGTGGCATGAGCCTGTCCGGCAAGGCCGCCATCGCGGGCGTCGGCGCGACGGAGTTCTCCAAGGACTCCGGGCGCAGCGAACTGCGGCTGGCGGCGGAATCCGTGCTCGCCGCGCTGACCGACGCGGGCCTCAAACCGTCCGATGTGGACGGACTGGTGTCGTTCACGATGGACACCAACAGCGAGATCTCGGTGGCGCGCGAACTCGGCATCCCGGAGCTGACGTTCTTCAGCCGCATCCACTACGGCGGCGGCGCGGCCGCGGCCACGGTGCAGCAGGCGGCGATGGCCGTGGCGACCGGCGTCGCCGATGTCGTCGTGGCGTACCGGGCCTTCAACGAACGCTCCGGGATGCGGTTCGGCCAGGTGTCCAACGCGGCCGCGCAGCAGGTCAATTCTTCGGGCGTGGACAACAGTTTCCACTACCCGATGGGCCTGGCGACCCCGGCCGCCACGGTGGCGATGGTGGCCCAGCGCTACCTGCATGAGTACGGCGCGACGACCGAGGACTTCGGCCGGGTGGCCGTCGTGGACCGCAAGCACGCGGCGACGAACCCGAACGCCTGGTTCTACGGCAAGCCGATCACCCTGGAGGACCACCAGTCCTCGCGCTGGATCGCGGAACCGTTGCGGCTGCTGGACTGCTGCCAGGAAACCGACGGCGGGGTCGCGTTCGTGATCACCAGCGTCGAGCGGGCGCGTGACCTGCCGAGGCCGCCCGCGGTGATCAACGCCGCGGCCCAGGGCAGCGGGCCGGACCAGTACATCATGACCAGCTACTACCGCGACGACCTCGCGGCGCTGCCGGAGATGGGCGTGGTCGGGCGGCAGCTGTGGGGCCAGTCCGGGATCGGCCCGTCCGATGTGGATGTCGCCGTGCTGTATGACCATTTCACCCCGTATGTGCTGATGCAGCTGGAGGAACTCGGTTTCTGCGGCCGTGGCGAGGCGAAGGACTTCATCTCGGGCGGCACGCTGGAGCTGGACGGGAAGCTGCCGCTCAACCCGCACGGCGGCCAGCTCGGCGAGGCGTACGTGCACGGGATGAACGGCATCGCCGAGGGGGTGCGGCAGGTGCGCGGCACGGCGGTGAACCAGGTGTCGAAGGTCGACAACGTGCTGGTCACCGCCGGCACGGGTGTCCCAACCAGTGGACTGGTGCTGGCCCGCGACCTCGTGTGAGCGGGGTTTCACCTGCATGACGGCTAGCCTGCCCGCGCTCTTTGGGCAACCGTTGTCCGTATGAACATCCCGGCCTCGGTCGCGTGGAGCCTCACGATCGTGTTCGCGCTGCTGGCCGTGCCCAGCGTGTACCGGCTGGTGCGGCTCGCGGGGCCGGGGCTGGATCCGGACATCCGGCAGATGGACGTCGCCGAGCTGCTGATGATCGCGGCAATGGTCGCGATGGTTTCGCCGCTGGGCGGGCCCATTCCGGCGGCAGGCTGGCAGGCGATCTTCGCGCTGACCGCGGGCTGGTTCTTCGTCGCGGCGTTGCGCGGCAGGCGTTGCTGCGCCGTGCACCACCTGATCTCGGCGGTCGCGATGCTGTACATGATCACCGCGATGCCGAGGCACGGGATGGACCACGGGCCCTGGCTCACGATGTCGGAGATGCCGGGCAGGCTGGCGTGGCCCGCGCTGGCCGTGCTGGGCGTGGCCTACTTCGCTTTCGACGCAACGCGTTCGGGCTTCGCCGCGGTGCGCTTCGTCCGTGGCGTGCCGGCGCGGGAGGCGCTCACCGCCCGGCCCATCTACCGTGCGGCGATGGGCGCGGGGATGGCGTACATGCTGGTCGCGGCGCTGTAGCTACTTGCTGACCAGTACGGCGTCGGAGAGCACCGGCGCGTTCCGGTCGATCGAACTCGTCGAGACGAGCAAACGCTTGCCGTCGCGCCATACCGCGGTGCGGAGCGTCTCCCCGGGCAGCACGATGCCCGCGAAGCGCGCGGAGAACGATTCCACCTGCGTCACGTCGGCGTCCAGCAACGCGTCCGTTACGGCCTTCGCCACGACGCCGTACGTGCAGAGGCCGTGCAGGATCGGCACGTCGAACCCGGCCGCGCGGGCGAACTCCGGGTCGGCGTGGAGGGGGTTGCGGTCGCCGCACAGCCGGTACAGCAGCGCCTGCTGGGGGAGCGTCGGCGTCTCGATCACCTCGTCGGGCTCGCGGTCCGGCAGCTCGACCTTGTCCGAACTTCCGCGCTCGCCGCCGAACCCGCCTTCCCCGCGGGCGAAGATACTCGACCGCTCCGTCCACAGTGGACTTCCGTCGGCGCCGGTCACCTCGGTCTCGGTGATGATCACGGCCGCCTTGCCCTTGTCCTGCACGTCGACGACCTTGGTGCGCCCGGCCGCCTTGCCCTCGACAGGGATCGGCCGGTGCGTGGTGATCGCCTGCGTGCCGTGCACGACCTGGGCGAGGTCGATCTCGATGCCGGGGTAGGAGACGGCGGGCGGGTCGACGAGGTGCAGCTTCGACGCGACGGTGGCGAAGGTCGGCAGCACGCGGAGGTCGCGCTCGTAGGTGTAGCGCAGCTCCCGCTCGTCCGTCGGCCGCGCGCCCGCGCCGAGCGCGAGGTGGTAGAGCAGCACGTCGGAAGCGGACCAGGTGAAGGTCACGTCGCCGAGCTCGGCGCCGATGGCGAGGCCGGGGTCGATGGGCACGGGTGTTCTCCTACTCGTAGGTGACCGAAACCTCGTCCGTCAGCGGCACCGACTGGCAGCCCAGCACGATGCCCTCGGCGATGTCCTCGGAATCCAGGATTTCGTTGTTCAGCATCTTCACTTCGCCGGAGACGATCCGGCAGGCGCAGGCGCTGCACTGCCCTTCGCGGCAGGAGTAGGGCGCGTCCAGGCCCTTCTCCAGGAGGAAGTCGAGCAGCTTCCGGTTACGGGGCCAGCTGAACTCGTGCTGCTCCCCGTCGAGGTCGACGCGCAGTGCCGTGGTCTCGTCCTCGTTGTCCGCCGGTTCGTCGTCGTCGGCGGGCTCGGCAATCTCGGCCAGCTCCGTTTCGGCGGGCCCGGTGTCGAACGGATTCCCGCCGAGCGACACGAACTTCTCGAGGTGCACGCGTTTGCGCTCCATCCCGAGGTCCTTGAGGGCCTGGCGGGCGGCGGCCATGAACGGCGCCGGGCCGCACAGGAACGCTTCGAACCCGGTGAACGGGGTGGCCAGCGCCTTGAGCTGCTCCACCGTGGGCAGGCCCTGCACGCTCTCCAGCCAGTGCTGCACGACCAGCCTGTCCGGATGCTCGCGCGACAGGGCCGAAAGCTCATCGCGGAAGATCACGGACTCCTCGTCGCGGTTCGCGTACACGAGCACGATCCGGCCGCTTCCCTTGCGCAAGGCGGTTTTGAGGATCGACATGACGGGCGTGATCCCGCTGCCGCCCGCGAAGAGCAGGAGGTCCTCGTCGAAGTCCGCCGGCGTGAACACCCCGGCGGGCGGGAGTACGTCGACCGTCGCGCCGGCCTGGACGTTGTCACAGATCCAGTTCGAGCCGTAGCCGCCGTCGGTGCGCTTCACGGTGACTTTGAGCCGGGTGCCCTCGTGCGGCGCGCTCGACAGCGAGTAGCACCGTGCCGCCGTGCCCACCCGGAGGGTGAGGAATTGGCCCGGCCGGTACTGGAAGGCCTCCTCCTGCTCCGGCGCGATCTCGAACACGACGGACCGGGCGTCGGCGGTCTCGGCGATCACCTCGGCCACGGTGAGCGTGTGCACGTCACTCATCCAGTTCCCCGAACTCCCCGTTCCGCACCGCCTTGGCGATGCTCACCGTCAACCGTTCACAGGTGTCCAGCAAGGCAGTGTGCTCCCCGGCGGCGGCCGCCTCCGCGAACACGGGGCAGCTGCTCGCCGCGTCGGTGGTCCACTGGATGCTGGTGTGCTTGTGGCTGTTCTTCTTGACCAGGACGCAGGTTCCGCAGTCGGAGCAGGTGTGCGGCCGCAGGCCCGCGGACAGGAACTCGCTGCGCTCGGTGGCCGTCATTCTGTACCTCCGAGGCCTCGGCGCGCTGCGGGGTTGTGCTGTGCTGTGGCGGCGTGGTCTGGCGTGGTAGTGCGCTGGGCGGCTGCTGCGGCGGCGTGGCCTGGCGCAGTAGTGCGCTGGGTGGCTGCGGCGCGGTCTGCTGCGGTGGTGCGCTCGGCCGCTGTGGCGGTGCGGTCTCGCGCGGCGGTGTGTCCCGGTGCGGAGGTGCCCTTGGCTCCTGTGGCGGCGCGGTCTGGCGCGGTGGTGCCCTGGGCTGCTGCGCCTGCGGTGCGGTCTGGCGCAGTGGTGCGCCCGGCCGCTGCGGCGGCACGGTCCCGCGCGGCGGCGTGGTCCGGCGCGGTGGTGCGCTCGGCTCCTGCTGCGACGCGGTCCGGCGTCGAGGTGTGTCCCGGCGCGGAGGTGCGTTGTGCCGTAGCGGTGCGGCCCGCTGCGGCGGACCGGCAGGGGCGCCGGGCCGGGGCCGGGATGGGGCTCCATCCCGGCCCAGCACCGCTTCCCGGGTTGCGCCGCGCGGCCAGCCTCGTCGCGGTGCTCCTCCCCGGGATGGTTCGTGCGCTTCGCCGCGTGCGCAGGCCCGTCCCGGTGCCGCGCCCCGGATCCCGTCCGTGCCGAAGCATCGTCAGACTCCCGCTTCCGCTTCTTCCTGCTGCCGCGCCAGGTTCTCGGCCACTTCCTGCTCCCAGGCCTCGTTCGCCTTGGTGGTGTCGACCTCGAACTCGAACCGGCGCGTCATGTCCTCGGTGACGTCTTCGACGTCCACGTAGAACTGGTCGTACCAGCGGCGCAGCTGGTAGACCGGGCCGTCCTCCTCGCACAGCAACGGGTTGTCGATCCGCGTCTTGTTGCGCCAGATCTCCACATCCTGCAGGAACCCGACGCCGATGCTCTTGGCGAACTTGCCGGCGATCTTGTCGGCCTGCTCGTCGGTGACCCCCGGCAGCTTCTTCACGCTCACGCCCCACTGCAGCACGAACGAAGTCGGCGAGACGGGGTAGTGGCAGTTGATCAGCACGTTCTCGATCTCGAAGCCCTGGAACGTGTTGAGCAGTTTGTTGATCATGTACGACGGCCCGAAGTACGAGGCCTCGGACCGCAGCAGGTTCTCCTCGCCGCCGTAGTTCGAGGCCATGCCGACGTCCGGCCTGCCCTTGGTGTTGAGGTACTGGGTGGCGACGTGGCCCTCGAACACGTTCTTGAAGTAGGTCGGGAACGCGTAGTGGATGTAGAAGAAGTGCGCCATGTCGACCATGTTGTCGACGATCTCGCGGCAGTTGGCGCCCTCGATCAGCACCGAGTCCCAGGTCCAGTTGCTCCACTCGCCGCTGAAGATCCCGTCGATGCGGGGGATCACCACGTCGTCCGGGGGCGGGTTGCCCTGCGGGTCGTACCAGACGAACAGCTGCTTGTTCTCCTCGAGGGTGAGCCACGCGCGGGTGCGTGCCCGCAGCGGAACCCTTTTGGCATAAGGGATCGAGACGCATTTGCCGTTGCCGCCCCAGCGCCAGTCGTGGAATGGGCAGGCGATCTCGTTGCCCTTGACGGTGCCCTGGGTCAGGTCGCCGCCCATGTGCCTGCAGTACCCGTCCAGCACGTTGATCTTGCCGTCCTCGCCATGGAACACCACGAGCTTGGTGCCGAAAGCGTTGATGGCGTGGGGTTTGCCGTCCTTGAACGTGTCGGCAAGGCCCAGGCAGTGCCAGCCGCGCGCGAACCGCTCCGGCGGAGCCCCCGCGTCGATCGTGCGGATTTCCGTCATCGTTGACCTCCAGTGCGATTCTGGCCAGCCAGGTGCAGCGCGGCAAGGTAGCCGAAAACCATCGCGGGCCCGATCGTGGCGCCCGGCCCGGCGTAGGTGTGCCCCATGACTGCCGAACTCGTGTTCCCCGCCGCGTACAGCCCGGTGATCACCGAGCCGTCCTCACGCAGCACGCGTGCGTGCACGTCCGTCCGCAGCCCGCCCTTCGTGCCGAGGTCGCCCGGCACGATCTTGACGGCGTAGAACGGCGCGACGTCGAGTGGGCCGAGGCTGGGATTGGGCTTGTTGCGCGGGTCGCCGTAGTAGTGGTCGTACGCGCTCTTCCCGCGATCGAAGTCCGCGTCGACGCCGGCGGCCGCGAACCCGTTGAAGCGATTCACAGTGCTGATCAACGACTCGGCGGGCACCCCGATGCGTTCCGCCAGCTCACCGAGCGAGCCCGCCTTCGCCGCGATGCCCGCCTTGAACCAGCGGCCGGGCATCTTCTGCCGCGGCCCGATGCCGGTGAACATGTAGCGGTTGCGGTAGCGCTGGTCGAACACCAGCCAGGTCGGGATGTGCTCGCCGGGACCATCGCCTGGCCCGTACATGGCGTGGACGGCCTCCACGTACGGCGCCGATTCGTTGACGAAGCGCTCGCCCTTCGCATCGACCATTAGGCAGCCGGGCCGCGACCGCTCCGCGAGCGCGAACCAGGGGCCGCCGGTGAGCGGGATCGACGGACCCCACCACGCGTCGTCCATCAGGTCCACCGCCGCGCCCAGCTTGAGCCCGGCGTTGATCGCGTCACCGGTGTTGGCTTCCGCCCCGACGGTCCAGTCGGTGCCGATGGGCTGCCGCTGGTACTTGGCGCGCATCTCCTCGTTGTGCTCGAACCCGCCGGCGGCGAGGATCACGCCGAGCCGCGCGTGCACCTCTGTCCCGTCCCCGGTGACGACGCCGGTGACCCGGTCGTCCTGGGTGATGAGATCGCTGAGCGGGGTGTTCAGCCACACCGGGACATTCGCCCGGACCAGCCCGGCGCGCAGCCCCGCGGCCAACGCCTGCCCCATCGACAGCTGGCGTTTGCCCGACAGCAGGTGCAGCCCCAGCCGCAGCATGCGCAGGAAGCCCTTGGGGTGCCGGGCGATCAGGCTCAGCCAGCGGTAGTCCGCCTGCGTGATCGGGACGCCCAGCGGTGGCGCGCTGTAGGGCGGTTCGAGGTTCTTGAGTTCGTCGCCGAGCAACTTGACGTTGAACGGCTTCGGCTCGACCGAACGCCCGCCGGGCCGTCCGCCCGGGGCCTCCGGGTGGTAGTCCGAGTAGTCCCGGACCCACTGGAGCCGCAGCGGGGTGTGCCGCTGCACGAACGAAACGACCTCGGGCCCGTTGTCGACGAACGCCTCACGCGATGCGGCGGGCACGACATCGCCCACGATCGCTTCGAGGTACTCCTTCGCCTTTTCCGGGGTGTCCTCGACCCCGGCGGCCTGGAGGACCTCGTTGTTGGGTATCCAGACTCCGCCGCCCGACCGAGCCGTGGACCCGCCGAATTTGGCGGCCTTCTCGATCACCACCACACTCAGACCCTGATGTGCGGCAGCGAGAGCGGCCGTCATCCCGGCGGCGCCGCTGCCCGCGACAACGACGTCGAACTGCTCCGCCATGCGACCTCCGGTGGAACGCGTTCCAGTGGAACGCCTGCCTGCTCGTAGCCTCTGCGGCCACCATAGACGAGAACGTGTTTCAGTTCTAGGGTGGACACCGTGGATCGACCAGTGGATGTCGTGGCACGAGGCCGCGACCTGGCCAGGGCCTGCGCGGTGAAAGACGCATCGGACGCAGGCGCCGAGGCATTCCCGCTGGACCGGTTCAGCGGGGCGCCAGCGGTCGCGAAAGCGGCGCCGTTGGCCGGCGAGACGGTGCCGTTCGGCGCCCGAGTGTGCGGCGCCCGAGTGTGCGGCGGCCGAGTGTGCGGCGGCCGAGTGTGCGGCGGCCGAGTGTGCGGCGGCCGAGCGTGCTGTGGCAGCGGGTCCGGGCGTCGTATGGGTGGCTGCAGTGCGGCTTATCCCAGAGTTGCCTCCTTTAGTGCGGCTTACGTTCGTGTGGTTGGTTCCAGCATGTCCCGCCTCTGCGCGGGCGGGGCTGATGTCTCGTGCGCTGGCGCGCCTGGCTGTTCTGGCGTGCCTGACCGTGGCGTGGCTAACCCTGGCGTGGCCGACCGTGGCGTGTTCGGCAGCGACATACCTGACCCTGGCGCGGTCGATTCTGGCGTGGTCGACCGTGGTGTGTCCGGTAGCGGCGCGCTGGACTCTGGCGCGCCTGGTCGGGGTGTGTGTCCGGGCGGCGGTGCCGCTGGCCCTGGTGTGCCGGATTCTGGTGTGTCCGACCGTGGCGTCTCCAGGGCTGGTGTGCGCGCTGGGGCGTCACCAGCGCCGGCGCGTCCGCGCGGCTGTTTCTCGCCCGCTGCGCCGTGCGTGAGCGTCGGCGCCGTGTTCACTGCTCCGTCGGGCTGGGTGACTGCCTGTCGTTGCTGCCGCGAAACCAACGCCACCCCTCCCGTGGCGCGTGAGCATGCGGCCGCGCGCATGGGAACCGTCGCAGTCCGGCGAAGGGTGTGGCGGCAGGAATCTGTTCCAGGTCGTATGCCATCGTGTTGAGGCCCGCTGACTGCGTGTTTTCCCGTCAAGAGACAGGGATCTCGCCAGCTCAAGGCGACAGGTGATGACAAAAACGAGAACGTGTTCTAGTCTTGTCGCTGTGAGTTCAGGTCTTACGAGGACGGGGCAGCGCCAATGAGCGAGCAGGACACCCAGGCAGTCATCGCGGGGGTCGACGAACTCCTGCCCGTCCTGCGGGAACGGGCCCAGGAGACCGAGGACAAGCGCCGGATCCCGGATGAGTCGATCAAGTCGTTGCAGGAAGTCGGTTTCTTCAAGCTCTTGCAGCCGAAGCCCTACGGTGGCTACGAAGCCGACCCGGTCACCTTCTACACGGCGGTGAAGAAGATCGCGAGCGCGTGCGGCTCCACCGGATGGGTGGCTTCCATCCTGGGCGTGCATCCTTGGCACCTGGGATTGTTCGAAGCCCAGGCGCAGCAGGACGTATGGGGCGACAACGTCGACACGCTGGTCTCGTCGTCGTACGCCCCGATGGGCAAGGCGACCGTGGTCGACGGTGGCTACCGGCTTTCCGGCCGGTGGAGCTTTTCGTCCGGATGTGACCACGGCACGTGGGTGCTGCTCGGTGGCCCGGCCTTCAAGGACGACAAGCCGGTCGACTTCTGCACCTACCTGCTGCCGATCTCGGACTACACCATCGTCGACGTCTGGGACACGGTGGGACTCCGCGGCACCGGCAGCAACGACATCGTGGTCGAGGACGTCTTCATCCCCCAACACCGGGCGCTCAGCTTCATGCTGACGTCCAAGTGCAAGACGCCGGGACAAGAGGTCAACCCCGGTCCGTTGTACCGGTTGCCTTACGGCTCAGTGCATCCGTCGACGATCACCGCGCCGATCATCGGCATGGCACAGGGTGCCTACGACGCGCACGTCGAGCACCAGCGCAAGCGGGTGCGGGCCGCCTATGCGGGAGAACAGTCCAAAGAGGATCCTTTCGCCAAGGTTCGGATTGCCGAAGCGGCAAGCGAAATCGATGCCGCGTGGCTGCAGCTGACGCACAACATCGACGAGCTGTACCAGCTGGCCTGCAAGGGTGAGAAGCTTCCTTTCGATACGCGCCTGCGGGTGCGGCGGGACCAGGTGCGCGGTACGGAACGCGCGATCGGCGCCGTGGACAGGCTTTTCGAGAACTCCGGAGGACGCGCGCTGAAGATGGGAACCCCCATTCAACGCTTCTGGCGGGACGCGCACGCAGGCCGAGTACATGCGGCGAACGACCCAGAGCGAGCCTACACGATGTTCGGTACCGGAGAGTTCGGTCTGCCCGTCGAGAACGCGATGGTGTGAATCATGACCGAAGGCAAGTACGCGCAGGTTCGTGACGATCTCCGGCTGCACTACCACGAAGTGGGCGCGGAACATCCCGAAACGGTGGTGCTGCTGCACGGCGGCGGGCCCGGCGCCTCGGCGTGGAGCAACTTTTCCCGCAATATCCCCGTTTTCGGCAAGACCTACCGCACGATCGCGGTGGACCAGCCGGGCTTCGGCCGCTCCGACAAACCGACCGACCACCCGCAGTACTTCAAGCACAGCGCGGACGCCGTGGTCGCGTTGCTGGACGAGCTGGGCATCGAAAAGGCCCACCTGGTGGGGAATTCGCTCGGTGGCGGCGCCGCCGTGCGGCTCGCGCTCGACCACCCGGACCGGGCAGGGCGGCTCGTGCTGATGGGTCCGGGCGGGCTGAGCGTGAACGTGTTCGCGCCGGATCCCACCGAGGGCGTGAAGAACCTGGGCAAGTTCGCCGCTCCTCCGGGGCCCAGCAAGGAAAAGCTCGAGGCCTTCCTGCGCGTGATGGTGTACGACCAGTCGCTGATCACAGACGAACTCGTCGAAGAGCGCTTCGCCGCGGCGAGCACGCCGGAGTCGCTCGCCGCGATGAAGGCGATGGGGCAGTCCTTCATGCACCCGGATACCGCCGAGCAGGGCCTGCTCTGGCGGGAAGCCCACCGGCTGCGCCAGCGGGTGCTGCTGATCTGGGGCCGGGAAGACCGGGTCAACCCGCTCGACGGCGCGCTGCTGGCGCTCAAGATGATCCCGCGCGCGCAGCTGCACGTGTTCGGCCGGTGCGGGCACTGGGCACAACTGGAGAAGTTCGACGAGTTCAACCGGCTTTCGCTGGAATTCCTCGGAGGTTCGTGATGGGCATCCGCTCGCTGGGTTACCTGCGCATCGAGGCCACGGACATGGCGAAGTGGCGCGAGTACGGGCTCAAGGTGCTCGGTATGGTCGAGGGCAAGGGCACCAACCCGGACGCGCTGTATCTGCGCATGGACGATTTCCCCGCCCGGCTGGTGATCTTCCCGGGTGAGGCGGACCGGCTCGCGCAGGCGGGCTGGGAGGTGGCCAACGCCGCGGAACTGGACGAGGTGCGCGGCCGGCTCGAGTCGAACGGCGTGCCGTACAAGGAGGGCACCGCCGAACAGCTCGCCGATCGCCGGGTGGTCGAAATGGTCACCTTCGAGGACCCGTCGGGGAACACCCTCGAGGTCTTCCACGGCGTCGCACTCGAGCACCGGCGCGTGGTCAGCCCGTACGGGCACCGCTTCGTGACCGAGGAGCAGGGACTCGGGCACGTCGTGCTGTCCACGCACGACGACGATGCCTCACTGCGCTTCTACCGCGACGTGCTCGGCTTCCGGCTGCGTGACTCGATGCGGCTGCCCCCGCAGATGGTCGGCCGCCCCGCGGACGGTGATCCGGCATGGCTGCGGTTCTTCGGGTGCAACCCGCGGCACCACAGCCTCGCCTTCCTGCCCATGCCGACCCCGAGCGGCATCGTGCACCTGATGGTCGAGGTCGAGAACACCGATGACGTCGGCCTGTGTCTCGACCGCGCCAAACGGCGCCAGGTGCCGATGTCGGCGACGCTGGGCAGGCACGTGAACGATCTGATGCTGTCCTTCTACATGAAGACCCCCGGTGGGTTCGATGTGGAGTTCGGATGTGAGGGCCGCCAGGTCGACGACGAGAGCTGGATAGCCCGCGAAAGCACCGCGGTCAGCCTGTGGGGCCACGACTTCAGCGTCGGGGCGGGGCAGTGATCCCGGAAGTGTCCGAAGTGGACACCGCCCGGTTCCGGCAGGCGCTCGGGCATTTCTGCACCGGCGTCACCGTGGTGGCGGCCCATGGCGACGAGGGACCGGTGGGCTTCGCCTGCCAGTCCTTCGCCGCGCTGTCGCTCGACCCGCCGCTGGTGTTGTTCTGCCCCAGCAGGGGTTCCCGGACCTGGCCGGTGATCGAGGCGACCGGTCGGTTCGCGGTCAGCGTACTGGCGGAGGAGCAGCGTGAGGTCAGCGCCGTGTTCGGTTCCCGCGGCGCGGACAAGTTCGGCGCCGTCGACTGGACGACGGCCCCGTCCGGTTCCCCGGTGCTCGCGGGTGCCCTCACCTGGGTGGACTGCGAGCTGGACGTGGTACACGAAGCCGGCGACCACTATGTCGCGGTCGGCAGGGTGACCTCGCTGGGCGATCCCTCCGGTGGCAAGCCGTTGCTGTTCTACCGTGGCCAGTACACGGGCACCGAGCCGCTGCGCAACGACTTGGCGCCGCTGCTCGCCTGGGCCGCGCCCGACGACTGGCTCTGACCCGCCCGGCGTTCAGTCAGTGGTCGATATCGCCTCCACGGACCGGCCGGTGGTGCGCGGGCCGAGTATCCCGACGTCCACGATCAGGACGACCATCGCCACCGCGACGATCGCGAACATGGCGCCGGCGCCCTGGCTTTCCAGTACCGGCAACAGGATGAACGGCATCGCCGCCGTGGCGAGCCTCGACAGCGAGTAGGCCGAGCCCGCCGCGGTGGCACGCAGCGAGGTGGGGAACAACTCGGCCTGGTAGGTGTGGAACGCGTTGGAGAAGACGTTGCTGATCGCGGTGTAGCAGAAGCCGAGTATCGCGATCGCCGCTCCGGTCGTCGAGTACCCGAAGCCGAGCCCGAACACCGCCATGCCCAGCGCGCTGCCCACGATCAGCCACTTCCGCTGCACCCGCTCCATCACCGGGATCGACAGCGCGGACCCGACGGGGTAGCCGAGGAACGTCAGCGCGCTGAACAGCAGCGAGTGGCTGAGGTCGAAACCCTTGGCCGCCAGCACGATCGGCACGAGGGAGCCGAATCCGTAGTAGCCGAACGCCTGCAGGGTCTGGAAGACGTACAACATCACCGTACGCTTCAGCCAGGGCGGACGGAACAGGGCCGAGGTGCGTTGTGGTTTCGGTTCCGCCGGGTGGTCTGCGGTTTCCAGTTCTGGCAACGGAGTTTTCGCCGAACGCTCCAGCCTCGCGACGACCTGTTCGGCCTCTTCGCTCCTGCCGCGTGAGAGGAGCCACCGCGGCGACTCGGGCAGCCCGGCGCGCAACACCCAGACGATCGCCGCGCCCAGCGCGCCGATCACGAACAGCCACCGCCAGCCGGCGAAACCCAGCGGCGAGTGGCCGACAAGGGCGCGCGCGAGGAAGCCCGCGGCGGGCACACCGCAGAAACCGACCGTGTAGGCCCAGGCCGTGGCCCGCCCGCGCGCGTGCGCCGGCAGCAGGTCGGCCAGGTAGGCGTCGGCGAGCGGGAGCTCCGCGCCGATGCCGATGCCCGCGATGAACCTGCACACGACGAGCATCCACACATCGGTACTGAACGCGCCGAGCAGCGTGAACACCGAGTAGATCGCGAGGGTGAGCAGCAGCGCGCGGCGCCTGCCCACCCAGTCGGCCAGTCTCCCCAGCGCGACCGCGCCGACGAACGCGCCGACGAAGGCGGACGCGAGCAGTGGTTTGAGCTCGGCGCTGGACACGCCGAACTCCTTGGCCAGCACCGTGCTCACGGTGCTGGCGAGGAACAGGTCGTACAGGTCGAAGAAGGTCGCCACGCCGACGACGGCGATCAGGTACCGGTGGAACCGGGTGACCGGAAGGCGGTCGAGACGGGCGGCCGTCATGGGCGGCGCGGTGGTCATGGAGGCAAGTTAGCGCAGCGGTGATCGGTTTGAAAATACATACTTCGGCAGATGTGCCGGAGCCCGATGGTCGATTAGAGTCGACGACATGAGCGAATGCGGACTCGAACGGAAGGGAAAATCGTTGATGTGCAAAGGTTTTCACGTTGGCGCGCGATCGGCCCGGCTCATGTGGACGAAGAGAGCCGGTGGACGGGAAGGCGCGGGTCCGCCCGGTGATGCGCGTCATGCCGCCGGAATCGGGCAGTCCGCCTGAAACCGGTTATGCGTGGCCCGGTGCGTTCTCCGCGCATCTCGTGCACAAAGTCAAGCCCTGCAACGCTTCCCGCCTGCGTGCGCGGGGAAGGGTGTTCGGCCTGGCCGAATGTGGCGCGGCCTGCGTACCGGTCGCGCCCACTTCGGGGCGCGTTCGCTGTCCTACCTGCTGGCCGTGGCCCGGTGCGGCGCGGGAACCAGATCCGCCGGGCGAGGGTGAACCTCAGTCCAGGTCCGGCACGACACGGGAAAGGTGGTGGTGTGGTTGACCGAACAGCTGGGTGCTGCCGTGGGCCCGCTTGAAAAAGCGGTGCGCCTCGTGCTCCCAGGTGATCGCGATGCCGCCGTGGAGCTGGATCATCTCCGCGGCAACGGTTGAGAAAGCCTCTGTGCAGTAGGCTTTCGCGACCGCGGCCAGGCGCGCGCGGTCCACGTCCGGTTGCGTGGCCGCGTATGCGGCCGACCGTGCGGTTTCGACCAGCACGTAGAGGTCGGCCATCCGGTGCTTCAGCGCCTGGAAGCCGCCGATGGGGCGGCCGAACTGCTCTCGCTGCTTGGTGTAGGCGACGGTGATGTCCAACGCTCGAGCGGCCGCGCCTGCCTGCTCGGCGGCGAGAGTGGCACAGGCTATGTCCCGGACGCGGTGCAACGCGGGCCGGAAGTCGCCGGTACCGATCCGGGTGCCGGCGACGCCGGTGAACTCGAGGACGGCCAGTCCGCGGGTTTCGTCCATCGTGGTCGAGTGGATGCGACGGACCTGTGCCGGGTCGGCCTCGAACAGGCCGAGTTCCTCGCCAGTGTCCGCGATCACCAGGAGTATGTCGGCGAGGTCTCCGTCGAGGACGTAGTGCGCGCTACCGTCCAAAGTGGAGCCTTTCGCGGTCACGGCGGCCTGGTCCGGGTGCCAGGTGCCGTCGGCCGTCGTCCAGGCAAGGGTCGCGATCGCGCCCTGGGCGATGGCCGGCAGCAGCCGCCGTGCCGCGGTCTCGTCGGCGGCTTCGAGGACTGCGTGGGCCGCGAGTACGGCCGATCCGAGGAAGGGCGCGGAGCTCAGCGCCCGGCCGAGTTCCTCGGCGACCACTTGCGTCTCACCCAGCCCGCAGCCCAGGCCGCCGTAGGCCTCGGGGATCGCCAGCCCGGCGACCCCGACCTGCTCGCACAGCACCTTCCACGGCTCGGAGTGCCGTTCCAGCACCGCACGGACAGTCTCGCGCAGGGCATCTTGCTCGGGGGTGAAGGTCATGCGGTTCCCTTCGCGGGCCTGAACGTGCGTGCCGGGACACGCGTCGTGACGTGGATCGACGTGCGGGCCGCGGTGCCTGCCTTCGACGCGCCTGCCTTCATACCAGCGCCTCCAGCACGCGGGAGCGGTGGTAAGCCTGCGTGCCCCAGGCGCCCACCAAGGCGCGCACCTTGGTGAGGCGCAGCCCGAGCGTGTGCTCGTCGGTGTAGCCGATCGCGCCGTGTACCTGCAGGCCGGTGCGAGCGGCGAGGTGGGCCGCGTCGGCGGCGGCGACCTTGGCTGCGGAGACGTCCCGTGTCCGCGTCGGGGTCTCGTCGGCGACGGCCGCGCCGTACAGGAGGGGGCGGGCGAGCTCCAGCCTGGTGGCCACGTCGGCGAGCAGGTGCTTGACCGCTTGGTACTGCCCGATTTCGCGACCGTACTGCCTGCGCTGCCGGGCGTAGGCGACCGTGGTGTCGAGCAGCCACTGCCCGGCGCCGAGCAGCTGGGCGGCGGTCGCGAGCGCGCCGAGGTCGAAGGCGCGGGCCGGGTCGGTGCTGGTGCCGATGGGGTCGCCGGGTTCGGCGGTGAACAGCCGACGCGCGCCGTCCACAGAGGACAGTGCACGGCCGGGTATGAAGACGGACAGGCCGGAGTCCTGAACGCGCACCCGGAGCCCGGCGACGTCGGCGTCGAGGGCGTAGGGCACCTCGGGTGGGGCGGCGACGGAGGCCAGCGTGTCGCCCGCGGCCACGTCGGCGAGCAGTTCGTCCTCCAGCAGGGCGGGCAGCACGGCGGCGGTGTCCACCCACGGCCCGGGGACGGCGTGGTACCCGAGGCGCTCGAAGGCGACCACGAGTTCGACGGCATCGGCGCCGATGCCGTCGAAGCGCTCGGGCACCATCAGTGCCGGCACGCCGACCTCGGCCAGGCCGCGCCAGATCTTGAGCCCCGGCCCGTGTTCGCCGGCGGCCCAGGACCTGACGGCCGCCGCGGTGTCCACACTGGACAGATAGGCGTCCAGTGTGGCGGAGAAGTCCTGTTGTTCCTGGGAAAGCGCGAACCTCATCGATCACCCCTGGGCAGTCCGAGCAGACGTTCGGCGACGGTGTTGCGCTGGATCTGGTCGGTGCCGCCGTAGATCGGGCCCGCCAGGGAGAACAGCCAGCCGTCGAGCCAATCGCCGCGGAGTTCCGCGTCGGGACCGAGCAGGTCCAGCGCCGTCTCGTGCAGAGCGACATCCAGATGCGACCAGTGCAGCTTGTTCACGCTCGACTCGGGGCCGAGCTCGCCGCCTTCGGCGAGCCGGGTGACCGTGCCGAACGTGTAGAGCTGGTAAGCCCGGGCGCCGATCCAGGCGTCCACCACCCGGTCGGCGGTCTCGTGGGAGCCGCCGACCTGCCGCCACAGGCCGACGAGCCGGTCCGCGGCGGCGAGAAACCTGCCGGGGCTGCGGAGGGACAGCCCGCGCTCGTTGTTGGCCGTGGTCATCGCCACGCGCCAGCCGTTGCCCGGTTCGCCGATCACGTCGGCGTCGGGGACGAACACCTCGTCGAGAAAGATCTCGGCGAAACCCGGCTCGCCATCGAGCTGGCGGATCGGGCGTACCTGCACGCCCGGAGAACGGAGGTCGAACATGAAGTAGGTCAAACCCTTGTGCCGCACGCTTTCGGGATCGCTGCGGAACAGGCCGAACGCGCGGTCGGCGTAGGCGGCGCGCGAGCTCCAGGTCTTCTGCCCGGACAGGAGCCAGCCGCCGTCTTTGCGCACCGCCGTGCTGCGCAGGGTGGCGATGTCGCTGCCTGCCTCGGGTTCGGACCAGGCCTGCGCCCAGATCTGGTCGCCACGGGCCATTCCGGGCAGGATGCGGGCCCGCTGCTCGTCGGTGCCGTGGGAAAACAGAGTCGGCCCCAGCATGAAGATGCCGTTCTGGCTGACCCGGCCGGGCGCGCCCGAGGCGTAGTACTCCTCCTCGAACACGACCCACTCGAGGAGGCTCGCATCGCGGCCGCCGAACTCCTCGGGCCACGAGACGACGGACCAGCGTGCGTCGGCGAGTTTCGCTTCCCAGGCACGGTGCTGTTCGAAGCCGTCGGCGGTGTCGAAGGAGGCGAGCGGTTCGGTGGGGACGTTGTCGGCCAGCCAGGTGCGGGCTTCGTCGCGGAAGGCCAGTGTGCGTTCGTCGAGATCGAGATCCACGGTCACGAGGCCTTGTTCGCGTCGCGCATCGAGCGTGCGTTCTGGCCGGCGAGCGAGTCGCCGCCGACTTCGGCGTTGTGGGCGTGGGCCAGGTGGTGCAGGCCGAACGCAGAGTCCATGCCGGAGCGCATGCCCATGAGGTCCTCGGCCTGGTTGACGGCCTTCTTCGTCAACGCCAGGCCGAACCGGGGCATTTCGGCGATCTTCTCGGCCAGCGCGAGGGTTTCGGTCTCGAGGTCGGCGCGGGGCACGATGCGGTTGAGCATGCCCCACTCCTTGGCCTGCTGCGCGCTGAATCGCTCGCCGGTGAAGAGCACCTCCTTCGCGGCGCGGGGCCCGAGCACCCACGGGTGCGCGAAGTACTCCACGCCGGGAATTCCCATGCGCACCACGGGATCGGCGAAGAAGGCGTCGTCGGAGGCGACGATCATGTCGCAGACCCAGGCGAGCATCAGCGCGCCCGCGATGCAGGCGCCCTGGACGCTGGCGATGGTGGGCTTCGGGATTTCCCGCCAGCGGCGGCACATGCCGAGGTAGACCTCGGACTCGCGGGCGAAGCGCTGGTCGCCACCCTCCTTGTCGACGTGGTCCCACCACAGCACGGCCTTGTTCTCGAACGACTTGTCCACATCGCGGCCGGGGGTGCCGATGTCGTGCCCTGCCGAGAAATGCTTGCCCGCGCCGGCCAGCACGATGACCTTGACCTCGGCGTCGTCGACCGCGCGGGTGAACGCCTCGTCCAGCGCGTAGGTCATCGCCGAGTTCTGGGCGTTGCGGTATTCGGGCCGGTTCATCGTCACCAGCGCGACCGGGCCGCGCCGCTCGTAACGGACGACGTCGCTCATGGGGCCTCCCTCAGGACTCGTTTCAGCACCTTGCCGGAGGCGTTCCGCGGCAGCTGCTCGCGGAACTCCACCTGACGCGGCACCTTGTAGTTCGCCAGGTTCTGCTTGCAGTACATGATGACGTCCTCAGTGGACAGTTGCTGTCCCTGCACCGGGACGACGAAGGCCTTGCCCACTTCGCCGAGGCGCGCGTCCGGGACTCCGATCACGGCGGACTCGCTCACCCCGGCCAGCCGGGCCAGCGCCTGTTCCACCTCGGCGGGGTACACGTTGAACCCGCCGCAGATGTACATGTCCTTGATCCGGTCGGTGATCGTGAGGTAGCCCCGCTCGTCCAGGTGGCCGACATCGCCGGTGTGCAGCCAGCCGTCCGGGTCGATGGCCTTGGCGGTGGCCTCGGGGTCGTCGAGATACCCGAGCATCACGTTCGGGCCGCGCAACAGGATCTCGTTCGTTTCCGGGTCCGTGCGCACGTCGATGCCGTCGGCGGCGCGGCCGCAGGTGTGCGCGACGGTCTTCGCGTCGTCGTCGGCGACGCACATCGTGGCGACCACCGCTTCGGTGAGCCCGTAAGCGGTGAGCACGGTGTCGAAGCTGAGCTCCGACTGCATCCGCTCGACCAAAGCGACCGGCACCGTGGCCGCACCGGTCACGGCGAGGCGGAGGCTGGACAGGTCGTGGTTCGCGCGCAGCGGCGAGTTCAACAGCATCTGGTAAATCGTCGGCGCGCCGGGCAGGACGGTGACCCGCTCCTGCTCGATGATCCGCAGCGCCTGCTCCACGTCGAAGGTGGCCTGCGGGATCATCGTCGCCCCCCGGCTGACCGCGACGAGAATCCCTGCCTTGTAACCGAAACTGTGGAAGAACGGGTTGACCACGAGGTACCGGTCGTCGGCCGACAGCCCGCCCCGCTCGGCCCAGCCGCGCGCGACGCCGAGCGCCTGCCGGTGCGCGGTCATCGCGCCCTTGCTGCGGCCGGTGGTGCCGGAGGTGAACAGGATGTCGCTGACGTCTTCCGGGCTCACGGCGGCCGCGCGCGCGTCGACGCCGCTGGTGTCGCCGTTCCAGTCGACTTCACCGTCCACGGGTATCCGGAGCACCGTGGGCGGGATCCTGGTGCCGGCTTCGACGAGCTGCTCGAACCGGTCGACGCCGAGGAACGGTCCCGCGAACACGAGCGCACGCGCGTCCGTGCGCTCGACGATGTCCCGCATTTCCGGGCCGGTGAACCGGGTGCTGATCGGCACCAGCACCGCGCCCGCGTGCAAGGCGCCCAACGCCGCGATCACCCAGTGATACGTGTTGGGAGAACAGATCGCGATCCGGTCGCCGGGCCGGATCCCTTCCTCCAGGAAGAGTCCCGCGCACCGGCGGATCCGCTCGTACAGTTCCGCGTAGGTCAGGCGCACCGGACCGTCGACCACCGCTTCACGATCGCCGAACCGTTCCGCCGCCCGGACGACCGCGGCCGGGATGGTTTCCATGACGCTGCTCCCTAGCAAGTGCTTGGTAGGGTAGCCTACGCAGGAGGCCTCGTTTTGAACAGAGGAGGTGCGGTGTCGGAGTTCCGGGATCGGGTGCGGACCTGGCTGGAGGAGAACCTCGCCGGGGAGTTCGCGGGCCTGCGTGGTCTTGGCGGGCCTGGCCGTGAGGACGAGGCGTTCGAGGAGCGCGTCGCGTGGGAGCAGCATCTCGCCCGCGCTGGCTGGAACTGCCTCGGCTGGCCCGAGGAACACGGTGGCGCCGGCGCTTCCTTGGAAGAACAAGTCATCTTCCACGAGGAGTACGCGCGGGCCGAGGCGCCGGCCAAGGTCAGCCACCTCGGCCAGGAGCTGCTCGGCCCGACGCTGATCGCGTTCGGCACTCCCGAACAGCAAAAGCGATTCCTGCCGAAGATCGTGTCCGTGGACGAGCTGTGGTGCCAGGGCTATTCCGAGCCCGGCGCGGGTTCCGACCTCGCCGCCGTCTCCACCAGCGCCCGGCTGGAAAACGGCGAATGGGTCATCCGCGGCCAGAAGATCTGGACCTCGCTCGCGCACGTCGCGGACTGGTGCTTCGTGCTGGCCCGCACCGAGCCGGGGTCGAAACGGCACCATGGCCTGTCCTACCTGCTCGTGCCGCTGCGCCAGCCCGGGGTCGAGGTACGGCCGATCCGGCAGCTCACCGGCACCAGCGAGTTCAACGAGGTCTTCTTCGACGAGGCCCGCACCGACGAGGCGCTCGTCGTCGGGAAGCCCGGGGAGGGCTGGCGGGTCGCGATGGGCACGCTCGCCTTCGAACGCGGGGTCGCGACACTCGGCCAGCAGGTCGGGTTCCGGCGTGAGCTCGTGGCGTTGACCAAGCTCGCCGAGGAGAACGGCGCGGCCAAGGATCCGATCATCGCGGAGCGGATCGCGCGGTCCTGGATGGGGCTGGAGGTCATGCGCGCCCACGCGGTGCGCACGCTCGGCTCGCAGGCGCCCGGCGTCGCCGAAGTGTCCAAACTGGTCTGGGCGAACTGGCATCGCGAGCTCGGCGAGCTCGCCATGATGGTGCGGGGCGCGGCGTCGATGGTCGAGGAGGACGCCTGGCGGCGCCTCTACCTGTTCAGCCGCGCGGACACCATCTACGGCGGCTCCAACGAGATCCAGCGCAACATCATCGCCGAGCGGGTGCTCGGGCTGCCTCGCGAGGCACGGCCGTGAACCCCGACCACCCGAACGACGTGCGGAGCCGGAAGGTGCGCCCATGATTCCCGTCCCGAAGTACCCCGAAGGCGCGAACCTGTTGCGCGACAAGGTCGTCGTGGTCACCGCGGCGGCAGGCACCGGCATCGGTTCCGCCGTCGCGCAGCGCAGTCTCGAAGAGGGCGCGAAGGTGGTGCTCAGCGACTGGCACGAGCGCCGGCTGGGCGAGAAACTCGACGAGCTCAAGGGCCTCGGCGCGGTGCACGCGATCCCGTGCGACGTCACCGACGAGGAGCAGGTGCAGGCGCTCATCGACGGCACCACCGCGCATTTCGGCCGGGTCGACGTGCTCATCAACAACGCGGGCCTCGGCGGCAGCAAGTCCATTGTGGACATGACGGACGAGGAGTGGACGCGGGTACTGGACGTGACCCTCAACGGCACCTTCCGCGCCACCCGGGCCGCTTTGCGCGCCTTCATCGCACAGGGCGACGGCGGCGCGATCGTCAACAACGCCTCCGTCATCGGCTGGCGCGCGCAGGCCGAGCAAGCCCACTACGCCGCCGCCAAGGCCGGGGTGATGGCGCTGACGCGTTCCGCCGCCGTCGACGTCGCGGAGCACGGGATCCGGGTGAACGCGGTCGCGCCGAGCCTCGCGATGCACCCGTTCCTGGCCAAGGTCACCACCGAGGAACTGCTCGCGGAGCTGACCGAGCGCGAAGTCTCCGGGAGGGCGGCGCAGCCGTGGGAGGTGGCGAATGTGATGGTATTCCTCGCCAGCGACTACGCGTCGTACCTGACCGGTGAGGTGATTTCCGTGAGCAGCCAGCATGCCTGACCAGAACTCCGGCCGCCGTGCCGAACTGCTGGACCTGGCCGCCGAGCTCTTCGCCGAGCACGGCTACAGGTCGACGACGGTGCGCGACATCGCCGACGCCGCGGGCATCCTTTCGGGGAGCCTGTACCACCACTTCGACTCCAAGGAGTCGATGGCCGACGAGATCCTCCGCGGCTTCCTCGACAGCCTCTTCGGGCGTTACGCCGAGATAGTCGAGCTGGGCCTCGGGCCGCGCAAGACCCTCGAGGCCATCGTGACCGCGTCCTTCGAGGCGATCGACTCGCAGCAGGCCGCGGTCGCGATCTACCAGAACGAGGCGAAGCACCTGACCAAACTGGAGCGCTTCGCCTACATCGAAACCCGCAACACCGAGTTCCACCGGCTCTGGACCGACCTGCTCACCGAAGGCATCGCCGACGGCGCCTTCCGCCCCGACCTCGACGTCGAGGTGGTGTTCCGGTTCATCCGGGACACGGTGTGGTTCGCGGTGCACTGGTACAACCCGAAGGGTTCGCTGCCGGTGGAGGAAATCGCCCAGCAGTACCTGACGATCGTGCTGGACGGGATCGCCACCCGGCGCCGTCCCGCGAAGAGGAGAACAGATGGCTGAGGCCTACCTGCTCGACGCACTCCGCACCCCGATCGGCCGCCGCGGTGGCGCGCTGTCGGCCATGCACTCGGCCGACCTCGGCGCGCACGTGATCAAGGAAGCCGTGCGGCGCAACGGAATCGACCCCGGTCTCGTCGACGACGTGATCTTCGGCTGCACCGACACGCTCGGCTCGCAGGCCGGCAACATCGCGCGCACGGCCTGGCTCGCCTCCGGTTTCCCCGACCACGTGCCGGGGGTGACGATCGACCGCCAATGCGGCTCCTCGCAACAGGCCGTGACGTTCGCGGCGCAGGCCGTGCTGTCCGGCACGATGGACCTGGTGCTGGCGGGCGGCGTGCAGAACATGAGCCAGATCCCGATCAGCGCGGCGATGCTGGCGGGGCGCGAATACGGCTTCGAGGACCCGTTCTCCGGTTCCAAGGGCTGGCAGGAACGCTACGGCTCCACCGAGGTTTCCCAGTTCCGCAGCGCGGAGATGATCGCCGAGCACTGGAACCTCTCCCGCGAGGCGATGGAGGAGTTCGCCTACCGCAGCCATCAGCGCGCGATCGCGGCCATCGAGGCGGGCCGGTTCGACGCCGAAATCGTGCCCGTCGACGGGTTCCGCCACGACGAGGGGCCGCGGCGGGACACCAGCCTGGAGAAGATGGCCGGCCTGAAACCGCTTTCCGATGGCGGCAGGCTGACCGCCGCGGTGTCGAGCCAGATCTCCGACGGCGCCAGCGCCGCGCTGGTCGCTTCCGGGGATTTCGTCCGGGAGCACGGCATCACGCCGCGCGCGCGGATCCACCACGTGTCCGTGCGTGCCGCCGACCCGGTGTGGATGCTGACCGGGCCGATCCCCGCGACCGCGCACGCCCTGCGCAAGACCGGCCTCGGCGTGCGGGATATCGACCTGTTCGAGGTGAACGAGGCTTTCGCGAGCGTGGTGCTGGCCTGGCTGGACGAGACCGGCGCCGACCCGGAGCGGGTCAACGTGAACGGCGGCGGGATCGCGCTCGGCCACCCGATCGGCGCCACCGGCACCAAACTGCTGGCCACCCTGCTGCACGAGCTGGAACGCCGCGGCGGCCGGTACGGGCTGCAGACCATGTGCGAAGGCGGTGGCACCGCCAACGTCACGATCATCGAGAGTCTACAAAGGACTTGAGGGGCCCCCGGGCGGCGCCGTACTGGGGGAGGAGGCGCGGCCCGGGGGCCGTTCGCCCCGGCGCCCGAGGGGGAGTTGTGCGCCGGAGCACGATCGGCGTGAAACTGGGGAGGATGACGCCGACCGTCACCCTTCAGCGTACCGCTAGTCTGCGGCGATGGGAGCGGACAAGGAACGCATGCTGCGGGGCGAGCTCTACCGTGACAACGATCCCGAACTCGTCGCGGAGCGCGCGCGGGCGCAGGGGTTGTGCGACGAGTTCAACGCCTGTCCGGCTGAACAGCGGGGACCGGTGCTGCGCAAGCTGCTCGGCCGCCTCGGCGAAGGATCCTGGATCATGCCGAGGTTCCAGTGCGATTACGGCTACCTGATCGAGCTCGGCTCCAACAGCTTCCTGAACTACGACGCCATCCTCCTGGACTGCGCGCGCATCACCATCGGTGACGACGTCTCCATCGGCCCGCGCGCCCAGCTGCTCACCGCCCTGCACCCGATGGACGACCACGAGCTGCGGCGACAGCGCTGGGAAACCGCCGCGCCGATCACCATCGGCGACAACGTGTGGTTCGGCGGCGGCGTCATCGTCTGCCCCGGCGTGACGGTCGGTGACAACACCGTCGTCGGCGCGGGCAGTGTCGTCACCCGCGATCTGCCCGCCGGGGTGTTCGCGGCCGGCAACCCTTGCCGGGTGATCAGACGACTAGGTCGGTGAGGATTTCGCCCAGCGCGTCGGCGAAAGCGGCGGGGTTGCGCTGTGGGGCGAGGTGCGCGCCCGGCATCTCCACGAACGGCAGCCCGAGCGCGAGCGCGAGCGTCCGCGCCGGCCGGTAGTGGTAGTAGCCGCGGCTGCCTTCGCCGCCCGCCAGCACGATCGGCACCCGCGAACGCCGCAGCGCCCCGACAGCGGGCAAGTAGTCGTAGAACCCGAGCAGCTCCCGGGTGAACAGCGTCCGCCATTCGGCTTCCTGGGGCAGCCGGATCGTCTTCAGCTCCTCCGGCAGCCCGGCGCCCGCGATCGAGCCCAGGAAGCCTTTGAACGCCGCCATGATGTCCCCGGCTTCGGTGCGCGCCACCTGTTCCGCGGCGAACTCGAGCCACTCGTCGGCGTCCGGGAGCAGCCGAACCGCGGGCGGTTCGTGCGCCACCAGCCCGCCCACCGTGTCGGGATGGCGGGTGGCGAGCGCGAGCCCGATCTGCGCGCCCGCGCTGCTGCCGAACACGAGTGCCTTGCCGTAGCCGGAGAATCCGATCACCGCGCGGGCGTCGTCCGCGTGCCGTTCGACGGTGATCGGGCCCTCGGTGCTGTCCTTGCTCCGGAAATGCGCGCGCCGGTCGTAGGACAGCACGGTGTAGGACTCCGCGAGTCTCTTCGCGAGGCCGCGGTAGCTGTCGCCGTTGCCGATCCCGCCGGCGATGAACAGCAACGGCGGGCCGTCGCCGAGACGCTGGACGTGCAGTTCGCCGTCCTCGACCGGGCAAGCTGAACTCATGGCGGGAAGTCAAGCACAGCGTGGCCCCGGCACTACAGCGTGCCCAGCCGACCGCAGATGTCCGTTGCGTCGGCCACGATTCCCTCGATCAGCTCCGCGACGCTGGGCAGATCGTCCAGCATGCCCACGACCTGGCCCGATGCCAGCACGCCCGCCTTGGTGTCGCCCGCGACGAGCCCCGCGCGCAACAGCATCGGGGTGTTCGCGGCCATGATCACCTGCGACCACGTCCGTTCGTTCTTCATTGCCAGGCCCTCGCGCAGCATCGACCGCCACGACAGCCCGGTGATCTTCCGGAACCGCTGCGCGTTGCGCGCGGCACGCACCAGCCCGGTCAGCGAACCCGACTTCTCCAGCCCGTCGACCAGTTCCGTGCGCAGCACGCGGTGCGGCATGCCGTCGACCTTCCTGGTCACCACCGTGTCGTTGAGGCCGCGGCCGAGGTAGGCCTCCTTCACCGCGTCCGGCACCGTGCTTTCCCGGGTGAGCAGGAACCGGGTGCCCATCGCGATTCCCGCCGCGCCGTAGGCCAGCGCCGCCGCGAGCCCGCGGCCGTCGAAGAAACCGCCCGCCGCGATCACGGGGATGTCGACGGCGTCGAGCACTGACGGGAGCAGCAACGTGGTGGCCACCCCGCCGGTGTGCCCGCCGCCTTCGCCGCCTTGCACGATCACCGCGTCCGCGCCCCAGCCGGCGACCTTCTCGGCGTGCCGTGCCGCGCCGATCGACGGGATCACCACGGCGCCCGCGTCCTTGAGCCGCGCGATCATCTCCTTGCGCGGGGCCAGCGCGAAGGACGCGACCTTTACGCCCTCCCGGATCAGCAGATCGACCCGGCGCTCGGCGTCTTCGGCGTCCGCACGCAGGTTGACGCCGAACGGCTTCTCGGTGCGGGACCGGGTCTCCTTGACCGCGGTCTCCAGCTCGTCGTAGGTCATCGTGGCCGAGGCCAGGATGCCGAGCCCGCCGGCTTCGGCGACCGCCGAAACCAGCCGCGGCCCGGCGACCCAGCCCATCCCGGTCTGCACGACGGGATGGGTGACCCCGGTCAGTTCGGTCAGCGCGGTGCGCATCAGAACTCCTTGTCCCGGGTGCCCTTGGGGTCGATCACGGTGCGGATCAGGTGCAGTTCCTCGGGCGTCGGCAGCCGGCTCTCGGTGACCTCGGAGGTGTCCAGCTCGAAGGTGGTGTTCTCCACGACCTCGTCCACCGACACCCCGGGATGCACGGACAGCAGCTGGATCTTGCCCGGCCGCAACGCCAGCACACCGAGATTCGTCACCACCCGGTGCAGGTCGTGGAAGCGCTCGGCGCCCGCCTGGCGAGCCCGTTCGAACCCGACGCCCGCCACCACGTCGACCTCGTTCACGAACACCCGGCGGCTGTGCCGCGGCACCCAGTAGCTGGTGCGGTGGTTGATCGTGTTGCCGGGGCTGCCGCGCATGCCGAGCAGCTGCTTCTTCGGCTTCTCGTGGTCACCGATGCAGGAGATGTTCTGGTTGCCGTGCCGGTCGACCTGGTTCGCGCCCATCACGACGTGCCGTTTTCCGTGCGGTACCACGGTGTCGAGCACCTTGCGGAACGGCTGCCAGCCCTCGACGACCCCGTCGGACATCAGGTACGCCTCACCGTCGGTGAGCAGCAGGTCGGGCTCGAACGTCGCCCGCGCCAGCCGCGCGCCCAGCGAAGGGACCAGCCCCATCGGGCTCACCAGGATCTCGCCGTCGCCGCGGAACAGTTCGGCGCAGGCCACCACGGCCACTTCGGCCCTCGTCACGTCACTCATGCGAACTCCGCAACCGCGGCCTGGTAGCTCGCCTCGTCGCCGGAGAGGAACCGGTCGACGAACCCCGGCCACTGGTCGAGGTCCTTCGCGGCCGCCGCGTAATGCCGCTGGAAGGCTTCGTCGCGCCCGTAGTCCGGGGCGGCGGTGGTGAAATGGGCTCCGTGCGGGGTTTCCACGACCCCGTCCACCTGCGCCCGGCTGAGCAGCAGGCTCTGCACCGGGCCGCCGGCGGCGAGTTCGGCGGTGTCCACGATCTTTTCCGTTGACACGTAACACTTGTCCGCGGCGAGCGCGAACAGCTCGTCGAAGTACGGGTCCGGACCGAGGTACTGCGCGTTGCCGCGGGCGTCCGCGCGGTTGAGGTGCACGATCGACGCGTCCAGCCGCAGCGCGGGCACGGCGAGCAGTTCCTCGTCGGTGTAGGGCGACTGCACGGTGCGCAGCTCAGGGTTGAACCGCAGCACGTCGGAGCCGAGGCCCGCCCGCGTCGGCAGGAACGGAAGCCGTTGCGCCGCAGCGGAAAGCCCGGTGCCGAACACGCCTTCGTCGTACTCGGTCACCTCGATCTCGCCGGACTCGCGCACGCGGTTGAACCACGGGTCGAACGGCACGGTGTCCAGGGTGACGAACCCGAACACCAGCCGCCGGATCTTGCCGGCCGACGCGAGCAGCCCGACGTCCGGGCCGCCGTAGGAGACCACGGTGAGGTCCTTGAGATTCGACCGCAGGATCGCGCGGACCAGCGCCATCGGCTTGCGGCGTGAACCCCAGCCGCCGATGCCGAGTGTCATCCCGTCCCGCAGTTGCGCGACGACCTCGTCGGCCGTCATGCGTTTGTCCATCACGCTCCCTTGTCCACGAATGCCTGCCTCGCCTGGTCGGAGACCCCGGCGAGGTTGAGTTCGAAGGTGAAGCCCTGCTCGTAGCGGTAGCTGCGGTGCACGGGCTGCACGTCGATTCCGTTGATGGCCTGCTTCGCCGCCCGGATCACGCGGGTGTCCTTCGCCGCGATCTGCCGCGCGACCTCCAGCGCCTTCTCGTCGAGCCCGTCGCGCGGCACCACGGCGTACACGGAACCGTGGTGGTGCAACTGATGCGCGTCGATCGTGCTCGCCGTGTAGTACAGCGCGCGCATCAGATGCTGCGGGACGAGCCGGGCCAGATGCGTCGCCGCGCCGAGCGCGCCACGGTCCACTTCGGGCAGACCGAACGACGCGTCTTCGGACGCCACAACGACATCCGCGTTGCCGACGAGTCCGATCCCGCCGCCGAGACAGAATCCGTGCACCGCGGCGATGACCGGCACGGCGCAGTCGTAGACGGCGGAGAACGCGGCGGCACAGCCGTGGTTCGCCCCGATGAGCGCGTCGAAGCCTTCTTCGCGCTGCATCTCCTTGATGTCCACGCCGGCGTTGAAGCCGCGGCCTTCGGCGCGCAGGACGACGACGTGCGTCGACGGATCTCGGCCCGCCGCGGTGATCTGGTCGGCCAGTTCGAACCAGCCGCGCACGGTCAGCGCGTTGACCGGGGGAGCGTCCACGGTGACCACGGCGATGCCGGGCTCCGGACGGTTGGTGCTGATGGGCATCGGCGCCTTCTTCCAAACCTAGCACTTGCTTGGTAGGTTAACAGGGCGTCCGCCGGGCGCATAGTGCTAGGAGGTTCGCCGGTGAGCCTGGACCTACGGCTCGAAGGTTCCGTCGCTCTCGTCACCGGTGGTACGCGCGGTGTCGGCGCCGGTATCACCCGTACGTTGCTGAGCGCGGGTGCGGAAGTCGTCACGTGCGGCCGCACGGAGCCGGAAGAGTCGGAGGCGGACTTCCTGCCCTGCGACGTCCGGGATCCGGAGCAGGTCGGGCAGTTGGTGGCGCGCATAGTCGAGCGCTTCGGCGCGCTCGACATCCTGGTCAACAACGCCGGCGGAGCGCCGTACGCGGAGGTGGCGTCGTCCTCCCCGCGGTTGCACGAGAAGATCGTGAGCCTGAATCTGCTGGCCCCGCTGAACCTGGCGCGCGAGGCGAATTCGGTGATGCAGCAGCAGGAAAAGGGCGGCTCGATCGTCAACATCAGCAGTATCAGCGCGACCCGCCCGTCGCCGGGCACGGCTTCGTACGGGGCGGCGAAGGCGGGGCTGGACAATCTCACGGCCACGCTCGCCGTGGAGTGGGCCCCGAAGGTCCGCGTCAACGCGCTGACGCTCGGCATGGTGCGTACCGAACTGGCGGCGGCGCACTACCCGGACGATGCGGTGGTCGCCCGGACCGTCCCGTTAGGACGGTTGGCCGAGCCGGACGAGGTCGGCGCTTGCGTCGCCTTCCTGGCTTCACCGCTGGCTTCCTACGTCAGCGGGGCGACGTTGCAGGTGCACGGCGGCGGCGAACTGCCCCCCGTGATGTATGCGAAGGAGGACAAGTGAGCGGAATCGTCGACGGCCGCGTCGTGATCGTCACCGGTGCGGGGCGGGGGCTCGGCCGCGCGCACGCGCTCGCCTTCGCGCGCGAAGGCGCCCATGTGGTGGTGAACGACATCGGCGTCGGGCTCGACGGCAGCGGCAACTCGACCGGGCCCGCTCAGCAGGTGGTCGAGGAAATCGAGGCGCTGGGCGGAAAAGCGGTCGCGAACACCGACGACGTCGCGGACTGGGCCGGAGCCGAAAACCTCGTGGCGACCGCGCTCGACCGGTTCGGCAGGATGGACGTACTGGTCAACAACGCGGGTTTCCTGCGCGACCGGATGCTGGTCAACCTCGGCGAGGACGAGTGGGACGCGGTCATCCGCGTGCACCTGAAGGGTCACTTCGCGCCGATGCGGCACGCCGCCGCGCACTGGCGCGCCGAGGCGAAGGCCGGGCGCACCCCGGCCGCGCGTGTGATCAACACGAGTTCCGGTGCCGGGCTGCTGGGCAGTATCGGCCAGGGCAATTACTCGGCGGCCAAGGCGGGGATCGCCGGGCTCACCGTGATCGCGGCGGCGGAGTTCGCCCGGTACGGGATCACGGTGAACGCGATCGCCCCGTCCGCGCGCACCAGGATGACCGAGAACACCTTCGACATGGCGGCGCCGGAGGACGGTTTCGACGCGATGGCACCGGAAAACGTGTCGCCGCTGGTGGTGTGGCTCGGCAGCGAGGCGTCCGGGAGCGTCTCCGGGCGGGTGTTCGAAGTGGACGGTGGCCGCGTCTCGCTCGCCCAGGCCTGGCGGCACGGGCCGGTAGCGGACAAGGGCGCCCGGTGGGAGCCGGGCGAGCTCGGCCCGGTGGTGGAGCGGCTGATCGCGGAATCGCCCGAGCCGGAGCCGGTCTACGGCGCGAGCTGACCGGCCGGGCCCGAGAACCGGCCGGCCCGGCCGCTCACGCGCACGAGCGGCCGGGCCGGCAAGTCACACCAGCGCGGCGACGGTTTCCGAGATCGGCGTGGTCGGGCGGCCGATGAGCTCCCGCAGCTCGCCGGTCACCAACGCGAGGAGGCCGTCCTTGCGGTTGCCGTCCAGCGCGACGACGAACTCCGCCGTCCCCTCCGGCAGCCCGGCGTGCAGCAGCGCTGCCTTGTGTTGCTCCGGCGTCAGGTCGGTGTACGTGACCGGCTTGCCGGTTGCCTTCGCGATTTCGGCGGCCAGGTCCTCGCTGGTCCACGCCGTGTCACCGGACAGCTCGTAGATCTTGTTTTCGTGGCCTTCGCCGGTGAGCACGGCGACCGCGGCCGCCGCGTAGTCGGCGCGCGTCGCGCTGGCCACCTTGCCCTGGCCGGAGCTGCCGACGAAGCCGCCGGTCTCCGCGGCCTGCTTGATCGTCTGCTCGTAGTTCTCGTTGTACCAGCCATTGCGCAGAATCGTGTACGGCAGACCGGAGTCCCGGATCAGCTCCTCGGTCGCCTTGTGTTCGGGCGCCAGGATGAGCGGGGAGGTGTCGGCCTTCGGCGCGCTGGTGTAGGCGAGAAGGCTTACGCCGGCCCGTTTCGCGGCGTCGACGACGGCCTTGTGCTGCGGCACGCGCCGGCCGACCTCGTTGCCGGAGATCAGCAGCACCTTCTCGGCGCCTGCGAACGCCGCGTCCAGCGACGCCGGGTCGTTGTAGTCCGCCTTCCGGACGGTGACGCCAAGGTCGGCGGCCTTCTCCGGACTGCGCACCGCGGCGACGATCCGCTCCGCGGGGACCTGGGCCTTCAGTCCTTCGATGACGTGGCGGCCGAGCTGCCCGGTCGCGCCGGTGACGACGATCATCCTGCACTCCTCACTGTGTGACGCACCGAAAGTTTGTACTAACTTGTAGAAAGTGCCAACCAGAAGTAAGTGCCGTCACAGGGGGTTTTCCGCCCGAGCCGGTATCTTGGCAGGTATGACCAGCTGTGCATCCGACGAATCCGACGTCGAACATGCCCGGCTCGTGGCCGATGTATTCGCGCGCGCCTGTGAATCACGCGGCGTGCTCGAACACATCACCGGCCGGTGGGGCACGCTGGCGCTCGCCGCGTTGCACGAGGGGCCGTTCCGGTTCAACGCGCTGCGCCGCAAGGTCGACGGCGTCAGCGAGAAGATGCTGGCGCAGACGTTGCAGGCCCTGGAGCGGGACGGGTTCGTGCACCGCGAGGCGCAGCCGACCATCCCGCCGCGGGTGGAGTACAGCCTGACGTCCGCCGGCGAGGCGGTCGCCGTCAAACTGCGCGACCTCATCGAGTTCGTCGAGGCCGGGCTGCCCGGGGTGCACGCCGCCCGTGCCCGCTACGACGAGGCGAAATCCGGCCGCGCCGGCTGATTCCCGCCGGATCCGGGCGTCGGGAACTGGTGTACTGCAAGGGATGTACACCTTGCTCGATGCCGACGGCCGCCCCTGGTCCAGCGTGCTCCCCGGGGTGTTCGGCGGGCACCGGCGGGCGCGGCTCTACGGCAGGTTGGACTGTCCGTCCGCGTTACGCGCCCTCGCTCGGGGCGGCTACGTGCGGGATCGTGTCTTCTTCGCCGACGAGGAAACGGCCGTGCGCGCCGGATATCGCCCGTGCTCGGTGTGCCTGCCCGAGCGCTACCGGCGGTGGAAGGTCCTGTCCGGGGCTTCGCTCGTCGCGGTCGGGCATAGCCGCGACGAGCCCTCTCGCGCCGCTGCGGCAAAGTTCGTGCGCGAGTCGGAGGCGGGCGGCGGGCTGATCGCGTCCATTGTGGACTGGCCCGAGTCGGCCGCGTCCTGGCTCCGGTTCGGCCAGCGGCTCATGGCGGGTTCGCCGGACGCGTGGGTGATCGCGGCCGAGCCGGCCGGCTGGGCGAAACTTGTTTTTCGCTTGCGCGCCAACGGATGGAGCCCGGAACTGACCTACTGGATCCGCTGAGACGGCCGGAATTGTCGGTGCCTCGTGCCAGACTGCGTTCGTGGCGAATTGGCAGGAGTTCAGCACCCAGGCGCCGGATCTCGCTCGCGAGGTCCGGGCCCGGTTCGAGGCGCACGCGACCCATGTCCTGGCGACGCTCCGCCGGGACGGTTCGCCGCGCGTCAGCGGGATCGAGGTCGACTACGCGGGCGCCGAGCTGATGGCCGGGTCGATGCTCGACGCGCGCAAGGCCCGGGATCTCTTGCGGGACGGGCGGTTCGCGCTGCACGCCCATCCTGGCCCTGCCGGGGACGCGAAGATCTCCGGCGTGGCGGTGGAGGTCACCGACCAGGCGGAGATCGAAGCCGTGCAAGGAGATTCCTCGCCCTGCAACCTGTTCCGGCTCGAGCTCCGCGAGGCGGTGCTGACCAGCGTGGAGGGCACCACGCTGGTGGCCGAGTCCTGGCGAGCCGATGGGCGCCTGATCAGGTTCGAGCGCCCCGAAAACGGGCCGGTGGTGCGTATCGAACGCTGACCCACAACTGAAAACGCTCCGGGGAGCGGCGCGCGCCCATCGTGCTCGGTGGCGGTGCGTCAGATCCGCTCCAGGATCGTCGCGGTCGACATGGCCCCGCCGGCGCACATCGTGACCAGTGCCGTGTTCGCGTCCCGCCGTTCCAGTTCGTGCAGTGCCGTGGTGAGCAACCGGGCGCCCGTGCTGCCGACCGGATGGCCGAGCGCGATGGCCCCACCGTTCACGTTCACCTTGTCCGGGTCGGGCTGGTGCACCTGCTGCCACGACAGCACGACGGAGGCGAAGGCTTCGTTCACCTCGAACAGGTCGAGGTCGCCGATCTTCATCCCGCTCCGGCTCAGCACGCGCTCGGTCGCCTGCACGGGCCCGTCGAGGTGGTAGTACGGCTCGGCGCCGATGAGGGCCTGGGAGCGAAGCCGCGCGCGAGGCTTGAGGCCCAGCGCGCGTGCCTTGCCGGCGTCCATGATGAGGACGGCGGAGGCCCCGTCGGAGATCTGTGAGGACGTGCCCGCGGTGTGCACGCCGTCCTCGATGACGGGCTTGAGCTTGCCCAGTCCTTCGAGGGTGGTGTCGCGCAGGCCCTGGTCGCGGTTGACCAGCCGGGTCTCGCCGGTCGGTGCGCCCTGCTCGTCGAGCACGGGTGCCTTGACCGGGACGACCTCGCGGTCGAACCTGCCCTCGGCCCAGGCCTGCGCGGCCTTGGCCTGTGACGCGACGCCGAACCGGTCGATGTCCTCGCGGGTGAGCCCGCGCCGGGCGGCGATCCGCTCGGCCGCGCCGTACTGGTTGGGCATGTCGATCGACCATGAGTCCGGCTTGGGCAGCCCCGCGTCCACGCCACGGTTCGCGCCGAGCGGGATCCGGCTCATCGCCTCGACCCCACACGCGACGCCGACGTCGATGGCCTCGGTGGCGATGAGGCCCGCGATCAGGTGCGCGGCCTGCTGCGCCGAGCCGCACTGGGCGTCGATCGAGGTGGAGCCTGCCGTCTCGGGCAGGCCCGCGTGCAACCACGCGGTGCGGGTGACGTTGCTCGACTGCTCGCCTGCCTGCGTGACGCAGCCGCCGATCACCTGCTCGACGAGCGCCGGGTCGATCCCGGCCCGCTCCAGCAGTGCCGACTGCGCGGCCCCGAGCAACTCGGCGGCATGCAGGCCGGACAGCACGCCGCGCCGTTTGCCGATCGGGGTCCGGACGGCCTCGACGATGACTGCTTCGCCCACGTTGCGCTCCTTTGTCCGGGTGAAAACTAGAACAAGTTACAGTATTGGACGACTGTGACGCAGGTCAACCGCTATTTGGCTACCTTTCGCGGTCGGCTCCTCTACCTGGAGTTTCAAGATCTTGTCGGAAAAAGTAAACGGGTATCACTCAAGCTCTTTCCTAAGTTAACGCCGTATGCTTCAATCGGCCATAGAACGTGTTCCACGACGTTGTGGCATCCCGGGAGGTAGCCGTGGCAACACCCATGATCCCCGCCGGTTTCGACTTCACGGACCCTGATCTGTACGCCCAGCGGTTGCCGCTGGAAGAGTTCGCCGAGCTCCGCCGTACCGCTCCGGTCTGGTGGAACGAGCAGCGGCACAATCTGGCCGGTTTCGGCGATGACGGCTACTGGGTCGTGACCCGGCTCGAGGACGTCAAGACGGTGTCCCGCGACAGTGAGCTGTTCTCCTCGCAGGAGAAGCTGGCGATCATCCGGTTCGACGAGACGATGACCGAAGAGGGCCTGAACGCCAACCGGCTTGTCCTGCTGAACATGGACGCCCCGCAGCACACCAAGCTGCGCCGGATCGTGTCGAAGGGGTTCACGCCGAGGGCGATCGCGAAGCTGGAGGACACCCTGCGCGACCGCGCCGCGCGGATCGTGCACGAGGCCAAGAAGAACGGCTCCGGCGACTTCGTCCAGGACGTCGCCTGCGAGCTGCCGCTGCAGGCGATCGCCGAGCTGATCGGGATCCCGCAGGAGGACCGCGGCAAGATCTTCGACTGGTCGAACCAGATGATCGGCTACGACGACCCGGAGTACCAGGTCGAGCCGATCGCGGCGTCGGCGGAGTTGGTCGGCTACGCCTGGAACATGGCGGAACAGCGCCGTAACTGCCCGATGGACGACATCGTCACCAAGCTCGTGCACGCGGACGTCGACGGCGAGTCGCTGAACTCCGAGGAGTTCGGGTTCTTCGTCATCCTGCTTTCCGTGGCGGGCAACGAAACCACGCGCAACGCGATCACGCACGGGATGAAGGCGTTCCTCGACCACCCGGACCAGTGGGAGCTGTACAAGCAGCAGCGGCCCAAGACCGCGGCCGACGAGATCGTCCGCTGGGCCACCCCGGTGGTCGCGTTCCAGCGCACCGCGACGGCCGACACCGAGCTCGGCGGGCAGCACATCAAACGCGGCGACCGGGTCGGCATGTTCTACAGCTCGGCGAACTTCGACCCCGAGGTGTTCGACCACCCGGAGAAGTTCGACGTGCTGCGCGCCGACAACCCGCACGTGGGCTTCGGCGGCACCGGCTCGCACTACTGCATCGGCGCGAACCTGGCGCGGCTGGAGATCGACCTGATCTTCAACGCCATCGCCGACGAGATGCCGAACATCCGTGAACTCGCTCCGCCGGAGCGGCTGCGTTCGGGCTGGCTCAACGGCATCAAGCACTACCAGGTCGCCTACTCCTAGGCCGGATAGGAGATTTAGGCCGGACAGGGAGATTGTGGGGCGGTGCCGCCGGGCGCCGCCCCACAGTCGTGCCCAGGGTCGGCCCGCGTCCAACCTCCCCGCGTGGCAACGAAAAACCGGCCGCCCCCGAGTCGGGGACGGCCGGTTTTCCTTACCGCATCAGGGCTTCTGGCTGTCCACCAGCCACATCGAGAAGTACTGCGAACCGCCGCCGTAGGCGTGGCCGAGCGCGGTGCGGGCGCCGTCGACCTGGTAGTCCCCGGCGCGGCCCATCACCTGCTTCGCGGCTTCGGAGAACCGCAGCATCCCCGACGCGCCAATGGGATTCGACGACAACACGCCGCCAGACGGGTTCACCGGCAGCCTGCCGCCGATCGCCGTGTCCCCGGACTCGGTGAGCTTCCAGCCCTCGCCCTCGGGCATGAAGCCGAGGTTCTCCAGCCACATCGGCTCGAACCAGGAGAACGGCACGTAGATCTCCGCGGTGTCCACTTCGGACAGCGGGTCCTTGATGCCGGCCTCGGCCCACAGCGCGGCGGCCGCGTCACGGCCCGCCTGCGGGTTCACCTGGTCCCGGCCGGCGAAGGTGGTCGGCTCGGTGCGCATCGCCGTCGCGCGGATCCACCCCGCGCCACCGGCGACCGCGTCCCCGGCGGCCTCGTCGCCGATCACCATCGCGCAGGCGCCGTCCGAGGACGGGCAGGTCTCGTCGTAGCGGATCGGGTCCCACAGCATCTGCGACGCCTGCACCGACTCCACCGTGATGTCCGGCTGGTGCAGGTGGGCGAACGGGTTAAGCGCCCCGTTGCGCCGGTCCTTCGCCGCGACGATCGACCCGATGTGCTCGGGCGCCCCGGAGCGGCGGATGTAGGAGCGCACGTGCGGCGCGAAGTACCCGCCCGCGCCCGCGCCGACCGGCATCGTGAACGGCGGCATGATCGACAGCGCCCACATCGCGTTCGACTCGGACTGCTTCTCGAACGCCACGGTGAGCACCCGCCGGTGCACGCCGGACTGCACGAGCGAGGTGGCGACCAGCGCCGTCGAACCGCCCACCGAACCCGCGGTGTGCACGCGCAGCAACGGTTTCCCGGTCGCGCCGATCGAGTCCGCCAGGAACAGCTCGGGCATCATGACGCCCTCGAACAGGTCCGGCGCCTTGCCGATCACGACCGCGTCGATGTCCGGCCAGTCGACGTTCGCGTCCGCCATGGCCCGGTCGATCGCCTCGCGCAGCAGGCCCGGCATCGAGACGTCGGTCCGCTTCGCGCGGTGGTGGGTCTGCCCGGTACCCAGCACCGCGGCCAGTTGCTTGCCCATCTACTCGAGTCCTTCCATCACCGCGACGAGGTTCTGCTGCAGTGCCGGCCCGCTGGTCGCGTGTGCGAGCGTCTTCCCGGCGCGCCCGGTGAAGATCTCCTCCGCCGCCCGGCCGATCCGCGCGAGCCCGGCCGCGAACATCGGGTTCCCGGCCAGCGCCCCGCCCGAGGGGTTGATCCGCACGCCGTCACCGAGCCCGAGCGCGGTGCGCACGATGAGCTCCTGGTGCGTGAACGGGGCGTGCAGCTCGGCAACCTCCACATCGGACACTCCGAGCGCCTTGCCCGCCGCCTCGGTGGACGGCGAGCGCGTGAGGTCGCGGGCGCCCAGCACCGGGGTGTCCACCCGGTGCTCGATGCCGCTGATCAGCGCCGGCCGCTCCACGAGGTCCTTCGCCTTCTCCGCCGACGCGAGCACGATCACGGCCGCGCCGTCGGTGATCGGGGCGATGTCGTGCTCCCGCAACGGATCCGCGACGTACGGGGCGTCCAGCAGGCCGGCGATGTCGACGCCGCGGCTGCGCGCGGCCACCTCCGCCAGGTCCTTTTCGCTCCACAGCCCGGCTTCCAGGCCCATCCTGGCCTGCAGTCCGGCGATGCTGATCGAATCCGGCCACAGCGGCGCGACCGTGTAAGGGTCGAGCTGCAGCGCCAGCACCCGGCGCAGCTGGCCGGCCGAGGACTTCCCGAACCCGTAGACCAGCGCGGTGTCCACCTCGCCCATCCGGATCTTGAGCCACGCTTCGTACAACGCCCAGGCGGCGTCCATTTCGACGTGCGACTCGTGGATGGGCGGGAAGGCGCCGATGGCGTCGATCGCGGAGATGAACGAGAACGCGCGCCCCGCGAGGTAGTCCGACGAGCCCGAGCACCAGAACCCGATGTCCTGTTTGGTCAACCCGGTCTGGCGGTAGACGTCGGAGAAGATCGGGACCAGCATCTCCACGCCGTTGGTGGTTCCCTGCGTGCGCCGGACGTGCGGCGCCTCCGCGAAGCCGACCACTGCGACTTCTGGCATGACTACACCTCTCACAGATGGTGGGCGAACGACTCGTACGGCGCGTCTTCCTCGCCGGTCGGTTCGAAGTGGCTGATGTTCTCCAGGCTCGTCCACCACTCCTCGCGCGGTTTCCACGCGGCGCGCACGCGCATCCCCATTCGCACCTCGGAGGCTTCACAGCCGAGCACCAGATGCAGGAACGGGATGTCCGCGCCGTCGAGCAGGATGTAGGCCGCCACGTACGGGGGCTTGATGCGCTGGCCGAGGAACGGCACGTTCACGATGCAGAACGTGGTGACGATGCCGGTGTCGGGCAGCTCCACCTCTTCGGAGGTCGGCACGCCGTCGGTCGGGCACGAGCCGCGCGGCGGGATGTAGACCTTCTCGCACGCCGGGCAGCGCTGGCCGATGAGCCTGCCCTCGGCGAGCCCTTGCAGGTAGCGGCTTTCTTCCGGTGACGCCGAATGCTGGTAGTGCAGGTGCACCGGGGTCATCATGATCGAGACCGGCGCGCCCTCCTCGCGTTTGGCGACCGGGGGCGGCGGGGGAGCCTCGCCGTCCTCCGCGCCGACGGGGACGAAGTACGCGATGTCGCGGATGTGCCCGACGAGCTCGTCGGCCCAGCGCACGCGGACCCGCAGGCCGGTGTGGATCTTGTCAGGGGAACCGGCGTCGACCGCGTGCAGCATCGGGGTGTCCGCGCCGTCGAGCTTGACGAGCGCCCACGCGAAGGGGCGCGTGAGGGGCTGCGAGTCCAGCGGGCTCGGCTGCCACGACCAGGACAGCACGGTCCCTTCCTCGCCGACCGGGACGAACTCGGTCAGTGGCGCCGCGGTCACCGGGTCGTACTCGACCGGGGGCACGTGCACCCGGCCGTCCGAACCTCGGATGCCCTCGATCCGGCGCTCACGCAGGCCGTTGACGAACCGCCCGAGCACCTGCCCCAGCGAGCGGGTGTAGTCGAAACCGACGTCGAGTGGCGCGGACAGCGGTGTTGTGGTCATTCGTGCTACTTCCCTTCGAACCGCGGCTTGCGCTTCTCCGCGAACGCCTTCGGTCCCTCGCGCGCGTCCTGGGACTGGAAGACCTTCAGCCCGTACTGGGCCTCCAGCTTGAACGCCTCCTCCTCGTGCATCCCTTCGGTGTCGCGGATCGTGCGCAGGATCGCCTGCACCGCGAGCGGGCCGTTGGCGGCGATCTTCTCGGCGATCTCCAGCGCGCGCTCGAGTGCCGTGCCGTCCGGGACGACCTGGCCGATCAGCCCGTACTCCTTGGCCTCCGCGGCCGTGATGTGCTTACCGGTCAACAGGATCTCCGCCGCGACCGTGTACGGGATCTGGCGCGGCAGCCGGACCGCCGAGCCGCCCATCGGGAACAGGCCCCAGCGTGCTTCGGAAACGCCGAACTTCGCGCTCTCCCCGGCCACCCGGATGTCCGTGCCCTGCAGGATCTCCGTGCCGCCCGCGATCGCCGCGCCCTCGACGGCGGCGATGAGCGGTTTGGTGAGCCGCCTGCCCTTGAGCAGCCCTTCGATCTTGCCGGGGTCGAACGTGCCCTCCCGGTAGGAGTCGGCGGGCGAGTGGCGCGACATGGACTTGAGGTCCGCGCCCGCGCAGAACGCGCCGCCGGCGCCGGTCAGCACGCAGGACCGGATCTCCGGATCTTCGTCGACGCGGTTCCAGGCGCCGACCATGATCTCCATCATTTCGCCCGAGATCGCGTTGCGCGCTTCCGGGCGGTTCATCGTCACCACGAGCGTGTGCCCGCGTTGTTCCACCAGAGCGTGTGGCTCAGCCATCGACTACCTCCACCGGGGCCATTGCTCAAAACAATAACATGTTCTACTTTGACTGAGTGGCTTACAACATCGCGGATCTCCTCGAGCACGCCGTCGACGCCGTGCCGGATCGGACCGCGGTCGTCTGCGGCGGCCGCCAGGTCACCTACGCCCAGCTGGAGGAGCGTGCCAACCGGCTCGCCCACCACCTCGCGGCGCAGGGCATCGGCAAGGGCGATCACATCGGTGTTTACTCGCGAAACTCCATAGAGATGATCGAGACGATGTTCGCGGCGTTCAAGCTCCGCGCCATCGCGATCAACGTCAACTACCGGTACGTCGAGGGCGAGCTCCGGTACCTGTTCACCAACGCCGATCTGGTGGCGCTGGTGCACGAACGGCAGTACGCGGACAAAGTCGCCGCTGTGCTACCGGACGCCCCGAAACTGAAACACGTTGTAGTCGTCGAGGACGGCTCCGAAGCCCCGTTCGAAGGCGCCGCCTACGAGGAAGCGCTCGAGGACAATTCGCCCGAGCGGGACTTCGGTGAACGAAGCGCCGACGACATCTACATGCTCTACACCGGCGGCACCACGGGGTACCCGAAGGGCGTCGTGTGGCGGCACGAGGACGTCTGGCGGGCGCTCGGCGGCGGTATCGACTTCGTCACCGGCGAGTACATCCCCGACGAATGGACGCTGGCCGAGCAGGGCAAGCAGGGCGCGATGACCCGGCTGCCCGCGGCCCCGCTGATCCACGGCGCCGCGCAGTGGGCCGCGTTCGGCGCGCTGTTCGGCGGCGGCACGGTGGTGTTCGTGCCGCAGTTCGACGCGCACGACATCTGGCAGCGGGTCGCCGAGTACAAGGTGAACGTGCTGACCATCGTCGGCGACGCGATGGCCCGCCCGCTGCTGGACGCCTACAAATCCGGTGACTACGACGCGTCCTCGCTCGTCGCGGTGTCCAGTCACGCCGCGCTGTTCTCGCATTCGGTCAAGCAGGAGTACCTCGCGACGTTCCCGAACATCGTGCTGACCGACGCGATCGGCTCCACCGAGAGCGGGTTCACCGGGATGGGCATGGTCGGCAAGGACGCCGACCACTCCGCGGGCCCGCGGGTGAACTTCGGCAAGGACGCGATCCTGCTCGACGACGAAAACCGTGTGGTGGAGCCGAAACCGGGTGCGACGGGACGGATCGCCCGTCGTGGGCACGTGCCGCTGGGCTACTACAAGGACAAGACCAAGACGGAGCAGATCTTCATCGAGGTCGACGGTGTCCGCTACGTCATCCCCGGCGACTACGCGCGCTACGAGGAGGACGGCACGGTCACGTTGCTGGGCCGCGGTTCCCAGTGCGTCAACACCGGTGGCGAGAAGGTGTTCCCCGAAGAGGTCGAGGGCGCGCTGAAGTCGCATCCGGACGTGTTCGACGCGCTCGTCATCGGCGTCCCCGACGAACGGCTCGGGCAGCGGGTGGCCGCGATCATCGAGACCAGGGAAGGGAAAACCCCGGATCTCGACTCGATCGAGGCGCACGTGCGCACCGAGATCGCCGGCTACAAGGTGCCGCGCAGCATCTGGGTCACGCACCAGGTCGGCCGCCTGCCCAGTGGCAAGCCCGACTACCCGTGGGCGAAGCGCTACGCCGAAGAAAACCAGCCCGCCCGTTAGAACTTCGCCGCAGGAGGCACTACATGCGCACCGAGTTGTGCGAGACGCTCGGGATCGAGTATCCGATCGTCGGTTTCACCCCGTCCGAACACGTCGCCGCCGCGATCAGCAAGGCGGGCGGACTCGGTGTGCTGGGGTGTGTCCGGTTCAACGACGCCGAAGAGCTGGACGCGGTGCTGGACTGGATGGACGCCAACACCGGCGGCAGGCCCTACGGGGTGGACATCGTCATGCCGGCGAAGATCCCCACCGAGGGCACCCAGGTCGACATCGAGAAGCTGATTCCCGAGGAGCACAAGGCTTTCGTCGAGCGGACGCTGCGTGACCTGGGTGTGCCTGAGCTGCCGCAGAACGTCGAGGAGCGCGCCGGCGTGCTCGGCTGGCTGCACTCGGTCGCGCGTTCGCACGTGGAGGTCGCGCTCAAGCATCCGATCAAGCTGATCGCGAACGCGCTGGGTTCGCCGCCGGTGGACGTGATCGAGCAGGCGCATTCGCACGGGGTGCCGGTCGCGGCACTCGCGGGGAAGGCGGAGCACGCCGCCCGGCACGTCGCCAACGGCGTGGATTTCATTGTGGCGCAAGGACATGAGGCCGGTGGCCACACCGGTGAGATCGGTTCGATGGTGCTGCTGCCCGAGATCGTCGACGCGGTCGAGGCGCCGGTGCTCGCCGCGGGCGGGATCGGCTCGGGCAGGCAGGCCGCGGCGGCGCTCGCGCTCGGCGCGTCCGGCGTGTGGATGGGTTCGACGTGGCTGGCCACGCAGGAGTACCTGGAGACCATGCCCAGCTCGGCCGCGATGCAGAGCGCGCTGGTCGACGCCACCTCGTCGGACACGGTGCGCACCCGCATCTACACCGGCAAGCCCGCGCGGCTGCTCAAGACCAAGTGGACCGCGGCGTGGGAGGCCGAGGACGCGCCGAAGCCACTGCCGATGCCGTTGCAGAACATCCTCGTGTCGCACGCCCACAACAGGCTGCACGAGGCCAACGACCCACAGCTGGTTTCGATGCCCGCCGGGCAGATCATCGGGCGTATCAAGGAGATCCGCCCGGTCGCCGACATCATGACCGAGCTCGTCGAGGGCTACGAGCAGGCGCTGGCGAGGCTGGACAAGACCCGAGGCTGACGCGCACGAGCTCGACGGCAGGCCTGGATCGAACGCACCGCGTCACCGATCACGGCCCCGGCGTTCGCGCGCCGCGACGCGGAATTCCGCTGAGCCAGTAAGCCAAGGCGCCCAGCGCGAGCACGACGCATCCGGCGATCACCGACGGCAGCGGCAGGCTGAAGGCGAGCACCACGCAGCCGATCAGCCCCGCCACGGGGATCACCCGCGCCCCGAGCGTGAAAGCCGAGGCGTTCGCGATGGCGTAGTAAGTCAGCACGGCGAACGACGAAAAGCCGATCGCACCACGGAGATCGGTCGTCGTCACGAGGATCGCCACCACCACGCCGACACCCAGTTCGGCGTGGTGGGGCACCCCGAACCGCGGGTGCACGGCGGAGAGCGCGCGGGGCAGGTGGCCGTCGCGCGCCATCGCGAAAGTCGTGCGCGAAACGCCGAGGATCAACGCCAGCAAGGAACCCAGCGCCGCCAGCGCCGCGCCCACGCGCACCGCGGGCGCGAGCCAGCCGGGCACGGCCTGCGCGATCGGGTCCGAAGTGGACGCCAGAGCCGGTCCGAGCGTTACCACCAAAGCGATTCCGACCGCGGCGTAGACGACGAACGTGATGCCCAGCGCGATCGGGATCGCCCGCGGGATCGTGCGAGCGGGGTCCCGCACCTCCTCGCCGAGCGTCGCGATTCGCGCGTACCCGGCGAAGGCGAAGAACAACAGCCCGGCCGACTGCAGGATTCCGCTGCCGTCAAAGGAAATCCCGCTCGCGTGCGGCAGGCCGGACATCGCCGCCACCGAGGCCGCGAGCACCACCAGCGTCACCGCGACGAGCACCCGCGCCAGCCACGCCGAACGCTGCACGCCGAAATAGTTCAACGCTGTCAAGGCGAGTACCGCCGCGGCCGCGACCGCCGGCTGCCATCCCGGCGGCGCCACGTAGGCGGCGACGGTCAGCGCCATGGCGGCGCAGCTCGCCGTCTTCCCGACCACGAAACCCCAGCCCGCCAGGTAACCCCAGAATTCGCCGAGCCGTTCCCGTCCGTACACGTACGTTCCGCCCGAAGCCGGGTAGATCGCCGCCAGCCGCGCCGACGACGTCGCGTTGCAGTACGCCACAAGGGCCGCGAGCACCAGACCCACCAGCAGCCCCGCGCCGGCGGCGTGCGCTGCTGGTGCGAAGGCCGCGAACACGCCCGCGCCGATCATCGAACCCAGCCCGATCACTACCGCGTCTCCGGCGCCGAGCCGCCGTTGCAGTTCCATGCCGCCGATCCTCACGTATGCTCGCTGGTCGTGCCTAGTCATCCTCACCCGGCCGATGGCCCCGTCCGCGCCGGAATCCCGGAGCACGGCCGCATTCCGCGTTACTACGCGGTGAAAGTCCGGCTGCTCGAGCTGATCGGTGAACTCGGCGAAGGCGCCACGTTGCCCACCGAGCGCGAGCTGTCCGAGCGTTACGACGTCTCCCGCGCGAGCATCCGCCAGGCGGTCAGCGAGCTGGTGCTGGAAGGCAAACTTCGGCGCAGGCAGGGCAGCGGCACCTTCGTGGCGCCGCCGAAGCTGGTGCAACGCCTTTCGCTCGGCAGCTACACCGAGAGCCTGCGGCAGGAGGGGCTCGAGCCGGCCCGCACGCTCATCACGCTCGAACACCGTCCCGCGGACCCCGGGCTCGCGGGGGAGCTGCAGCTGGTCCCGGGGGAGGACGTGATCCATCTGGAGCGGGTGCTGCTGGCCGACGGCGAGCGCATCGGGCTGGAGTCGACGTACCTCGTCAGCTCACGTTTTCCCGCGCTGATGGACGTTTTCGACCCCGAGGAGTCGCTCTACGCCTGTCTGCGCGATCAGCTCGGCGTGGTGTTCGAGGGCGCGGAGGAGCGCGTGGAGACAGTGCTGGCCACGCCGCGTGAGGCGCTGCTGATCGGCACGAACCCGGCGTTGCCGATGCTGCTGGTGCACCGGGTTTCCTGGGAGCCCGGCGGGAAGCCGTTCGAGCGGGTGCGTTCGCTGTTCCGCGGCGACCGGCTCAGCTTCTCGACCCGGCTGTGAAGGTCACGAAATGATAACTCATCCAGTCCAATTTTCATCTCGCCTTGGGCCGGACTTCATGGGCTGTTCACGATGAGCGGCGAAGGTCTGCCGCGTGCGAATTCTCATCGTCGGCGGTGGCGTGCTCGGCACGATGCACGCCTGGCAGGCCGTCCAGCGCGGTCACGAAGTGGTCCAGCTCGAACGCGAACCCGAAGCGCGCGGGGCATCCGTGCGCAACTTCGGGCTGGTCTGGGTCAGCGGCCGCGCGTCCGGCCCGGAGCTGGAGGTCGCCGTCCGCGCCCGCGGGCTGTGGGGCGAGATCGGTGCCGAGACGCCGGGTTTGGGCTTTCGTGCCAACGGTTCTCTCACGGTGCTGCGCACCGAGGCCGAGTACGCGGTCGCCGCGCGGGCCCCGGCCGACCGTGAGTTCAAACTGCTCGACGCGGCCGAGACGCGTGCGCTGAACCCCGCGTTGCGCGGCGAATTCCTTGGTGCGCTTTGGTGTCCGGCCGACGCGGCGGTCGAACCCCGTGTCGCGCAACCCGCGCTGCGTGCCCGCCTCGAGTCCAGTGGCCGCTACACCTGGCTTCCCGGCAGGGAAATCCGAGCGCTGGAAAAGAACGGCGTCGTCGACGACCGCGGTGAGCGGCACGAAGGTGACCTCGTGCTCCTGTGCACCGGCGCGTGGCTCGGCGGGTTCGTCCGCGAGCTGGTGCCGGAGATCCCGGTGCGGCGGGTACGGCTGCAGATGTGCCAAACCGGGCCACTGGGCGAAAAACTCACCACCTCGGTGGCCGATGGCGACAGCTTGCGCTACTACCCGGCCTTCCGGGGCGACGCGCTGGACGCCCTCAACCGCGACCAGCCGCAGGAGGAAGTGACCGCCGACAACGCGATGCAGCTGCTGATGGTGCAACGCCTCGACGGCGGGCTGACCATCGGCGACACCCATGCCTACGACGAGCCCTTCCCGTTCGACGTCACCGAAGCCCCGTACGAACACCTTCGCGGTGTGGTGGAAGGGTTTCTCGGCCGTCCGCTGCCGAAGATCGTCCGCCGCTGGGCGGGGATCTACGCGCAGTGCACCGATCCTTCGCTCGTCGTGCACCGCGCCCGCGTCGCCGACAACGCGTGGATCATCACCGGCCCTGGCGGGCGCGGCATGACCTGCGCGCCCGCGATCGCCGAAGACACCGCCGAGGAGGCCGGACTGTGAACACCGAACTCGTGGTACTCGACATGGCCGGCACCACCGTCGCCGACGACGGCCTGGTCGAGGAGGCTTTCACCACCGCGATCACCGCCGTCGGCGTCGCCGCGGACAGGCAGCCGGAGATGCTGGACCACGTCCGCGAGACGATGGGCCAGTCCAAGATCGTCGTCTTCCGTGCCCTGCTCGGTGAGGAAACCCTTGCCCAGCAAGCGAATGACGAGTTCCGCCGGGCCTACGAGGGACTCGTCGACAAGGGCCGCTGCGAGCCCGTTCCCGGCGCCGAGGACACCATCCGTACCCTGCGCGAAGCCGGGGCCAAGGTCGCGCTCACCACCGGTTTCGCCGCCGGGACGCAGCACGCCATCCTCGACGCGCTCGGCTGGCAGGACCTCGCCGACCTCGTGCTCGCGCCCGGCCCCGGCGTGCGCGGCCGCCCGTTCCCCGACCTCGTGCTCAGCGCCGTGCTGCGGCTGGAGGTCACCGACCTGCGCCACGTCGCGGTCGCCGGGGACACCTCGTCCGACATCCTCACCGGCCTGCGCTCCGGGGCCGCCGTGGCCGCGGGCGTGCTCACCGGCTCCGGCAGCCGCGAGGACTTCGAAGCGGCCGGAGCCACCCACGTTCTCGATTCCGTTCGCGATCTCCCCACCACCCTAGGAGCACTGGCATGAGGAAGAAGGCGCTCGTCGTCGCGCTCGCGCGGGCTCCGGCGAGGTCACTTCGCGGGTGGAGAAGGAGAAAGCCAACCCACAGGCCCGAAGACCTAGGACGACTTGCTCGACCCGGAGTACAAGGGCAAGCTCCAGTACTCCACCCCAGGCGAGGCCGGTGACGGCACGGCGGTGCTGGTGGAGCTGCAGCACGTGCTCGGTGACCAGGGCGCGCTGGACTACCTGGCCGACAACATCGCTTTCGGTTTGAAGGCAAGGAAAATGTCGCGGCCGGAGATCCGTGACCGGGTGGCCGCGACGCTGGATCTGGTCGGCATGGGCGTCTACGCGCGCCGTTTCCCGCGTGAACTGTCCGGCGGGCAACAGCAGCGGGTGGCGATCGCGCGACCGCTGGCGATCCGGCCCAACGTGCTGCTGCTCGACGAGCCGCTGTCCGCGCTCGACGCCGCGCTGCGCGAGGACATGGTGGCCGAACTGCTGCGATGCGGCGTGGCGCACGGTGCTCATCGCGCTCGGGACGACGGCCGGCTGCGTACTGTTCGGCACCTTCCTGGCGCTGGTGATCGCTTTCGTGCCCTTCCCCGGCGCGCAAACGCTTTCGCGGCTCGTGGACACGGTCCTCGCGTTCCCGTCGTTCCTCTACGGCAGCACGGGGATCTTCCACAGCGCGGGTTTCTTGTGCTCGCCGTGGGGCGTGCCGCTGGGCTGCGCCAGGTGGTGTTGCCCGAGGCGTTGCCGTCCCTGGCTTGGGCGCCTGCCTGACCATGCTGCTGGCGATGAACGAGTTCGGGATCGTCCTGTTCATCGGCGCCAAGGACGTGATCACGCTGCCGATGCTGGTGTACGGCAAGGGGATCGTCGCCTTCGACTACCCGTCGGCGTGCGTGATCGCCATCATCAACGTGGTGTTCTCGTTGCTGCTGTACGGCGCTTATCGCCGGGCGCTGACGAAGGGAGACCGCCGTGCTGCTGTCGACGCGGCGTAGCAAGGCTCTACTTTGGACGGTCTTCGCGGTGCTGTTCGCCGGGATCGTGCTGCCCTTCACCTACAGCACGGTTTCCGCGGCCGCGCGGCGCACGGACCCGCAGCTGGCGCTGGTCGCGGGCAGCCTCGGGGCCGGCCCGGCGCGGGTGCTGCTGCGCGTGCGATTGCCCGTGCTACTGCCCGCGATGGCGGCTTAGGCGAGCCTCGCGGAATCTTCGCGCTCGCCGACCGGGGTCAGGTGTTCCTCGCCTCGGCAGGCACGGTCGTGTTGCTGCTGGTCACCCCTCGTCGGCGTCACCGCGTTCGGGTTGCTTCGCGGGCGCGCCGCCGAACGCTGATGCAACCCCGTGACGCGCCCGTTCCGTCTTGGGGGCATGAGGTGGAAAGGAATGCTCGCCGCGACAGGAATAGCGCTCGTCACGGTCACCGCCTGTGGCCAGCAACCGCAGAGCGTCCCGGCCGCGGGCGGGGGTGCCACCAGCGCTCCGCCCAGCAGCAGCGCCGCGCCGACCAAACCGGGCAGCTCGCAGAGCTTCCCGACCGGCCTGCTCGTCGTGCCACCGGGCCAGCTCGACGCGAGCGCGCTGCCCGCGGACTACCCGCATGAGGTGTACGTCACAGCCGACGGGAAGACGGTCTACCTCCGTGCCGAGGAAGGCGGCTGCGGCAAGGCGACCGTGGAAGTCCGCGAGGAGACGTCGTCGCAGGTCGCGCTGAACCTGATCGAAACGAAGTCCAACATCAAGGGCCAGATGTGCACGATGGACATTCGCTACCCGGTCGTCTCGGTGCCGCTGAGCGCACCGCTGGGCGAACGGAAGCTGGTGCTCTCGAGCGAGAAACGCGGCGGCTGATGTCCTAGCGTGTGCCCATGGCCAAACGTCAAGTCTCGGGCACGCGGACGATCGCGACCACGCCCGAAGAGATCTTCGCCCTGCTGACCGACCCGTCGAAGCACCCCGTGCTCGACGGGTCGGGCACGGTGCTCGCGGCGCAGTCGAACGGCCCGGACAAGCTCGAACTGGGGTCGAAGTTCGGGATGGACATGAAGATGGGCGCGCCCTACAAGATCCTCAACACGGTGGTCGAATACGAGGAGAACCGGCTCGTCGCGTGGCGGCACTTCAACGGCCACCGGTGGCGCTGGCAGCTCGAACCCACCGACGGCGGCACGAAGGTCACCGAGACGTTCGACTGGTCCACCGCCCGCGTCCCGTTCCTGATCGGGATCAGCTTCTTCCCGAAGAAGAACAAGGAGGGCATCGAGAAGACCCTCGACCGGCTGGAGCAGATGTACCCCGCCGCCGCGGCCTGACCCGCATCGCTCGCGGTGGCGTGTGGCGGCCGCTCGCGTTGGTGTGTTGGCTGCTCGCGTCGATGTGTTGGCCCTGCCGGTGCCGGTTCGGGGGACCGGCACCGGGCCCGACAGTTGCGGAGGCTGAGCTACTTCGCGCTACTCCGCGCCCGGCATGGCCACCGGGAACGTGCCGACCTGGCCGCAGGTCCGGACCGTCTCGATCAGGCCGATGGTGCTGGTGCAGGTCTTTTCTTCTTGTGCACCAAGGCATGCATCGAGTGCGTCGGCGTGCCGCCTACGTCACGAGCGCTGACGCGTCGAGATAGATCATCGCTCGTTTTCGCGCATTTCGAGCAGGATGGCGAGTGGGTCCACGTCCTCCGGAACCTCGATTCTCGTGTACTGGTCCAGGTTCCTGGTCGTCAGATCTCGTTCAGCGGGCCGGGCCGCGCCCTGGACCACCAGCTCGTCGAACCGGCTCTGCTGACGCGGAGGAGGGATGAAGACCGCGACCACATGGCCATGACGGGGCACCTCGATCGTTTCCCCCTGTTCTACTCGGGACATTGCAGGGACAACCCGTTCGCTCAGCTCCGGAAGCTGATCTGCAGCACCGGTTCCGAGGTCTCCGAGAAGAAGTCGTTGCCCTTGTCGTCCACGACGATGAACGCGGGGAAGTCCTCGACCTGGATCTTCCATACCGCTTCCATGCCCAGCTCCGGGTACTCCAGCACGTCGACCTGCTTGATGCAGTCTTGTGCCAGCCGGGCGGCGGGCCCGCCGATCGAGCCGAGGTAGAACCCGCCGTGCTCCTGGCACGCCGCGGTGACCTGCTTCGACCGGTTGCCCTTCGCGAGCATCACCAGCGAGCCGCCCGCCGCCTGGAACTGCGCCACGTACGAGTCCATCCGGCCGGCCGTGGTCGGGCCGAACGAACCGGACGCGTAACCCTCGGGCGTCTTGGCCGGGCCGGCGTAGTACACCGGGTGGTCCTTGAGGTACTGCGGCATCTCCTCGCCGGCCTCCAGCCGCTCGGCGATCTTCGCGTGCGCGATGTCGCGCGCCACGACGAGCGGGCCGGTCAGCGAAAGCCGCGTCTTCACCGGCAGCTGCGAAAGCTGCGCGCGGATCTCGGCCATCGGCCGGTTCAGGTCCACGCTCACGACCTCGTCGGACAGGTCGTCCTCGGTGACCTCGGGCAGGAACCGCGCGGGGTCGCGCTCCAGCTGCTCGATGAACACGCCGTCGGCGGTGATCTTCGCCTTCGCCTGGCGGTCGGCGGAGCACGACACCGCGATGCCGACCGGGCAGGACGCGCCGTGGCGGGGGAGGCGGATCACGCGGACGTCGTGGCAGAAGTACTTGCCGCCGAACTGCGCGCCGATGCCGAACTGGCGCGTCATCTCCAGCACCTGCTGTTCGAGGTCACGGTCGCGGAAACCGTGCCCCAGCGCGGAACCCTCCTCCGGGAGGTTGTCCAGATAACGAGCCGAGGCGAGCTTGGCGACCTTGAGGTTGAACTCGGCCGAGGTGCCGCCGACGACGATCGCGAGGTGGTACGGCGGGCACGCCGCGGTGCCGAGGCTCCGCAGCTTCTCGTCCAGGAACTTGGCCAGGCGCTTGGGGTTCAGCACCGCCTTGGTCTCCTGGTACAGGAACGTCTTGTTGGCGCTGCCGCCGCCCTTGGCCATGAACAGGAACTCGTAGACCGGGTCCTTGGCGCCGTCCTTGTGGTACAGCTCGATCTGCGCCGGGAGGTTGGTGCCGGTGTTCTTCTCCTCCCAGAAGTTCAGCGGCGCCATCTGCGAGTACCGCAGGTTCAGTTCCTGGTAGGCGTCGAACACGCCGCGCGCCAAGGCTTCCTCGTCGGCGCCGCCGGTGAGCACGCCCTCGCTGCGCTTCCCGATCACGATCGCCGTGCCGGTGTCCTGGCACATCGGCAGCACGCCGCCCGCGGAGATCGCCGCGTTGCGCAACAGGTCCATCGCGACGAACCGGTCGTTGCCGCTGGCCTCCGGGTCGTCGACGATCGCGCGCAGCTGCGCCAGATGTGAAGAGCGCAGCAGGTGCTGGATGTCGGTGATCGCCGTGCGCGCGAGCTTCGTCAGCGCTTCCGGCGCCACTTCCAGGAATTTGCGGCCGCCCGCTTCGACGACCCGCACGCCTTCGGGCGTGACGAGGCGGTATTCGGTTTCGGTGTCCGGGGCTAGCGGCAGCACGTCGGTGTACTGGAACGAGGTGGTGGTGGCGGTCACGCACGGCTCCCTTGCACGCGGTTCGGGTGAGAAAAGACGTTACCGCGTGCTTTGCGCAAACGACCCCGAGGTGTGGGGAAGCCGATGCGGGAAAGGCGCGGAACGAAGGTCGCACCGTGCACATTGCCCTGGAATAAGGGAAACCCCGGAAAAATCGGAAGGCCGGGCCCACCCCGACGGACCCGACCTTCCGGGGCAAGCGACCGGGGGAACCGGTCGCGAAGCTCACGTCCGGGAGACGTGTGGGCCCCCCGGACGTTGCTTCGACCGTCCCGTGACGTAGGTCATATGTCAACGGGCCGTTTGGGTAATGCGACGATTACCCTCTGCTTCAGCTGGCGTAGGCGCGAAGACGCTCGGCCCGTTCTCCCTGGCGCAGCTTGGACATGACCTCGCGCTCGATCTGCCGGACGCGCTCGCGCGACAGCCCGAAGTGCTTGCCGATCTGGTCCAGCGTGCGCGGCTGCCCGTCGTCCAGGCCGTAGCGCAGCCGGATCACGGACTGCTCCCGCTCGTCCAGCGTGGCGAGCACGCGGCGCAGATCGTCTTGCAGCAGACCGGAAATCACCGCGCTCTCCGCGTCGGTCGCCTCGGAGTCCTCGATGAAGTCACCTAGCGGGGCGTCCTCCTCGGTGCCGACCGGCATGTCCAGGCTCACCGGGTCACGCGCGTGGTCAAGCAGGTCGGCCACCTTCTCCGCGGCGATGCCGGACTCCGCGGCCAGCTCCTCGTTGGTCGCCTCACGGCCGAGCTGCTGGTGCAGGTCCCGCTTGATCCGCGCCAGCTTGTTGACCTGCTCCACCAGGTGCACCGGCAGCCGGATGGTCCGCCCCTGATCGGCCATCCCGCGGGTGATCGCCTGGCGGATCCACCAGGTCGCGTAGGTGGAGAACTTGAACCCCTTGGAGTAGTCGAACTTCTCCACCGCGCGGATCAGACCCAGGTTCCCCTCCTGGATCAGGTCGAGCAGCGGCATCCCGCGGCCCGTGTACCGCTTGGCCAGCGAGACGACCAGCCGGAGGTTCGCCTCCAGCAGGTGGTTCTTGGCCTGGTGCCCGTCCCTGATCAGGGCTTTCAGCTCGGCCTTGCGCTCGGTGGAGAGCTTCGGCGCGGTCTCCAGCATGTGCTGGGCGAACACCCCGGCCTCGATCCGCTTGGCCAGCTCCACCTCGTCGGCCGCGGTGAGCAGCGAGGTCTTGCCGATGCCGTTGAGGTACACGCGGACGAGGTCGGCGGCGGGGCTTTGCGCGTCCAGGTCCGCGTCCGTCATCGCGGGAGCGGGTACGCTGGACTCGAGAGCCGGTTCCGGGAGCTTGCGCTCGCGGCTCCGCCGCGGCTTCCGCTCCAGAGTCTGTACTGACATGTTTGCCTCCCCGGTCACGGGCTGACACGTTGGTGCGTCACACCGGCTGTGCGTCGCGGCCCGGGCCTGTGGAACCCGGTACGCGAATCCAGCTTGTTGGCTGGACATCTGGGTCAACGCGGTCGGCCCTGGATTCGTTCCCGCGTTCCCGAGAAATGGACGGCGGAAACGCCCGTCCGGTTGCTCGACCAAACCTGAGGTCTTCCTGAGAGGTAAAGGTCTAGACCTCGACGAGCACCGTGAACGGCCCGTCGTTCACGCTGTGTACAGCCATCTTCGCGCCGAATACGCCGGTGCTCACACGCGCGCCGCGGCCGGAAAGTTCACTGATGACCGTGTCGAAAATCTCTTCCGCCGCGGCCGGACGGGCCGCCGCGCTCCACGATGGACGCCGTCCTTTGCGGGTGTCTCCGTAGAGCGTGAACTGGCTCACCACCAATAGTGGAGCGCCGGTCGAAGCGCATGACTCTTCGTCATCGAGGATGCGCAGTTCGTGCAACTTGCGTGCCATCACAGGGGCTTTCTCCGCCGTGTCGTCCACGTGCACGCCGAGCAGCACCAGCAGCCCCGGCTCGTCCACGGCCCCGACGACCTCCCCGGCGACGACCACGCGCGCCTCGGTAACCCTTGCGACGACAGCCCTCACGCGCCCTCCTTGTCGGACGCGGCAAGCCGCGGCAGTGTTTTCGCGTCGGCAGGCGTGGTGCTCGATGGCTCGGACCTGCAAGCAGTCCTCACGCGGGTTCGACCATCCCGTGCCGCACCAGTTCCCGGATCATCGGCACCGCCGTTTCGGCGAGTTCCCCGGCCGTTCCGCCATGAGCGAACGCGAGCAGCTCCAGCAGATCCGCCAGCGGCAGCGCGCCCCGGCAGCCGGCGAGCAACGCCTCGGCCAGTTCGTCCACCTCGTGCTGCCAGCCCGGCCCGTCACTGCGGTGCAGGCGGCGGACGGTGGTCTCCCAGCCTTCCTCGCCGGGGGCGTCCACGCGCTCCAGCAACACCGTCGGCGGGACCCGGAACCTGGTCTCCAGCAACTCGTTCCCGTGATCGCGCAACCACGCGACGCGATCCAGCCAGGCACCGGCTTCCGGGCCGAGCGGATCGTCATAGGCCTGCCGGAGGTCTTCGCACACGATCGTCGGATCCGTGACGTCCGCGCGGCGCAGTGTCACGAAGCCGAAACCGATGCCCTGCACCTTTTCCTCGGCGAACCAGTCGAGCCACGCGCCCGCCTTCGCGCGGCCTTCCGGCGAGCGCGGGTCGATTCCCGCGTCGCGCAGCCAGGTTCCGACGTACAGCCCCGGATCGGCGATGTCGCGTTGCACGAACCACGCGTCGACGCCCGGCGGCAGCCAGCGCGCCACCCGGTCGCCCCAGTCCTCGCCCTCGATGTGCAGCCACGAAGCGAGCAGCTGCCCGACACCGCCCTCGTTGAGGAACGCCGGCAGCTGGCGCACCACCAGCGCCGACGCGTCGTCGCCGGCCAGGCCGGAGTCGCGGTAGGTGTAGTCGACCCTCGCCGGGCCGACGACGAACGGCGGGTTGCACACGATCTGGTCGAACCGCCGCCGTGCCACCGGCGCGAACCATTCCCCGCGCCGCAGTTCGACGTCGATCTCGTTGAGCCGGAACGTGACGCTCGCCAGCGCGAGCGCGCGCGGGGACAGGTCGGTGGCGGTGAGCTTTTCCGCGTGCCGCGCCGCGTGCAGCGCCTGCACCCCGTTGCCGGTGCCGAGGTCGAGCAGCGACCGCACCGGGCGGCGGATCGTCGCGCGCACGAGGCTCAGCGACGCGTGCCCGACGCCGAGCACGTGATCGACCGGCACCTCGCTCCCGAGCGCGTCGGAATCCAGATCCGAAACCACCCACCACGAGCCCTGCTCGTCCCCGTGCGGGCGCACATCCAGGCCCGCGCGGACGTCGTCGCCCGCGCCGCGGAGCAGCCCGGCCGCGAACGCGTCTTCGACCGGCAGCGGTGCGAGCGCGGCCCGCACGTCGGCCTCGGTTTCCTTGCCGCCCAACAGGAACAGCCGGATCAGCGTGCCCAGCTCGCCGGCGTCGCGGCTGGCCCGGAACGCCAGTTCCGGCTCGCCACGGCCGAGCGCGGCGTGCGCGGGGACGCCGAGCGCCCCGAGCACCCCGTCGGTGTCGTAACCGGTACGGCGGAAAGCTTCACGCAACCGTGCGCAGAACTCGTCGGAAAACTCAGGATTCACAGCGGGTGATCCTTCCACGGGTGTGCTGAGATGGCGGGATGAGCATCCCGGCCACACTCGCTCCGCTCGAGGGGCTCCTTCCCACGCTGGAAGAGCTGTACCTCGATCTGCACCGGCACCCCGAGCTGTCCTTCGCCGAGCACCGCACGGCGGCCGAACTGGCCCGGCGGCTCGGCGAATCCGGTTACGAGGTGCACACGGGGATCGGGGGCACCGGCGTACTCGGCGTGCTGCGCAACGGAGACGGCCCGGTAGTGCTGCTGCGCGCCGACATCGACGCGCTGCCCGTCGAGGAGCGCACGGGCCTGGAGTACACCAGCGAAGAGCACGGCGTGATGCACGCCTGCGGGCACGACATGCACGCGGCCTGGCTCAGTGGCGCGGCGGATTTGCTCGCGAAGGCGAAGGAGAGCTGGCAGGGCACACTGCTGGCGGTCTTCCAGCCGGGCGAGGAACGGGGCTCGGGCGCCAAGACGATGGTCGAGGACGGGCTTTTCGACATCGCGGGAAAGCCCAGCGTGTGCCTCGGCCAGCACGTCGTGCCTGGGCCGGCGGGCTGGGTGCTGACCAGGCCCGGGGTGATCATGGCTGGCACCGACGCGCTGAAGGTGGTCCTGCACGGGCGCGGCGGGCACGGGTCCCGCCCGGAGACCACGGTCGACCCGGCGGTGCTGGCCGCGTCGGTCGTCACGAGGCTGCAGACGATCGTCTCCCGGGAGATCTCGGCCACCGACTCGGCCGTGGTGACGGTGGGGTCGATGCACGTCGGCACGGCGCACAACGTGATCGCCGACCACGCCGAGCTGGAGATCAACGTCCGCACCTTCGACGAGCAGGTGCGCGCCAAGGTGCTGGCCGCGATCGAGCGCATCGTGCGCGGCGAGGCGGTGGTCGCCGGATGCCCGAAGGAACCGGAGATCACCACCATCGCGAGCTTCCCGGTGACGAAGAACGACGACGAAGCCAACGCGCAGGTCACCGAGGTCTTCAAACAGCATTTCGGCCAGGGCCACTGGCTGGAGGCGCCGCTGGTCACCGGCAGCGAGGACTTCAGCGAACTCGCCCGCGCGGCCGGCGCGCGGTCGGTGTTCTGGCTGACCGGCGGCCTGGAACCCGAGCCGGTGTTCACGGCCATCGCCGCGGGCCGGTTCGAGCAGGACATCCCGTCGAACCACTCGCCGCTGTTCGCGCCGATCCCGCATCCCACGCTGCGCACCGGGGTGGAGGCACTCGTCGTCGGCGCGCTGCACTACCTCGGCGGCGGGAGCTGATCGGGCATGGTGGATGTGGTCGCGCTGACCAGGAAACTGGTCGGGCTGGACACGGTGGACAAGGACGAGACGGCCGCGCTGAAACTGCTCGTGCCGCTGCTGGAGGAGGCCGGGTTCGTCGTCGCGATCGCCGAACACGAGGCGGGCCGCGGCACCCTGGTCGCCGACTGGCACACGGAGCTCGACGTGCCGCCGCTGTGCCTGTCGGGGCACGTCGACACGGTGCCGCTCGGTGCGGCGGAATGGCAGCACTCGCCCTTCGGTGAGCTCGACGGCGACAGGCTCTACGGCCGCGGCACGAGTGACATGAAGGGCGGCGTCGCGGCGATCGTCACGGCGGCCACCGCGCTCGCGGGCAAGACACCGAAGCGCGCCGGGGTCCGGCTGGTGCTCACGGCCGCGGAGGAGACGGGCTCGCACGGCGCCCGGTACGTCGCCGATTCGGTGCTGGACGGGCCGAGCGGCCCGTTGGTGATCGCCGAGCCGACCGCGAACTCCGTGGTGCACGGGCACAAGGGCGCGTTGTGGCTGGAGCTGCTGGCCACCGGCGTCACCGCGCACGGCTCGACGCCCGAGCTGGGGGAGAACGCGATCTACCGGCTCGCCCGCGCGGTCACGGCGTTGGAGGGCTACCGGTTCGACGCCGGACCGCACCCGATCCTCGGCGCGCCGACACTGAACGTGGGCACGATCTCGGGCGGGCTGAACACGAACTCGGTGCCCGACCGCGCGGTCGCGACGGTCGATGTGCGCACGATCGCCGGTCAGAACCACGCCGAACTCGCCGAAGCGCTGGCGCGCGTCGCAGGCCTCGACCTGCGGACATTGGTGGATCTGCCGTCCGTGTGGACCGACCCCGGTGACGAATGGGCCGCCTCGGTGGCCGAGACCGTCCGCTCCGTCACGGGCGAATCGGGCGAACCGCGCGCCGCGACCTTTTTCACCGACGCGTCCGTGCTGACTCCCGCGCTCGGTTCGGTGCCGACGGTGATCTGCGGGCCGGGTGAACCGGCGCAGGCCCACGTCACCGACGAATGGTGCGCGCTGGGCCGGCTGGCCGAATCCGCCGAGATTTTCACCTTGATCTGCCGGGATTGGTGCGGGTTGTGACCCTCCCCGGGTGTCGCCGGGGAGATCCGGGTGGGACGATGGGGACGGAGGTGGTCGTAGTGCGCAGGACTCCCCGCGATGCCGGGGAAGAGGCCGACCCGGTGCTCATCACCGAGGCCGCCCCCTCCTACGAAGAAGAGCACGCCGCGCGGAAGCGCAAGTACATGCTGATGATGGGGCTGCGTTTTCCGTGCCTGATCCTGGCCGGGGTCTTCTACCACACGTGGTGGCTGGCGCTGCTGTTCGTCGTGCTGTCCATCCCGCTGCCGTGGGTCGCCGTGCTGATCGCCAACGACAGCCCGCCGCGCAAGACCGAGAAGGTCAGCCGCTACGAACGCGAAGTGCGGCAACTGGAACACCGCGAACACCGCGTAATCGACGGCTGACGCCGAGGCGTTTGCCAATGCCCGCGGCGTGTTCGCCCCTCCCGCGGGCGTCTTGGCCGCTGGCGTCGGTGTGTTTGCTGCTCGCGCGGGCGTGTTGGCCGGTGGGGTCGGCGAGTTGGCCACCGGCGGCGGCCAACTCGTGTACGGGCGGCCAATCTCTGCAAGGGGCGGCAAATGTGCCCGCGGGAGTGGCCAACTCGCGTACCGGGGCGGCCAACTCGCGCACCGGGGCGGCCAACACGACCGAACCACCGGGCTAAGGCTGCGCCCCGACCTGTCCGACGGCCTTCGCGCCAAGACGGACGCCTGCGCGGAGGGCGTCCACAGTGGACTGTCCGGCGAGGCGGGCCGAGAGGACGCCCGCGTCGAAGGCATCCCCGGCGCCGGTGGAGTCCACGCAGTCCGCCGGTTCCGCGGGCACGCTCACGGTGCCGTCCCCGTCCACCCAGCGCGCGCCCTCCATGCCCGCCGTCACCGCCACGGCGCCCACGAAGTCGAGCAGAGCCTCCGGGCCGTCAGAGCCGGCCAGCGCACGCAGTTCGTCCGCGTTCGGCAGGAGCAGGTCCGCCCCGCGCACGTCGTCGAGGAAGCCCGCCGGGTCCGTGAGCAGCGCCGCCGCCTGCGGGTCGACCGAGGTGGTCAACCCCGCCTCCCGCGCGGCCGCCAACGCGGCCAGACCGCCGGGCCGCGACGACGGGTCCAACAGCACGTAGCCGGACAAATGCAGATGCGCCGCGCCGTCCAACGCCGACGCGAGAACGTCCGAAGGCGCGAAGCGGGCGTTGGCGCCGCGGTCGGGCAGCATGCTGCGCTGCCCGTCCTTGTCCACCAACACCACCACACAGCACGTCGCCGCATCCTCGTCGACGGTGAACGCGCACCGCACGCCCGCCGACTCCAGCTCCGACCGGATCAGCCGCCCGCCAGCGTCATCGCCGACACGGGCGATCAGCGTCGTCTCCACACCGGTGGAAGCCAGCCACAGCGCGGTGTTCGCGCCCGCGCCGCCGCCGGCCAGCCGCACGCTCGCGCGCGAGTCCCCGCCTTGCACGATCGCGTTTTCGTGGCGTGCCACCACATCCAGGCCGGCGTCGCCGACCACGACCACCTTCACGCGAGCTCCACCGCGATCTCGGCGGCCAGCTTCGCGTTGGACAGCACCAGCGCCTCGTTCGCGTCCAGGCTCACACCTTCGCTGGCTTCGTGGAAGTGCTCCAGCAGCACCGGAGTCACATCCTTGCCGTGCACCTCCTTGGCGCGCACGAGCTCCAGCCCCTCCCGCAGGATCCGGTCGTGCAGCTCTCTGTCCATTTCGGACTCCAGCGGAATGGGATTCGCCAGCAGGACACCGGAAGACGCGTACTCCCGGTGCGCGGCGACGACGGCCGCGGCCTGCGCCGGGTCCTCCACCCGCCACGGCACCTCGAACCCGCGCGAGCGCAGGTAGAACGCCGGGAACTGGTCGGTCCGGTAGCCCAGCACCGGCACCGACGCCGTCTCCAGCACCTCGAGGGTCGCGGCGATGTCGAGCACCGACTTGACCCCGGAGCACACCACGAGCGTCGGGATCCGGCCCAGCACACCGAGATCCGCCGACACGTCCCAGGACTCGGCCGCGCCCACGTGCACCCCGCCGAGCCCGCCGGTGGCGAACACGCCGATCCCCGCCTTGTGTGCCAGCGCCGACGTGCTGGCCACCGTCGTCGCGCCCGAGCGGCCGAGGCCGATCGCCGGGCCGAGGTCACGCAGCGAAAGCTTGTCCAGCCCCGCGTCGGCGGCGCACACGCGCTCCAGTTGCGTCGCCGACAACCCGACGACCGGCGTGCCGTCCAGGACCGCGATGGTGGCCGGCACCGCGCCCGCGGCGCGCACCGTCTCTTCGAGCCTGCGCGCGACATCGAGGTTGCGGCCGGGCGGCAGCCCGTGGGACAGGATGGTGGATTCGAGCGCGACGACGGGCCTGCCGCTGTTGACGGCATCGGCGACTTCGCCGGAACGGGAAATCTGGGTCACGAAGGTCCATTTTCGCCGACCCGGTCAGCGAAACTCCCAGCGGGTGGGCGAGCCGGCGAAGTCGGCCTCGTCGAGCCCGAAGGCCCATCTCGGCCGCACCCGCACGGTCGCGTGGCGGGCCGGGTCGGTGAGATCCGCGTCGTAGCCCGTGCCGTATTTCTCGTTGACCGCACGGAGGAAAGCCTGCAGGGACACCGTGTCGGAGACGACCTTCGCGGCGCCCTCCACGATCACCGGGTTGAGCGGGTCGTCGGTCGCGAGCGAGACCACCGGGTTCGCCCGCAGGTTGTGGATCTTGCGGGCGTGCAGCCCCGAGGAGAACCAGAGCGCTTCGTCGTGCCAGACCGCCCACACCGGCATGAGGTGCGGGCGGCCGTCCGGCCAGACTGTGGAAAGCCAGAAGTCGTGCGAACTCCGCAGCCGGTCGAGTGCCCACGACCACGGCAGCAGTCCCGTGCCCTCGTCCGCGGGCAGTGTGCCGTAGCCGGGCATGTACGGGCGTGTCGCGCGTGGCTCCAGCATCCGGGTTCACCCCCTCACTCCAGATACTGCGCCACCCCCTCCCCGAACGACCAGTCCGCTTCGCGGGTTTCGGTGATGCTGACGAACACGTTGCGCGGCTCGATCCCGGCGCGTTCCCTGGCCAGTTCGGCGATCCGCGCGTACAGCGCCTTCTTCTGCGCGTTCCGCCGGCCGACGCGCATGGTGAGGCTGATGAACACGATCCCGTCGTCGCGGCTGATGCCGAGGTAGCCGGGGTCGTAGCGCACCTGGCCCGCCTCGTGCCGGTGGATGACCTGGAAGAAGTCGTCCTTGGGTACGTCGATGGTCTCGGTCATCGCCTGGTGCACCGCGTCGCCGAGCGCGGCCAGCGTCGCGTCCTCGTGGGTGGGTGGGGCGTCGATCCGTACGAGAGGCATGACGAGCCGTACGAGAGGCATGACGAGACTGTACATACCAGTAGGTACAGAGAACAAGGTGTCCTTCGCGGGACCGGCGGACTGCGGCATCATGGAGACATGAGCACCATGACGCTGCCGGACACCGAAACCAGGCCGGAATCCACGGACAGCACCGACGACGACGCGCCGAAGATGTTCCACTACGTGCGCAAGAACAAGATCGCCGAAAGCGCGGTCATGGGCACGCACGTGGTGGCGCTCTGCGGCGAGGTCTTCCCGGTGACGAAGTCGGCGAAGCCCGGCTCCCCGGTTTGCCCCGCCTGCAAGGAGATCTACGAAGGACTGCGCCCCGGCCCCGAGGAGTGATCCACCTCGGCGAGGTCTTCACCGGCCTCGCCGGGTTCCTCAGTGCGCGGCGCGGGCGCGCCCTCGTCCTGCTTCTTGCCGCGCGGCTTGCTCAGCCGCTCCTTCGCCTTCTCCAGCTCCAGGCGGCGCCACTTGCGGCGCTGCCGCCTGGTCATCTTCGCAGGCCAGAGCTCCTGGATGGCGCTGTTGAAGTACGCGCCGCCGACCACGGCCATGCCGATGAAGTATGTGAAGAGCAGCCACGCGATGGGCGTGGCGAGCGCGCCGTAGGTGTAGCCCGTGCGCGTGATCCAGGTCAGGTAGATCCGCAGCCCGATGCTGGCCAGCAGGAAGATCACCATGGCCAGCGCCGCGCCGGGCAGCCCGCGGTGCCACGGCAGGCGGCGCGGCAGCGAGAGTTTGTACAGCGTCGCGAGCGCGATGATCAGGCCCACCGCGAGCACCGGGTAGTACCCGATCCCGACCCAGGTCGACAGCGTCGGCCGCCACGAGTCGGGGAAGAAGTCGACCAGGATGTCCGGGCCCAGCGCGATCAGCGGCAGCCCGATCACCAGCAGGACCAGCCCGCACAGGTACAGCAGTAGCGCGAAGATCCGCTGCCACACCTCGTTGCGCACGCCGTACTGGTCGTGCGCCACGGTGATCGCGTCGACGAACGAGGACATCGCCGACGAGCCGGCCCACAGCGAGATCAGGAAGCCGACGGAGACGATCTCGCCCTTGCCGATGGTGAGGATGTCGTCCACCGTCGGCTCGATGATCTGGTCCACCACGTTGCTGGTGAAGACGCGCTCGCAGAACGTGATGATCTTGTCGTGCACCGTGGTGACGAAGCCCTGGCCGAACCAGTCGCCCATGAACCCGAGGCTGCCCAGCAGTCCCAGCAACAGCGGCGGCAGGGACAGTGTCTGCCAGAACGCGGCCTCCGCGGACTCGGAGAAGATGTTGCCGCCCCAGGCTTTGCCGAGCGTACGGCCGATCAGGTGCCGCACGCCCTTGCGTGGTGGCCGGGGTTCGGTCTGCTCGCTCATCTCGGTGTCCAGCATGGTCCATCGAGTGCGTTTTGGCTCGTCGCGCCTGTGGTGTTTTGCACTCGGCCGTGCCGTTCGCAGCCGTTGTCGTACCGGGCCGGTAGTCTCCTACGAGCGCCCTCACCCACGCCCGGCGTCGCCGCCGGACGGCTCCGTGGGGGTTTTCGCATGTGGCGTTCCTGTCGGCGAGAGGAGGGGGAAGATCCTTGTCGGACACGGCACAGCGTAATCGGGGGGAATCCGGGTTCGCCGCGCCCGAACCGCAGAACGACTCCACCGCGCGGCCGCTGCGCGCGTGGCAGCGGCGGGCGCTGACGAAGTACCTGACCACCAAACCGCGGGACTTCCTCGCGGTCGCGACGCCGGGCGCCGGGAAGACGGTGTTCGGCCTGCGCATCGCGGCCGAACTGCTGTCCGACCGCACGGTCGAGTCGATCACCATCGTCACGCCGACCGAGCACCTCAAGCACCAGTGGGCGATCTCGGCCGCGGCCGCCGGCATCGCGATCGACTCCAACTACCGCAACGGCCAGGGCGCCACCTCCGCCGACTACCGGGGCGTGGCGCTCACGTACGCGCAGGTGGCCGCGCACCCCACGCTGCACCGCGTCCGCACGGAGAACCGCAAGACCCTGGTGATCCTGGACGAGATCCACCACGGCGGGGACGCGAAGTCCTGGGGTGACGCGATCCGCGAGGCGTTCACGCCCGCGGTGCGGCGGCTGTCGCTGACCGGGACCCCGTTCCGCAGCGACGATTCCCCGATCCCGTTCGTTTCGTACGAGCCCGACGGCGACGGCGCCATGCGCAGCAAGGCGGACCACTCGTACGGCTACGCCGACGCCCTCGCCGACGGTGTCGTCCGGCCCGTGGTCTTCCTCGCGTACTCGGGCGAGGCGTCGTGGCGCACCAACGCGGGCGAGGAGTTCACGGCGCGTCTCGGCGAGCCCCTCACCGCGGAGCAGACGGCGCGCGCCTGGCGCACGGCGCTGGATCCGGGCGGCGAGTGGATGCCCGCGGTGCTGCAGGCCGCGGACACGCGGCTGCAGCAGTTGCGCAGCGGCGGAATCCCGGACGCGGGCGGTCTCGTGATCGCCACCGACCAGGAGACGGCGCGCGCGTACGCCAAGCTGCTGCAGCGGATCACCGGCGTCGAACCGGTGGTCGTGCTGTCCGACGATCCCAAGGCCACCAAGCGGATCGGCGAGTTCTCCGAGAGCGAGGACAGGTGGCTGATCGCCGTCCGGATGGTGTCCGAGGGCGTCGACGTGCCGCGTCTCGCGGTCGGTGTCTACGCGACGAGCGCGTCCACGCCGCTGTACTTCGCCCAGGCCATCGGGCGGTTCGTGCGGGCGCGGCGCAAGGGCGAGACGGCGAGCGTGTTCCTGCCCAGCGTGCCGGTGCTCCTCGAACTGGCCAGCGAGCTGGAGGCCCAGCGCGACCACGTGCTCGGCAAACCGCACCGGGAGAAGGAAGGCTGGGACGACGAGCTGCTCGCCCAGGCCAACCGCACCGAGGACGAGCCGGGCGAGGAGGAGAAGGCGTTCACGTCACTGGGTGCCTCGGCCGAGCTCGACCAGGTCATCTACGACGGGAACTCCTTCGGCACGGCGGTGTTCTCCGGCAGCGAGGAGGAGCAGGAGTACCTCGGCCTGCCCGGGCTGCTGGAGCCGGACCAGGTGCGGGCGCTGCTGCGGAAGCGGCAGGAGGAGCAGCTGGCCGACGCGGGCCGCCGCAAGCCGGAGAAGGAGGCGCCCGCCGCGCCTGTCCGGCCGAAGTCCACGCAGGAGCGCATCGCGTCGCTGCGGAAGGAACTGAACACGTTGGTCGGGATGTACCACCACCGCACGAACAAGCCCCACGGGGCGATTCACAACGAGCTGCGGCGTGCCTGCGGCGGCCCGCCCACCGCCATGGCGACGGTCGAGCAGCTGGAAGAACGGATCGTCACCCTCCGCTCCTGGTAAGCGAACGCGAAGGGCGGGTGCTCCCGGTCGAGCACCCGCCTTCGTCTTGCGAAGTCAGCCTCGCCCCCGCGGTGAGCGACTCGCTCACGGTGACCCCGGCGGGGGTCCGGGGG
>NZ_VMNW02000035.1 GCF_007713735.2 Amycolatopsis acidicola | reverse complement strand
CGCTCGCCCCGCGCCGTGCGCCCGCGCCCGCCCCGCGCCCGGCGTGTTTGCCCCTCGGGTTGGCGTGTTTGCCGTTCGCGTCGGCGTGTTTGCCGTTCCCGTCCATGTGTTGGACCGTCCGGTGCGTGTGTTGGCTGAACCCGGCGGCGGTGGAGGTTGGCGGAACCCGGGCGCTGTGGGGGTGGCGCGGCCGCCGTCGGGCCAACTCGGCAACGGCGCGGGCCAATACATCCGCGCGGGCGGCCAACTCGCCGGCGTGGGCGGCCAACGCACCCACGCGAGCGGCCAACGCATGCACGGGGGTGGCCAACATGGCTTCCGGCTCGTCATGCGAGACGGCCCACTTGGAGGCCGCTTCGGGCCCCGTGCGTATGTCAAAGTAGAGGTGTGTTGACTCGTGAAGACGGCGACGGTTTCGTGGTGTGTCTGGGCGGGCATCGGCACTGGGGCCGGTTCGGCGCGGCGGGGTTGCTGCTGACGGATCCGGCGAGAGGTGTGCTGCTGCAACGCCGGGCGTGGTGGACCCACCACGGAAGCACCTGGGCGCTGCCCGGTGGAGCGCTGCACAGTTACGAGACAGCGTGGGAGGCGGCGGCGCGCGAAGCCGAGGAAGAGGCCGCGATCCCCGGGGACGCGCTGCGCCCGGCTTCGTCTTCGGTCGTCGATCATGGCGGGTGGCGCTACACGACGGTGCTGGCGACGGTGATCGGCGAGTTCTGCGAGCGCGTGATGAACGGCGAAAGCGACGAGCTGCGCTGGGTGCCGCCGGACGAGGTGGAGAAGCTGCCGCTGCACAAGGATTTCGCGCGGGCGTGGCCCGCGTTGCGCGAGCAGCTCGGCCGGGAGCTGGTGCTGGTCGTGGACGCGGCGAACGTCGTCGGCAGCAGGCCCGACGGGTGGTGGCGTGACCGGGCCGGTGCCGCGGAGCGTCTGCGGGACAGGCTCGCCGGGTTGGTGCGCGGCGGGATTCCTGGCGACGAGGTCGGCCTGCCGGACTGGCAGTGGTGGCCGCGGATCCTGCTCGTCGTGGAGGGGCAGGCGAAAGGCGTCGAGTCGGTGCCGGAGGTCGAGGCGCTGGCCGCGCCCCGCGACGGCGACTCGGCGATCGTGGACGTCGTGCGCGGTCTGCGCGAGGAGGACCACGTGCTGGTGGCCACCGCCGATCGTGACCTGCGCGAACGCGTCACGGCCGAGGGCGCGCGGATCCTCGGCCCATCCGCCCTGTGGCGGCTACTCGACGAGCTGGACTGAGCGGCGCGCTTCGAGCAGGCCCGCTAAGTCCACGCGTCGATCACGTGCACGATCCTCCCGGACGGCTCCGCCGGGTCCGCGGGGGCGATGTCGGCGGCAGGGAAACCGCAGTCGTTCAGCATTCCTGCCGCTTCGGCGTCGTCGGTGAAGTGGAGGTGGACGCGGCCGCGGACGACGCCCGTGAGCAGGCCCGTGCCGAGGCGCTGCACGAGCGAATCGTCGGGCAGGACGAGGTCGGCGAAGTACGCGCCGGTCGGGAAACGGCGCAGGACGTCCGCGAACCGGCGCCACATGGCGGCGACGGCGTCGAGGTCGAAGTAGTTCAGCAGCCCTTCGGTGACGATCGCCGTGCCGAGCTTCGGGTCCAGCGACTCGGCGAGCGCGCTCAGGCTCTCCGGCCCGTCCTCGGCCAGCGCGTCGAGCGCGACGACCCGTGGCGTGGGCCCGTCGAGGCGGTCCAGGAGATGTTGCTTGCGGGCGGCCATCTTCGGCAGGTCGGCTTCGATGTACTCGACGTCGTAGCGCCGGTTGAACCGCCAGCCGCGGGCGGACAACCCGGCCGCGATTTCGATGACCTGCTTGATCTCGCCGCGTTCGATGGCGCCGCCGAGCAGCGCGTCGAGCGTGCGGTGCCGGGCGACGAGCATGCCCTCGAAGGTGGGCTGCCCGAGCCGCCTGCTGACCACCATCGCCGGCTGGACGGCACGGTAGAACAGCTTGCCCTCCGGCGTGGCCAGCGCCTGCGGGGCGAGCCCGTTGCGCACCCAGACATAACCCGTGTAGTGGCCGGTCGGGCTGATGGCCTCGGAGCCGCGCGGGAGCAACACACGCGAATCCTAGGCCATCGGGCAACCTTTCACGCGGTGCCGAGCGCCGCGCCCAGCTCGTGCACGGCGGCGCGCATCAGGTCGCCGAGTTCGGCGTCCTGGCTGCGCAGCCACTGTTCGTACGCGGACAGCGCCACCCCGAGCGTGGCGTACGCGATCGCTTGCGGGGCAAGGGAATCCGGGGTGCTGCCGAGCCGCGTGGCGACGAACTCGGCGAGCACCTCACGCCACTCGGCGTACCGGAGGGTGGAGTGCGCCTGCAACGCCGGGATGGTCAGGATCAGCTCCATCCGGCGGCGGTGCCACGGCGCCTCGGCGGGGTCCACCCGGTTGAAGTCCACCAGCGCGTCGCTGATCACCTGCAGTAGCGGTTTGTCGGCCGGTGCCTCGGCCAGCCGGGCGCGCATCAGGGCCAGCTGGCTCTCGAAATCGCCCCACGCGACGTCGTTCTTGGACGGGAAATACCGGAAGAACGTGCGGCGGCCGATGCCGGCTGCCTGTGCGATGTCGTCCACCGTCGTGTGCTCGAAACCCTGGCGCGCGAACAGTTCGAACGCCGCGTGCTCCACTTCGGAGCGTGACGTGACGGGACGGCGTCCGGCTCGGTTTGTCACCGGATCAGGCATGGACCCTTCCATTCGGCACTCGGTGCCATTATTGTTCGGTGGCGGAGGTCGCATCGGGGCGGCCCGGCGAAGGGAGCATCCCATGTCCGAAGCGCAGCAGAGCACCGAGTCGCACGAAGAGCCGCTCGTGGAGAGCGACCTGCTCGTCGAGGAGGTCTCCATCGACGGCATGTGCGGCGTCTACTGAGCATCGTCGTGTTCGATCCAGGACTGGCCTACCGGTGTTCGCCGAGGGTCGCGTTGCGGCCGGAGCCCTTCGGCGCGCTCGCGTATGACTTCGGCACCCGGAGGCTGTCGTTTCTGAAGACGAAGCTCCTGGTCGAGGTGGTGCGCACGTTGGAGGAGCAACCGGACGTGCACACCACCCTCGACGCCGCGGGGGTTCCCGAGCAGGAACGCCCCAGCTATCTGAAGGCGCTGGAGGGTCTCGCCGGAAACGGGACCATCGAGCAGCGCTGATTTCTTCTTCCCACCACGTGAAAGGCGCGCGATGAAGCTCGTCGAGCATTTCAAAGAGGGGCTGAACTCGCCCATCTGCCTGACCTGGGAACTGACCTACGCCTGCAATCTTTCCTGTGTGCACTGCCTTTCCTCGTCGGGCCGTCGTGACCCGCGTGAGCTGAGCACCGAGGAGTGCAAGGCGGTCATCGACGAGCTGCAGCGGATGCAGGTGTTCTACGTGAACATCGGCGGTGGCGAGCCCACCGTGCGCCCGGACTTCTGGGAGCTGGTCGAGTACGCCGTCTCCCACCAGGTCGGGGTCAAGTTCTCCACCAACGGCGTCAAGCTCACCCCCGAGCGCGCCCGGTGGCTGGCCGAAACCGACTACGTGGACGTGCAGATTTCGCTGGACGGCGCCACGGCCGAGGTCAACGACCACGTCCGCGGCCCCGGCTCCTACGACACCGCGATCCGCGCGATGACGAACCTGCGTGACGCGGGGTTCAAGGACTTCAAGCTGTCGGTCGTGATGACGCGGCAGAACGTGGGCCAGCTGGACCAGTTCGCCGAGATCGCCGACACCTACGGCGCGCAGCTGCGCATCACGCGCCTGCGTCCATCGGGCCGCGGCGCGGACGTGTGGGACGAGCTGCACCCGACAGCCGATCAGCAGCTCACGCTGTACGACTGGCTGGTCGCGAACGGCGAGAAGGTCCTCACCGGCGACTCGTTCTTCCACCTCAACGCACTGGGCTCGGACCCGTTGCCGGGCCTGAACCTCTGCGGGGCCGGGCGCGTGGTGTGCCTGATCGACCCGGTCGGCGACGTCTACGCCTGCCCGTTCGCGATCCACCAGGAGTTCCTGGCCGGGAACGTCCGCGACGGCGGGTTCGGCAAGGTGTGGACCGAATCCGAGCTGTTCAACGACCTGCGCGGCCCGCAGACCGGCGGCGCCTGCACCTCCTGCTCGGCGTATGACGCCTGCCAGGGCGGGTGCATGGCGGCGAAGTTCTTCACCGGCCTCCCGCTCGACGGCCCGGACCCGGAATGCGTGAAGGGCCACGGAGAACTCGCCCTCGCCTCCGTGGGTTCCGCGCCACGGTCCGATGTGGACCATTCGCACCGCAAGACCCGCGCGAGCCGCAAGGTGCCCGTCTCGATCGGCTTCGGCCCGCCGGAAGGCACCGACCGGCCTGATCGCGCCTGCGACACCTCGCCACTGGCCGGGTTCACCCCGGGCCGATGAGCACGCTGACCGGTCCGGCCGAACTGGCCGGGCGGGCACTGACCAGCCGGGTGCTGTTCGGTCCCCATGAGACGAATCTGGCGCACGGCAGGGCCTTTTCCGACCGGCACGTCGCGTACTACGCGCGGCGCGCCGCCGGCGGGGCGGGCATCGTCGTCACCGAGACGGCGAGCGTGCACGACTCCGACTGGCCGTACGAGCGTGCGCCGCTGGCCGCGCTCAGTGGCACCGGCTGGCGCTCCACAGTGGACGCCTGCCGTCCGCACGGCACGATTGTGCTTGCCGGGCTGGGACATTCGGGCTCGCAGGGCTCTTCGGCCTTCGGGCAGTCCGCGCTGTGGGCGCCTTCGCGGGTGCCGGACGTGGCGAGCCGCGAGCTGCCGATGGAGATGGAACAGCCGGAGATCGACGCGCTCGTCGCCGGGTTCCGCGAGGCGGCCGCGCTGGCCGCGGAGTCCGGAATGGACGGTGTGGAGATCGACGCGGGCCAGTATTCGCTGCTGCGCCAGTTCTCCTCCGGCCTGACGAACCAGCGTGGCGACGAATACGGCAGCGACAAGTCGATGCTGTTGCGGGTGGTCCTCAACGCGGTGCGCGAGTCCGGCGGGATCGTCGGACTGCGGCTGTCGTGTGACGAGCTGGCGCCGTGGGCGGGGCTCACGCCGGAACAGGCCGCGGTGCTGGCCAGGGATCTGGCCGAGCTGGTCGATTACCTCGTGCCCGTGCGGGGTTCGGCGATGAGCGCTTCGGCGACCAAGCCGGACCTGCACGTCGAGCCCGGCTTCAACCTCGAGCTGTGCCGCCGGATCACCGAAGCCGTCGAGGGCCGCACGCTCACCGTCCTGCAGGGCAGTGTGGTCGAGCCCGAGCTGGCGCAGCAGGCGCTCGACGACGGGGTCGCGAGCCTGGTCGAGATGACCAGGGCGCAGATCGCGGACCCGGATCTCGTCGTGAAGGTGCGCGACGGCGCCGCGCCGCGGCCGTGCGTGCTGTCGAACCAGAAATGCCGGGTGCGGGACAACCGCAACCCGATCGTCAGCTGCATCGGCGAACCCCGCAGCGGGCACGAGACCGAAGACCCGGCGCCCGAAGGCGCGGATTCGCCCCGGGACGTATTGGTCGTCGGCGGTGGTCCGGCCGGGCTGGAAGCCGCGCGGGTGCTGGCGATGCGTGGGCATCGGGTGGAGCTGCGAGAGCGTTCGGACAGCCTAGGCGGGATGCTGCGCGTCGCGGCGAAGGTCGGCGGGCGCGGGCGGTTCGGCAAGCTCGCGGACTGGCTGGAGTCCGAGGTCCGGCGGCTCGGGGTGCGGATCAGCACCGGTGCCGAGGTGACGGAGCTGGGCCGGCCCTCGATCGTCGCCACCGGATCCGTTGCCGGGCCACGGAACTACACAGTCCACAATGGAACGGTGGTCGACGTGGTGGAGCTGCTCGGCGGCGCCGCGCTGCCCGACGGGCCGGTCGTGGTGGCCGATCCCGTCGGTGACTTCGTCGGCGTCGGGGTCGCGGAGCTGCTGGCGAGCCAGGGCAGGCACACCGCGATCGTGAGCCAGGACCAGGTGATCGGCACCCAGCTGGCGTTGACCGGTGATCTCGCGGACGCGAACACGCGGCTGCAGCAGGCGGGCGTCACGCTGGCGAAGCGTTCGCTGTTGCGGGAGGTGCACGCCGATCACGTGGTGCTGGAGGACTCCCTCACCGCGGAACGCCGTGAGCTGCCCTGCGCCGTGTTGATCCACTGTGGACACCGGCTGCCGGACGAGACGCTGGCAGGCCCGGTGCGGGCCGGGGACTGCGTCGCGCCGCGGACGGTGCACGAGGCCATCCTCGAAGGGCGTCGCGCGGCGATGGTCCTTTCGGTAGAGGGTGTGAAGGTATGAGCGGCGGCCGGTACAAGTACCTGTTCTCCCCGTTGCGGGTGGGGCCGGTGGTGGTGCGCAACAGGGTCGTGTTCTCCGCGCACCTCACGAACTACGCCCAGGACGGGCTCCCGAGCGAGCAGCACGCCGAGTACTACGCCGCGCGCGCGGCGGGTGGCGCCGGGCTGATCATCACCGAGGAGCATTCCACCCACGTCACGGACTGGCCGTACGAGAAGCTCATCCACGGCTTCCACCGTTCGGTCATCCCCGGCTACCGGCGGATCACCGACGCGGTGCACGCGCACGGCACGCCGATCTTCGCGCAGCTGAACCACAACGGCGGCCAGGCGTCGTCGATGTACTCGCGGCTGCCGGTATGGGCGCCCTCGCCGGTGCCGGACCCGATGTTCCGCGAAGTGCCCAAGGGCATCGACGTCCACGAGATCGCCGAGGTGGTCGCCGGGTACGGCACGGTCGCCGGGCATTGCGCGGAGGGCGGGTTCGACGGCATCGAGCTGCAGTGCTCGCATTCCTCGATCGTGCGCGGATTCCTTTCCCCGGCAACGAACAAACGCACCGACGCCTACGGTGGCTCGCTGGAGAACCGGGCGCGGATCCTGCTGGAGATCATCGGCGCGGTGCGCGAGGCGATCGGCCCGCGGCGCGCGCTCGGCGTGCGGCTGTGCGGCGACGAGCTGATCGAGGGCGGCACGACGATCGACGAGGCGGTCGAGGTCGCGAAGCTGGTGGAGGCGACCGGGAAGGTCGACTACATCAACACCTCGATCGGCGTGGCCACCTCGACGCTGTTCATGATCGAAGCCTCGATGGCGATCCCGCCGGGGTACGCGCTGTTCATCTCCAACGCGATCCGCGAGGCCGTGCGGATCCCGGTGATCGGGGTCGGCCGGATCAAGGACCCGGTGCAGGCCGAGCGCGCGCTGGCCGAGGGGCACGCGGACCTGATCGGCGTGGTGCGCGGGCAGATCGCGGACGCGGACTTCGTCGCCAAGGCGCGCGCCGGGCACGCCACCGAAATCCGGACCTGCCTGTCCTGCAACCAGGAATGTGTCGGACGGATGGGGCTCAACCGGTGGCTGGGCTGCATCGAAAACCCGCGCACGGGCAAGGAATCCGTGCCGCTGCCGATGCCGGGGCCACGCCCGAAGCGGGTGCTGGTCGTCGGCGGCGGGCCCGCCGGGCTGCAGGCCGCGTCCACGGCCGCGCAGCGCGGGCACCACGTCACGCTGTTCGAGCGCGGTGAGCACACCGGCGGACAGGTCGCGCTCGCCGCGAGTATCCCCAGCCGGGCCGAATTCCTCGACGTCGTAAGGAATCTGCTCGCCGAATGCCAGCGCTACGGCGTTGATGTCAAGACAGGGGCGGAAGCTACGGCCGAGCTCCTGCGCAGCGAGTCGCCGGACGCCGTCGTGCTCGCCACGGGCGCGAAGCCGCAGGCGCCGTACTGGGCCGGCGGGCTGGAGCGTGTGGTGGACGTGCGCGATGTGCTGGAAGGCCGCGCCACGCCGTCCGGCGAGGTGTTCGTGCTGGACGACCTCGGTTTCCACCAGGCGACGTCGATCGCCGAGCTGCTCGCCGACCGTGGTTGCCAGGTAAGGCTTTCCACCTCGGGGATGGTGGTCGGGCAGGACCTCGGGATCACGCTGGACATGGAGACGTTCAACGTGCGCGCCCACGCGAAGGGCATCCGCCAGCACACCGACGAGGTCGTGCTGGGAGCGTCCGAAGAGGACGGAAAGATCGTGCTGCAGGTCCTCACGCACACCACGGGCGTGACCGGCGAAGTGCGCTGTGACTGGGTTGTCTGCGCGACGCACCAGGCGCCCGAGGACGCGCTGTGGCAGGAGCTGAAGGACGCGCCGTTCGACGTGTACCGCGCGGGCGACTGCCTGACGCCGCGCCGCGCGCATTCCGCCGTGATCGAAGGACACCGGGCGGGGGTGGCGTTGTGATCGCCGTACTCGCGGTGCGCGAAGGCGTGCTGCCGCTGGGTGCCGACGAGGTGGTCGCCGAAGCCGGTGGTGCGGCCGTGCTGGTCGGCACCGGGGTGAAGGAAGCGGCGGGGGAGCTGCCTTCGCTGCGGACGGGACAGCTCGCGGAGAACGGCGTGTTCGCGCCTGGACGCTGGGCCCGCCAGCTCGCGAAAGTCCTTGACGCGCAGCAGATTCTGCTCCCCGCGTCGCCCGATGGTCGTGACCTCGCGCCGCGGCTGGCAGCTGAACTAGGCCGCCCGCTGTTGCCTGGCGCGTACCGGATCCGGGCTGACGGCGCGGAAGTGCTGCGCTGGGGCGGTCGCGTGGGCGTCAACCTCGCCGCCGACGGCCCTTTCGTGGCAACACTCATTCCGGGCGTGCGCGGCGGTCGGCCCGCCGGTGAGCCCGCGGTGCTGCACGAGCTGACGCTGCCGGACGTCGAGGCAGTGCACGACGTGACGGTGACCGAGGTGCTCGACCCCGAGCCGGGCACGGTCGATCTCGCCGAGGCGTCGCGGATCTTCGGCGCCGGAGCCGGGCTCGGCCACGGCGAGCTGGACGGCCCGGCGGTGGTCGAACTGCTCGGCGAGGTCGCGTCGAAGCTGGGCGCGTCGCTGGGCGCGACCCGTGTGGTGACCGACGCCGGCTGGACCTCCTACCAGCGGCAGATCGGCACCACCGGCGTCGTGGTGAACCCGGAGCTGTACGTCGCGTTCGGGATTTCCGGTGCGGCGCAACACATCGGCGGGCTCGGCACCCCGGAACACGTGGTGAGCGTCAACCTCGACCCGTACTCGCCGATGACGGCGATGGCCGATCTCGGGATCGTCGCCGACGCGCAGGCCACGCTGGCCGAATTGGCCCGGATCCTGGAGGTGCGCCGATGACCCACGCGGGACCGGACTCGAAGTCGGCGGTGGTCGACGCCGCGCCGCGGACCTTCGACGTGATCGTGGTCGGCGCCGGGCCGGCGGGCTCCGCCGCGGCACTGGAAGTGGCGCGTGCCGGGTACTCCGTCGCGCTCGTGGAACGGGGGCCGTTCCCCGGCTCGAAGAACGTCTACGGCGGTGTGGTCTACGGCCGCGTCCTCGACGAGCTCGTGCCGCGGTGGTGGGAACGGATGCCGGTGCAGCGCTGGGTCACCCGCCGCCAGACCATGGTGATGACCGAAACCCAGGCGCTCACGGTGGATTTCCGCACCGAGGACTGGGGCCGCCCGCCGTACAACGGGGCCACCGCGCACCGTGCGGACCTGGACTCGTGGCTCGCCGAACTGGCCGTCGAAGCGGGCGCGGTGCTCGTACCGTCCACTGTGGTCACGGGGTTGTTGCGCGATCGCGCCGGCGCCGTCGTCGGGGTGCGCACCGACCGGCCGGACGGGGATCTCACCGGTGGCGTGGTGATCGCCTGCGACGGTGTGAACTCGTTCCTGGCCAAGGAAGCCGGGATGTACGATACCGAACATCAGGCAGAGCACCTGACTTTGGGCGTGAAGCAGACGCTGGCACTGTCACGCGAGACGATCGAGGAACGGTTCGCGGTCACCGGGCGGCACGGCGTCGACATCGAGATGCTGGGCTGTACCAAGGGAATCCCCGGTGGCGGCTTCCTGTACACGAACTACGAGTCGATCAGCATCGGCGTCGTGCTGGGACTGACCGGCGTGCGGGACGGCGGGACGCGGCCCGAGGATCTCGTGGCCGAGCTGAAGCGGCATCCGGCGATCGCCCCGCTGGTCAAGGGCGGCGAGCAGATCGAGTACTCGGCCCACCTCATCCCCGAGGGCGGCTACCACTCGATGCCGGAGCTGGTCGGGGACGGGATTCTGGTGGCGGGTGACGCCGCGGCGATGTGCCTCGCGGCCGGGATCTGGCTGGAGGGCGTGAACTTCGCGCTGGGCGCCGGGATGTTCGCCGGCCGTGCCGCCGCGAAAGCCTTGCGGGCAGGGGATGTTTCGAAGACCGGGCTGGGCGGGTACCGGAAGCTGCTGGAGAACTCGTTCGTCCTCGCCGATCATCGCAAGCTGCGGGACTTCCCGGCGCTGGTGCTCGGGGAGCGGACGCAGCAGCGGTATCCCGGCCTGGTCTGTGATCTGGTGCAGGGTCTGTTCCAAGTGGACAATCCGGCGCCGAAACCGGGGCTGCGCAAGCTGTTGCTGCGCAGTGCCAAGGACAACGGGGTCCGCCTGCGCGATCTGGTGCGCGACGGGTGGACCGGGATGCGGGGACTGCGATGACCGACCGGCGCTATCAGGAACCGGCGTTCGACGACGTGATGTCGACGGTGGAGTTCCGCGTGTCCGAACGCCCGCACATCGTGGTGGACACCGAGGTCTGCCGGTCCTGCACGACGAAGGCCTGCGTGCACTCGTGCCCGGCGGATCTGTTCGTGCCCACCAGCGAGGGCGGGATCCTGTTCAACTACGAGCAGTGCTTCGAATGCGGCACCTGTTACCAGATCTGCAATGGCGAGGGCGCGATCAGCTGGAGCTACCCCGACGGGGGCCAGGGCGTCGTGTTCAAAAAGGGGTAGACGATGTTGGTGGTGGCCGCTTTGCGCTGGGTGGACCAGCGTGCTTCGGTGGACGGCCTGACCGGCGAGGTGCGCACGGACGCGCGCGACAGCGGGCCCAGCGCGGCGGACCAGGCGGCGCTCGAACATGCCGTGCGGCTCAAGGAATCCCTGGGCGGCCGGTGTCTGGCGGTCACGGTCGGGCCCGCCGAGGCCGAGGAGATGCTGCGTGACGCGCTGGCACTGGGCGCGGACGAGGTGTTGCGGGTCGACGGGCCCGCGGCGACGGTGACCGAGGACGGCAGCGAGACCGCCAGGTTGTTGCTGGACGCGGTGCCGGAGCGGCCGGACATCGTCGTGTGCGGCGACCATTCCGCGGATCGTGGGACGGGCAGCACGCCCGCTTTCCTGGCGCACCGGCTCGGTGCCTGCCAGGCGCTCGGGTTGCTCGAACTCGGTGTGGTGGAAGGGAAACTGCAGGCCGTGCGGCGTCTCGACGGTGGTCGCCGGGAGCGGTTGTCCTTCGGCACGCCGGCGGTCTGTTCGGTCGAGCCGGCGGACACGGTGCTGCGGCGCGCTTCGCTCCCGGCCACGCTCGCCGCGCGCAAGGCGGAGATCCCGGTCGCCCACGTCGGCGAGTTGCATCCGAAGGCGGGGGTTTCGCAGCCGTACCGGCCGCGGCCGCGTGCATTGCCGGGCCCGGAGGGCGCGGAGCCACATCAGCGCGTGCTGGCGTTGACCGGCGCGCTGGTCGAGCGCACGCCGCCGAAGGTGCTCCGGCCGGGCAGTCCCGCCGAGGCCGCGCAAGAGTTGTTGCAGTACCTGCGAGAGCACGGATACGCGGAGTGAGCCGGGTCGCCGTCGTGACGGGCGCGGGCCGGGGGATCGGCGCCGCGGTGGTGAACCAGCTCGCCGGTGACGGCTGGTCGGTCGTCGCCGTCGACATCTGCGAGGACCTGCCCGGGGTGCCGTATCCGTTGGCGCGCCGGGAAGATCTCGCCGCGCTCGCCGCGAAGTGGCCGCAGGTCCGTGACTTCGTCGCCGATGTACGCGACCCCGGTGCGATGCGTGACGCCGTCGCACTGGCCGAGAGCGAGTTCGGCGGGCTCGACGCCGCCGTGGGCGCGGCCGCGGTCATGGCGGGCGGGAAACCGTTGTGGGAGACGGAAGACGGCGACTGGGACGCGTTGTTCGACACCGGCGTGCGTGGCGTCTTCAACCTCGCCCGCGCGGCCGTGCCCGCGTTGTTGCGTCGGCCGGAGCCCCGCGCCGGACGCTTTGTCGCTTTGGCGTCCGCGGCGGGCCACAAAGGTCTGTGGCACCTGGCGGGGTACAACGCGGCGAAGCACGCCGTGGTCGGCCTGATCCGCGGGCTGGCGACGGACCTGCGCGGCACCGGGGTCACCGCGGTCGCGGTCTCGCCGGGCTCCACGCGGACGTCGATGCTGGACGCCACGGCCGCGTTGTACGACCTGGACAGCGTCGAGGAGTTCTCCCAGCACCAGCTGGTCGAGCGGCTGCTGGAGCCCGAGGAGGTGGCGGCCGCCGTGTGCTGGCTCTGCGACGAGAAGGCCTCCGCCGTCACCGGTACCGTCGTGCACGCCGATGGAGGCTTCACGGCATGAAGCTGCGGATCGACCCCGGCACGAAGGTGCTCGGGCGAACCCTGATCGGCGGCGCACCCCTGCGGGTGCTCCGGCTTTCCGAAGCGGGGCAGCGGCTTTTCGAGCAGTGGCGGCACGGGTCCGAGGTCGGCCGTGGGCGGGACCTAGCGGACAGGCTCATCGGCGCCGGCCTCGCGCATCCGGTGTACGCGGGCGGATCACTGACCTCGGCCGACGTGACGATCGTCGTCCCGGCTCGTGACCCGGCCGGCCCGCTCCCGTACGGGGCGCTGGTCGTCGACGACGGGTCCGTCGAGCCGATTCCCCAAGCGGCACAACGGCATCAGGTCGCCAAAGGCCCGGCAGCCGCCCGCAACACCGGCTGGTGGCTCGCCGAAACCGAACTGGTCGCGTTTCTCGATGCCGACACCCGGCCCACCCCCGGCTGGCTCGACGCGCTCCTGCCGCATTTCGAGGACCCCGCCGTCGTCGCCGTCGCTCCTCGCGTCCGCAGCGCCCCTGGCGCCTCGAAACTCGAGCGGTACGAACGCGCTCGCTCCTCCCTCGACCTCGGTGACGAACCGGCCCAGGTGCGCCGCGGTGGTCGCGTCACCTACGTGCCCACGGCGGCACTTGTCGTGCGCGCCAACGCTTTGCGCGAGGTCGGCGGATTCGACGAAGACCTCCGCTTCGGCGAGGACGTGGACTTCGTGTGGCGGCTCGTCGACGCCGGGGGACGGGTGCGGTACGAGCCCGAGGCCGAGGTCCTGCACGAACCCCGCGGCACGTGGCGAGCCTGGGCGAAGCAGCGGTTCGACTACGGCACCTCGGCCGCGCCGCTGGCCCGGCGGCATGGCCGGAAAGCCTTGGCGCCACTGCGAATGTCCGGTTGGACGGCGCTCGCGTGGTCGCTCGCCGCGGTCGGGAAACCGGCTTGGGGCGCGGCCATCGCGGTGGTGACCGCCGGGCTCCTGCCGCGCAAGCTGCGGCCGTTGGGCGTGCCGGACGCGGAGTCGGTCAAGCTCGCCCTGCGCGGGCATCTCGGCGCGGGCCGGTACGTGGCGGACTTCGTGACGCGAACCTGGGGTCCGGTCGCGATTCCCTTGCTGGCGGCGACGAAACGCGGCCGCGTACTGCTGGCGCTCGCGCTGTCCCGGCACGCGTACGAATGGGCGAAGGTCAGGCCGGACGTCGATGTGGCCACCTGGGTCGCCGCGCGTACGGCCGACGATCTCAGCTACGGGGCCGGGGTCTGGCGAGGGTGCCTGAACGAACGTACGGTCGGCCCGCTGCTGCCCGACCTGTCCGAATGGCCGGGCACATGACGAGCCTGGCCGACCTCAGCTGGCCGGAGCTGGGGCGCCGGATCCTCGCCGTCCCGCTCGGCGCCGTCGAACAGCACGGCCCGCACCTGCCTTACACCGTCGACACCGAGGTCGCGCTCGCGTTGTGTGAACGTGTTGCGGCGCAACGGGAAGACGTGGTGGTCGCGCCCCCGCTGCCGTTCGGGTCGAGCGGTGAGCACGCCGGGTTCCCCGGCACGCTGTCGATCGGGCAGGAAGCCACCGAGACCGTGATCGTCGAACTCGTCCGCTCCGCCGACTCGTACGCCGGGGTGATCCTGGTGTGCGGGCACGGTGGCAACGTGGAACCGTTGCGCCGGGCCATGAAGACGCTCCGGTACGAGGGCCGGAACGTGCGGGCCTGGGGCCCGGGCGGCCCGCCGGACGATACGCACGCCGGCCGCGTGGAGACGTCGGTGATGCTCGCGTTGCGGCCGTCCGCGGTCCGGCTCGACCGGCTGGAAGCGGGAAACACGGCGCCGTTGCCGCACCTGATTAACCAACTTCGTGAAGGTGGCGTGCGCGCCGTGAGTCCCAACGGGGTGCTGGGAGATCCCGTGGGGGCGAGCGCGGAAGAGGGCGAGCGGATCCTCCTCGACTGGGTCAACGGTCTACGCGAAACTGTCGACACGGTTGCTTCGGATGCCATGATGTAGCGGTCCGCGCATGCGATCCACGTCACAAAGAGGTGAACGTCGTGAAGACCAAGGCCGCTGTGCTGCACGCCCCCCACAAGCCCTTCGAAATCGAGGAACTCGAGCTCGACGGCCCGCGCGAGGGCGAAGTCCTGATCAAGTACACCGCCGCCGGACTCTGCCACTCGGACCTGCACCTGATCGACAACGACCTGGTGCCGCGGTTCCCGATCGTCGGCGGGCACGAGGGCGCCGGCATCATCGAGGACGTCGGCCCTGGCGTCACCAAGGTCAAGCCGGGCGACCACGTGGTGTGCAGCTTCATCCCCAACTGCGGGACCTGCCGCTACTGCGCGACCGGCCGCTCCAACCTGTGCGACATGGGCGCCACCATCCTCGACGGGCACATGGCCGACGGCAGCTTCCGCTTCCACCGCGGTGGCACCGACTACGGCGCGATGTGCATCCTCGGCACGTTCTCCGAGCGCGCCACCATTTCCCAGCACTCGCTGGTGAAGGTCGACGACTGGCTGCCATTGGAGACGGCCGTGCTCGTCGGCTGCGGCGTGCCGACGGGCTGGGCCACCGCCAACTACGCGGGCGGCGTCCGCGCGGGCGACACCGTGGTCGTCTACGGCATCGGCGGGATCGGCATCAACGCCGTGCAGGGCGCGGCACACGCCGGCGCGCTGAACATCGTCGCGGTGGACCCCGTGGAGTTCAAGCGGGAGACGGCGCTGAAACTGGGCGCCACGCACGCGTTCGCGTCCGCGGACGAGGCGATGGCCAAGATCGCCGAGCTGACCTGGGGGCAGATGGCCGACCAGGCGCTGATCACCGTCGGCACCGTGGACGAGGACGTCGTCACCCAGGCGTTCAACGCGGTCGGCAAGGGCGGCACGGTGGTCATCACCGGCCTGGCCAACCCGGAGAAGCTGACGGTGCACGTCTCCGGCGGCGTGATGACCCTGTTCGAGAAGACGATCAAGGGCACGCTGTTCGGCTCGGCGAACCCGCAGTACGACATCGTCCGCATCCTGCGGCTGTACCAGGCGGGCGCGATCAAACTCGACGAGCTCGTCACCCGCCGCTACACGTTGGAGGAAGTGAACGAGGGGTACCAGGATCTCCGGGACGGCAAGAACATCCGCGGCGTGATCATGCACTCCGCGGACTGAGCCCGGTCCCCGAGTACGCCCCCACAGCCGACGTTTGGCTGTGGGGGCGTCACAGTTTTGTGGTGCTTCGCTGTGGTCTCGTCACAGAGATCGCGCCGATCGGCTACTTTGCGTTGACCGCAATCCGCCGTCCTTCCTAATCTCGCGTGAAATTCACGTCTCGCTTGGAAGGACCGTGATGGTCGATCAGCGCCGATCGCCAGCCGGGGCCGAGGGGTTGCAACGTCGCCGGTTCCTCGGTTACCTGCTGGCCGCCCCCACCCTCGCTGTCGCCGCCCGCCTCGGGGCCGACACGCTCGCCCCACCCGAAGCCGCGGCCGCGATCCCGTCCCCGCCCGAGCCCGCCGACATCCTCGACCTCGGCGACGCGTTGAGCCTCGCCGCGATGCCGACCTCCAACCTGATCGCGATCCAGGTCAACCGTGACGACACGGTGTCCTTCGCGGTGCCGCGGGCCGAGGTCGGCCAGGGCATCACCACCACCATCGCGATGCTGATCGCCGAGGAAATGGACGTACCGCTGGAGAAGGTGCACGTCACCCTCGCCGACGCCCGCCCCGAACTGCTGTTCAACCAGCTCACCGGCGGTTCGAACTCCGTGCGCTCGCTGTACGACCCGGTGCGCACGGCCGCCGCGATCGCGCGTGCCCGGCTGCTGTCCACGGCGGCGGGCCAGTGGGGCGTGCCCGCCTCCGCCCTGACCGTCCAAAATGGAGTGATCCGCGGTTCGGGCCGCAGCGCGACGTTCGGTTCGCTGGCCGAGGCCGCCGCGAGCAGCCGCACCGAAGAGGTGTCCGCGCAGCCGAAGGACGCCGCGAAGTTCAAGATCGTCGGCACTCCGCAGAACCGCATCGACGCCCGTGACGCGGTCACCGGCAAGAAGCAGTTCACGATGGACCTGCAGATCCCGGACGCGCTGCCCGCGATGGTCTGCCGCCCGCCGACGATCGGCGGCACCGTGAAGTCGGTGCGCAACCTGGCCGCGGTGAAGGCCATGCCGGGGATCACCGACGTCGTGGTGATCTCCTCCGGCGTGGCCGTGCGCGGGAAGACGATCACGCACTGCATGGACGCCGTGCGCGCGCTCCAGGTGAACTGGGGCCCTGGCCCGGTGGACGCCGAGTCGGACGACACGGTGCTGAAGAAGCTCCAGGCCGCGACACTGCCACTGGCCGTGCCACCGGTGCTGACCAGCTCGATCGAGGCGGACTTCGTGTTCGCCTTCGCCAGCAACAGCGCGCTGGAAACCAACTGCGCGGTCGCCGACGTGCGGCCGGACAGCGCGGAGATCTGGTCCGGGCTGAAGGCGCCGATCACGGCGCAGGAAGAGATCGCGACGATGCTCGGCCTGCCGGTGACGGCGGTGAAGGTGCACGTCATGCAGGGCGGCGGTTCGTTCGGCCGCAAGCTCTTCGGCGACGCGGCGCTCGAGGCCGCGGAGATCTCGAAGAAGGTCGGCAAACCGGTCAAGCTGATGTGGCACCGCACCGACGACTTCCGGCACGGGCGCACGCACCCGATGTCGCTGTCCCGGGTGCGGGTGAACTACGCGCTGGGCAACGTGGTCAGCTACGAGCAGCGGCACACCAGCGTCACCACCGACTTCGGGCACGGCCTCGGCGAGCTGCTCACCGCGGTCGCGGCGAAGCTCCCGGTCGGCGACATCGGCTTCTCCCAGACGGTGTTCGAGCTGTCCCAGTCGATGCCGTACAACTTCGGGGCCACCACGCAGCTGCTCAACGAGGTGCCGCTGAAGTTCCACACCTCCAGCATGCGCAACGTGTACTCGCCCAACGTGGTGTGCGCCCGCGAGCTGATCGTCGACCAGCTGGCCGCGAAGATGGGCCAGGACCCGTTGGCGTTCCGGCGCTCCTTCTTCAAGGACGAGCGCCACCGCGCGGCCTTGGACAAGGTGGCGCAGGCGGGGCAGTGGGGCAGGCAGCTGCCCGCCGGAATGGCGCAGGGCATCGGGTTCCACGCCGAGTACAAGAGCTGCAGCGCGGTGCTCGTGGAGATCGACTGCCGCCCGGAAACGGTCAACCGCAAGGTTCGCGACGGGGTCACCGGGCCGCGGGTCACCAAGGTGTTCATGGCCGTGGACGCCGGGCTGCCGATCAACCCGCGCGGGCTGGAAGCGCAGATGATGGGCTGCATCAACGACGGCATCGGGCTCGCGCTCACCGAAAGCCTGCACATCGACAAGGGGCTGCCGCTGGAAGGCAGCTGGGACAACTTCTTCTACACGCGACAGTGGAACACCCCGCCGGAGATGGAGATCTTCGTGATGCCGGCCAACGGGGAACCCGGCGGCGCCGGCGAACTCGGTGTCGCGAGCTCGTTCGCCGCGGTCGCCTGCGCCTACGCCAGGGCGGTGGGGAAGATGCCGACCAGCTTCCCGGTCAACCACGGCACGCTCAGCTTCGAGCCACTGCCGCGCGTGCCGTCCATCCCGGACTCGCCCACCGACGGCCTCTCCTACGTCTCGTAAGGATTCCTCCCGTGCCCCAACATACTTTCGTGCTCAACGGCAAACAGGTCACTGTGGACACCGAGGACAACGTGCGCCTGCTGTGGGTGCTGCGTGACCTGCTCGGCGTCACCGGCCCCAAGTACGGCTGCGGGCTGAACGTCTGCAAGGCGTGCACCTCGCACATCAACGGCAAGGCGTTCAACCCGTGCTCGGTGCCGGTGTCCGACATCAAGGCCACCGACGAGGTCACCACCATCGAAGGCCTCGCGGACGCGGAAAGCGGTGCGCTGCACCCGATGCAGGAAGCCTGGCTGGAACACGACGTCGCGCAGTGTGGCTACTGCCAGCCGGGACAGATCATGGCGGCGGTGGCCAAGGTGCGTGCCGCCAAGGCCGAAGGCCGCGAACTCGGCGACGACGATTTCGACGAGATCCGCAACATCTGCCGCTGCGGCACCTACTTCCGCATCAGGGAAGCCATCAAGACGGCGCAAGGACAGATGTAACCCGCGAATTCGGCGAAAACGTCCCGCATCTTCCGCAGGTGCGGGACGTTTTGCCGTCGCCGCGCCCGCTGGGGTTCAATACGGCTCCGGCGTCTCGACGGGGAGGCCCGCAGCGACAGGGTGGGGTGCGGCCATGCGTTTCCACGGAGCCGAACCCGCCGTGGCCGGGCTCGCGGCCGCGGCGTGGCCGGGTCTGGCGGAACTGGCCGGCCGCACGTTCGACCGGATCGTCACCGAAATGGCGGTATACCGCGAGGAACAGTTCGTGTCGCATGAGGACCTTCGCGTGTCCTGTGTGGAAAATCTGGACTTCCTGCTTCGCTCACTCTCCGAACCGGACACTCCGGACCTCTCCAGGGCGGTCGCGACGGGACAGGAGCGGGCACGCCAGGGAGCGCCGCTCCCGGAGCTCCTCCGTGCCTTCCGGATCGGGTTCATCGAGGTGTGGCAACGGTTCGTGACGCTGACCGGCCGGGACCAGCCCGCGCTGGTGGCCGCGACCACCGCGATCTGGGCGCTGATGGACGACTACACCGAGGCGCTCACCGTGGCCTACCGCGACTCGGTCGCCGACCTTCTGCGCTCCCGCTACGAAAAGCGGCTCGCTCTGGTGGAAGCGCTGTTCGCGGGCGGCATCGCGACCGAGGGCACGCTGTGGGAGATCGCGCGGCTGCTGGAGATGTCGGTCGACGGCACGTACGTCGTGGTGGCCGCGGAAACCCCGGGACTGGGCCAGGAAGCCTTGCCAGGCATCGAAAACACGCTGCGTGAACATCATCTGGCGTCGGCGTGGCGGCTCACCCCGGACCTGCAGATGGGTGTGGTGTCGGTGCACGGGCCGGGCGCCACGCGGCTGATCACCAAGCTGCTGGAGGAGAACGCCATCGCCCGGGTCGGGGTGAGCCCCGAGTTCACCGGGCTCGCCGGGACGGCCCGCGCGCTGCATCTGGCGCGGGTCGCGCTCGCCGGGCTCAGCCCCGGCCATCCGGGTCTCGCGCAGTTCGCCGAATCGCCGCTGGCCGGGCTGGTGGCGAGTGATCCGGCGGCGTCCGCCCAGCTGGCGCGCGAAGTCCTCGATCCGTTGCTGGCGTGCGAAGACCGGGACGTGCTGCTGCTGACCCTGCGGGCCTGGTTCGACTGCCGCGGCTCGACGAAACTGGTCGCGGAGCGCGTCTACTGCCACCCGAACACGGTGCGGCACCGGCTCAAGCGGATCACCGACCAGCTCGGCCGTTCGCTGACCGACCCGGCCGACGTCACGGAACTGGGCACGGCGCTGCGCGCGCTGACCATGTTCCCCGACGCCGGCGGCCGGTGAGGCTACTTCTTCTTCTCCAGCTTCTTGCCCGTGGTGCGCTCGTAGGCTTCGGCGCCGCCGCGGTCGAGCGCGGCCTTGATCACGCCGAAGATCGCGCCCTGCAGCGCGGCGGCGAGCAGCACCTCGCGGACGCGGTGCTCGGTCGAGGTCGCCTTCGGTGCCTCCGGCTCACCCGAGATGGCCTGCCAGGACTTCTTGAACACCATGCCCGCGAGCACGCCGCCGAGCGCGCTGATGGCCAGGCTGAGTGGTTTGTAGAGCAGTTTCATGACCGCCGGGTACCCCGGTTCGGCTGATCGGTACCCGCCGATTGTGCGCGCGGGTGGCGAGGCGGTAGTTTGGCGCGATGTTCGCGCCGGACGGCTCCGGCCGGGTTCGATGACGGGATTCATTGTGGTCACGGGAAAAGTCGTCCGTTTCGACGAGATTCGCGGGTATGGGTTCGTGGCGCCGGACGGTGGCGGTGAGGACGTTTTCGTCCACGTCAACGACCTGGACGTGGACAAACGGCTGATCGCGGCCGGCGCGGTCGTCGAGTTCACTGTGGAGGATGGCGAGCGCGGGCCCAAGGCGTCCAACGTCCGGGTGGTGCGGGGGGTGCGGCCCGGCGAGCCGGCCGACTACCCCGCCTCGGGTTTCGAGTTCCGCGAGGAGCTCACCGAGGCGCTGCTCGCCGGCGTCCCGACGCTGACGGCGGAGCAGCTGCTCCGGGTCCGCCGGACGGTGCTCGACCTCATCACCGACCACGGCTGGCTCGACGGCTGAGCCCCCGCTTCGGCCGGGTGAGCCCCGGGCGCCAGGATGTCCGGTGATCACCGTGCAAGGCCTGACGATCTCCCGGCTATGATCTGGCGACCTGGGATTGTCCAGCAGCGTGGCACCCGTGTCGATCTCGATTTCGCACAGGAGCCGTCTGCGCATGACCACCAAGCCGGATCCACTCTCCGCGCTGCCCTCGGGGCAAAGTGCCGACCAGGTCGGCATGTACCACTGGGACGTCCGGGCCGGGACCTGGTCCTGGTCACCGGAGATCTACCGGATGTACGGCTACCGGCCGGGCGCGGTGTCCCCGGGACCCGAGCTGTTCGCCGAACACGGGCACCCCGGTGACCGGCCCCAGCTGAGCGAGGTCTTCGAGCGCGCGCGGCGCACCGGGGAGCCGTTCAGCGCTCAGCAGCGCATCGCCGCCGCCGACGGGGTCACGCGGGCCGTGGTCGTGGTCGGCGCCGTCGACCAGGACGAGGCGGGTCTCGCGAAGATCCACGGCTACTACGTCGACCTGACGAGCGCCCGGCTGCGCGAGGCCGAGCAGCTGTCCGAGCTTGCCGGGGAAGCGGCCGGGCTGCAGCGCGCGATGGCGTCGCGGGCCGGAATCGAGCAGGCCAAGGGGATGATCATGCTCGGCTACGGCTGCGATTCGGCCACCGCCTTCGAGCTGCTCACCAGCGCTTCGCAGCGCGGCAACGTCAAACTGCGCGAGCTCGCCGAAGGGCTGGTGGCCGCGGTGCAGAACCCGCCGGAGCCGCTGGCCCGCACCCGCGAGTACCTCGAGTCCGTGCTGGCGCGCCTCACGAACGTGTAGCCCCGCTCGCGCCGAGGTACCCGGATGGTGCAAAAGAGGAAGGAGCGAAGCAGAGATGAGCACCATCACCGAGACGGTCGACGTGAACGTGCCGGTGCGCACGGCCTACAACCAGTGGACCCAGTTCGAGTCCTTCCCGCGCTTCATGGAAGGCGTGGCGGAGATCCGCCAGCTCGACGACACGCATCTGCACTGGGTGACCAGAATCGGGAACGTACAACGGGAATTCGACGCGACGATCACCGAGCAGCATCCCGACGAGCGGGTCGCGTGGCGCTCCGACAGCGGCCCGAACCACGCCGGGGTGATCACCTTCCACCGGCTCGGCGAGGGCAGTACGCGGGTGACCGCGCAGATGGACATCGACCCGGACGGTTTCGCCGAGAACGCCGCCGACAAACTGGGCGTGCTCGACCGCCGGGTCAACGGCGATCTCAGGCGCTTCAAGGAGTTCATCGAGCATCACGGCCAGGAGACCGGCTCCTGGCGCGGTGAGGTCGAACGGCCTCCGGGATGACGACCACCGAGCGGCGGGACGCCTCCCGGTTCGTGCCGGCAGGCAAGGAGCTGGCGCGGCTGCGGGAGGCGTCCCGTTCCTGTCGTGGTTGCGGCCTGTACGAGGACGCGACGCAGACGGTTTTCGGTGCGGGGCCGGAGAACGCGCGCATCGTGTTGCTGGGCGAACAGCCCGGGGACAAGGAAGACCGCGCGGGCGAGCCGTTCGTCGGACCGGCCGGGAAGCTGCTGGACCGCGCGCTCGCCGAGGCGGGTATCGACCGAAGTGAGGTCTACGTGACCAACGCGGTCAAGCACTTCAAGTTCACCCGCGCCGAGGGCGGAAAGCAGCGCATCCACAAGAAGCCTTCGCGCACCGAAGTGGTGGCCTGCCGTCCGTGGCTGCTGGCGGAGTTCGGTGCGCTGCAACCGGAAGTCGTCGTCCTGCTGGGCGCGACCGCGGCGCAGGCGGTCATGGGCACTTCGTTCAAGGTGACCGAGTCGCGCGGAGAACTGTTGTCCGCGCCCGAAGATCTGGGCGGCCACCCGGCGCACGCCCTCGCCACCGTCCACCCGTCGGCGGTGCTGCGCGCACCGGACCGGGACAGCGCTTACTCCGCGCTGGTCGACGATCTGCGGGCGGTGCCGGGGTAGGCTCGGCATGGGCCGTGACTGGCGTTCGGGTGGGGCACCACCGGGGAGCGGTCCTGCGACGAGCCGCACGCCTGGGCGATCCCGACGATCGAGGAGCGCCCGATGGCCCTGATGTCCGGTACCGAACTCGCCAAGGAAATCGTCGCCGACGCCGGCCGGCGCGCGGCCGCGTTCGAGGCCGCCGCGGGGCGGAAGCCGTGTCTCGCCACGGTTCTGGTGGGCGAGGATCCGGCTTCGGTGACGTATGTGCGGATGAAGCGGAACCGGTGCCGCCAGGCGGGAATCGAGTCACGGCACGTGCCGTTGCCCGCCACCACCACGACAGCCGGTTTGGTGCGGGTGATCGGCGAGCTGTCCGCGGACCCCGGGGTGGACGGAATCCTGCTGCAGCACCCGGTCCCGGCCGGAATCGACGAGCGCGCCGCCTTCGAGGCGATCGCGCCGGGCAAGGACGTCGACGGCGTCACGATGCACTCCTTCGCCGCCATGTCGTTCGGGCTGCCGGGTTTCGAGTCGTGCACGCCGGGCGGCATCATGCGGCTGCTGGACGCGTACGAGGTCGGGATCGAAGGCAGGCACGCGGTGGTGATCGGCCGCAGTCCGATCCTCGGCAAGCCGGTCGCCATGCTCCTGCTCGCCCGCCATGCGACGGTCACCGTCTGCCATTCGCGCACCGCGGACCTGCCGTCGATCGTGCGGTCGGCCGACCTCGTGGTCGCCGCCGTGGGGCGGCCGGAGTTCGTGCGCGGCTCGTGGATCAAACCCGGCGCGGTGGTGGTCGACGCGGGGTACAACCCCGGCAATGTCGGCGATGTCGCCTTCGCCGAGGCCGCGGAGCGGGCGAGCCTGATCACCCCGGTGCCGGGCGGCGTCGGCCCCACCACCATCGCCGTGCTGCTGGCACAGACGGTGACCGCCGCGGAATCCACAATGGACTGATCCACTTCGGTAACCGGCACCAGCGGTTACGATGAAAGGACGATGACTACCGAAAGCGCCACGCAGGGCACCAGCCTCGAGCCGCGGGAGCGGATACTGGCGGCGGCGTACGAGCTGTTCGCCTGGCGGGGTGTCCGGGACGTGGGGGTCGACGAGGTCATCGCGCGGTCCGGGGTCGCCAAGGCCACCCTGTACCGGCATTTCGCCTCGAAGGACGCCCTGGTCCTGGCGTTCCTCGAACAGCGTGAGCAGCGCTGGACCCGGGGTTACATCGAGGCCGAGGCCCGCCGCCGCGGCGAGACGGCCGAGGGCAGGCTGCTGGCCATCTTCGACGTGTTCGACGAGTGGTTCCGCCGTCCCGAGGAGTTCGACGCCTGCTCGTTCATCAACGTGCTGCTGGAAATGGGGCCGGGACACCCGCTGGGCCAGGCGTGCATCGCGCACCTCGGCACCATCCGCGCCATCGTGCGCGCGCTGGCCGAGGAAGCCGGGCTGCGCGAGCCTGGCGAATTCGCGCACTCCTGGCACATCCTGATGAAGGGCTCCATCGTCTCCGCCGCCGAGGGCGACGCCGATGCGGCCCGGCGGGCCAAGGCGATGGCCCGCGACCTCATCGTCCGCTACACGCCCTGAAACAGAAGGCAGGTGCTTTCGTGAGCGAGTCCGTGCGAGTCGAACAAGGGCCGAAACGCGTCCGGGTGCTCTTCGGCGGGCAGTTCGTCGCCGACACCACGCGGCCGTTGCTGGTCTGGGAAATCCCGTACTACCCGGCCTACTACATCCCCCGCGAGGACGTGGCCGACGTGCTGGTCGCGACGGGGGAGACGAGGCATTCCGAGCGGCTGGGCGACGCGGCGCTGTCGACGGTGAAGGTCGGCGACAGGGAAGCTCCCGGCGCGGCCGCCGAATACGACACAGCGGAGTTGCGCGGCTACGTAAGGTTCGACTTCGCCGCGATGGACGGCTGGTTCGAGGAGGACGAGGAGATCTTCGTCCACCCCCGCGACCCGCACAAGCGCGTCGACGTGCTCGCCAGCTCGCGGCACGTCCGCATCGAGATCGACGGCGAAACCGTGGCGGAGTCGAGCAATCCGCGGCTGCTTTTCGAGACAGGCCTGCCCACCCGGTACTACCTGCCGAAGACGGACGTGCGGCTGGACCTGACCGAGCCCAGCGAAACGGTCACGCGCTGCCCGTACAAGGGCGAGGCGTCGTACTACTCCGTGCGGGCAGGCGGGAAACTGCACGAGGACATCGCCTGGTTCTACCGCGCGCCGGTGCCGGAGAGCCAGAAGGTGCAGGGCCTGGTCTGCTTCTACGACGAGAAGGTGGACGTGTTCGTCGACGGGGTCCGGCAGGAGCGCCCGCGCACCCCGTTCAGCTGAACCCTCTACCCTCGGGGCATGTCCGACCGCCTGTACTTCCGCCAGCTGCTCTCCGGCCGCGACTTCGCCGTCGGCGACCCGATCGCCACCCAGATGGTCAACTTCGCCTACCTGATCGGCGATCGGGAGACCAGGGAGGCCGTGCTCGTCGACCCGGCCTACGCGGTCGGCGACCTGCTGGACGTGCTCGCGGCCGACGACATGCGGCTCACCGGCGTGCTCGCCACGCACCACCACCCCGACCACGTCGGCGGCAGCATGATGGGCTTCACCCTGGCCGGGCTCGCCGAGCTGCTGGCGCGCGAACCCGTGCCGGTGCACGTGAACCGCAACGAGAGCGAGTGGGTGCAGCGGGTCACCGGGCTCTCGGCCACCGATATCACCGCGCACGACCACGACGACGTCGTCCAGGTCGGCGACATCCCCATCCGGCTGCTGCACACGCCGGGGCACACGCCAGGGAGCCAGTGCTTCCTGCTCGACGACAGGCTTGTCGCGGGGGACACGCTGTTCCTCGAAGGCTGTGGTCGTACGGACTTCCCCGGCGGTGACGCCGAGGCGATGTACCACAGCCTGCGTGCGCTCGCGGAGCTGCCGGGCGACCCGACGGTTTTCCCGGGGCACCAGTACTCGGCCGCCCCGTCCGCCGCGCTGTCTTCCGTGCGGGAGAACAACTTCGTCTACCGGCCCCGAAACCTGGACGAGTGGAAGACGATGTTCGCTTAGGCGGTCGCGTGCGTTGGGGCAGCAGCTTAGGTGGTGGCGTGCGTTGGGGCAGCAGCTTAGGTGATGGCGTGCGTTGGGGCAGCAACGGACGCGCGTGGCCGCGCTGTGTGCACCCCACCACCGCCCCGATCTGTGAGTGTTCGCGATCTTGCCGCCGCGTCAAGGCGGGAAAGATGCCTTGACCCAGCGCCAAGATCGCAAGGACGGGCTGGGGATCGGGGCGGTGGAGGGGTGTGGTCGGTGGGTGTTCCCGGCTTTCGGTGCCGGGTGGCGGTGGAGTGCGTGGTGCGGGTGGCTCGGGTTTTGCCGTGGGTCGCGCCTTCAGAGCCAGTCCTTGGCCACCCGCGCGGCCAGCTGCTCCAGCAGTTCGGCGGTGTCGGTCATGCAGCGGCCGACGTCCGGCTCGATGTCGGTCAGCGCGTAGGCCGCCGCGAAGCCGTTGGCGCGCAACACTTCCGGCGGCAAGGACGTGTGCCCGGCCATCGCCACGACGGGGGTTTCTCCCGCCTGCGCGGCGATTCCGGCCGGGCCCTTGCCGTGCAGGGTCTGTTCGTCGAAGGATCCTTCGCCGGTGATCACGAGGTCCGCCCCGGCCAGTTTTTCCGCGAAGGCCGTCATTTCCAGCACGACGTCGATGCCCGCGCGGAAGGACGCGCCGAGGATCGCCAGGCACGCGTACCCCGTGCCGCCTGCCGCGCCCGCGCCGGGCGCGTCGGCGAAGCTCGGGTCGACCAGCTCTGCGAAGTGCCGCAACGCCGAGTCCAGCGCCGCCACATCCTCCGGCGACGCACCCTTCTGCGGCCCGTAAATCGCGGCGGCGCCGTGCTCGCCCAGCAGTGGGTTGTCGACGTCGCTCGCCACCACGAACTCCGCGCCGTGGAGGTCCATTTCGCTCAGGTCCACCCGCGCGAGGTCGGGAAGTGCTTGCCCGCCAAGGGAAATCTCCGCGCCGTCCGCGTCGAGGAGTCGCGCGCCGAGGCCACGGACCAAACCCGACCCGCCGTCGGTGCTCGCGCTGCCACCGAGCCCGATCACGATCTTCCGGCAGCCCGCCGCGAGCGCGTGCGCGATGAGCTCGCCCACCCCGAGCGTGCTCGACGTCAACGGCGCGAGCACTCCGCCGGGCAGGCGGCTCAACCCGGAAACCGCTGCCAGCTCGACGATCGCCGTGTTTCCCTGCCGCGCGTAGCCCGTCTCGACCGGCTCACCCGTCGGCCCGGTCGCCACGGCCGGCACGAACGCGAACCCCGCGGCCACCGCGGCCGCCACCGTGCCGTCACCCCCGTCGGCGATCGGGCACTCCGCCGTCTCGACCCCGGGCACCGCCCCCCGCAACCCGGCGGCGATCGCGTCCGCGACCTCCTTGGCGGGCAAGGACCCCTTGAACTTGTCCGGGGCAATGACGACCTTCGACATGAGCCGAGACTAGAGAATCTTTCAAAGTGGTTTGCGTGACGGTGCGGGTAGCGGCCCCTCCCGTCGCCCGCCACCACCCTCAACGGACGCGCTGCGCGCGGCTCCACCGATTCAAACCCCCGGCGGTGCAAGCGCACGGCCCACAGCAAGCGGCTCCGCCGCTTCCGACACAGAATCGAGCCGCGCCCCCTACCGGTCCCGCGCGATCCCGTCCCGCATTTCGGCTACCAGCGAAGCCACCACGGCCTTGAGACTCCCGTTGTACTCGCGCGCCACGGCCCGCTGCCGCTGGTAGCTCGCGCCGTACTTCAGGATCGTCTCCACCCCGCGCAGCTCCGCCACGCACCCGAGCCGCCGCGCGACCGGCTCCAGCCGCTCCAGCAGATCGGCGAGATCGTCGGTGACCAGCCGCTCGTCCCCGGCCGCGTTCAGGATGATGATCGCGTCCAGCCCATACCGGGCGGCGCGCCACTTGTTCTCCTGCACGTGCCACGGCGGCAGGGTCGGCAGCTGTTCGCCGTTGTCGAGGCGCTCGCTGAAATCGTCCACCAGACACTGGGTCAGCGCGGCGATCGTGCCGACCTCCTCCAGCGTGGGCAGCCCGTCGCACACCCGCATCTCGATCGTGCCGAAATGCGGGGCGGGCCGGATGTCCCAGCGGATCTCGGAAAAGGCGTCGATCACGCCGGTCTTGAACATGTCGTCGACGTAGCCCTCGAGCTCCGCCCACTCGCGGAACTGGAACGGCAGCCCGGCGGTCGGCAGCTGCTGGAACATCAGCGCCCGGTTCGAGGCGTACCCGGTGTCCTCCGCGCCCCAGTACGGCGAGGACGCCGAGAGCGCCTGCAGGTGCGGCGCGTAGTTGAGCAGCGCGTCGAGCACCGGCAGCACCTTGTCCCGGTGGTCGAGCCCGACATGCACGTGCACCCCGTAGATGAGCATCTGCCTGCCCCACCACCGGGTGCGCTCGATCAGCTTCTGATACCGCGCCTTGTCCGTCACTTTCTGCTGGTACCACGAGGAAAACGGGTGCGTGCCAGCGCAGCACAGCTCGACCCCGAGCGGGTCGGTCACCGCGTGCACCTCGTCCAGCGAACCCGCCAGGTCGGCCGTCGCCTCACCGACCGTGCGGCATACCCCGGTGATGATCTCGATCGTGTTGAGCAGCAGCTCCTGTTTGATCTTGGGATGCTCCTCGCGCCCGTCGCGCACGGCTTCGAGGATCTGCTCGGCCACCGAGCGCAGCTCACCGCTGCGACGGTCGACCAGTGCCAGCTCCCATTCGGCCCCGACGGTGGAGCGCCGGGACGGCCGGAAGTCCAGGTGCATTCAGACCTGCGCGCCGTTGCTCGGGTCGGCGCCGTCGGGCGGGCCCTGCTTGACCCGCAGCAGCAACAGGGCGATCGCGGTGGCGAGCGAAAGGATCCCCAGCGGCGTGCCCAGCGAAGCGCTGATCCCGATCAGCCCCGGCGCGATCAGCAGGAACAGCCCGATCAGGAAGAACAGCAGCACGATGAACGCGCCCTTGCCCGGCCGCGGCAGCGGCGGCGGCTCCGGCGGCACGTAGTGCTCGTCGTCGTCCGCGGGCTCGTCGCCCAGCACCGTGTCCTCCCAGCCAGGGCCCCCGGTGCGCCAGGAAGTTTCGGGCTCCGGCTGGGGATCGGCCGGCGGCGCCTTCCTCTCGGGCTTGGGCTCGGCTGGCAGGTCGAGCGGTTCTTCGTCGGCGAACTCGCCGACCCCCTCCGCCCGGAGGTCCGCGACGATCGCCGCGAACGTCGCGTCCACGTCCTCCGGGTCTGTGCCGTGCGCGCTCATCGGGACCCCACCTGCTCTGCTATGAACTCGCTGCCGCGCCGGAAGATCAGTGGCGCGTCGTTGTCCAGCGTCGCCACGTGGAAACTGTGCTCCAGCAGCACTTCCGTGGTCTGCCTGCTGCGCACCCCGTCGAGGACGAGACGCGCGTTCACCGGCTCCACGACGTGGTCAACGACGGACCGGAACAACAGTAGCGGCTGAGTCACCTTCGGCAGGTCGGCCCGCACCACGCGCCACAGCTGAGCGAGGCTCGCGGCGGCACGGACCGGGGTGCGGTCGTACGCCAGTTCAGTGACTCCCTGCTTCGCGATGTCGTTGGCGATCGCGGGCACCGAAGGCAGCACACGGCCGAGCACCGGCAGCAGCTTCGCGTCGCGGCGCAGCGTGGTGACCGAGGGGTTGACCAGCACCAGCCCGGCGATCTGCTCGCCGAACTCCTCCGCCAGCCGCAGCGCGAGCGTGCCGCCCATGGACAGCCCGAACACGAACACAGTCGGGTGGTTCTCGCGCAGCCCGAGCAGTTCGGCCCGGACGCAGGCGTACCAGTCCTGCCAGGTGGTCTTGTTCAGCTCCTGCCAGCTCGTGCCGTGCCCTGGCAGCCGGGGGCAGCGCACGCCGTGACCCAGCGCGGCGAGGTGCTCACCCCACGGGCGCATGCTCTGCGGGGTGCCGGTGAAGCCATGGCACAACAGCACCCCGGTCTCGCCAGACCCGGTGTGCGAGAAGGGTTCCGCACCGGCGAGTACGGGCATGGTGACCGCCTTACTCCTCGTCCCGACGGCACCCATCGTCCCACGCGGGCGGCCGTTGTCACATGCCTCCCGGCCCTGTGACATCACGCGCAACGGGGAGGTTGCCGTTGTGTTCTGCCCGTCACGGTTCGTACTCTGGATCAGCCGAGCGATCCGGGCCAGGCGGGAGGGCATGTCGCTGTGCTGTATCGGTTGCTGAAGTGGGTGCTGCTCGGCCCGATCCTCAAGACGCTGTGGCCGACCAAGGTCACCGGCCAGGAGAACATCCCCGACCGTGGCGGCGCGATACTGGCCAGCAACCACCTCGCGGTCGCGGACTCGTTCTTCATGCCGCTGCGGGTACCCCGGCGGGTCACGTTCCCGGCCAAGTCGGAGTACTTCACCGAGAAGGGGCTCAAGGGCCGGCTGAAGAAGTGGTTCTTCACCGGCGTCGGCCAGATCCCGATCGACCGCTCCGGCGGCAGCGCCGCGCAGGCCGCGCTCGACACCGCGATCCGGCTGCTGCGCGAAGGCAACCTCCTCGGCATCTACCCGGAGGGCACCCGCTCGCCGGACGGCAGGCTGCACAAGGGCAAGACCGGGGTCGCCAGGATCGCGCTCGAGGCCGGGGTGCCGGTCATCCCGGTCGCGATGATCGGCACGGACAAGGTCAACCCGATCGGCTCCAAGATGTGGTGGCCGCGCCGGCTGGAGATCCGCTTCGGCGCCCCGCTGGACTTCTCCCGCTACGACGGGCTGTCCGGGGACAGGTTCATCGAGCGCTCGATCACCGACGAGATCATGTACGCGCTGATGGAGCTCTCCGGTCAGGAGTACGTGGACATCTACGCCGCGCGGGCGAAGGAGCTGATCGCCGCGGAGCAGGCGGGCGTGCGCCCGGATGTGCCGTCGCAGGCCGCCGTCGCGGACGCCGACCGGGTACCGGAGACGAAGGCCGGGTAGCCAAGGCCCTAAGGTGCTTCGGTGCGATTCTTCTACGACACCGAATTCATCGAGGACGGCGTGACGATCGATCTGGTTTCGATCGGTGTCGTGGACGAGCGGGGCAGGGAGTTCTACGCGGTTTCGACCGATTTCGACCCCGGCCGCGCAGGCCAGTGGGTGCGCGACAACGTACTGCCGAAACTGCCCTCGCCCGCGGACAAGGCGTGGCGAAGCCGGGAGCGGATCCGCGCCGACCTGCTGGAGTTCTTCGGCAAGCCGCCGGGCGGAATCGAACTGTGGGCCTGGTACGCGGCGTATGACCACGTGGCGCTCGCGCAGTTGTGGGGCGCCATGCCCGCGCTGCCGCGCCAGTTGCCCCGCTTCACCCGTGACCTGCGCCAGCGCTGGGAGGACGCGGGCAAGCCGAAGCTGCCCTCGCCGCCGAGCGACGCGCACGACGCGCTCGCCGACGCCAAGCACAACCTCGAGCGCTGGCACGTGATCGACGCGGCGCTGAAGAACCGCCGCTGAGCATCGGGGCACCCTCGCGCCGAGGGTGCCCCGCACGCTGTCAGCGCACCGCCGCCGCCAGCGTGTCCAGGAGACCGGCCGTGGTGGGCCAGTCCATGCAGGCGTCGGTGATCGACTGCCCGTAGGTCAGCTCGGAAGCCTTGCCCAGCACCAGATCCTGCCGCCCGGCCTCGAGGAAGGACTCCAGCATCACGCCGGTGATCCCCTCACCGGCGCCGATCCGGTTCGCCACCTCTTCGACGACCCCGGCCTGGCGCACGTGGTCCTTGCCGCTGTTGCCGTGGGAGGCGTCGATGAGCACCCGTTCCGGCAGCTCCGCCTTGCGCAGCCGGGCCAGCGTGTCGCTGACCGTCTCGCTGTCGTAGTTGGGGCCTGCCGCGCTGCCGCGCAGGATCACGTGGCAGTCCGGGTTGCCGGAGGTGGTGATCAGCGCCGCGAGCCCGTCGGCGTTGATGCCGGGGAACACGTGGCTGGCCGCGGCGGCGCGGGTGGCGTCCACGGCCACCTGCACGTCGCCCTCGGTGGAGTTCTTGATCCCCACCGGCATCGACAGCGCGCTGCACAGCTGGCGGTGCACCTGGCTGGCCGCGGTGCGCGCGCCGATCGAACCCCAGCTGACGATGTCGGCGATGAACTGCGGGGTGATCGGGTCGAGGAACTCGCAGCCCACCGGCAGGCCGAGCGCGGAGATGTCGAGCAGCAGCTTCCTGGCCATCCGCAGGCCCTGGTTGACCGCGTACGAGCCGTCCAGCGCCGGGTCGTTGATCAGGCCCTTCCAGCCCAGCGTGGTGCGCGGCTTCTCGAAGTACACCCGCATGATCACGTGCAGCCTGTCGCGCAGCTGGTCCGCCTTCTCCGCGAGCCGGATCGCGTAGTCGACGGCCGCCTCCGGGTCGTGCACCGAGCACGGCCCGACCACGACGAGCAGCCTTTCGTCGGTGCCGTTGAGAATGTCGACGGTCGCGGAACGGCCCTGTGCCACGGTTTTCGCGACGGCGGCGTCCATCGGATGTTCCTGGCGCAGCAGCGAAGGCGGGATCAGCGGGCTGATCCCGGCGGTGCGCTGGTTGTCGAGGATTTCGGCGGGGCCTGCGGTGATCGGCATGGCGGGACTGGTCCTTTCCCGACCGGCCCGCGGTCTTGCCACCCGAGCCGGTCTGTCTTCCGGCTCGAGGGTGGTTCAGCGCGCGGCGATCTCGCCGGCTGGCCCACCCAGGGCCGGCCCGCTAAACCAGAAATACCGCTGCACGCCGACGACCCTACCAAGCGCGCCTCCGCTTTACCGATCAAGGGTGACCACGGCTACGCTGACGGGGAGAAGTGTGACCTGTGACAACTTTCGAAAGGGCTGATGGGATGCGAGTGGGGGTCCTGACCGGCGGTGGTGACTGCCCCGGCCTCAACGCGGTGATCCGTGCGGTCGTCCGCAAGGGCATCGAGGTGCACGGCTGGGACGTGGTCGGTTTCCGCAGCGGCTGGCGCGGGCCGATGACCGGCGAGAGCAGGCCGCTCGGCCTCGCCGACGTGGAGGAGATCCTCACCAGGGGCGGCACGATCCTGGGTTCTTCCCGGACCAACCCGTATAAGGAAGACGGCGGCGTCGACAAGATCAAGTCGGTGCTGGCCGAGCAGAAGATCGACGCGCTGATCGCGATCGGCGGCGAAGACACCCTCGGCGTCGCGAAGAAGCTGACCGACGACGGGGTCGGCGTCGTCGGGGTGCCGAAGACGATCGACAACGACCTCGCGGCCACCGACTACACCTTCGGTTTCGACACCGCGGTGCACATCGCCACCGAGGCCATCGACAGGCTGCGCACCACCGCCGAATCGCATTTCCGCGCGCTCGTGGTCGAGGTGATGGGCAGGCACGCGGGCTGGATCGCGCTGCACTCCGGGCTCGCCGGCGGCGCGAACGTGATCCTGGTGCCGGAGCGCCCGTTCTCGGTCGACCAGGTCACCGAGTGGGTGGAGCGCCGGTTCGAGCGGATGTACGCGCCGATCATCGTGGTCGCCGAGGGCGCGCTGCCCGAGGGCGGCGCCGAGGTGCTCAAGACCGGTGAGAAGGACGCGTTCGGGCACGTGCGGCTCGGCGGCATCGGCACTTGGCTGGCCGACGAGATCGCCGTCCGCACCGGCAAGGAGTCCCGCGCCGTGGTGCTCGGGCACGTCCAGCGCGGCGGCACTCCGACGGCGTACGACAGGGTGCTCGCCACCCGGTTCGGGCTGCACGCCGTGGACGCGGTGACCGACGGCGACTTCGGCACGATGGTCGCGCTGCGCGGCACCGACATCGTGCGCGTCAAGCTGGCCGAAGCCACCGCCGAGCTCAAGACGGTGCCGGCGGAGCGCTACGAAGAGGCCGAAGTCTTCTTCGGCTGAGCCTCCGGTCGCCACGGTGGGACAGGCCAGTCCCACCGTGGCATCGGCTCGTCGGCCGCCGGGTTCGCGCCCGGTCGCGAGAAGACCACGGCGACGGCAACACCCCGCGGGCGGTTGCCAAGTATGCACTTTCCGGGGGCGGCGCCTTCGGCTGTCAGCTGGTACTTGCCCCTCGGCGGGTGCTCGTCGAAGGCTCAGGTGACACCACCCCGCCGCCCTACCTTCGTAGGGAATAGTGGACTAGACCTTTCGACACATGGTCTAGTCCATTTACGGTGCTTTCGTCCCCCTCCGCACCAGGGTCCGGGAGGAAAGCATGTCCTTACGCCGCAAACTACTCGGTGCCGCGGGGGTTCTCGCGGCCGTGCTCACGATGCTCTCGTTCGCGCCGCCCGCCTCGTCCGCGCCGGTGGGCAAGGTGATGGGCTACTTCACCGAGTGGGGCGTCTACGACCGCAACTACCAGGTCAAGAACATCGAGACCAGTGGGTCCGCGGGAAAACTCACGCACCTGAACTACGCGTTCGGCAACGTGACGAACGGGCAGTGCGCGATCGGCGACACCTACGCCGCCTATGACAAGTACTACGACGCCGCGGGCAGTGTGGACGGAGTCTCCGACACCTGGGACAACGGCGCGCTGCGCGGGAACTTCGGCCAGCTCAAGCGGCTCAAGGCGATGCACTCCGGGCTCAAGGTGATCTACTCGTTCGGCGGCTGGACGTGGTCCTCGGGCTTCACGCAGGCCGCGCAGAACCCGGCCGCCTTCGCCGACTCCTGCTACAACCTGCTGCACGATCCGCGCTGGGACGGCGTGTTCGACGGGATCGACATCGACTGGGAGTACCCCAACGCCTGCGGGCTTTCCTGTGACAGCAGCGGTGCCGAGGCGTTCCCGAAGCTGATGTCCGCGCTGCGCTCGAGGTTCGGCAGCGAGCTGGTCACCGCCGCCATCACCGCCGACGGCACGAACGGCGGCAAGATCGACGCGGCCGACTACGGCGGCGCGGCGCAGTATGTCGACTGGTACAACGTGATGACCTACGACTACTTCGGCGCATGGGCGGCGAACGGCCCGACGGCCCCGCATTCCCCGCTGAACTCCTACGACGGCATCCCCACCGCGGGCTTCTACGCCGACGCGGCGATCCAGAAGCTGAAGGCGAAGGGTGTTCCGGCCGGAAAGATGTTGCTGGGCATAGGGTTCTACGGCCGCGGCTGGACAGGGGTGACACAGGCGGCGCCGGGCGGCACGGCCACCGGGGCGGCGCCGGGCAAGTACGAGGCCGGGATCGAGGACTACAAGGTGCTCAAAACCCGTTGTCCCGCAACGGGAACCGTCGCGGGCACCGCGTATGCCTCCTGTGGTGGCGAATGGTGGAGCTACGACACCCCGGACACGATCGCGGGGAAGACGAGCTACGCCCGCACACAGGGGCTGGGCGGCGCGTTCTTCTGGGAGCTCTCCGGTGACACCGCCGACGGCGAGCTGATCACCGCGATGAGCAGGTAGCGACACGAAGAAGCCGGTTTCCCCGTGCGCACGGGGAAACCGGCTTCGTTCACGCGGTCAGGCGGGCGGCGGGGGCGGCGGCTCTTCCTGGCCGCCCTGCTGCTGGGCGAACCCCTTCGCCTTCTCGGCCGCCTTGTCGATCTGCTCGCCGTGGCCGCCCCACTTGTCCTTGGCGGCGTCCGCGACCTTGTCGATGCCCTGGTTCGCCTGGTCCGGGTGCTTGCCGAGGGCTTCCTTGGCCTTGTCGAACAGGTTCATCCGCGACTCCCTTCGCTCGGATGCCCTTGCCGTACCCCGCCCGCCGCGCGTGGCAAACCGCCGGTCCCCCGTACCGGTGACACCCGCGTTATCGTTTGCCGGGTGAAGTTCGAGGGGTTCGGGGAGTACGCCGTCGAGTTCTACGACGGGCTCGTCGCCGACAATTCCAAGCCGTACTGGGACGACAACGTCAAGACCTACAAGGAGGACGTCCGCGCCCCGATGGAAGCGCTGCTCGCCGAGTTGACGCCCGAGTTCGGCCCGGGCTTCGGTGAGGGGAAGGTCTTCCGGCCGTACCGCGACGTGCGCTTCGCCAAGGACAAAACGCCGTACAAGACGCATTGCGGCGGGGTGATCGAGCCGGGCCGCGGCGGCGGCGCCTACTACGTCGAGCTGTCCACCGCGGGCCTCCGCGTCGGCGGAGGGTGCTTCCACCTCCAGTCCGATCAGCTGGCCCGGTTCCGCCAGGCCGTCGACACCGACGTGCAAGGCAAGGCGCTGGAAGGAATTCTCGCGAAACTCCGCAGGGCCGGCTGGGAGATCAAGGGTGACCGGCTGCGGACGAAACCGCGTGGCTACGCCGAGGACCACCCCCGGATCGAACTGCTCCGGCATCGCTCGCTGTACGCCGTGCGCGCCTGGGACCCGGACGACACGCTGCACGAACGCGCCTGCCTGGACCGGGTGCGCAAGGCATGGCGGCAGGTTCGCGACTTCAACGAATGGGCCCGTGACCACGTCGGCCTCAGCGAAAAACCGCGAAGGTAACCCGGACGACTGACTCGTTCTCGGGATCGGTACAGACGGATGGGCCGCGAGGGTCTACCCTGTATGAACGTGAGCCGACGCGCGAAGATCGTTTGTACGCTAGGCCCTGCCACCGCCACGGCGGAGAAGGTGCGGGCCCTCGTAGACGCCGGAATGGACGTCGCGAGGATGAACTTCAGCCACGGCAGCCATGGCGACCACAAGCAGGTCTACGACCTGATCCGGGACGCGGCTGCCGAAACGGGGCGCGCGGTCGGCATTCTCGCCGATCTGCAAGGTCCCAAGATCCGGCTCGGCACGTTCGCCGGCGGGCCGGTGGAATGGCGCAACGGCGACGTCGTCCGGATCACCGTCGAGGACGTCGCGGGCACCCACGACCGGGTTTCCACCACGTACAAGGGCCTGGCAAGGGACGCCAAGCCGGGGGACAGGCTGCTCGTCGACGACGGCAAGGTCGGTCTCGTGGTCAAGGGCGTCGAGGGTCCGGACGTGGTCTGCGAGGTCACCGAAGGCGGCCCGGTCAGCAACAACAAGGGCGTCTCGCTGCCCGGCATGGATGTCTCCGTGCCCGCACTGTCCGAAAAGGACATCGAGGACCTGGAGTTCGCGCTCGAACTGGGCGTGGACTTCATCGCGCTGTCGTTCGTCCGCTCCCCGGCCGACATCGACCTGGTGCACCAGGTGATGGACCGGGTCGGCAAGGGCAGGCTGCCGGTCGTCGCCAAGCTGGAGAAGCCCGAGGCCGTCTACAACCTCGAGGCGATCGTGCTGGCCTTCGACGGCGTGATGGTCGCCCGTGGTGACCTCGGCGTGGAGCTGCCGCTGGAGCAGGTGCCGCTGGTGCAGAAGCGCGCCATCCAGATCGCGCGGGAGAACGCCAAGCCGGTCATCGTGGCCACCCAGATGCTCGATTCGATGATCAACAACTCGCGCCCGACCCGCGCCGAGACCTCCGACGTGGCCAACGCGGTGCTCGACGGGGCCGACGCGGTGATGCTCTCGGGCGAGACCAGTGTGGGCCGCTATCCGGTCGAGACGGTCGAGACCATGGGCCGCATCGTCGAGGCCGTCGAGGCCGACTCGCTCGCGGTGCCGCCGCTGTCGCACGTGCCGCGGACGAAGCGGGGCGTCATCTCCTACGCGGCGAGGGACATCGGTGAGCGGCTGAACGCCAAGGCGCTGGTCGCCTTCACGCAGTCCGGCGACACCGTGCGCCGGCTGGCCCGGCTGCACACCCGGCTGCCGCTGCTCGCGTTCACCCCCGAGGAGAGCGTGCGGGCCCAGCTGTCGATGACGTGGGGTACGAACACGCACATCGTGCCGAAGGTGGACTCGACCGACCAGATGATCCGGCAGGTCGACCACGCGATGCTGGAGATGGACCGGTACCAGCCGGGCGATCTCGTCGTCATCGTCGCCGGTTCGCCGCCGGGCACGATCGGTACCACCAACCTGATCCGCGTGCACCGGCTCGGCGAAGACGACCACGCCTGATTCGTCGCTTAGAGTTCGGTTCATGACTGAGGTAGCCCGGGGCGCCGCGGCGGATCTCGACGTCGCCGGGGAGCTGGGCGGGCAGGTCGTCCTCGACCGCCTGGTCGCCCTGCTCGACCTGGAGCGGATCGACGAGAACATCTACCGCGGCGTGAGCCCGGCGCATTCGCCGGTGCGGGTGTTCGGCGGCCAGGTCGCCGGGCAGGCGCTGGTCGCCGCCGGGCGCACGGTGCCCAGCGAGCGGAAGGTGCACTCGCTGCACGCGTACTTCATCCGCGGCGGCGACCCGAGCGTGCCGATCGTCTACGAGGTGGACCGCATCCGCGACGGCCGCTCGTTCACCACGCGGCGCGTCGTCGCGATCCAGCACGGCAAGGCGATTTTCGCGCTGTCGGCGTCGTTCCAGATCCGGGAACCGGGCATCGAGCACCAGGAGCCGATGCCGGACGTGCCCGCCCCGGAGACCCTGCCGACGTTCGCCGAGCGGATAGCGGGTTACCCCGCGCTCGGCGGCAGCAGGGCGATGCCGCGGCCGATCGACATCCGCTACGTCAACGACCCGCCGTGGGTCACCCGCGAAAGCGGGCGGCCCAGCGAGCGCAACCAGGTCTGGATGCGCGCGGACGGGAAGCTGCCGGACGCGGACCTGCTGCAGGTCTGCGTGCTGACCTACGCCTCGGACATGACGTTGCTGGATTCGCCGCTGGCGCGGCACAACGTCTACTGGGAGCTGGACGACGTGATGGGCGCGAGCCTCGATCACGCATTGTGGTTCCACCGCCCGTTCCGCGCCGACGAATGGTTCCTCTACGACACGGCCTCGCCGAGCGCTTCGGGCGCCAGGGCACTGGCCGAGGGGCGGTTCTTCGCGGCCGACGGGACGCACATCGCGACCGTGGTCCAGGAGGGCCTGCTGCGGGTGCCGTGAGGGGCGCCACGTCAACTCACCGAGTGCAAGTGCGTGGCCCGGCGATGGTGGTGGTGCTTGCTGTGCCGGTGCTGCGGGAACGCCGCCTCGATGGTGCCCAGCCGCAGCTGCACGGCGAGGTAGGCGCGGCACGGCATGCGGTTCCCGCGGCGGAACAGCCTGCGCGCGGACTGGCCGCGGCAGATCCGGCAGCGGCCGCGCGCGTCCGGCTCGTGCGCGGCCAGCACGGCCCGCAAAGCCTGTACGAGCAAGGGAATCTCGCGCCGGGCCAGCTCCGTGGCGTGCTCCTCGTCGGCCAGTCCTGCCGAGCGGGCGAGATCGTCCAGTCGCTGGTGCACCGACACTTGCAACGGTCCGGCGATGGCCTCGCTGTCGAGCACGCCGCCTCCTCTGGTGCCGCGTTCTGCTGATCGGAATACGCGTCTCGGATCCACGCAGGATGCCAGCGTACATGCGCATTGTGCAATTTGCAGGGGGCTCATTACGGCGAAAGTAACCCATAGGGGTGGGTTGGACGCGTACTGAAATGCGAATCGGCTGGTTAGATGGACCCCGTCGCTGAACAATCGGTCCGGGGGGAATGGCGCGACCTTGGAGGTAGTGGAGTGAAACGGGGTCAGGGTCCCACCATTCGGAGGCGGCGGCTGGCGAGCGAGCTGCGCCGGCTCCGCGAAGCCGCGGACCTGACGATCGACGAGGTCGGCGAGAAGCTCGAATGCTCCGCCTCCAAGGTGAGCAGAATCGAGACCGGGCACGTCGGGGTCACCCCGCGTGACGCCAGGGACATGCTCGAGCTGTACGGCCTCACCGGTGACGAGCGCGAGGCGCTGGTGCAGCTGGCGCGCGAGGCCTGCAAACCGGGCTGGTGGCACGCCTACAAGGAAGTGTTCACCGGGACTTTCGTCGGGCTGGAAGCCGATGCCAGTTCGCTGCGCGCGTTCCAGGCGCTGCTGGTGCCCGGTCTGCTGCAGACCGAGACCTACGCCCGCGCGGTGATCAGGGCGATGCGTCCCGATGCGGACGAAGCGGACATCGAGAAACGCGTGGCCGCGCGCACCGCGCGCCAGCAGCTGCTTTCGGACCCGAGTCCGCCCGAATACTGGGCGGTGGTCGACGAAGCGGTGCTGCACCGCGTGGTCGGCGGCCCCGAGGTGATGGCGAAACAGGCGGCCCGGCTGCTGGATCTGGCGCAGCTGCCCCACGTCACCATCCAGGTGGTGCCGTTCGGCGCCGGCGCGCACCCCGGCATGGAGGGGCCGTTCCTGATCCTCGGTTTCCCCGAGCAGGCCGATCCCGACGTCGTGTACGTCGACAGCACTTCGGGTGGTTTCTTCCTGGAACTGCCCCCCGATGTGCGCCGATATTCGCTGATGTTCGATCATTTGCGTGCAGCGGCACTGAAACCGGACGACTCGGTAGCCGTGATCGCCGCGGCCGCGGAACGATATTCCGCCTGAGGCGGGATGTTCCAACCCACATCGAAAACAATCAAGAGCCGTAGTGAAGGAGTGGGGAGAATGCCGGAAGTGGAATTTCCCGCGCCGGTCTGGCGCAAGAGCAGCCACAGCGGTGGCGGCAACGACTGTGTCGAGGTGGCGCTGTTCGCCGAGCGGGTGGGCGTGCGCGATTCCAAGAACCCGGACGCCGGCGCGCTGAGCGTGTCGCCGCGCGGCTGGGCGGGCCTGCTGGGCGCCGTCGGCCGCGCCTGAGGGACCAGCTGAGGACCCCTTACACCGCTGAGCAGGGGCAAAGCGGGGTAAGGGGTCTTTTCGCGTCCGGGACTGCCTGATCTTCCGATGCCGGGGCACCGCCCTCAGGACGACTCTGAGGTTCGCAGGAGAACCACGCAGAGATGAGGGACGGAAGATGCGCAACGACTGGATCTTCGACGCGGTGCAGGCCGAGGTGGCGTACCGGACCGAGATGAACTTCCGCGCGGGGCGGCCGGCCAGTGCCCGGCGCCGATGGCGGCTCGGCAGAAGGATCCCCGAGGTGACGGTGCCGGAACAGCGGCGCCCGGGTCACGAAGAGACGGCCCTGTCCGGGGCCCGGGCGCGCTAAGAGACATCGTGCGACGAGGGCCGGGTGGCCGTGCCGGGGCGCGGTTCGCTCAGGGCAGGACGAAAACGACTGCGGAATTGTCGGTGGGGTAGGGAACAATGCGTCTCGTGCCCCGATTAGGTTCCGGTATCCCGTTGGTCGCGCGCGTCGAGGAGATGCGCAGGCTCCGCTCCGGCTTCACCCGCGCCGAGCGCGGGGAGGCCGGAGCGGCGCTGCTCGCCGGGGACGCGGGAGTCGGCAAGACCAGGCTGCTGGCGGAACTGGCCGAGTTCGCGGGCGGCCGGGGCGCGCTCGTGCTCACCGGCCGCTGTCTCGACGTGCGCGAGGGCGGCCTGCCGTACCTCCCGTTCGCCGAAGCGCTCGGGCCGCTCGCCACCGCGGAGGACGCGGCGATCACCGAGGCGGTGCGGATCCGGCCGGCATTGGGCAGGCTGCTGCCGATGGCGCAGGCGGGCCCGCTGTCGAGTTCGGAGTTCGTGCCCGTCAGCTCCGAGCACGAGGTGCCGCGCCGGGCCCGCCCCGAGCAGGACCTCGGCCAGCTCCAGCTGTTCGACGCGGTGCTCGCGGTGCTCAGCGAGATCGCCGAGCACCGGCCGGTGCTGCTGGTGCTGGAAGATCTGCACTGGGCGGACGGGTCCACGCGGAACCTGTTGTCGTTCCTGGTTTCCCGGCTCCGGGCGCAGCGGTTGTTCGTGGTGGCCAGCTATCGCGAGGAGGACGTGCACCGGAGGCATCCGCTGCGCGCGCTGCTCGTCGAGCTGGTCCGGCTGCCCACCGTCACGCAGGTGGCGTTGCAGCCGTTGAAGGACGCCGACGCGCGTGCGTTCGTGGAGGCGCTGGCCGAAGGGCCGCTCTCGCCCGAGGTGATAGCCGACGTCGTGGAGCGTTCGGAGGGCAACCCCTTCTTCGCCGAGGAGCTGCTGGCTTCCTGCGCGGAGTCCGAGAACCTGCCTGCCGGGCTGGCCGAGGTTCTCCTGGCCAGGCTGGAAAGGCTGTCGCCGGACGCGCGCCGGGTGCTGCGGGCCATCGCGGTGGCGGGCGAGTCGGTCTCGCACGCCGCGCTCGCCGAGGTCTCCGGGCTCGGGGAGGACGAGCTGGACGAGGCGCTGCGCGAAGCAGTGCAGCATCACGTCCTGGTCGTCGAGAAGGGGGCGTACACCTTCCGGCACGCGTTGCTTTCCGAAGCGGTGTATGGGGATTTGCTGCCGGGCGAGCGCACGCGGATGCACGCGGCGTACGCGGGCCGGATCAAGCGCACGCCGCAGGGCCGCGGGCATGACGCGAAGCTGGCGTACCACAGCCTGCAGAGCCGCGACGTCACCACGGCGCTGCCCGCGCTGCTGAGCGCGGCCGATGAGGCCGAGCGGCTCGGCGCGCCGGGCGCGGCGTTGCGGCATGTCGAGCAGGCGCTGGAAATCTGGGACGTCGTGGCCGATGCGGACAAACCCACGGAGGTCGACGAGCTGCGCCTGCTGCACGAGGCTTCGTACTTCGCGGGCACGTCGGGGGAGCCCGAACGGGCGGTGGCGTACGCGCGCTCGGCGGTGCAGGCGTTGACGCCGGAGATCGACGGCGATCGGGCGGTCAAGACGTGGCGGCGGCTGGCCGAGGCCGCGATGAACACCGAGGGCGCCATCGAGCTCGCCGTCGAGGCGGTCGGCAAGGCGTGGGATCTGGTGGCCGAATCGGAGGTCAGCAAGACCAGGGCGTGGGTGCTCGCCACGAGGGCGGCGATCATGCGCAGCGTCGACCGCTGGGAGGACTCGTACTGGAGCGCCCGCACGGCGGTGGCCGACGCGCGGCAGGTCGGTGCCTCGGGCGCGGAGGCTTCGGCGCTGATCACGCTCGGCGCCCTCGCGGACAACGCCGCGGATTTCGAGGAAGCGCGTGCCCGGCTGAAAGAGGCCGAAAGCAAGGCGCGCGAGGCGGATGCGCTCAACGTCGAGCTGCGGGCGGTGTGCTTCCTCGGGTTCAGTTACGAGGACCAGGGCGAGATCCGCAAGGCGATTGAAGTCTACGAACGCGGTATCGAGCGGGCCGAGCAGGCGGGCCTGATCTGGAGCGCGTACGGGCTGGAGTTGCGGGCGCGGCATCTGCTGCTCTGTTACTTCAGTGGTGACTGGCCGATGGAGACGGCGACGGGTTCGCCCGCGCGCGGGGTTTCGAGCACGCTCGCCGCGCGGATGTCGGCTTCGTGGCTGCCGATCGTGGTGGCCCGCGGCCGGTTCGCGGCGGCGGAGAAGCTGCTGGCCGAGCTGCGGCCGCATTGGCGGGGTGAGCCGCTGACGGCGCTCGCGTCGGGCGGCGCGGGTGCGGAAATGGCGTACTGGCAAGGAGATCACGCGAAGGCGATCAAGCGCGCGCAGGAAGCCGCGAGCTTCATGAGCGCGCTGGACGAGGGTTACCTGCTGAGCGGCATCAGGCTGGGCGCGCTGGCGCTCGCGTCCGCGGTCGCGCTGGCCGCCGAAGCCCGGATCAAGGGGGACGAGGCCGCGCTCGCGGGGGCGGTCCAGGTCGGTCGGGAGGAGTTGGAGCGCGTGCGGTACGCGGCCGAGCACGGGCGCCCGCGGGCCGGGCGGCTCGGGCCGGAGGGCCGGGCGTGGGCGGCGCGCGCGGAGGCGATGGCGACCGGTCTCGAAGGGGCCGCGGATCCCAAGCTGTGGGCGGAAGCCGTGGAGGCCTTCGGGTACGGCGCGGTGTACGAGGAGGCGTTCTGCCGCTGGCAGCATGCCGAGGCGCTGCTCGCCGCGTCCGAGACGGAGCGCGCCGCGGAGGAGTTGGGGAAGGCGCACGAGGTCGCGGAACGCTTGCGCGCCTTGCCTTTGCGCGATGCGATCCGCGAGCTGGCGCGGCGCGCGAGGATAGAACTGCCGGGCGTCGAGAACGAGCCGCGGCGCGATGTGGTGGACCCGCTCACCGAGCGGGAGCGAGCGGTGCTGGAGCGCGTCGCGCTGGGCCGGACCAACAGGCAGGTGGGCGAGGAGCTGTACATCAGCGAGAAGACGGTGAGCGTCCACCTGTCCCGCGTGATGGCGAAACTCGGAGCCACCCGCCGCGCCGAAGCAGTAGCGATCGCGTATGACCGCGGCCTGCTGATGCGCCCCACGAGCCCATCCACGTTGCGGGTGTAGAGCTTCCGGGCGCCCAGGACGCCCGGAGCCCGTGTTGGCCGCTCGCGTCGATGTGTTGGCCGCCCAGGTTGATGTGTTGGCTGGGCGCGTTCGTGTGTTGGCTCGGCGCGTCGGCGCGTTCGCCCGGACGACGGGACCGAGTACCCGCGGGCGAGCCAACGCACAGCCGGGACTGGCCAACACGCCGCCGGGAGGGGCGGACACGCCAGCGGGAGGGGCCAACACGCCAGCGGGAGGGGCCAACACGCCAGCGGGAGGGGCCAACACGGCGGCGGGCGCTCCCGGGCACGTGGCCCGGGAGCGTCGGGGCTCAGCGGATGCGGCGCAGGAAGCGCAGGCCGCTGGTCATGCCGCGCGCCCACAGCCGCGGCGGGACGAGCCGCGGCGGGCGCAGGCGGAGGCCGCGCTGCTGGGCGATCGACTGCACCTCGGTGTACTTCAGCAGTCCTTCGGCGCCGTTGCGGCGGCCGTACCCGGAGTCCTTCATCCCGCCCATCGGCAGCGCGACGGTGCCAAACGTGGCCGCGTAACCCTCGTTGACGTTGACCGTGCCCGCCTTCAGCCGCGCGGCCACCGCCCAGCCCGCCGACGAGTCGCCGGTGAACACGCTCGCGTTCAATCCGTACTCCGTCTCGTTGGCGAGCGCGATCGCGTCTTCGACGTCGGTGTAGGGGTAGATGGACACGACGGGCCCGAAGGTTTCCTCGGCGTAGAGCCGCATGTCCGGGGTGACGTCGGCCAGCACGGTCGGCTCGTAGAACAGCGGTCCCAGGTCCGGCCGCGCCCGGCCGCCGGTCAGCACCGTGGCGCCCTTCGAACGCGCGTCCTCCACGTGCGCCGCAACCGAGCGCAGCTGGCTTTCCGAGGTGAGCGAACCCATGTCGGCCCCATAGCCGAGTTCACCGCCGAGGCGCAGCGCTTCGGTCTTCGCGACGAACGCCTTGGTGAACTCCTCCCGGATGCTCTCGTGCACGTAGATCCGTTCCACCGAAACACAAAGCTGCCCCGCGGAGGAGAAACACGCGGTGACCGCACCCGTGGCGGCCCGGCCGGCGGACGCGTCCGGCAGCACGATCATCGGGTTCTTTCCGCCCAGCTCCAGCGAAAACCCGGTCAGCCGTGGCGCCACCTTCCCGGCGAGGTCCTTGCCCGTCGGCGTGGATCCGGTGAAGCACAGGTAATCCGACTCCGCCACGAGCGCGTCACCGATCTGCGAACCCCGGCCCAGCACGATCCGCCACACCCCGGCGGGCAACCCCGCTTCCTCGGCGAGTTCGTGCAGCCAGAGCGCGGAAAGCGCGGTCTGGTTATCCGGCTTCTGCACCACGGCGTTGCCCGCGGCCAGGGCCGGGAACACATCCATCGACGTCAGCGCCAGCGGGTAGTTCCACGGCGAGATCACGCCCACGACGCCCTTCGGGTGGCGCAGCTGACCGGCCTTGGTCAGGAACGGGATCACGCCGGCGACCCGCTTCGGCGCGAGGAGCTTGGCGCTGTGCTTGCCGTAGTAGCCCGCGACCAGCGCCGTCGCGCTCACCTCGTCGAAGGCGTCGATCCGGGATTTACCCGCCTCCAGCTGGATGAGGTCGAGGATCTCGTCCTGGCGCCGCAGGATCAGGTCGTGCAACCGGGTCAGCACGTGCTGGCGTTCCCGCGCCGGGAGCGCCGCCCACGCGCGTTGGGCCTCGCGGGCTTCGCCGAACACCCGACGCACTTCGGCGTCGGTCGCTTGCGGGAGCGTCGCTGTCGGCAGCCCCGTGAACGGCGCGCGCGACTCCACGGGCGCGGAGTCCTGCCCGCCGGCCGCCCGGCGGACGAGCTGCGCGGCCCTGGCAGCCGAAGGCGCCCCGACGACTCCGCCGATCGTGGTCGGACGGTTCGCTTCCTGACCGGTGGTCGCGGCTGTGCTCGTCATGGGCCCCTCCGTTGGCGCGCTGAGTTACCGACGAGTACACCATACCGCCGGTATGCGGAGGGAGGGGTCGGCTCAGGTCTGGGGTGGCTCCTGCGGACGGTTCGGCTGCGCCGGATCCTGCGACGGATACGGCTGGCGCTGGGTCTCCCCGGCGGGCTCGTCCTGGGACGCGAAATGCCCGCGCAGCGACTCCAGATCCGACTGCTCCTGCGAGGCGGGCGGCTGCGACGTGAACTGCTCCCGCGCGCCAGGCTGCGGCGCGAACTGCTCCTGCGAGGCGGACGGTTGCGGGGCGGGTTGTTCCCGCGCGCCAGGCGGCTGCGGAGCGAACTGCTCCGGCGAGCCAGGTTGCTGCGGCGCTTGCTGTTGCTGCGGAGCGGGAGGCTGCTGGGGCGGGGGCGGCGTCTGCGGGTAGGGCTGCTGCTGCCGCGGCGGGTACTGCGGCGGCGGGGCGTACTGCTGATACGGCGGCCGCGGCGGGTACTGGGGTTGTTGCTGCACCGGCGCCGGGAAGCCCTGAGGCGGCGTCACATCCCCCGCGGCCGACGCCGGGTTTCCGCGCTGTGCAGCCACGATCACCGCGATCAGGGAGAGCGCGGCCCCACCCGCGACGAGCCACGCACCGAGGCCGATCTCGTACCTCGCGGCGGTGCTGGCGTCCGGGTCGGCGTCGTTGTAGCTGAGCAGCGATTCCAGCTCCGCTCCCAGCATCAGGACGGCGGCCAGCGCGGCCGCCGTCCCCGAGAACAGCACCACCCGCGAGCCGCGGGCGCCCAGAAACGCCAGCACAGCGCCGATCACCAGCAGGAGCGCGATCGCGGAGAGCGGAATGCCGACGAGCGCGGTGTGGGCCTTCGAATAGAACTCCGCGAGCGAGCCGGTCAGCGGCGGATCGAAGGTCCGGGCCCAGCCGGTGACGGTCGATTCCTGTTGCCTGCCGCCGGACGAGGCCTGGGTGACCTTGCTCAGCGGGAGGAAAGTGCCGACGACGAGTAGCGCCGCCGAAACGACGGCCAGCGCGCCGCCCGCCATGGCAGCCATCCGCGGCGCGCGCCGAGGTTTCGCGTATCCGGGGAACTGGGGCTGGGGAAACGATCCGGTACTCATCAGAGTGGACTCCTTCGCCTTCTCATCATGGGACGAAGCGAACGAGGGGAGCGTTTCCTCCCCCAGTGGAGTGAGATCTTTTCGCGACCAGCCGTCACATTACGCAGTTCTGCCCGTCTCATCGAGTGGCCAGGGCCGACCCGCGTGAGGGCCGGGTCGGCCCGCCGGCCTACTTTCCGTTCGCCTGCGCGACGGCGACGCGCTTCCACTCCTCGAGCAGCTGCTTGCGCCGGGCAGGCGCGCCGCCGAGCTCGGCGTCCAGCGCGAGCCCGCGGGTCAGGTTCACGGTGAGCCAGAACAGCAGCTCCGTGCGCTCGGGCGGCAGGTCGGCGGTCAGCTCGCGGATGCGCTCCAGCGCGGCCCGGCCCAGTGCCCGGTCGACCGGGCGGATCGCGGCCCGCAGTGCGGGATCGGTGCGCGCGGCCACCCACAGTTCGGTCGACGCGGTGGCCAGCGCGCCCGAATAGCCTGCCCACAACGTGTCGATCGCGGCCGGGATGGCGGCGACCCCGTGCGGCAGGGCGCCGAGCGACTCCGCCAGCTCCGCCATCCGCTTGTTCGTCAGGTGCTCGACCGCGGCGGCCATCAGCTCGGCCTTGTCCGCGAAATGGTGCTGCGCCGCGCCTTTGGACACCCCGGCGCGGACGGAGATCTCCTGCATCGAGGTGCGCGCGTAGCCGAGTTCGACGAGGCAGTCGATCGTCGCGTCGAGCAGGGCCTTCCTCGTCTGCTCGCGCCGTTCCGCCTGGGTGCGGTGGCCGCGGGGCTGCGTCACGACGTCTCCTCGGTCGCCTTTACCGGCGGTACGACCGGCATGTACATTCCGGGTAGAACTTACCTTCCAAGCGTAATGTTTTCTAGGAGGCGGCGCCGTGCCACTGCAACTGCCGAAGAGCGCCTGGGCCGGGGAGCTGGACGACTTCCGGGAACTGGCCAGGAGTTTCTGCCAGAAGGAGCTCGTCCCGAACCAGGAGCGCTGGACCGAGCAGAAGCAGGTCGACCGCGAGCTGTGGAACAAGGCCGGCGAGGTCGGCCTGCTCGCGCTCTCCATTCCCGAGGAGTACGGCGGCGGTGGCGGCACCTTCGCGCACGAGGCTGTGCTCTACGAGGAGCAGGCGCGCTCCGGCGACGGCGCGTGGGGCGTGTCCGTGCACAACGGGATCGTGGCGCACTACCTGTTGCACTATGCCTCCGAAGAGAAGAAGAAGGAGTGGCTGCCGAAGTTCGCCAGCGGCGAGATGGTCGGCGCCATCGGGATGACCGAGCCGGGCACCGGTTCGGATCTGCAGAACATCAAGACCCGCGCCGTCCGCGACGGGGACTACTACGTCATCAACGGCGCCAAGACCTTCATCACCAACGGCGCGCTCGCAGACCTCGTGGTGCTGGCGGTCAAGACCGACCCGGACGCGGGTGCGCAGGGCGTCTCGCTGATCGGCGTGCCGACCGACACCCCGGGCTTCCGCCGCGGCCGCGTGCTCGACAAGGTCGGGCTCAAGGGGCAGGACACCGCGGAGCTGTTCTTCGACGACGTGCGCGTGCCCGCCGCGAACCTGCTCGGTGAGCAGGAGGGGCAGGGCTTCGTCCAGATGATGCTGCAGCTGCCGCAGGAGCGGCTGATCATCGCGGTCACCGCCGTCGCGGCGCTGCAGGGCGCGGTCGACATGACGATCGACTACACCAAGGACCGCACCGCTTTCGGCCGCCCGGTGTTCAACTTCCAGAACACCAAGTTCAAGCTCGCCGAGGCGGCCACCGAGGCCGCGGTCTCACGCGCGTTCCTCGACCAGTGCATCGAGCGCCACCTCAAGGGCGAGCTGGACGTGCAGGGCGCCGCGATGGCGAAGCTGTGGACCACGGAGCGGGTCAACAAGGTGGTCGACGACTGCCTGCAGCTGTTCGGCGGCTACGGCTACATGACCGAGTACCCGATCGCCAGGGCCTGGACCGATCTGCGTATTTCGCGCATTTTCGGCGGTACGAGCGAAATCATGAAGGAAATCATTTCCCGCACGCTGTAAGGGGCTTTGCCGATGAAGCCGGGTCCGCTCAGTGGCCTGAAAGTCGTCGAACTCGCCGGGCTGGCCCCGGCGCCGTTCGCCGCCACCATGCTCGCCGACCTCGGCGCCGACGTGGTCCGCGTCGACCGTGCCCGCCCAGGCGCGGACGTGCTGTCGATCCCCGGTGACCCGCTGACGCGCGGGCGCCGCACGATCGGCGTGGACACGAAGAAGCCCGAGGGCGTGGAGGTCGTGCTGCGTCTCGCCGAGCGATCCGACGTGCTGATCGAGGGCTTCCGGCCGGGGGTGGCCGAGCGGATGGGGCTCGGTCCCGAGCAGGTGCACGCCCGCAATCCGCGGCTGGTCTACGGCCGGGTCACCGGCTGGGGCCAGGACGGCCCGCTGGCATCGGCTGCCGGGCACGACATCAACTACGCCGGGATCGCCGGCGCGCTCGAACCCATCGGGCGCGCCGGGGAGAAGCCGGTGCCACCGCTGAACCTCGTGGCCGACTTCGCGGGCGGCGGGATGCTGCTGGCGATGGGCATCATGTCCGCACTCTACGAACGCACGTCCTCGGGCAAGGGGCAGGTGGTGGACGCGGCGATGGTCGACGGGGCCGCGCTGCTCACCACCCAGCTGCACGGGATGCGGGCGGCCGGGGTCTGGCCCGGCGAGCGCGGCACCAACATGCTCGACGGCGGCGCCCCGTTCTACGACACCTACGAGACCGCCGATGGCAAGTACGTCGCCGTCGGGGCGATCGAGATGCGGTTCTGGGGCGATCTGGTGAAGGTGCTCGGCCTGGAAGACCAGGACCTGCCGGTGCACCTCGATCCCGCGCAATGGCCGCGGCTGCGCGAGATCGTGGCCGCGGCGGTCGCGAAGTACCCGCGCGACGAGCTGGTCGCGCGGGCCGAGGGCACGGACGCCTGCCTGACGCCGGTGCTGAGCCCGTGGGAGGCGGCGGATCACCCGCACAACGCCGCCCGCGGCACGTTCGTCGAGATCGGCGGGTTGAAGCAGCCCGCACCCGCACCGCGCTTCGACCGTACCCCGCCGGAAACGCCGGAAGCGCCGCACGAACGCGGCGAGGACACCGCCGAAGTCCTCGCCGAACTGGGCTACGGCAGCGACGCGGTGGAGGGGCTGCGGACGGGGGAGGTCATCGCCTGATCGGAGTGGTGGGCACCCGTGCGGGTGTCCACCACACCGCGTTCACCTCGCGTGTCGGGTGGGGGAGAACCATGCCGGTCTCTTAGGGTGTCAGTGTCCGGATCGGGCACGCATTGTCACAGGGTGCAGCCATCAGGGTGAAGCCGTGGTGGAAAGTGCTCTTCCCGGGCAGGATGACGCGTAATCCCAGCCGGCCAGGTGTGAACCCGGTCGCGGACCCGGAACGGATGGAGCGCATGTCGGCGAACGCCAAGAAGATCCTCATCGTCGCCGTCGTCGCGCTCGTGTTGTTCTTCCTGATCACCAAGCCCAACCAGTCCGCCGACGTGGTGCACAACGTGCTCGGCTGGCTGCGGGACGGCGCGGAGGCGATCGTGACCTTCGTGCGCGCACTGTTCTCCTGACCCCACCCGGATACCTTTCCGGCACCGCCGAGCCGCGGTGCCGGCTCTTTCCGCGCGCCGGACAATTCACTACGGATAGTGACAAATCCCAGAATTTGAAGTCCTTGATTCGACCATCCGGGTGGATATGCGCGATTAAAGTGCTGGTCGCCGAATTCGTGCGCTTGAACCTCTGGCGTCCCGGCCGGAAATGCCCCTACGGTGCTCACAGCGCGTGACCAGCTGGTTCTGGGTGCTCGAGCCGGCCGGGACGCCTCGATCGCTCGATCATCGCGGTTCGATGTCAGAACTTGTCAGTTGGGGCACAAGGAGGCAGGGATGACCGGAGATCCCGGAGTTGATGCGGTGATTCGGCAGTGGGCTGCCGAACGCGACGAACAGACGGCCGAAGAGCGGGAGATCGACGCGATCACCTCCGCTTGGCTCGCCGACGCACCGCAACCGCCAGGGATTCCCGGTCAGCGCGCCAGGGGCGGCGCCAGCACCTGGGCCCCGGTCACCTCGGCGGACCCGGACTACCTGGACGCCATGAGCTCCCGGCTGCCGGAGGTCCCGCACGAGCTGCTCGCCGCCGCGGCGGGCTGGTGGCAGATGATCGGCGACGTCGCCGAAGCCGAGCAGTGGTGGGACGCCGGGATCAGCCCGCTGGACCAGCGCGCGCTCGACTACCGGGCGGCGGGGCTCACGCCGTCGGACCTGAGCCGCAGGCTCGGCCCGATGACGGTGCTGCAGCACCTGCGGCGCGGCAGCGCGCCCGCGTGGTGTGTCGCTCGTCTCTCCCGGCAGCAGAAGGCCAGCTGACCCCTTTCGCGCGCGGCCCCGTTTCCGCCTACTTGTGGCCGGATCAGTAACTTGGCGGGGTGGGCGGTCGTTGATCCGCTAGACGCCGTCGCCGGAAGGGCTGGATTTTGGGCACCGAGGACACTGAGCAGGAAGTCGCCGACGTGCCCTCGGCCGAAGCGGAAAAGGCGGAAAGCGATTCCCCGGCTGAGCCGCGCAAGCCGCGGCCGGCGGGAGTCGCCGCACTCGGCAGGCTCGGCATCGTGGTCGCCGTGCTGGCGCTCGCGGGAGCCGGGGTCTGGGTGACCACCCGGGCCAGCACCCCCGAGGCCGGGCCGACCACTACCGATATCCCCGCGTTGCAGGTGGCCGCGGCCGACGTCGAGCCAGGCTCGACGGCCCCGGTGAACGCCACCATCGCCGGCGCGCCGGTCGCCGCGACGCAACAGCCGCAGCAACCACAACAGCAGCAGACCAAGCAGTCGGGCACGAACCTGCTGTCCAAATGGGCGGACCAGGTTTCCCAGGTGACCGGCATCCCGGCCAGGGCGCTGATCGGCTACGGCAACGCCGAACTCGCGCTCCGCGACAGCCAGCCCTCGTGCAAGATCTCGTGGGCCACGCTCGCCGGTATCGGGCGCATCGAGTCCAACCACGGTCAGTACGGCGGCGCCGTACTGCAGTCCGACGGCCGCCCGTCGAAGGCGATCGTCGGCGTGCCGCTGGACGGCTCCGCCGGGGTGCAGGCCATCCCGGACACCGACGGCGGCCGGTTCGACGGCGACCCGAACTACGACCGCGCGGTCGGGCCGATGCAGTTCATCCCCAGCACCTGGGCGAAATGGGGCGGCGGCTACGACCCGCAGCAGATCGACGCGGCCGCGTTGGCCGCCGCGAAGTACCTGTGCGCGGGCGGCCGGGACATGTCCAGCGCGCAGGGCTGGTGGAACGGGATCCTGTCCTACAACAATTCGGTCGAATACGCGCAGAAGGTGTTCGGGCTGGCGGATTCCTACGCCAAGGCCGCCCAGGTAGTCAAGGTCTCCTGACCCGGGAGTGCTAGCGTCGAAGGCGTGCCAGCCGGGTTCCTCACGCCTAAACGCCTCTCGATCGGCGCGCTGTGCTTGCTCAGCCTGATCGTCTGCTGCGGGCTGGCGTGGTGGCAGTGGGGCAGGTTCGAATCGGCCAGCGGCACCTTCCAGAACCTCGGATACGTGCTGCAGTGGCCGCTGTTCGGGCTGTTCCCGGCGTTCATGGTGCTGCGCATCCGCAAGCTGCGGCAGGAGGCCGCGGCCCAGGACGCGGCGGCGCGGGACGGGGCGGCGCAAGAGGTGGCGCAGCCTGAGCCGGTCAAGGCGCCCGAGCCGAAGCTGCCGAAGCCGCGCGCGCCCAAACCTGTTCTGCGGGTGCACGAGGGCGAGGACGAGCTGGACGCGTACAACCGCTACCTCGCCGAGCTCAACGCGCGAGACCAACAAGACCGCTAGAGAGAAGGCCCGAATGGTGAGCACGGAAGAGCGCGAGGGTGCCCCGGCGAAGGTCGCGGCGCCGCTTCGGGGTCCGTTGATCCGCTACCGGGTGCTGGCGTACGCCACCGGTGTGGCGCTGCTGTGCCTGACCGCCGCGTTCATCCTCAAGTACGCGGCCGACTCCCCGGGCATGATGAGCTGGGCCGGCGTCACCCATGGCGTGTTCTACATGGTGTACCTCGTGCTGGCCGTCGATCTCGCGCTCAAGGCCCGCTGGTCGATCAAGGGCACCGTGCTCGTGCTGCTGGCCGGCACGATCCCGTTTCTCTCCTTCGTGGCCGAGCGCGCCGTCACGCACCGGGTCGAGGAGGGGCGGAAGCTCTGACCAGCCGCGGCGGCACGGTGTTGCCGCGCAGCGCGACGGCGTCGATCGTCTCGGGGCGGTAGGGCAGCCCGGCCAGCCTCGCGGCGAGGTCCGGGGTGGCGTCGTCGGCGCGGCCGGAGAGGAAAGCCCATTCGTGCTCGTCCGAGCCGTAATAGAGGACTGTCCCCAACGCCGTTTTGAACCGGCGCCAGGCGCTGATCAGCGTCTCGTTGCGCCACATCGTCGGGCAGCCGGCCTGGCTGCAGACCACGCCGCCGGGCGCCAGCACCTCCGTGCAGCGGAGCAGGAACTCCTTGCCGTACAAGCGATTGTGCTGCGCTTCGGCGTCGTCGTTCTCGTCCGGCAGGTCGATGACGACCACGTCGTAGCCGGGTTCGGCAGCGGCGAGGAACTCCCAGCCGTCCCGGTAGTGGACGCGCACCGGCCCCTCACCGCGTTCGGCCGCCGCCAGCTCGTCCGGCGTGTAGCCGTACGGCAGATGCTCGGCGCACGCATGCACCGCCGCCCGGTCGATGTCCACGTGGTCTACGGTTTCCGCGCCCGCGGCCACGGCGAGCTGACTGGCCACACCCTCGCTGGAGCCGATGATCAGCACCCGCCGCAGCCGGTCGGCGAGCAGCATCGGCGGCACCATCAGCGCCTCGTGGTAGGTGAGCTGGGTGGCTTCGGTGCTCTGCCGTTCCGAGTCGCAGAACAGCGAAATGCCTTGCGCGGTCCGGCCGATCACCAGCTGCTGGAAGTCCGTGCGCAGTTCGCACAGCACCTCCCCGACCTCCCAGAGCCGGGTGAGCCCGGGGCCGAGTGGCTCCTCGATCCGCATCAGCCACGCACCTTCCCGCGTTCGACGGCCGACATCCGCACCGAATCGGTGCCCAGCGCCTCGGCCAGCAACCGGATGGCCTTTTCCGGATCGGCTTTCGCGCCACAGGTGAACACATCCGCGAAGGCAGCGCCGATCTCGGGATAGGTGTGGATCGACGCGTGCGACTCGGCCAGCAGCGCCAGCACAGTGACGCCGTGCGGCGCGAAGCGGTGCGCCACCACTTCGCACACCGTCGCCCCGGCTTCGGTCACCGCGGTGGCCAGCGTCTCTTGCAGGAACGCCGGATCGTCCAGCAGGTTCGCGGCGATCCCGTCCAGTTCGGCCAGCACGTGGCGGCCGGCGAACGCCCCCACCTCAGTCAAGGCAGTACGTCCGCAGCGGCTCGATCCCGTTGAACGACACCGAGGAGTAGCTGGCCGTGTACGCGCCGGCGTCGAGGATGTCGAGCCGGTCGCCCGGGGCCAGTGCGAGCGGCAGTTCGCAGGGGGTGTGTTGGTACAGCACGTCGTCACCATCGCACGTCGGCCCGGCGAGCACGACCGGCCCCCGCTCGCCGGCGGCGTCGAGGCGGTAGTGGATCGCTTCGTTCTCCGTCTCCGCCAAGCCGTTGTACCGGCCGATGTCGAGGTACACCCAGCGATGCTCGCCGCGCCAGGCGACGAGCACGACCTCGGTCCGGATCAGGCCGGCGCCGGCGACGATCGCCCGGCCCGGCTCCAGCACGAGTTCCGGTGCGCTATCAGGAAAGTACGCGTCCAGCGCGCCGCGGACGGCGGCGAAGTACGCGCTCAGCGGGGGCGCGCTTTCGCGGTAGGAGTGCCCGAACCCGCCGCCGATGTTCAGCCACCGCGGCTTGATCCCGGCGGCGGCAAGCTCGGCGAAAAGCTTTGCCGTGGTGGAGATCCCGGCCTCCCACGCCGTGACGTCCAGCTGCTGTGAACCGACGTGGAACGCCAGCCCGGCGGGGTCGAGGCCGAGTTCGGCCGCTTTGGTCAGCAGCGCCACCGCTTCCCCCGGCGCGCAGCCGAACTTACGGCCGAACGGGGTCGCCGAAGCCGGGGCGTCCACCAGCACCCGCACCGACACCGCCGACCCCGGGGCGTGCTCGGCGAGATGGTCCACATCGGACGCCGCGTCCGTGGTGAATTCCCTTACCCCACAGCCGAAAGCGAACGCGATGTCGGCCGGCTTCTTGATCGTGCTGCCGTAGGACAAGACCTCCGGCGCGGCACCCGCGTCGAGACAGGCCGTCACCTCCGCCGGGCTCGCCACGTCGAACCCGCCGCCCGCGGCGAGCACCGCGCGCAGCACCGCCGGCTCCGGGTTCGCCTTGACCGCGTAACGCAAACGCGCGTGCGGGAGTCCTGAAGCGAACTCCCGCACGCGCGCGGTGACTTCTTCGGTGTCGACGACCAGACAGGGCGTCGGCGGCCGGTGCTCGGCGAGGAAGCGGTGGATTCGTTCGTGGCTCACCGCTCCATTCTCACGACCCGATGCCGGTGAGCGAACGCACCTCCATCTCGGCGTGCTTGCGCGGGTCGGCCTTGTCCTTGCCGACGAGCGTGCCGACGAACCCGCACAGGAACGAGAACGGGATCGACACCAGGCCCGGGTTCTTCAGCGGGAACCAGTGGAAGTCGATGCCCTTGATGATCGAATCGGCCTCACCGGAGACCACCGGCGAGAAGACGACCAGCACCAGGCAGGCGATCAGCCCGCCGTAGATGCCCCACAGCGTGCCCGTCGTGTTGAACCGTTTCCAGAACAGCGAGTACAGCAGGGTGGACAGGTTCGCCGACGCGGCGACCGCGAAGGCCAGCGCCACCAGGAACGCGATGTTCTGCCCGTTGGCGAGGATGCCGCCGACGATCGCGAGCAGGCCGATGCCCACCGCCGTCATCCGCGCGACCTTCACCTCGTCCACCGGGTCGGCGTTGCCGTGCTTGAACACGTTGGCGTACACGTCGTGCGCGAACGAGGCGGACGCGGTGATGGTCAGCCCGGCGACCACGGCGAGGATCGTCGCGAACGCGACCGCCGCGACGATGCCCAGCAGCAGCGTGCCGCCGATGTGCAGCGCCAGCAGCGGCGCCGCGGAGTTCTCACCGCCCGGCGCGCTCTTGATCTCCTTCGTGCCGACCAGCGCGGTGGCCCCGAAACCGATCACCAGCGTGCACAGGTAGAACACGAACATGCAGGCCGTCGCCCACACCACGGAACGGCGCGCTTCGTGCGAGTTCGGCACCGTGTAGAAGCGCATCAGCACGTGCGGCAGCGCGGCCGCGCCGAGGATCAGCGCCACGGCGAGCGAGACGAAGTCGAGCTTGGTGGTGCCGCTGGCGCCGTACTGGCCGCCGGGCTCGAGGAGCTTGTCGCCCATCGGGCTGTTGTAGGCGGCCGTGTTCAGCAGGTTGGACAGGCTGAACCCGAACTTGCCGAACAGGAACACCGTCATCAGCACGACGGAGACGATCAGGATGCTGGCCTTGATGATCTGCACCCACGTGGTGCCCTTCATCCCGCCGACCAGCACGTAGACCACCATCACCAGGCCGACGACGCCGATGATCAGCGCCTGCCCGAACCCGCCGTGGATGTTGAGCAGCAGGGCGATCAGGCCGCCGGCGCCCGCCATCTGCGCGAGCATGTAGAACAGCGAGATCACCAGCGTGGACGTGGCCGCCGCGGCGCGCACTGGGCGCTGCTTCATCCGGAAGCTGAGCACGTCGCCCATCGTGAACCGCCCGGTGTTCCGCAGCAGTTCCGCGATCAGCAGCAGGTCGACGAGCCAGGCGACGAGAAAGCCGATGGAGTAGAGGAACCCGTCGTAGCCGTGCACCGCGATCGCACCGGCGATGCCGAGGAACGAAGCGGCGGAGAGGAAGTCCCCGGAGAGCGCGATCCCGTTCTGCCGCCCGGTGAACACACTGCCCGCGGCGTAGTAGTCGGAGCGGGAGTTGGTGCGGTTGCTGACCCGGTAGACCACGAACAGCGTGATCGCGACGAACAGGGCGAACACCACGGTGTTCAGGATCGGGTTGCTGGTCGACTTCTCGCTCTCGGCGGCGAGCGTGGTGATCATCCGTCAGACTCCTGCCTGCTGCCGCACCCGGTCCACCTCGGGGTCGAGCCTGCGCTTCGCGAACCGCAGGTAGGCCCAGGTGATCAGGCCGGTGGACACGAACTGGAGCACGCCCATGATCATCGCGATGTTGATTTCGCCGAAGACCCGGATGCTCATGAAACCGTGCGCGTACGCCGCGAGCAGCACGTAGACGAGGTACCAGACCACGAACAAAGCGCTCATCGGGAACACGAACCGGCGGAAACGGCTGCGCAGCGACTGGAACTCGGGCCCACGCTGGATGGCGATGTAGTCGTGTTGAATGCGCTTTCTCGCCCGCTGGGTCTCGTCCTGGGTATCGAACAAGACCGGCATCTGGCCGGTCTCCCCGGCGGGGTTTCTGGTCGTGGAACTACTCGGGACCACGTTCTGCATGGCTGCCTCCCGGCGAGCTGGCGAACCTTGGAGGCGACACTGTAACTACCGGCGGGTCGCCTCTCCGACGCCAGGCCGGGCCTTACTCCGTGAACACGGATCCGGCCGTTTGCCGCGCTCTCTGCACCGATCGGGCGACAATTTGCTGGTGCTTTTGCAAATCCGGTGACACGTTGTGATCATGGCGCCGGAATGGAAGTTTTTACACGATGTTCAAGATCTCACGGGGCCAGGAGAAAACGCGGGAAACGCACTCCGGTAACCGACATTTCACCGGAAAACGGCCATGATTGGCCCAGTGCCAAAAAGCCACGAGATCGGGCGTTATTCTCTGGTAACCCCGGCCGGGCCGGTACGTTCAGTATGAGTTTCCGACGGTGCGCAGGCGATCCCTGCGCTGTGTGGGTGACAGCGGTAAGGAGTGGTCCGGAAGTGTCGTAACCGGATCCGCGGCGGAGGACGAGTGACCCGGCGACCCCGGTGTCAACCCCCTGTCACTACCGGTATTCCCGCAGGTCGAGAGCACTTTTTCCGGTGCGGTCGACCGGGTCCCGATTGGTGTACGCTTTCACGGCCAAGTTGACTCACCGTGATCGAAGGTAACCGATCTTGTCCCAGCAGTCCTGCACATCGCATCATGCACGGGGCGCCGGGCCGGTGAGGACGGGCGAGGTGCGGCCGGCGGGGACCGGGCACGCACAGGCAGGCAACGTGGTCGTTGTACCGGTGACGAGGAGAACCATGCGGCTGAGGCGAAGGATGGCAGAGTCGTGCCGCGCGCGGTCGCCGTTCCCGTACGGTCGGCGCCCGCGAGCCACGGACGCGCACCAGAACACGCCGGACAGGGAGTCACTTTCGTGACTGAAGCAGGACAGGGCCAGGTGCCCGTCGGACAGCTGCTGGGCCAGCAGCCGAAACGACCCTCGAAATGGCGCGCCGTCATGCGCTGGCGGGACTGGCGGCTGTCGGTCAAGCTCGCCGCGGTGACGCTGGTGCCGATCGTGATCGCGCTGGTGCTCGGTGGCATCACCATCACCAACCAGGTCGGCCGCAACAACGACTACGAGCGCATCGACCGGCTGGTCGTGCTCTCCGGTGACGTGCGGGCGCTGACCGACACCCTGCAGCAGGAGCGCACGCAGACCGCGAACCTGCTCACCCAGGGCACGGTCGGCAGCTCGCCGGAGCTGGACGCGGCGCGGGCGCAGACGGACAAGGCGATCCAGCCGATCAGCGCCGACACGAACCGCGTGACCCAGCTGGACAACGCGATCGACGCGCCGGGCACGGCGGCGAACAACGCGCTGGCCCGGCTGAACGAGGTGCGCCAGCAGGTCGCCTCCGGCCAGCTGGACTCGGTGCAGGCGCTGGACGCGTACTCCGCGATGACCGGCGCGCTGCTGTCACTGGACACCTCGCTGGTGGCAGGCATGGGCGACGCCTCGCTGAGCGGCACCGCGAACGCGCTGCACGATCTGCAGGTCGCCAAGGAAGAGGTCTCGACCTCCCAGGTGCTGGTCGGCTACGGCATCGTCCGCGGCAACCTCACCCCGACCCAGCTCAACCAGCTCCGCACCGCCGAGGTGCGGCTCGCCGACCGGCTCGAGGACTTCCGCGCCGCCGCCACCGGCGGGCAGGGCCAGGACTTCGACCGCACGGTCACCGGCCAGGACTTCGACACCCGCAGCAGGCTCGTCTCCAGCGTGCTCGCGGCGCAGGGCGTCACCGCCGCGGACGCGCTGGACGGGATTTCCGCCGAACAGTGGGGAAGCGCTTCCACCAACGTCGTCAACTCACTGCGCGACGTCAGCGGCAGGCTGGGCGACCAGCTCTCCAGCACGTCCACGGACCTGGTGGAAAGCTCCGGCACCGACGCCGGCCTGCTCGCCGTGCTGCTGTTCGTGGCGCTGGTGATCACCGCCGCGGTCGTCTTCCTGATCACCCGCCAGCTGCTGCGTTCGCTGCGCCTGCTGCGCACCAGCGCGCTGGACGTCGCGGACCGGCAGCTGCCGGCCGCGGTGCAGAACATTCAGGAAGGCCGCGAGCAGAACGCCGAGGTCACCCCGGTCGTCGTCGGCACCGAGGACGAAGTCGGCGAAGTGGCCAAGGCCTTCGACGCGGTGCACAGCCAGGCGCTGCGCCTCGCGATCGAGCAGGCCGCGATGCGGACCGGTTACTCCAGCGTGTTCGTCAACCTCTCCCGCCGCAGCCAGAGCCTCGTGCAGCGGCAGCTGCAGCTGATCGAGCGGCTGGAGCGGGACGAGGAGGACGCGGACCAGCTGGCCACGCTGTTCCAGCTCGACCACCTCGCCACCCGGATGCGGCGCAACAACGAGAACCTGATGGTGCTCTCCGGCGCGGAGCCGGGCCGCCGGTCCGGCCAGCCGGTCTCCACCGCCGACGTGCTGCGCGCCGCGGTCTCGGAAATCGAGCAGTACCAACGGGTTCAGGTGCAGACCCCGCCCACGGCGCGGATCGTCGGCTACGCGGCCAGCGACCTGATGCGCCTCGTCGCCGAGCTGCTGGACAACGCGACCGCGTTCTCCGCTCCGGAAACGCAGGTGACGGTGTCCACCCGGGTGTCGGACGGCGGCGGGCTGCTGGTCGACATCATGGACAAGGGCATCGGCATGAACGAGGCCGAGGTGGCCGAGGCGAACGCCCGGCTCACCGAGGCCGCCACGGTCGACCTCGCCACCTCGCGGCGGATGGGCCTGTTCGTGGTCGGCCGCCTCGCCGGGCGCCACCACATCGGCGTCACCCTGCACGGCGGCAAGGACATCGTGGGTGTCCGCGCCACCGTCACCGTGCCGGCGGAGCTGGTCATGGACCTGCCGGAGGCGTCGGCGCCCGCGCCGACCCCGGCCGAGACTTCCCAGCCGCAGCAAGGGCTTCCGCGCCGGCGCACGGTCAACGGCGCCGGTCGCGCCGGCGGGCTCGCCGGCCTGGCGGGCACCACGGCCGCCGGCTTCGGCGAGGGTGCGGCCACCCCGGGCCCGTGGAACCAGAACCAGAACGGGCACTCGGGTGTGCTGCCGCCGCGGCCCCCGTCGGATCTCGAGGTGTCCGGCACGGCGCTGTTCAGCCCGATCGGGCCCGACGGCTCGCCGGAGCCCGCCGCTCCGCCCGCCGAGCCGGAAGCGTTTGCCGCGCCGCCGCAAGAAGAACCGGAGCCGCCCGCGCAGCTGGAGGACGGCGAGCTGCCCAGCGGGGCCGCGCTGTTCGCGGCGAACACGAGCGCGGGCGCGCTGACGGAGTGGTGGAGCGCGGCAGCGGCAGAGCCCAAGCCCGAGCCGCCGCCCACCCGCGAGACCACGCCGATCTTCGACGAGACGCTCTCCGCGTGGTTCCGCGACGAGCAGCCTGCCCCGAAGGCGAAGACGGCCGAGGCCGACGAGTCCGAGCAGGACTCCGAGGCCGCGTCGGACGAAGCCCCCGCGGAGGTGTCCGAGGAGAAGGTCAGCACCGGCTGGGACTTTGCCGCGGACGAGAGTTTCCGCACGGTGCAAGCGGTTTCGCAGCACGAGCCGAGCAGCTTCACCGAAGCCGGCCTGCCCCGGCGGCGCCGGGGCGAGCAGCTCATGCCCGGCAGCGCGACGCCGGAGCCGGCGCAGCCCGCCAAGGCCGATGCCGCGCCGCCGCTGCCGGTCCGCGACCCGGCCGACGTCCGCGGCAGGCTGAGCAGCTTCCAGCAGGGCGTGAACCGGGCGCGGCACGCCGCCAAGCCCGGGGAAACCCAGCAGCCGCACCAGGAATCGGCCGCGCCGCAGCGTGGTCTCGCGTCCGGGCTCCCGCAGCGGCAGGCTTGGCCGCAGCCGGAAGAGACGGCGGCGGCCAAGACAGAGGCGACGGAGAGCATGCCTTCGCCGCTGCCCCGGCGGCAGCCGAGGGACAGGCCGCGGCCGACTCCCGCCGCGGAGGCACCGGAGACAGCGCTTTCCCAGCCGGAGGCCGAGGCGCCCGAAGGCGGGCTGCCGCAGCGTCGCCCGGCCGCTCCGCAGGAAGGTGGCCTGCCGCAACGCCGTCCGGCCGAGGCGCAACCGGAAGTCCCGCTGCCGCTGCGGAATCCCGCGGCCCAGCAGGCGGACACCCAGTTGCCGCAGCGGAACCCGGCGGAGCAGCAGGCGGAAACACAGCTACCCCAACGCAACCCGCTGCCGCAGCGCACGCCGGGGGCCGAGGGGCCGGGCGACCAGGCGCCGTTGCCGCGCCGGCGTCCGCGGCAGGATGCCGCCGCCGCAGCCGAGACGAGTGCCTTGCTGTGGCAGCAGCCGGAATCGGGCGCGGAGGAGAACCTCTTCGCCGAAGAAGGCGCGCAGCCGCAGGAAGCCACGCAGTACAGCCAGTCCGCGTCTGTCGACGACTCGGCCTGGTCCTTCGAGGCGGACGAAAGCTTCCGGACGGTGCAGACCGTGTCGCAAGCCGGGCCGTCGGGTTACACGGCGGCAGGTCTGCCGCGTCGACGTCGGGGGGAACAACTGATGCCGGGCAGCGCGTCCACCGCGGCCACGTCGGGGCCGAGAACCCAGCGTGATCCGCAGGACGTGCGTGGCAGGTTGAGCAGTTTCCAGGCGGGTGTCCGGCGTGGACGGCACCGCACGGGACAGCCTGCCGACCCGGACCACGAAAAGATGGAGGGTGAATGAGCTCGCCGCAGCCACAACAGAACCAGTTCGGTTGGCTGGTCAACGACTTCGCCGAACGTGTGCCCGGCGTGGCCCACGCGGTGGTCGTATCCGCCGACGGGCTGTTGCTGACCGCGTCGAACAGGTTGCCGCTCGACCGTGCCGACCAGCTCGCCGCGGTGGCGTCGGGGCTGGTGAGCCTGACGCAGGGGGCCGCGCGGTGCTTCGAAGCCGGCGCCGTCAACGAAACCGTCGTGGAGATGGAGCTCGGCATCATGGTGCTGATGTCCATCAGCGACGGCTCTTGCCTCGCGGTGCTGGCCGCGCCGAACTGCGACATCGGTCAGGTCGCCTACGAGATGACGATGCTCGTCGACCGGGTCGGCCAGATCCTCACGCCGGAACTGCGGGCACAGCTGCAGGGCGCCGGTGGTGCCCTGATCGGCGAACCGGTGGGATGATGCCGCGATGACCACGGGACCCGGGAGCGGTTCCCCTCCCCCGGACGAGGGCGACGACGCGACCTTCGCGGACGTCCTCAACGGCTTCACCCTGGATTCGGGGCGCGGCCGCCGGAAGCGGAAGAAAGCCCGGGAGGCCGAGGCCGACAAGGCCCCGCCTCCGGAGCAGGACGAGGCCGCGCAGCAGGCCTCGCCCCCGCCGGCGCGCACGCCCGAAACCCTGCCGCCGCCACCGGCGCGGCCGGAGTTCGAGCCGAACCAGGGCACGGGGCTGTTCGAGCCCCCGCCGGGCACCGGGCTGTTCGAGCCCGCGGTGAACAGCGGGCCCCTGCGGCCGGAGCCCGGGTTCGGTGAGGAGGAGACCGCCGTGGTGCGGCCCTACGCCCTCACCGGCGGTCGCACGAAAGCCAGCTACCTGCTGGAACTGGAGACCTTGATCTCCGTGAAGGACGGTGCCGACGCCCGTTTGCAATCGGGTACGGCCCCGATCGAGCATCACTCGATCGTGGAAGAATGTCGGACACCTCGGTCCGTCGCGGAGGTCGCAGCGCTGCTGCGGGTTCCGGTCGGCGTGGCGAGGGTGCTCATCAGTGACGCGGCCGATGCCGGTCTGGTCACCGTGCACAAGACCGTGTCCGGCAACGACAACGCCGAGGCGCATCTCATGTTGATGGAAAGGGTGTTGAGTGGACTCCGTCGGCTTTAAGGCACCGCGGCCTGCCGCGCCGCAGACCATGACCTCGGCGAAGATCGTGGTCGCCGGTGGGTTCGGTGCGGGCAAGACGACCTTCGTCGGGTCGGTCTCCGAAATCGTGCCGCTCACCACCGAGGCGATGATGACCGATGCCAGCCGGGGCATCGACAACCTCGATTCGACGCCCAACAAGTCGACCACCACGGTGGCGATGGACTTCGGGCGCGTGTCGCTGGACACCGATCTCATCCTGTACCTGTTCGGTACCCCGGGCCAGCAGCGGTTCTGGTTCATGTGGGACGACCTGGTGCGCGGCGCGATCGGCGCGGTCGTGCTGGCGGACACCCGCCGGCTCGCCGATTCGTTCGCCCCGGTCGATTTCTTCGAGGACCGCGGGCTGCCGTACATCATCGGCGTCAACACCTTCGACGGGGTGATGCATCACCAGGTCGAAGATGTGCGGGAGGCGCTGGCGATCGATCCGAGCGTGCCGATCGTGCGCTGCGACGCGCGGGACCGGGAATCGACCAAGCAGACGCTGATCACGTTGGTCGAGTACGCGATGCGGCAGTGGATCGCCTTGCGGGCCGCCAACCAGCGGTAACACACGGGTGACCTCGGTCACGGTGATACTCGGGTTTAAAATAGTAGGAAGTCCGAGTATTTTGGAGCCATGAACGCTCCTCTGCACAAGGCCGTCCACCCGGTTCGGTTCGTGACGGCGTCGAGCCTGTTCGACGGGCACGACGCCTCGATCAACATCATGCGCCGGATCCTGCAAGCGCAGGGTGCGGAGGTCGTGCACCTGGGGCACAACCGCTCGGTCGACGAGGTCGCCACGGCCGCGATCGCCGAAGACGCCCAAGGCGTGGCGATCAGCGCCTATCAGGGCGGCCACGTCGAGTACTTCAGCTATCTGGTCGAGCTGCTGCGCGAACGCGGGGCGGGGCACATCAAGGTCTTCGGCGGCGGTGGCGGGGTCATCGTCCGCGAGGAGATCGAGCTGCTGCACTCCCGCGGCGTGGCGCGGATCTTCTCCCCGGACGACGGGCTCGAGCTGGGCCTGCCCGGGATGATCAACATGATGATCGAGTCCTGTGACACGGACCTGGCGGCGGAGCAGGTCGGCTCGATCGACCAGCTGCTCTCGGGGGACGTACCGGCGCTGGCGCGCACGATCACCCGCCTGCAGGGCGGGCAGCTGCCGCAGGACTGGCTCGACGCGATCACCGAGACGGCGGGCAAGCGCACCGTTCCCGTCCTGGGCATCACCGGCACCGGCGGTTCGGGCAAGTCCTCGCTCACCGACGAGCTCGTCCGCCGCTTCCGGCTGGACCAGCAGGACAAGGTGCGCATCGCGGTTCTGGCGGTGGACCCGACGCGGCGGCGCGGTGGTGGGGCGCTGCTGGGCGACCGGATCCGGATGAACAGCCTCGACGGCGGGCCGGTCTATTTCCGTTCCCTGGCAACGAGGACGAAGAGCGGCGAGATCCCGACCGGGCTGCGGGAGTCCATCCTGGCGTGCAAGGCCGCGGGCTACGACCTGGTGATCGTGGAGACGCCGGGGATCGGACAGGGCGACGCGGGGATCGTGGATTACGTCGACAGCTCGCTGTACGTGATGACGCCGGAGTTCGGCGCCGCGTCGCAGCTGGAGAAGATCGACATGCTCGACTTCGCCGACGTGGTGGCGATCAACAAGTTCGAGCGACGCGGCGCGGAGGACGCTCGCCGCGATGTCGCGCGTCAGCTGGTGCGCAACCGCGAGGAGTTCGGTGCTTCGCCGGACGACATGCCGGTGTTCGGCACCAGCGCCGCGAAGTTCAACGACGACGGGGTCACCGCGCTGTACCAGTATCTGCGGGATTCCCTTGCGGAGCGCGGTCTTTCGGTGTCGGCGGGCACGCTGCCGCACGTCGGGAGCAAGGTGTCCACCGGGGCGGGCACGATCATCCCGACCTCGCGCACGCGCTACCTCGCCGACATCTCCGACACGGTGCGTGGCTACCACCAGCGCACGCGGGAGCAGGCCGAAGCGGTGCGTGAGCGTGACCAGCTGGCGGCGGCGAAGAAGGCGCTGGAGCGGGCGGGCGCGGACACCGAGGCGATCGGCGAACTGCTCACCGAGGCCGAGTCGCGTGTGGACGAAGAAACGCGGAAGCTGCTGGCGGAGTATGCCGAGCTGGCCGAGTCGTATCGCGGCGAGGAGCTCGTGTTCAAGGTGCGGGACAAGGAGCTGCGCACCCAGCTGTGGCGGGAGACGTTGTCGGGCAACAAGATCCCGCGCGTCGCGTTGCCGCGCTACATGGACCAGGGTGAGCTGTACTCGTTCCTGCGCCGCGAGAACCTGCCGGGCTACTTTCCTTACACCGCCGGGGTTTTCCCGTTCAAGCGGGAGGGTGAGGATCCGGCCCGGATGTTCGCCGGCGAGGGTGACGCGTTCCGCACGAACCGGCGGTTCAAGTACCTGTCGGCGGATTCTGCGGCGAAGCGGCTGTCCACCGCGTTCGACTCGGTGACCCTCTACGGGCACGACCCGGCGACGCGCCCTGACATCTACGGCAAGGTCGGCACGTCCGGGGTTTCCATCGCGACGCTGGAGGACATGAAGGTCCTCTACGACGGTTTCGACCTGACCGCGCCGAGCACGTCGGTGTCGATGACGATCAACGGGCCGGCGCCGACCATCCTGGCGTACTTCCTCAACACGGCGATCGACCAGAAACTGGCCGCCTTCAAGGAAGAGCACGGTCGTGAGCCCTCGGCCGAGGAGGCGGAGGAGCTGCGCGAGTGGACGCTGCGCAACGTGCGCGGCACGGTGCAGGCGGACATCCTCAAGGAGGACCAGGGGCAGAACACCTGCATCTTCTCCACCGAGTTCAGCCTGCGGATGATGGCGGACATCCAGGAGTGGTTCATCGAGCACGGGGTGCGGAACTTCTACTCGGTGTCCATTTCGGGCTACCATATCGCCGAGGCCGGGGCGAACCCGATCTCGCAGCTGGCCTTCACGCTGGCGAATGGGTTCACCTACGTCGAGTCGTATCTCGCGCGCGGGATGGACATCGACGAGTTCGCGCCGAACCTGTCGTTCTTCTTCTCCAACGGGATGGATGCGGAATACTCGGTGCTGGGCCGGGTGGCGCGGCGGATCTGGGCCACCGCGATGAAGGAGCGCTACGGCGCGAACGAGCGCTCGCAGAAGCTGAAGTACCACGTGCAGACGTCGGGGCGTTCGTTGCACGCGCAGGAGATGAGCTTCAACGACATCCGCACCACGCTGCAGGCGTTGTGCGCGCTGTACGACAACGCGAACTCCTTGCACACCAACGCTTTCGACGAGGCGATCACCACGCCGAGCGAGAACTCGGTGCGCCGGGCGATGGCCATCCAGATGATCATCAACAAGGAATGGGGCCTGTCGGGCAACGAAAACCCGTTGCAGGGCTCGTTCATCATCGACGAGCTGACGGATCTGGTCGAGGAAGCGGTGCTGACCGAGTTCGACCGGATCTCGGAGCGCGGCGGTGTGCTGGGTGCGATGGAAACCGGTTACCAGCGCGGCAAAATCCAGGATGAGTCGATGTTGTACGAACGGCTCAAGCACGATGGCACGCTGCCCATCGTCGGGGTGAACACGTTCCGCAACCCGCACCCCGAGGACGACGAGGTCGAGGTCGAACTCGCCCGCGCGACGGAGGGGGAGAAGGAGTCCCAGCTGGCGCGGCTGGCGGACTTCCAGCAGCGCAACCAGGCGGAGGCCGAGCAGGCGCTCAAGGCCCTACGCGAAGCCGCCACCCGGGGCGAAAACGTGTTCGGTGTGCTGATGGACGCCGCCCGCGTGTGCTCGCTGGGCCAGATCACCGACGCCTTCTTCGAAGTAGGCGGCCAATACCGGCGCAACATCTAGTGTCTCGTGATCTTGTGGTCTTTCCGCGCGGGTGTGTTTGCCTGCCAGGGCGCCGGGTTGGCCCCTGGCGTCGCCGAGTTGGCCCGGGGTGTCGCCGAGTTGGCCGACCGCTGTCGCCGTGGGCAAACTCGGCGACCGGACCGGCAAACTCGGTGACGCGGCGGGCAAACTCACCGACCGCACGGGCAAACACGACAACGTAAACCGGACAGCATCACGAGACACTAGCGGTCGGCGGCCGGGTTCCCGCAACATCCCTCCCGGGCCAACCAGCGCCCGTCCGCTTGGCTCCGGGCCCCGGCAACGCGAAGCGAGCCGTCCCACGACCACACCCCACCATCGTTCCGATCCCCAGCGCTCTTCAGCGGTCGGTGTGCCGGGTCAAGGCATCTTTCCCGCCTTGACGCGGTGCGGCGACCGTTGAACACTGCGCGATCGGGGCGGGGGTGGGTGCACACAGCGCGGCCACGCGCGTCCGTTGCTGCCGCAACGCGCCCAGCCCCCAAAGGGCCCAGCCACCCAACGCGCCCAGCACCCCAGCAACAAGACCTACAAAGCCACCCACTCCACAGCAACCTGCCAAACGGGCATCAAGAACCTTCCCCGCTCATCCAACGGCACCCGCCCCACGGCCTCCGGGTGGATCTGCGCGAGGATCTCCTCGGTCATCGACGTGGTGTACGAAGCTCTCTCCAGCCGCGTGATCCGCCAGCCGCCGGCGACGGTGAAGGTCGCGCGGAGGTTGTCCTCGGGAATCACGCGCGGGCCCGGCATTCCGGCGAGCTGTTCGGCCTGGCAGAACACGTGCACGGTGGCGCCGGGCCGGCACGCGCGGTGCAGCGCGGCGACGTAGGCGCGCTGCTCGTCGTCGTCGAGACAGTGGTAGAGGGCGCTGTCGAGCACCGTGTCGAAACGGTCCTCGAACCCGTCGAGGCGGGTGGCGTCGGCGACCACGAACTCCACTTCGTCCGTTTTCGCCCGGGCACGGTCGATCGCGGTGCGTGAGCCGTCGACGCCGGTGACGTGGTACCCGCGACTCGCGAGGAAGGTCGCGTTGTCTCCCGGCCCGCAGCCGACGTCGAGCACTTCGCCGCGGATTTCGCCGGCGGCTTCCAGCTCGACCAGCAGGGGCTGGGGTTCGCCGATCACCCAGGGTACGTACGGCGACTCGCGGTAGACCTGGTCGAAGTCGAGATCCGGGGCACTCACACCGGCGAGCGTAGTGCCTCCGCACGGAATACGCGGTCCGGAAGAGGAGTTGCGCTGACATATGAAGTTCGGAATCTCCACCTTCGTGACCGACGACGGCATCCGGCCCGCGCGACTGGGCCGCGCGCTCGAGGAGCGCGGCTTCGACTCGCTGTTCCTCGCCGAGCATTCGCACATCCCGGCCAGCCGGGAGAGTCCGTACCCGGGCGGCGGTGACCTGCCGGAGAAGTACTACCGCACGCTCGACCCGTTCGTGGCGCTCGCGGCGGCGGCTTCGGTGACCGAGAACCTGTTGCTGGGCACCGGTGTCGCGCTGCTGATCCAGCGGGACCTCATTCACACCGCGAACGAGGTCGCGAGCCTCGACCTGATTTCCGGCGGCCGCGTGGTCTTCGGCGTCGGCGTCGGGTGGAACCGGGAGGAGATGCGCAATCACGGCACCGACCCGCGCACCCGGGGCGCGCTGATCGACGAGCAGCTCGAGGCGCTCAAAGCGATCTGGACCCGGGACGAGGCCGAGTACCACGGCAAGCACATCGACTTCGACCCGATTTTCTCCTGGCCCAAGCCGGTGCAGCGCCCGCACCCGCCGATCTACGTCGGCGGCGAGAGTCCGGCGGCGCTGAACAGGCTGCTCAAGCATTGCGACGGCTGGCTCCCGCGTGAGGGCACCGATCCCGACGAGCTGCGCCGCGTCCGCGCTTGGCTCGCCGAGCAGGGCAGGCCCGACGTGCCGTTCACGATCTTCGGCGCGGGAAGGGACCGGAAGCTGCTCGAGCAGTACGCCGAGGCGGGTGTGGACAGGGTGACGTTCATGCTCCCCACGCGTCCGGAGTCGGCGACGCTGACCAAGCTCGACGAGCTCGCGGAACTGGCGAGGGACCTGTGAAACTCGGGATCACCACCTTCGGCACCGACGAGGGAATGCCGGTGCCCGAACTGGCGAAAGCCATGGAGGAGCGCGGTTTCGACGCGTTGCTCCTCGCCGAGCACTCCCACATCCCGGTCAGCAGGGAGAGTCCGTATCCGGCCGGTGGCGAGCTGCCGAGGCCGTATTTCCGCGCTGTGGACCCATTTGTCGCGCTCGCCGCCGCCGCGTCCGTCACGTCCACGCTCACCCTCGGTACCGGGATCAGCCTGCTCATCCAGCGGGATGTCATCCACACGGCGAAATCCGTGGCCAGCCTCAGCCTGATCTCCGGCGGACGGGTCGTCTACGGCGTCGGCGTCGGCTGGAACCGGGAGGAGATGCGCAACCACGGCACCGATCCGCGCACCCGTGGCGTCCTGCTCGACGAACGGATCGCCGCGCTGCGCGAAATCTGGACGAACGACAAGGCGGAGTTCCACGGCGAGTACGTCGACTTCGACCCGATTTTCTCCTGGCCCAAACCGGAAATCGCACCGCCGGTCTACGTCGGCGGCAACAGCGCGGCGGCCGCGGCGCGTGCCGTCCGCCTCGGCGACGGCTGGCTGCCCAACGCGGTGCCGGACGTGGCCGAGATCCCCGCGCAGTTCGCGCTACTGGGCGATTCCCGGATCCCGGTGACGGCCACTTCGGTCCGGGCGGACCCGCGGTTGCTGGACGCTTACGCCGAGGCCGGTGCCGAGCGCGTGACCTTCTCGCTCGCCCCGCAGCCCGCCTCGGAGAGCCTGCGACGGCTGGACGAGCTGGCAGCGTTGATCAGCGCTTATCGGTAGGTTAACGCACTTCGGAAAGGTTGATGAGGTCGTGAGTGACGTTCAGATCGGGTTGGCGGCGGCGCTGGAACAGTTCTCGCCGCGCGAATCCATCGAGCTGGCCACGCTGGCCGAGCAGCACGGGTTCTCCGGGCAGATGGCGGCGGACCACTTCCAGCCGTGGGTGCCGCAGCAGGGCGAGGCTTCGTTCGTGTGGAGCGTGCTGGCGTCGCTGGCCGAGAACACCACTGGGGACCTGGGCCCTGGCGTGACCTGCCCCTCGTTCCGGCTGCACCCGGCGATGGTCGCGCAGGCGGCGGCGACGCTGGAGGCGACGTACCCGGGCCGCACGTGGCTGGGCATCGGCTCCGGCGAGGCGCTCAACGAGCACATCATCGGCGGCTACTGGCCGGAGGCGCCGGAGCGGGTGCGCCGGATGTTCGAGGCGCTCGAGATCATCCGGAAACTGTTCACCGGTAAGGATGTCAAGCATTCCGGTGAGTTCTTCAAACTGCACACCACCCGGCTGTGGACGCTGCCGGGCACCCCGCCGCCGGTGTACATCGCTTCGGCCGGCCCGTACACCTCGCGCAAGACGGGCGAGCTGGCCGACGGGCTGATCACGCCGGGCGCGTCGATCGAGAAGCTGCAGGGGATCCTCGACAACTTCGGCCAGGGCGCGAAGCAGGCGGGCAAGGACCCGGACGCGATGCCGAAGCTGCTGCAGGTGCACCTGTCCTGGGCGCCGACCGACGAGGAGGCGCTGGCCAACGCGATGGACCAGTGGCCCAACGGCGGCATGAAGTTCCCGAAGGCCGACGTCCGCTCGCCGTTCGACTTCGCGCAGATGGCCAAGCTGGTGCGCGAGGAGGACTTCGAGGGCCGCATGGTCATCTCGGCCGACCCCGACGTGCACCGCGCCTCGTTGCAGCGCTACGTCGACGCCGGGTTCAACCGGATCTACATCCACAACGTCGGCCGGAACCAGAAGGAGTTCCTGCAGGTGTTCGGCAGCGACGTGCTGCCGAAGCTGCACGCCTGAGCCGTTGCGGGCGCCCCTTTCTCAGGTCTTGAAGATGGGCGCGAGCTGCGCCGTCGCGTTGGTCAGCGCCTTGGGCATCGCGCTGTAGCTGCCCAGCGAACCGGACATCAGCACGATCGCCACGTAACGCGTGTCCTGTCCGATCAGGCCGGTGGTGTTGTAGTACGCGGTGGAACCGCTGCTGCCCCAGCCCTGTTTGATCGCCCAGACCGTGCCGGGCAGCCCGTTGGGGATGCCGAAGTACTGGTTCGTGCCGTCCGCGCCGGTGGTCGCGGCGTGGAACATCGCGTTGTACAGCAGATCGTGGGCCTGCTGGGGAACCTGGTCCTCGAGGTAGCGGTACACGGTGACCATGTCCGCGGCGGTGATCTTCGTGTCGCCCCATTCGCCTTCGGTGCTCGGCGCCCTGGTGCCGCTGCCGAGGCCCATCAGCTTCACGTCACGGGTGATGATCTCGTCGCCCCCACCGGAAACCCAGAAGGAGCTGGCCAGCGCGTCGTCGGAGTAGCTCAGCATGCGCGTGATCCGGTCCTGAGTGGACTGAGACGGCAGTACCCAGTTGTCCCTGGCGAGGATGTCGATGGCGATCAGCAGCTTCACCACGGACATGCTGTTGAACTGCTGGCTGGTGTTGAGGCTGGTGACGACCGAATCGGTCTCCCGGTCGTAGACCTCCATGCCGACCTTCGCGCTGGAGACGCTCTTGCGCGCGGCGGCCTGCACGGCTTCGGCGATCTCCTCGCCCTGCTCGGCGGAGATCGTGGCCGGGGGCGGGGTGGTCGACGTCGTGCTCTGGGTGGTGAGTGACGGGGCTTCCGCGCTCGTGGTGGGTGCCGGCGCGGCGACGGCGACGCTCGCCGTGGTGACGGCGCCGGAGTTCTGCGTGACCGAAACGATCAGCATGGTGGCCGCGCCCAACGCGACCGCTCCCAGTACGGCGTTGGCGGCCACAGAGCGCTTCATGATCATGAAACGCCCGGCACCCCCGCGCCGGTTGCAGATTTTCGTGATCTACAGGCAATACTCAGGATGTTGACAGGTGGCGCACAGGCAAGATCACGATCCGTGACCCGGGTGCGTCACTCCGCGATATGCCTGTCCAGGAGCAGATGCACGGAGAGGTCCAGCCGCTCCGCCACGTCCGCTGCCGAAGCGCGCCGGGTGACCCAGGCCACCAGATTAGCCATCCACACGTCCGCGATCAGGTGGAAGACCGCGCGATCGTGCGGGGACGGGTCGTCGATCCGCATCGCCCTGGCGAACATGTCCTCCATCAGCGTGCCGACCTGCTCCACCTCGGCCGCCGCGGTGGTGTCGGCGAACATGAACGCGCGCACCATCGCCTCGGTCAGGTGCGGGTCGCGCTGCATCATCCTGGTGTTGCGGGTGAGCACGAAGCTCAGCCGCTCGACCGGGGTCTCGCCGGGGATGGCGCCGCGCTCGATCTTCTCCTTGGCGCGCTCGAACTCCCTGGCCAGCCCGGAGACCAGCAGGTGGATCTTCGACGGGAAGTAGCGGTACAGGGTGCCGAGCGCCACGTCGGCCTTCTCGGCCACGGCCCGCATCTGCACGGCGTCGTAGCCGCCCTTGGAGGCCAGCGACAGCGTGGCGTCGATGATGCGCCGGCGCCTGTCACGCTGCGCGGCGGAGCCCAGCTCATCACCGGCGACGCCGTTCTTGCTCTGGGCGGATACCTTCGCTTTACCGGCCATGGACCCCTGCTCCGAAACTTGTTCCACTGTCACCGCGTAGCTTACCTGCCGGACTTCCTTCGGAAAAACTGAAACACGTTCTATAGTGGTCCGCATGGTGATCGCGGTAACCCCCGAGCAGCGGGCACTGGCGGATTCGATCCGGTCCTGGGCGAGCGGGCGGCGGGGCGAACTGGCCGAACTGGGCCTGTTCGCGGTCGCTTTGCCCGACGAGCTGGGCGGCGCGGGCGGCACGGTCGTCGACCTCGCGGCGGGGCTGGAGGAGGCGGCCGCGGCGCTGGTGCCGGGTCCAGTATTCGGGACGGCACTGGCCGGGCTCGTGCTGGGCAGGCAGCCGGAGTCGGTACCGGCCCGCGAACTCGCCCCGGCGCTGGCCGAAGGACGCGCGCAGGTGGCGGTCGCGTTCGGGCCCGGCGAGGTCAAGGCCACCCGCACGCCGAACGGGCTCTCGTTGAGCGGGCGGACCGGTCCGGTCCTGGAGGCCGACGACTCCACACACCTCCTGCTCGCGGCGGATCTGGACGGGCGGAGCGTGTGGTTCCTGCTGCCGCCGCGGCCGGTCGAAGAGGCCTCGCCGCTCGACTTCTCCCGGGGGATCGGCTTCCTTGACCTCGACGGCGCCGAAGTGGCGGACGAGTACGTGCTCGACGACCCGCCAGTAGAGGAGCTGGCGGCGACGCTGGCCGCGGCCGAGGCGTCGGGCATCGCGGGCTGGTGCGTGCGCACGGCGAGCGAGTACGCGAAGGTGCGTGAACAGTTCGGCTCACCCATCGGCTCTTTCCAGGCCATCAAGCACATCTGCGCGGAAATGCTGTGCCGCGCGGAAAGGGCGTCCGCGCTGGCGTGGGACGCGGCCCGCGCGCCGGGGCATCGGCTGGCCGCTGCCGTGGCTGCCGCTGGCGCGCTCGATGCCGCGGTGGACAACGCGAAGGACTGCATCCAGGTGCTCGGCGGGATCGGCTACACCTGGGAGCACGACGCGCATTTGTACTTGCGGCGCGCGGTCTCGCTGCGGCAGCTGCTCGGCGGGTCCGGGCGATGGCGGCGGCGCGCGGCGGAGCTGGCGTTGTCCGGGGTGCGGCGCCGGCTGGACATCGAAATCACCGAGGACCCCGAGGTTTCCGCTGTGGTGGCCGAAATCGCGGCGCTCCCGGCGGACCAGCAGCGCGTGAAGCTCGCCGAAACCGGTTACCTCATGCCGCATTGGCCGCGTCCGTATGGGCTCGACGCCGACGCGCAACGGCAGCTGGTGATCGATGCCGCGTTGGAGCACGCGGGAGTGCAGCGGCCGGACATGGTGATCGGGGCCTGGGCGGCGCCGACGATCCTGGAGCATGGCACGGACGCCCAGCGTGAGCGGTTCGTCGGCGCGACGCTTCGCGGGGACATCGTGTGGTGTCAGCTGTTCAGCGAACCGGGCGCGGGCTCGGACCTCGCGTCGCTGCGCACCAAAGCGACCAAAGTGGACGGTGGCTGGTCGTTGTCGGGGCAGAAGGTGTGGACCTCGCTGGCCCGCGACGCCGACTGGGCGATCTGCCTCGCCCGCACCGACCCGGACGCACCGAAACACAAGGGGATCACGTACTTCCTCGTCGACATGCGCAGCGCGGGGATCGAAATCCGGCCGCTGCGCGAGATCACCGGGGAAGCCGTGTTCAACGAGGTGTTCCTGGAGAACGTGTTCGTGCCCGACGAGCTGGTGGTCGGCGAGGTGAACGGCGGCTGGCGGCTCGCGCGCACCACGCTGGCCAATGAGCGGGTGGCGATGGGCAGCGGTTCGTCGGTCGGCGAAGGCGTGGAGAAGCTGCTCGACGGGCTCGAACCGGACGTGACCGAGCTGGAGCGGATCGGTGCACTCGTCACCGAAGGCTCCGCGTGCGCGCTGCTCGACCTGCGGGCCACGGAAAAGCGGCTCGCCGGGCAGGATCCTGGCCCGGAGTCCAGCGTCCGGAAGCTTCTCGGCGTCTCCCACCGGCAGGCCGTCGCGGAGGCGGCGCTGGATCTGCGCGGCCCCTCCGGGGTGGTCGACGAGCAGGCCCAGCACGAGTTCCTGCTGACGAGGTGCCTGAGCATCGCCGGCGGGTCCACCCAGATCCTGCGCAACGTCGTGGCGGAGCGGTTGCTCGGGCTGCCGCGATAATGTCGGTGGGGCCTCGTATCGTGGCCCTGTGGAGCTGACCCCCGAAACCAGGGCCATCTATGTGCCCTCCGATCCGCCGCGCGATGGCGTCCTCGCGCTGTGGGGCGACGGCGTGCCCGGGGAAAGCCCGATCGAGCTGGTGCTGCCCAAGGGAAAAGCGTTCCGGCGCGGCAAAGTGGACGCGCGGGTGCTGCCACTGGCCGAGGCGATCCCCGGGCTGCTGGCCGTGGAGGACGAGGCCAGCCCCGCGATAGCCGCGTTCTCGGCCGCGGTGCGGGCGGCGCTGAACCTGATCGCGCGGGGCCGGGTGCTGCCCTCGGCCACCCCGGCCGGGGTGGATGCCTGGCGAGTCGGTCCACTCGAGACGGCGGACGAGGAGCTGCTGCGGGATCTCGCCGCCGCGTTGCCGCCGGAGGCCCATGCGCTGCCGCTTTCGGGGTTGAAGAAGATCCGGTTGCACTCACCGGAGACGTTGATCCGCGCGTTGTGGGATGCCACGGCGGACGTGCTGGTGCGCACGCCCGCGGCGCGAATGGTCGCGGGCGGCCCGGCGTTCGCCGCGCCGGAGCCGACGTTGCTGGACGCGGCGGATGTCGAATGGCTGGAGGCGCAGCAGCCTGTCGGGGCGCAGTTGATGCTGCGGATGGAAGTCCGCGAGGAGGAGACCTTCGTCGGCGTGCTCGCGTTGCGCAGCGTGTCGGACCCGAGCCTGGTGATCGACGCGGCCACGTTGTGGGACGCGCCGGACGCGGTCCTTTCGCGAATGGGGGAGCAGGTCGAGGCGCAGCTGCTTCTCGGCCTGCGTCGCGGGGCGAAAGCGTGGCCGCCGCTGAAGCGTGCGCTGGAGGCGGCCACCCCGAGCGAGCTGGAGTTCAGTGACGACGAGGTGGTCGAGCTGCTCGGCGGCGCGCTGCGCGGGTCCGGGGTGGAAGTGTTGTGGCCCAAGGGTTTGTTCGCCGACGACGTGCGGCTGCGGGCGGGTGCCACGCCGTCGCCCGGCAGCGAGGGCGGCAGTGTCTTCCGGCTCAACGAGCTGCTGAAGTTCTCGTGGCAGCTCAGCGTCGGCGGGCAGGAGCTGCGCGAGGAGGAGGTCGCCGCGCTCGCGGAGGCGAAGCGGCCGCTGGTCCGGTTGCGCGGCCAGTGGGTGCGCGTGGATCCGGGAATGCTGGCGAAACTGCGCCGCCGGGGCCAGTCGCTGACGGCGGCCGAAGCGCTCGCGGCATCGTTGACAGGAACTCTGGAGCTCGACGGGGAGCAGCTGGAGTTCGCCCCACCGGCCGCGATGTCCGGTCTGCTGGAGCGAGTTCGCGCGGCAGGGGGTGCCGAGGTCGAGCCGTCGCCCCGGTTGCGGGCCACGCTGCGGCCGTATCAGCGGGCGGGGCTCGGGTGGCTCGCGAAGATGACGGAGCTGGGGCTCGGCGGCATCCTGGCCGACGATATGGGGCTCGGCAAGACGATCCAGCTGATTTCGCTGCACCTGCACCGGCCGGGTTCCGGGCCGACGCTGGTGTTGTGCCCCACTTCGTTGCTGGGCAACTGGGAGCGCGAGTTCGCGAAGTTCGCGCCGGACGTTCCGGTGCGCCGGTTCCACGGCGGTTCGCGGCATCTGGACGAGGTGGCGGCGGACGAGGTGGTGCTGGCCACGTACGGCGTGCTGCGCCGGGACAGGAAGGCGCTGGCGGAAGTCGGCTGGGGGCTGATCGCGGCCGACGAGGCCCAGCACGTGAAGAATCCCTTGTCTGTCACGGCGAAGGAGCTGCGGCGGATCCCGGCGGACGCCAGGGTGGCGCTCACCGGCACGCCGATGGAGAACAGGCTCACCGAGCTCTGGTCCATTTTGGACTGGACGACGCCGGGGCTGCTGGGCACGCTGGAACACTTCCGGCGCACGGTCGCGCGCCCGGTGGAGCGTGACCGGGACCGCGCGGGCACCGAGCGGCTCGCGGCCACGGTCCGGCCATTCCTGTTGCGGCGCAAGAAAACCGACCCGGACATCGCGCCGGAGCTGCCCCGCAAGACGGAGACGGACAGGTTCGTGCCGCTCACCACCGAGCAGGCCACGTTGTACGAAGCGGTGGTGCGGGAGAACCTGGCGGTGATCCGCGAGGCCAAGGGGGTGCAGCGGCGCGGGCAGGTGCTCAAGCTGCTGACCGAGCTGAAGCAGATCTGCAACCATCCGGCGCAGTATTTGAAACAGGACGGGCCGCTGACGGGGCGCTCGGGCAAACTCGCGGCGTTCGAGGAGCTGCTCGACGTGATCCTCGACGAGGGGGAGAGCGTGCTGGTGTTCAGCCAGTACGTGCAGCTGTGCAAGCTGCTGGCCACGCGGCTCGGTGAGCGCGGGCTGCCCGTCGAGCTGTTGTCCGGCGCCACTTCGCCGCGCCGGCGGGAGGAGCTGGTCGAACGATTCCAGGGTGGGGATATCCCGGTGTTCCTGTTGTCCCTCAAGGCAGGTGGCGTCGGGCTGAACCTCACGAGGGCCACGCACGTGATCCACTACGACCGGTGGTGGAATCCCGCGGTGGAGGATCAGGCGACGGACCGGGCCTACCGGATCGGGCAGGACAGGCCGGTGCAGGTGCACCGGCTGATCGCGGAGGGCACGCTCGAAGAGCGCATCGCGGCGGTGCTGGAAAGCAAGCGCGGGCTCACCGAGTCGGTGGTCGGCGCGGGTGAGGACTGGATCACCGAGCTGTCCGACGAACAGCTGGCCGACCTGGTGCGGCTCGGAGAGTCGTGACCCCGCGCCGGAATTTCGGCCTGACCTGGTGGGGTCGGGCGTGGGCGGAGGCGCTCGAAGGCCGCGCGAAACTCGACCCGAACCGGTTGCCGCGCGGGCGCACGTACGCGCGCAAAGGACGGGTGAGCGCGCTCGACGTGACGGCGGGCGAAGTGCGGGCGTGGGTGCAGGGGAGCCGTTCCGTGCCGTACCGGGTCACTGTGCGGGTGCGGGTTTTTTCCGCGGAACAGTGGGAAGTGTTGCTGGACAAGGTGGTCGCGCGGATCGGGCATGCGGCCGCGTTGCTGGACGGGGAGTTGCCGGAGGAGCTGGCCGGGGATCTGCTGCCGGGGCCGGGTGAGTTGCGGCCGCGGTGTTCGTGCCCGGATTCGGCCGATCCCTGCAAGCATTCCGCCGCGGTGTGTTACCTGGTCGCGGATGAGGTGGATGCCGATCCGTTCGTGTTGTTCCTGTTGCGCGGGCGGGCGCGGGAGCCGTTGCTGCGGGAGCTGCGGGCGCGTCGGCGGCGGCCCGCGCAGGTCCGGGATGTTCCTGTCGAGCAAGGGTTGTCGCCGCGGGATGCTTTCGCGCGCCGGGTTGCGGCGGTGCCTCTGCTGCCGCCAGCGCCTGCCGCTCCCGGCCCGCCGGTCGTGCTGACGGAGCCGCCGGCGGAGTCTTCGTTGCAGGTCTCGGTGTTGTCGCAGCTGGCGGCGGACGCGGCTGCGCACGCTTATGACCTGTTGGGTGGTATGGCCGGGTTTTCCCTTACCGCGGAAGAGGATCTGGCGCGCCGAGCCGCCCGCGGCGATGTCCGTCAGCTGGCCTCGGCCGCGGGGATGCCGGTCGCCGAGCTCCGCCGGTGGGCGGCTGCGTGGCGCGCCGCGGGCAGCGGTGGCCTGGCCGCGCTTCGGGAGACGTGGCAGCCGCCGGGAATGTCGTTGGCCGAAGCCCGTGCCGCGGTGGAGGATTTCCCTGGGGAGACAAAGGTTTGGCGTAACAGGGTCACCCGGGGCGACCTCCAGCTCCGGTTGGGGCGGGATGAGCGCTGGTACCTGTTCCGCCGGACCTCGGACGGGCGTGTTCCGGCCGGGCCCGGGTACGCGCACCCGTTCGACGCGTTGACGGCTGATCAGCGCTGGTAGCGGCAGGCCGTTTCGGGGCAGTGCGGGCAGGCGAAGATGTAGGCGCGGCCGGTGTTTCCGTGGGTCTCGAGGTCGGGTTCGAGGTTGGTTTCGGGGTTGGTCTGGCGACGGGTTGCGAGGTTGGTGTCGGGGTTGGTTTCGAGGCTGGTCTCGCGGCCGGTGTCGAGGCGGGTGCCGACGTGGGTCTGGAGGCGCGGTTCGAGGTTGGTCTCGAGCTGGGCGAGGAAGTCCATGGTTTCGCCGCATTCGGCGCAGGTGGGTGTTTCGTCGTGGCTCGACCAGGCGGGCGATCCGCCTAGTTGGCCCAGCACGTCGCGTCGGCGTGGCCAGGCGTCGCAGGCTTCTTCGTAGCTGCTCGCGACTTCGACCATGCGTATGGCGGAGACGTCCGACAGGACGGCCCCCGGCGCGGCCGCCGGTGCAACGCGGTAGGTGGCGAACCGAAAAGCCCGGGCATTGTGTCGACAGAGAAACAAAGCGATGGTCGCCTCGGCGGTGGTGCGGATCTGTGCGGTGAAGAGCATCGGCGCGGCGCAGGAATCGCAGTGGGGCCACGTGAAACCCGGCGGGACGAGCGGTACCCCGCCGGTCCTGGTGCCCGCCCCGGCCGCGTCCCCCGGCCCGGCGTAGATCAACAGGGTCGTCACGGGAGGAGAGCCTAAACGATCTTGTGAAAGCGCTTTCTCGGTATCGGCTTTTGGC
>NZ_VMNW02000034.1 GCF_007713735.2 Amycolatopsis acidicola | reverse complement strand
CACCCCACCCACGGCACCCCCTTCCCACAGTTCAGCCTCCGCTGTACTGTTCCCCCCGTGCTGAAGTGTGAAACCCGGGGCGACGCGCTGGCCAGGCTTGGCAGGGCGCTGGCCGATCCGACGCGCTGCCGCATCCTCGTCGCACTCCTCGACGGCACCAGCTACCCGGCGGCCCTCGCCGCGGAACTCGGGCTGTCCCGGTCGAACGTGTCCAACCACCTGGCCTGCCTCCGCGGCTGCGGCCTGGTCCTCGCCACCTACGAAGGCCGCCAGGTCCGCTACGCCCTCGCCGACCCGCACCTGGCCAAGGCGCTCAGCGAACTGGCCCGCGTGGTGCTCGCGGTCGACACGACCCAGCCCTGCCTCGACACATGACAGAGCAACCCACATGACAGACCGAGCCACATGACAGACCGAGCCGTGCTGGCACGACGCGTCCGGTGGCTCGTCGCGGCGACGATCACCTACAACATCGTCGAAGCGGTCATCGCGATCACCGCCGGGTCTTCGGCCTCCTCGACCGCCTTGATCGGCTTCGGCCTGGACTCGGTGATCGAGGTGGCGTCGGCCGCCGCGGTCGCCTGGCAGTTCTCCGGCCCCGACCCCGAGGCCCGCGAGCGCACCGCGTTGAAGATCATCGCCGTCTCGTTCTTCGCGCTCGCCGCCTATGTGACAGCCGACGCGATCCGCTCGCTGGCCACCACCGAGTACGCCGGGCACTCCACCGTCGGCATCGTGCTGGCCGCCGTATCGCTCGTGATCATGCCCGCGCTTTCCCGCGCCCAGCGCCGCGCGGGCCGCGAACTCGGCTCGGCCAGCGCCGTAGCCGACTCGAAGCAAACCCTGCTCTGTACTTACCTTTCCGGCGTCCTGCTGATCGGCCTGCTCCTCAACAGCCTCCTCGGCTGGTGGTGGGCCGACCCGCTCGTCGCGCTCGTGATCGCCGTCGCCGCGGTCAACGAAGGCCGCCAAGCGTGGCGCGGCGACGACTGCTGCTGATTATCCGGCCAGCCGCCGCACCACCGCGTCCGCGAGCAGCCGCCCGCGATCGGTGAGCACGGCACGCCCCGAGTCGAGCGCGGCCGCCTGGAGCAGACCTTCGGAAGCCGCGGTCCCCGCTTCCTTCACGCCAACGCCGTCGAGCGCGTCGAGCGAAAGCCCTTCCGCGAGGCGCAGCTCGAGCATGATCCGCTCGAGGTGCCGGTCGTCGTCGGTGAGCACCTCGCGGTCCGCCTCCGGCGACTTCCCTTCGGCGAGCAGCGCCGCGTATTTGGCCGGGTGCTTGACGTTCCACCACCGCACGCCGTCGACATGGCTGTGCGCGCCCGGCCCGGCGCCCCACCAGTCACCGCCGCGCCAGTACCCGAGGTTGTGCCGGCAGCGCGCGTCATCCGAAGACGCCCAGTTCGAGACCTCATACCAGGTGAGCCCTGCCGCCGACAGCGTTTCGTCGATCAGCTCGTAATACGCGGCGAGCACGTCCTCGTCCGGCATCGGCAGCTCGCCGCGGCGAACCCGGCGCGCCATCGCCGTGCCGTCCTCGACGATCAGCGAGTACGCGGAGACATGGTCCACCCCCGCGGACAACACAGCGTCGAGCGAAGCCCGCAGATCGTCCACCCGCTCACCGGGCGTGCCGTAGATGACGTCGAGGTTCACGTGCTCGAAGCCCGCCGCGCGCGCTTCCTTCGCCGCGTCGACCGGACGGCCCGGCGTGTGCACGCGGTCGAGCACTTTGAGTACATGCGTGGCCGCGGACTGCATTCCCAGTGAGATCCGCGTGTACCCCGCCTCGCGCAGGCCCGCGAAGAACTCCGGCGAGGTGGACTCGGGGTTGGATTCCGTGGTGATCTCCGCGCCCTCGGCGAGACCGAAGGTGCCACGCACCGCGTCGAGCACGTCGGCGAGGCCCTTCGCGCCTAACAGGGAAGGCGTGCCGCCACCGACGAACACGGTCTCGGCGGGCCGCTGACCCACCTGGCCCACGCCCAGCTCCAACTCGCGGCGCAACCCGTCCAGCCACGACTGCGGCGACGCGGCGCTGCCGAGCTCACCCGCCGTGTAGGTGTTGAAATCGCAATAGCCACAGCGGGTGGCGCAGAACGGCACATGGACGTAGATCCCGAACACGTGCTCCATTGTCCCTGATCGCCCGGCGTCCCAGAGAAGGTGACGCTCATCCCAGCACCTGAGCGAAGCTGGACCACATTGTGGGCACGTGGCACGCTGGTGACGTGACTTATGCCGGAGTGCTCCTCGTGGCCCGCCGCCACGTCGATCTCCGTCGTGTCGCCAGCGCACTGTGCCGCACGTCCCACTGACGCCGCCACCCGCCACCACCACTCACCAGAAGCGGGCGCCGGACGCGCGGACTGCCTCCCCACCACAGCTGTGACCTGGGCATTCATGCGCGCCGACGTCCTCGCCGAACTCCGGAGGACACCACATGGCACCGCCGACGCGCGACAGCTCCACCCCCCGCGCCCAGCGCGTCAAGCAGCGCCGTGGCGAAGGCCAGTGGGCGCTCGGCTACCGCGAACCGCTCAACCCGAACGAGCGCTCGAAGAAGGACGACCACCCGCTCAACGTGCGCGCGCGGATCGAGAACATCTACGCCCACGGCGGCTTCGACTCGATCGACCCCGGCGACCTGCGCGGCCGCTTCCGCTGGTACGGCCTCTACACCCAGCGCAAGCCCGGGATCGACGGCGGCCGCACGGCCACCCTCGAGCCGGAGGAGCTGGACGACGAGTACTTCATGCTCCGGGTCCGGATCGACGGCGGTGACCTGACCACCCAGCAGCTCGCCGTGATCGGCGAGGTCTCGCAGACCTACGCGCGGGACACCGCGGACATCACCGACCGGCAGAACATCCAGTACCACTGGATCCGGATCGAGGACATGCCGACGATCTGGGAGAAGCTGGAAGGCGCCGGCCTCACCACGATGACCGCCTGCGGCGACAGCCCGCGCGTCATCCTCGGCTCCCCGCTCGCGGGCATCGCCGAGGACGAGGTGATCGACGGCACCCCGGCGATCCACGACATCCAGGAGCGCTACCTCGGCAAGCCCGAGTACGCGAACCTGCCGCGCAAGTTCAAGACCGCGGTCTCCGGCCTGCAGGACGTGGCGCACGAGATCCACGACGTGGCGTTCGTCGGCGTGGAGCACCCCGAGCACGGCCCCGGTTTCGACGTCTGGGTCGGCGGCGGGCTCTCCACCAACCCGATGATCGGCCAGCGCCTCGGCGCCTGGGTCCCGCGCGACGAGGTGCACGAGGTGTGGGCCGGGGTCATCTCGGTCTTCCGCGACTACGGCTACCGGCGGCTGCGCTCCCGCGCCCGGATCAAGTTCCTGGTCAAGGACTGGGGCGCGGAGAAGTTCCGTGAGGTGCTGGAGGAGAAGTACCTCAAGCGCAAGCTGATCGACGGCCCCGCGCCGGAGGCGCCGAAGGTCCAGCGCGACCACGTCGGCGTGCACCGGCAGAAGGACGGCAAGTTCTATGTCGGCGCCGCCCCGATCGCGGGCCGCGTCTCGGGTTCCACGCTGCTGGCGGTCGCCAAGGCCGCGGAGCGCGCCGGGTCCGGCCGCGTGCGGCTCACCCCGCTGCAGAAGCTCGTCGTGCTGGACGTGGCCGAGGCGGAAGTGCAAGGGCTGCAGGCGGAACTGGCCGAGCTGGGGCTGCCCACCGAGCCGACCCCGTGGCGCCGCAGCGTGATGGCCTGCACCGGGATCGAGTTCTGCAAGCTCGCGATCGTGGAGACCAAGGCCCGCGCCAAGGAGCTGGTGGCCGCGCTCGAGGAACGCCTCGCCGACATCCAGTCCGATGTGGACACCCCGGTCACCGTGCACCTCAACGGCTGCCCGAACTCCTGCGCCCGCATCCAGACCGCGGACATCGGGCTCAAGGGCCAGATCGTCACCACCGACGCCGGTGAGCAGGTCGAGGGGTTCCAGGTGCACCTCGGCGGCGGGCTCGGTCTCGACGCCGGGTTCGGCCGGAAGCTGCGCGGACACAAGGTGACGGCGGACGAGCTGGTCGGCTACGTCGAGCGCGTCGTGCGCAACTTCCACACGCAGCGCGAGGACGGCGAGCGCTTCGCTCAGTGGGTCGCGCGGGCCGAGGAGTCCGACCTGCGATGAGCGAACGCGCCACGCCGTTCTACTGCCCCTTCTGCGGTGACGAAGACCTCCGCCCGGAAGAGAACGAGTCCTGGCTTTGTTCTGCCTGCAGGCGAGTCTTCACTGTGAATTTCCTGGGAATCCAGCTACCCGAGGGAGCGAAATGACCACGGCCACCTCCAAGGAAGATCTGAAAGCGTTGGCGGACAAGGCATCCGAGGAGCTCGCGGACGCGAGCGCGCTCGAGGCGCTGGAATGGGCCGTGGGAACCTTCGGCGACGATCTCATCGTTGCCTCCAATATGCAGGACGCGGTGCTGATCGACCTGGCGACCCAGGTGAAGTCCGATGTGGACGTTCTGTTCCTGGAGACCGGTTACCACTTCGCCGAGACCATCGGCACGCGCGACGCGGTCGCCACGGTGTATCCGGACATCCGGGTGGTGAACGCCCAGGCGGAGCAGACGGTCGCCCAGCAGGACGCGGAGTACGGCCCGAAGCTGCACGACCGTGACCCGAACCAGTGCTGCCATCTGCGCAAGGTGATCCCGCTGCGCAAAACGCTCGCGGGCTACTCGGCGTGGGTCACCGGAGTGCGCCGGGTGGACGCGCCGACGCGGGCGAACACTCCGATCGTCACCTGGGACGACCGCAACGGCCTGGTGAAGATCAACCCGATCGCGCCGTGGACCGACGAGGAGTTCCACAGCTACATCAGTGAGCACGGCGTGCTGGAGAACCCGCTGGTGTCCGAGGGCTACCTGTCGATCGGCTGCGCGCCCTGCACCGCGAAGGTCGCGCCGGGCGCGGACCCCCGCAGCGGCCGCTGGGCCGGGCAAACGAAGACCGAGTGCGGCCTGCACGGCTGAGAAAGAAGGTCCGAATCGTGGCTTGCGAAGCGGTGCGGGTGGCGGAACCTGAGGCGGCCCCTGACTGTGGGATCGCCTCCTCATGAATGCCAATTCACAGCGTCGGCGCTGTCCTCGCCAGGAACCGCCCACCCGTCTCCCACCGCCACCCTCAACGGACGCCCTTACGCGCGACTCCGCCGATTCAAACCCGCAGCGGTGCCAGCTGACGGCCACACAAACCAGGAGGAAGGGATGACCACTCTGGAAGCCCCCGCGACCGACGCGGCCACCGACAACCTGGCGGCACTGGAGTCCGAGGCCATCCACATCTTCCGGGAGGTGGCGGGCGAGTTCGACCGGCCGGTGATCCTGTTCTCCGGCGGCAAGGACTCCACCCTGCTGCTGCACCTGGCGATCAAGGCCTTCTGGCCCGCCCCGGTGCCGTTCGCGCTGCTGCACGTGGACACCGGGCACAACTTCGACGAGGTCATCTCCTTCCGCGACCACGTCGTGGAAAAGTACGGCCTGCGGCTGATCGTGGCGAAGGTGCAGGACTGGATCGACGACGGGCGGCTCACCGAGCGCCCCGACGGCGTCCGCAACCCGCTGCAGACCCAGCCGCTGCTGGAAGCCATCACCACCAACAAGTTCGACGCCGTGTTCGGCGGCGGCCGCCGTGACGAGGAACGCGCCCGCGCCAAGGAGCGGATCTTCAGCCTGCGCAACGCGTTCGGCCAGTGGGATCCGCGGCGCCAGCGTCCCGAATTGTGGAACCTCTACAACGGAAGGCACCGTCCGGGGGAGCATGTGCGCGTGTTCCCGCTGTCCAACTGGACCGAAGCCGACGTGTGGAACTACATCGCGCGCGAAAAGGTCGAGCTGCCCTCGATCTACTACGCGCACCAGCGCACCGTCTACCGGCGCGACGGGATGTGGCTCACCGAGGGTCCGTGGGGCGGTCCGAAAGAAGGCGAGGAGGTGCAGGAGTTGTCGGTGCGCTACCGCACGGTCGGCGACGGATCCTGCACCGGTGCCGTCGAATCCACCGCCACCACGGTGGAAGAGGTCATCGCCGAGGTCATGGCGAGCAGGCTCACCGAGCGCGGGGCCACCCGCGCCGACGACCGGCTCTCCGAGGCCGCCATGGAGGACCGCAAGCGGGAGGGCTACTTCTGATGTCGAGTTTGCTGAGGCTGGCGACGGCCGGCAGCGTGGACGACGGTAAGTCCACCCTGGTCGGGCGCCTGCTGTACGACACGAAATCGGTGCTGGCCGATCAGCTCGACGCGGTCACCCGCGCCAGCGTCGACCGCGGACTGTCCACTCCGGACCTTTCGCTGCTGGTCGACGGGCTGCGCTCGGAGCGTGAGCAGGGCATCACGATCGACGTGGCGTACCGCTACTTCGCCACCCCCAAGCGGTCCTTCGTGCTCGCCGACACCCCGGGGCACGTGCAGTACACCCGCAACACGGTCACCGGCGCGTCCACGGCGCAGCTGGCGATCCTGCTGGTGGACGCGCGCAAGGGCGTGATCGAGCAGACCCGCCGCCACGCCGCGGTGCTGGCGCTGCTCGGCGTGCCGCAGCTGGTGCTGGCGGTGAACAAGATCGACCTCGTCGACTACGACGAGGAGACCTTCCGGGTCATCGCGAAGGAGTTCACCGACCACGCCACTTCGCTGGGCTACGCCCCCGGCTCGGTGCTGACCATCCCGGTCTCCGCGCTCGTCGGCGACAACGTGGTGGATCGCTCGGGCAAAACCCCTTGGTACAGCGGCCCGACGCTGCTGGACCACCTGGAGAACGTGCCAGCCGCCCCGGACCCGCACGACGTGCCGTTCCGGTTCCCGGTGCAGTACGTGATCCGCCCGCGCACCCCGGAGTACCCGGACTACCGCGGCTACGCGGGCCAGGTCGCCGCGGGCACCGTCCGCCAGGGCGACGAGGTGGTCGTGCTGCCCGCGGGCCTGCGCACCACGGTCGAGCGCATCGACACCGCCGACGGCGAACTGCCGGAGGCCGCGGCCGGGCGTTCGATCACCCTGGTACTGGCGGACGACCTCGACATCTCCCGCGGTGACGTGATCGCCGCGGCGGCCGAGGCCCCGGTGCCCACCGACGAGCTGGACGCCACTTTGGCCTGGCTGTCGGAAAAACCGCTCAAGCCCGGCGCGCGGGTGCTCGTGAAACACGGCGCCCGCACCGTGCAGGCTCTCGTCGAGGAGCTCACCTCGCGCTTCGACGAGCAGAAACTGTCCAGTGTGGACTCGCCGGAAGCGTTGCAGCTCAACGAAATCGGCCAGGCCCGGCTCCGTACCTCGGAGCAGCTCCCGGTCGACGACTACACCGTTTCCCGCCGCAGCGGGGCGTTCCTGGTGATCGACCCGTCCGACGGCACCACGCTGGCGGCCGGTCTGGTCGGCGCACCCCTGCCGGTGCTCCGCTCCGACCGCGACGTTGTTTCCCCCGGTCCCTGAACAGAAAGGCCCGTCCGTGAAGATCGTGCGACGCACCACCCGAGCCACAGCGATGGCGCTGGCGTTATTGGCTGTGGTGACCGGGTGTTCCCGGGCGGACAGCGGAAGTGACTCGTCGTCGGCCGCGACCGGCACCGGCACCCCGGCTACCGAGGTGCGGCTGGCGTACTTCCCGAACGTCACGCACGCCTCGGCGCTGATCGGACTGGACAAGGGCTACTTCACCCAGGAACTGGGCAGCGGCACGAAGCTCACGCCGACCAAGTTCAACGCGGGCCCGGACGAGGTTTCCGCGCTGCTGGGCGGTTCCGTGGACATCGGGTTCATCGGCTCCGGCCCGGCGATCAACGCGTTCTCCAAGTCCGACGGGGAAACGGTGCGGCTGATCTCGGGCGCCACCTCCGGCGGCGCGCAGCTCGTGGTCAAGCCGGAGATCAACACTCCGCAGGACCTGCAGGGCAAGACGATCGCCGACCCGCAGGCGGGCAACACGCAGGACGTGTCGCTCAAGAAGTGGATCTCGGACCAGAAGCTGACCGGGGTCAACGTGCAGAACGAGGACAACTCGGTCACCCTCGACCAGTTCAAGAAGGGCGCGATCGCGGGCGCCTGGCTGCCCGAGCCGTGGTCCTCGCGGCTGGTCAGTGAAGCCGGCGCCAAGGTGCTGGTGGACGAGAAGTCCTTGTGGCCGAACGGGCAGTTCCCGACCACGGTGATCGTGGTGCGCAAGCAGTTCCTCGACGAGCACCCGCAGACGGTGCAGGCGGTGCTGAAGGCCGTGCTGGACTCGAACAACCTCGCGGCGTCCGACCCGGCCGAGGCCAAGGCCGCGGTGAACCGGCAGCTGAAGTCCCTGACCGGCTCGGCGCTTTCGCAGCCGGTGCTCGACAGTTCCTTCAAGAACATCGAACTGACCACCGACCCGATCGCCTCGACGTTCCCGCAGCTGGCGCAGGACCAGGTGACGGCCGGGATCGTCAAGACGGCTCCCAAGGTGAACGGGTTCTTCGACCTGACTTCGCTGAACGCGGTGCTCACCCAGGCCGGCAAGCCGACGGTGAGCGCCGCCGGCCTGGACAAGAAGTAACCACCCCCGACGACCGAGAGAGGCAGGCGAGCACGATGACCGCCACGCTGGAGGATCCGACGGTGCAGCCCGCGATCGAGCACGCCGTGCGGCTGTCCGGGGTGCACAAGAGCTTCGGCCAGGGCCAGCGCGGCGTCGTCGCGCTCGGCGGGGTCGACCTCGACGTGGCCCCTGGCGAGTTCGTCTGCCTGCTCGGCGCGTCGGGCTGCGGCAAGACCACGCTGCTGAACCTGGTGGCGGGACTGGACAAACCGTCCTCGGGCGAGATCGAGCTGAACAGCTCGCGCCCGGCGGTGATGTTCCAGGAAGCCGCGCTGATGCCGTGGCTGACGGCGGCGGCGAACGTCGAGCTGCCGCTGCGGCTGGCCGGGGTGCCCCGGTCGGCCCGCAAGAACCACATCGGCGAGCTGCTGGAGCTGGTCCGGCTCGAAGGCGTCGGCAGCAAACGCCCGCACGAGCTTTCGGGCGGTATGCGGCAACGCGTCGCGCTGGCCCGCGCGCTCGCGTCGGCGCTGCACACGTCCGACGATTCGCTTCCGCCGCTGCTGCTGATGGACGAGCCGTTCTCGGCGCTCGACGCGATCACGCGCGACGTGCTGCAGGGCGAGCTGCTGCGGGTGTGGCGCTCCACGGGCGCGGCCGTGGTCTTCGTGACGCACGACGTGCGCGAAGCCGTGCGTCTCGGCCAGCGCGTGGTGCTGCTGTCCTCGCGGCCCGGCCGGGTCGTGCAGGAGTGGCAGGTCGAGGACCTCGACAACGCCGACGAACTGAGCACCATCGACGAAATCAACCAAAGGCTGCGTGAGGTGATTTCCAGCCATGCCGCAGCTTGACGACCTCGACGCGAAGGTCGAAGCCGGGCTCGACGCGCTCGACACCCCGCCGGACACCGTTCAGGGGCAAGGGAAACTGCGCCGGTTCCTGTGGGCGGTCGTGCCGCCGGTCGCGTTCCTGGTCCTCCTGGTCGTCGTGTGGCAGTGCCTGTGGGCGGCCGCCTTCTGGCCCGAGTACCAGCTGCCCGCGCCGGCGGCGGTCTGGGCGGAGCTGTGGGGCCGGATCACCGACGCGGAGGCGTTCGGGTTCATCTGGACCTCGGTCCACCGCGCGGTGCTCGGCTTCCTGATCGCGATCGTGATCGCCACGCCGCTGGGCCTGGTGGTGGCGAAGGTGCGAGTGGTGCGCTCAGCGATCGGGCCGTTCTTGTCCGGGCTGCAGAGTCTTCCTTCGGTGGCCTGGGTTCCGGCCGCGATCCTGTGGTTCGGCGTCACGCCGACCACCATGTTCGCGGTGCTGCTGCTGGGCAGCGTGCCCTCGATCGCGAACGGTCTCGTGGCGGGCATCGACCAGATCCCGCCGATCCTGCCGCGGGTGGGCAAGGTGATGGGCGCCGGACGGCTCAAGGCGTCCTGGCACATCCTGCTGCCCGCCGCGCTGCCCGGGTATCTCGCCGGGTTGAAGCAGGGCTGGGCGTTCTCGTGGCGGTCCCTGATGGCGGCCGAGATCATCGCGACTTCTCCCTTGCTGGGCAAGGGTCTCGGCGCCTATCTCGACGACGGGCGCACGCTGTCGGACATGCCGACGGTCATCTCGGCGATCGTGCTGATCCTGCTCGTGGGCGTGGGCATCGAACTGCTGGTCTTCCGGCCGCTGGAGCGGTCGGTGCTGCGGGCGCGCGGGCTGAGCGGGGCGCTGTAGGCGTGCCCGCTCCGCTCGTCGTCGTCGCGCACGGCAGCCGGGATCCCCGGTCGGCCGCGACGATCCGCGCCCAGGTGGCGGAGACCGGCGCCCGAGTGTCCTTTTTGGACTTGTCGGAGCCGCTGCTGACGGACGTGCTGCGCTCGCTGGTTTCCGAGGGTGAGAGCGAAGCCGTGGTGGCGCCTTTGTTGCTGGGGCGGGCGTACCACGCGCGAGTGGATCTTCCCGCGCTGGTGCGTTCCGTGCCGGGAATCCGCGTGACGATCGCGGACGTGCTGGGCGTGGATCCGGTGCTGGAGCAGATCGCGCTGGACAGGCTGGCCGAGGCGGGCGCGGACGTGGCGGATCCCGGGCTGGGTGTCGTGCTGGCGGCGGTCGGTTCCTCGCGGAAACCGGCGAACGACGCGGTGAAACAGCTGGCGTCGCGGTGGAACCACCGCTTCGGGATGTCGGTGGCGCCGGCCTTCGCCAGCGCCACGAAGCCCGACGTACCCGCCGCGATCGCGAAGCTGCGAGCGCGAGGCGCGCGCCGCTTCGCCGTGGCGTCGTGGTTCCTCGCGCCGGGGCTGCTTCCCGACAGGATCGCTTCGCTCGCGCAGGAGGCGGCGCCCGGTGTGCTGCTGGCGGAGCCGTTGGCGCCGGATTCCCGTGTGGGGGAACTGATTCTGCGCCGGTACGACTCGGCGGTCGCTCTCGCGGCGTAGCTTGGTGAGTATGAAAATCCGCATCGGCGTGGGTCTCGGGGCGGAGACCGAACCTTCGGCGTTCCCCGCGATCGTGGACAGGCTCGAGGCTTCCGGCGTGGACTCGCTGTGGCTGTCCGAGCACGTGTACTCGGACGCGGTGGACCCGTTCATCGGCATGGCCCACGCGCTCGCGCGTACGCGGCGGCTGAAGGTGGGCACGTCCGTGGCCGTGCTGCCGGGGCGGCATCCCGTGCTAGTGGCGAAGCAGCTCGCTTCGCTGGCGGCGCTGGCCCCGAAGCGGGTCCTGCCGGTGTTCGGTTTGCGGCCCGCGCAACGGCCGGAGCGCGATCTGTTCGAGGTCCCGGACGGCCGCCGCGCCGCGATTTTCGACGAGTCCCTGCGGTTGCTGCGTTCGGCGTTGACGCGGGAAGGCGCGGATTTCGCGGGCGAGTTCTACAAGCTGGAGAACGTGCGCGTGGGGCCGCTTCCGGCCGCGCCGTTGGACATCTGGCTCGGCGGGCAGGCGCCCGCGGCGCTGCGGCGGATCGGTCGCTACGCCGACGGCTGGCTCGGCAGCTTCCTCACCCCCGGCGAAGCGCGCCACGCCCGCGAGACGATCGAGGCCGCCGCGGCCGAGGCGGGCCGTGAGATCGAGGCGGACCACTACGGGATCAGCCTGATGCTCACCGAAGGCGGCATCCCACCGCGCCTGGCCGCCGCGCTGCGCGAACGCCGCCCGGACCTCGACCCGGCCGACCTGGTGGCAGGCAGCTGGGCGGACCTGCACCGGCTCCTCGACGGGTATCTCGAAGCGGGGCTGACGAAGTTCGTCGTGTACCACCGCGGAAACGGCCCGTTCGACGAGTTCGCGGACCGCTTCGCCGAGGAACTCCTGCCAAGGCAGAACTGACGCGCAGCGCCGCGGGTCGGGTTTGCGAGACTGGGCGTCATGGTCACGCCGCGCAGCCCGCTGACGATCGCGGAATACACGGCGCTCGGCGAGACCCAGCGCGGCTACACCGAGCTCCAGGCGGGCCGTCTGTTGCGGTCTCCCAGCGTGCAGCCCGCGCGCAACATCGCTTCGATGCTGTTCTGCGCACAGCTCACGGCGCAGGTGCCTGCCGCGTATGTGGTAATTCAGCGAGTCGACATCGACCTGGAACTCGCTCCACCCGATGCCCCCGGCTTCTCCCGCCGCCCCGATCTCGTCGTCGTCGAGCGGCGTGGCCTGGAGCGGGTGGAGCGCGACGGCACCATGCTCCGGGCGAGCGAGATCCTGATCGTCGTCGAGATCGTGTCGCCGAGTTCGAAGCGGATGGACACCGTCGTCAAGCACGACGAGTATGCGGATGCCGGGATCCCGCACTACTGGATCGTCGATCTCGAGGCCCCGATCTCGTTGGTCGCCTGCCACCTCGCCGGAGAATTCGGCTACCAGGACGCCCCGGCGGCCACCACCACGTTCACCACCCGCGAACCCTTCCCCACCGAGCTCGACCTCACCCGGCTCACTGGCTGAACCGTCCACTTCGGACTCCCACGCCGGCGGTGCCGCCGATCTCACGCGCACGGGCGGGCGAAAATGTGGCAAGGTGCCGGGCATGACCGACGAACTGGTGCACTACTCAGTGGCGAGTGGCGCGGCGACGATCACGCTCGACTCGCCGCACAACCGCAACGCGCTGTCCGCCCAGCTGCGCCGCGAGCTGCGCGCTTGCCTGGCGAGGGCCAAGGACGACGAGGCGGTCCGCGTCATCGTGCTCACCCACACCGGCCAGGTGTTCTGCTCGGGCATGGACCTCAAGGAGGCCCGCGGCGCCGGCTCCGAGGATCAGGGCGTGAACGAGTTCCCCGAGATCCTCGACCAGATCTGGACCAGCCCGAAACCGGTGGTCACCCGGCTGACCGGGCCCGCCCGCGCGGGCGGGGTCGGGATGGTCGCCGCCTCCGACATCGTGGTCGCCGCGCGCGAGGCCACCTTCGCCTTCACCGAGGTGCGGATCGGCGTTGTGCCGGCTGTCATCTCGCTCGTCGTGCTGCCCCGCATCGCACCGCGCGCGGCGCAGGAGCTGTTGCTCACCGGCGAGGTGTTCGGCGCGGACCGGGCCGCCGAGATCGGCCTGATCACCGCCGCCGTGGACGCCGAGAAGCTCGACGACGAGGTGCAGCGCTACGTGCGATCCCTCACCCTCGGCGGGCCGACGGCTCTCGCCGCCACCAAGGAGCTGCTGGCCAGCCCGCGGCAGCCCACCCCCTCGGCGGGTTTCGCCGCGATGAACGCGCTGTCCGCCCGCTTCTTCGCGAGCGAAGAGGGCCAGGAGGGCATCACGGCCTTCGCCCAGAAGCGCAAGCCCAACTGGGTTCCGGCGGACTGACCGCTATTCGTCGCTGAGCGCCACCGTCAGGCGGCGGCTGTCCGCACGGTCGCCGCCTGGCGCGAGCGCTCGCTCCGCGTCGGAGAGCACGCTGCGGATCGCCAGGTACGCCTTGGGGTCCGCGTCCTTCAGGGTGTCCGAACCCGTCCAGATGAGCACGTGCTCCCCGCTCGGCAGCCAGGACAGGTCGGTGAGGCAGTCGTAGAGCGCGTCCAGGTTCCGGCCGAAGTAGTCGGGGAACGAAAGCGCCGCCGCGATGGCGTCCATAGTGGACAGCTTGTCCGCCGGCCGCCCGGCCATCAGGTGCGAGTGGGCGCCGCGCGCGCGGGCCTGGTCCGCGAGGGTCTTCGAGTTCGTGGTCATGGCCTTCAACTTGCTACTTCGTGGGATCGACGACGACGAAGGACGCGTAATGGTCACCGGTGTAGTACAGCTCCCGTGACCCGCCGGTGATGAGCCGGCGCGCACCGCGGTCCGCGCTGCCCGGCGTGGGCACCGTGTACTCATGGTAGTAACCGCTCTGCTTCTGGGGCAGGCGTTTCTCCCGGTTTTCGAACACCACCCCGTCGTTGCGGGGATACGGGAACGGCCCGCCGCGCTGGATCAGCCGCCACGTGCCGGCCGCTTCGGCCGGCAGCTGCGACAACGCCTCGGTCCGCGTCCCGGACTGGGTGCTCTGCTCACCGCCGCTGAGGTCCTTGACCAGCCAGCCGCCCAGGACGAGCACGATGAGCCCGGCCAGTGCGACGGTGATGCGCCTTCTGCTTGACACCCGGCAACCTTAAAGACTCGTCAGCGACGGCCCGCACCACACCCACCCTCAGGCCCGCGGCGGACAGTCCTCGTCACGGGAGGGGCCGAACCACGCCGCGACCCTGTCCACGATGCGGTCGATCAGCCAGGCCACGCCGAGACACAGCGGCCCGAGCACGGCGATGACCAGCACGAACTGCAGCGGGAACCACAACTGCGCGAGCCACAGCTCCGCGTTGTCCCACCAGTTCGCCAGTCCCGCAAACACAAGTCACACAGTACGCGCCCGGCCCGGCGGGTACGTTGCTGGCATGTTCGCCGTCTACGCCAAAGAACCCAACCAGGAAAAGCCGCTGGACTCGCTCGTCGTGGGCGAGCGGCCCGAGCCGTCGGTCCCGGAGGGCTGGGTGCGCGTCGCTGTCAAAGCCGCCAGCCTGAACATGCACGACATCTGGACCCTGCGCGGAGTCGGGATCAAGCCCGACCAGTTCCCGATGATCCTCGGCTGCGACGGCGCCGGGGTGCTCGACGACGGCACCGAGGTCGTGCTGCACTCGGTGGTCAACGCGCCCGGCTGGCAGGGCGACGACACTTTGGACCCGAAGCGCACCCTGCTCACCGAGAAACACCAGGGCACCTTCGCCGACTACGTGATCGTCCCGAAGCGCAACGCCGTCCCCAAGCCCGCGGGCCTGTCGTTCGCCGAAGCCGCGACCATGGGCACCGCGTGGCTGACCGCTTACCGCATGCTGTTCGTCAAGTCCGGGCTCAAGCCCGGCCAGACGATGCTCGTGCAGGGCGCGTCCGGCGGCGTGTCGACGGCGCTCGTGCAGCTGGGCCGCGCTGCCGGGCTGCGGGTCTGGGTGACCGGCCGCACCGAGGAAAAGCGGGCGCTGGCGGAGCAGCTGGGCGCGCACCAGTCCTTCGAGTCCGGCGCGCGGCTGCCGGAGCGTGTCGACGGTGTCTTCGAGACCGTGGGCAAGGCCACGTGGGGGCACTCGCTCAAGTCGCTCAAACCCGGCGGCGTCGTCGTGGTGTCCGGTTCGACCAGTGGCCCCGACCCCAGCGCCGACCTGCAGCGGGTGTTCTTCCTCCAGCTGCGCGTGCTCGGGTCCACTATGGGCACGCGGGACGAGCTGGCGGATCTGCTCAGCTACCTCGATCTGGCCGGGATCCGGCCGCAGATCGGGGCCGAACTGCCGTTCAGCGAGGCGGAACAGGGCTTCCAGTCCATGCTGGACGGAGCGACCGCCGGAAAAATCGTTTTCACTCGCTAACCGGTGAAAACCGCCCTCTACCTGCGCGGACGCGGATCCGACACCACCCCGAGACACGTTTGTGATCCACGTGATCGCGGGCTAAAGCGAGATTTGCTCGCTAATCTGGAGTCATGACCGCACCGCAGCGGGAGACGGCGGCCCCGGGGGCTCCGGCCGCCGGCCCGGACCTCGTCCGGGCCGGCAGGCGAAGCTATGCCGGCGTCCGCACGCGAGTTCTGGAAGTCGGCCCCCGGAAACCGAAGCGGGGAACGGCCAGACTCGTGCTGCTGCACGGATACTGCGACAGCGCCGACACCTGGCGCCCCGCGCTCGCGGAGCTCGCCGAAGCGGGTATCTCCGCGATCGCGGTCGACCTTCCCGGTTTCGGTGACGCCGAGGAGCTGAATTCCGGCCCGATGCTGCCGCAGCTGGACAGGTTCGTCGACGCGCTGCTGGCGGAACAGGCCAGGTACGGCAAGGTCGTGCTGGCCGGGAACTCCTTGGGCGGCACCATGAGCCTGCGCGCCGCCAGCGGTGCACGGCATCCGATCGCGGGCGTGATTTCCGTGGCGGCGCCGGGTTTCGCCGATACCTGGCTGGTGCGCGCGGTGGGGATGTACCCACTGCCGCTGCGCCTGGCGGCTTCGCTTCCGTTGCCGGTCCCCGGTTTCCTGGTCCGGTCCATCGCCGGTTACGTGGTACCCAGGCTGCTCTACGCCGACCGGGCGATCGCGGCGGCCGAGCACGTCGGCCGGTTCACCAGCCTGTTCCCGGACTACCGCTCCGCCACCACCCGGCTGGAGCAGGCCCGGCACCTGGTGGACGAACTCGCCGGAGCCTACGAGGGCCTGGACCGCCTCCAGGTCCCGCTGCTCGTGATCGCCTGCGGCAAGGACAGGCTCGTCAGCGCCGCGTCCGGGCAGCGCCTGCATTCCCTTGTCCCGCACAGCAGGCTCGTGCTGCGCGAGGACTGGGGACACTGCCCGCAGCTGGACGACCCGGCGGAGATCGCCGAGCTGTTCGCCTATTTCGCCGCCGGAGTCACGCACAAGCGCAAGCCGCTCCGCGTCACCACCACGCTGGACGCCGCCGGTTAACGTCCGATGTGGACAGCGCGGATCGCGGCTTCGGCCTCGGCCCGCAGGCGCTCGAAGATCTCCGCGGCCGGGCCTTCCGTGGCGAGCTCATAGGTCTGGCCCGCCCACAGGTTCATCGCCTCCGGGTCACCCGCTTTGCCCGCCGCCGCGCGGACCGGCCGCGTCAGGTGGTGCACCTGCGGGTAGGCGGCCGGCGCCGCGGCGGAGTTCTCGGTGAGGAACCGGTTCACCATGCCCCGCGCGGTGCGTCCGCTGAAGGCACGGGTGAATTCGGTGCCGCGGCCGCCTTCCACCACCGCGCGCCGGTGCGCCGGCTGCGTGCCCGCTTCGTCGGCGAGCAGGAACGCCGTGCCCAGCTGCGCCGCGACAGCGCCCGCGGTGAGCACGGCCGCGATGTCCGCTCCGTGCGTGAGCCCGCCGGCCGCGATCAGCGGCAGGTCCACGCGCCTCGATACGAGCCTTAGCGCGGCGAGCAGCCCGTACGCGGGGCCACCCGCCGGGTTCCCGGGGTCGTCGGCCAGCAGGCCCCGGTGCCCACCCGACTCGAAACCCTGCACGCACAACGCGTCCGCCCCGATTTCCGCCGCGCGCACGGCCTCCTCGGGGCCGGTCACCGTGGCGATCACCTTGCTGCCCGCGTGGTGCAGCCGGTGCACGTCCTCGGCCGAGGGCAGGCCGAAGGTGAACGAGACGTACGGAATCCGTTCCTCGACAACGAGTTCCAGCTTCGCCGGGTAGTCGTCGTCATCCCAGCGCGGCTCGCCCGGCTCGGCGCCGTAGCGCTCCGCCTCCGCCCGCACACGCCGGACGTAGTCCGACAGATCCGCCTCGGAGGGCTCGCCGGGCACGAACAGGTTCACACCGAACTGCCTCAACGTGAGCTCGCGGGTGCGCTCGATGCGCTCCGCCAGCGCGCCGGCACGCAGGTAACCCGCCCCGAGGAAACCGAAGCCACCGGCTTCGGTCACCGCGGCCACCAGCCCTGGCGTGGTCGGCCCACCCGCCATCGGCGCGACCAGCACCGGGAAACGCAGATCGTCGAACATGGCTTCAGCTTAGGAACAGGAATACCTTGTGCGCATGGCTGATCTCGAACTGGTGAAGAAACTCGCACTCGCCGAACACGGCCTGGCCACCATCGCGGTCGCGAGGGCCGACGGCACGGTGCACGCGTCGGTCGTCAACGCCGGGCCGATCGACGATCCGGTGAGCGGCCGGGCGAGCATCGGGTTCGTGGCCCGTGGCGGCGCCCGCAAGCTCGACCTGTTCCGCGAGCGCGGCAACGCCACCATCGTTTTCCGCCGCGGCTGGGAATGGGCCTCCGTACAAGGCCCGGTGCGGCTCATCGGGCCGGACGACCCGGACCCGGCCTTCGACGCCGCCGGGCTGCCGGGGCTCCTGCGCGACGTGTTCCGCGCCGCCACCGGCACGCACGACGACTGGGCCGAGTACGACAGGGTGATGGCCGTCGAACGCCGCTGCTGCGTCTTCGTCGAAGCGGCGAAGATCACCGGCAACGCGCGCTGAGCTCCGTCCACTGTGGACGAAGCGGGCTACTTCTTGCCTTTGCCCTTCTCGGCGGGCTCGCTGGTGGACAGTGCCGCGACGAAGGCCTCCTGCGGGACCTCGACCCGCCCGACGGTCTTCATCCGCTTCTTGCCTTCCTTCTGCTTCTCCAGCAGCTTGCGCTTCCGCGAGATGTCACCGCCGTAGCACTTCGCGAGCACGTCCTTGCGGATCGCGCGGATCGTCTCGCGGGCGATGATCCGGGAGCCGACCGCCGCCTGGATCGGCACCTCGAACTGCTGGCGCGGGATCAGCTCACGCAGCCGGGTGGCCATCTTGTTGCCGTAGCTGAACGCCGCGTCCTTGTGCACGATCGCGGAGAACGCGTCCACCGGCTCGCCCTGCAGCAGGATGTCCACCTTCACCAGGTCCGCGACCTGCTCGCCCGCCTCCTCGTAGTCCAGCGAGGCATAGCCGCGGGTGCGCGACTTCAGCGAGTCGAAGAAGTCGAAGATGATCTCCGCCAGCGGCAGGTGGTAGCGCAGCTCGACGCGCTCCTCGGACAGGTAGTCCATGCCCAGCAGCTGGCCGCGCTTGCCCTGGCACAGCTCCATGATCGCGCCGATGAACTCCGAGGGGGCGATCACGGTGACCTTGGACAGCGGCTCGTGCACCTCGGCGATCTTGAAGCCGGTCGGCCAGTCCGAGGGGTTGGTGACCGAATGCTCGCTGCCGTCCTCGAGGAACACCCGGTACACCACGTTCGGCGCGGTGGAGATCAGGTCCAGCCCGAACTCGCGCTCCAGCCTGTCCCGCGTGATCTCCAGGTGCAGCAGGCCGAGGAACCCGCAGCGGAAACCGAAGCCCAGCGCCACCGAGGTCTCCGGCTCGAACGTCAGCGCCGCGTCGTTCAGCTGCAGCTTCTCCAGCGCCTCGCGCAGCTCGGGGTAGTCCGAGCCGTCCATCGGGTACAACCCGGAGTAGACCATCGGCTTCGGCTCGCGGTAGCCCGTCAGCGGTTCTTTCGCGCCCTTGCGCTCGGACGTCACCGTATCCCCGACACGGGACTGGCGGACGTCCTTCACGCCGGTGATCAGATAGCCCACCTCGCCGACCCCGAGTCCCTTGCTGGGCTTGGGTTCCGGCGAAATGATGCCGACCTCGAGCAGCTCGTGGGTGGCGCCGGTGGACATCATCCGGATCCGCTCGCGCGGGGTGATCTTCCCGTCCACGACCCGGATGTAGGTGACCACGCCGCGGTAGGTGTCGTACACCGAGTCGAAGATCATCGCCCGGGCCGGGGAGTCCTCCTGGCCCTCCGGCGGCGGCACCTGGCGGACGACCTCGTCGAGCAGTTCGCGCACGCCCTCGCCGGTCTTCGCCGAAACGCGCAGCACGTCGGTCGGCTCGCAGCCGATGATGTGCGCCAGTTCGGCGGAGTACTTGTCCGGATCGGCCGCGGGCAGGTCGATCTTGTTCAGCACCGGGATGATGTGCAGGTCCTTGTCCAGCGCCAGGTACAGGTTCGCCAGCGTCTGTGCCTCGATCCCCTGCGCGGCGTCGACCAGCAGGATCGCGCCTTCGCAGGCCTCCAGCGCGCGCGAGACCTCGTAGGTGAAGTCGACGTGGCCCGGGGTGTCGATCAGGTGCAGCACGTGGTCCTGACCGTCGAGCTGCCATGGCAGCCGGACGTTCTGCGCCTTGATGGTGATCCCGCGCTCGCGCTCGATGTCCATCCGGTCGAGGTACTGGGCGCGCATGGCCCGTTCCTCGACCACGCCGGTGAGCTGCAGCATCCGGTCGGCCAGGGTGGACTTCCCGTGGTCGATGTGCGCGATGATGCAGAAGTTCCGGATCAGCTCCGGCGGCGTGAACGTGGTGTCAGCGAACGTCGTCACTCGGTTCCTCGGCTCGGTCGTGGGTACCGCCCCAGTCTCCCATGCCGGGGTGGGGACATTTCCGGGTCATCCCCGATGCCACCCGCCGCCCCGCGTGCTGACCTGGAGGTATGAGCACGACGAGTTTCCCCGCGGTGCTGGCCAGGACGTTCGGCGGGCCCCGCGGCATCCTGGGCCGGATCGGCGCCGCCGTGACGGGCCGGCGCAACGGCCCGACCGAACGGCACGTGGTGGACGTGGCGAGACTCACGCCCGGCGAGGCCGTGCTCGTCGTCGGCCCGGGGCCCGCGGCACTGGCGGCGCTGGCCGGGACCCGGCACCTCGTCACCGTCGGCCCGGAAGCGGTCGCGAGCACCGGGCAACCGGACAGCTCGGTGGATGTCGTGCTGAGCGTGGACAACGTCCAGCTGTGGGACGACCGCGCGGCCGGATTCGCCGAGCTGCGGCGGGTGCTCCGGCCGGGCGGCCGCCTGCTGCTGTCGGCGGCCGAAAAGCGGCTGCCGGTGCCTCGGCACGCGCTGGCCGCGGAAGTGACCGCCGCCGGGTTCACCGATCTGCAGACGTGGACCTGGCAGCCGCCAGGTCTCGCGCCGACCACCGCCGAACTACGAGCCCTTCGCTGACTCCTCCTTGGCGTCGCCGTAGTTGTCGTCGGCGTCCGCCGTCTCCTTCGAGGTCTCGTAAACCCCTGTGCGGGCAAGGTTTCCCCAGCTGATCGAGTCGGAGAACCCGTCACGCGTGCGCTTGGACAGCAGCCCGTCCACGTTCTCGGCGACGTCCCGCAACCCCTGCGGCAGCCGGCCGGTGACGGCGTTCTTCATCGTGTCCGCCTGGCCTTCCACCGCCCGCAGCGCGCGCCCGTTGCGCCCGGCCGTGCGGCCGAGCGAACTCGCCACGTCGCCCATCCGCTTCGCGACCTTCGCCAGCGCCTGCACCGCGCCCTTGAGCTTCGCGAACTTGTTGAGCGCCACCGCGAGCTTCATGAGCATCTTCGAGATCTTGCCGGTGATCTTGGCCGCGGTCGCCGCCCCGCGCGCGACCGCCCAGCCGATGAAGGCCCCGACCGACGCGCCGAACGAGCACCAGCTGGTGGCCAGCGCGGCCGCCGCCGCGACGATGATCTCGCCGACCACGTCCGCGATCAGGTCGCGGATGATGCCGCGCGTGGTCGCCACGAGCACCCCGGACAGCCGCAGCCCGTCGGACACCCCGGTGGACGCGCTTTCCAGCGCCCGCAACTGCTCGACGATCCGGCCGGAGGCCTTGCGGTACGAGTCCGCCGCGTCGCCCTGCCAGCTGCTGATCTCGGTCTTGACCGCCTGCTCGTAGTCCGTCGCGACCTGCCCGATCTCCTGGCGCACCTGCTCGCCCCAGACGGCGGCGATCTCGACGATCTTGTCCGGGTCGCCTGCCAGGTCGTCGAGCGGCTCCTTGAGGAAGCTCAGGTGCTCGATCAGCCAGCCGACCCCGGCGCTCGCGAGCCCGCCCAGCGGGTTGGCGATCAGGCCGAGGACGTCGAGGCCCAGCGCGACCCCGTCGAGCGTCAGGTCGCCGGGGTCGCTCAGGTCGTCGGCGGCGCCCTTGACGGTGTCGACGATCCCGGCGCCCGCCGTCGGCTCGTCCGTGTTGGTCAGCACGCTCACGCGTCCTCCACCTTGAACTCGGCCAGCAGCAGCCGGATGTCCTCTTCGATTTCCTCGTAGTTCTGCCCGGCCTGCTTGACGCCGTCGCCGAAGTCACGGAACCCGGCGGCCAGATCGGCGATCGCGCCCGCGGTTTCGGTGATGTGCCCCTTCACGCCGAAGGTGAAGGCCTGGCCGATGATCCCGAACGTCTCGCCGCCGACGTCGACCCCGCCACCGGTGGCCGAGGCCTTGGCCAGCCGGTCGCCGAGCCCGGACACGGTGGCCGAATGCGTGGCGAGATCCTGCGGCGTGGAGTGGAAACCCTCCCCCATCAGTTCCTCCTCATGATCGGGCCGCCGAAGTCGTCGTCCCCGGGCGCGGGCGGAGCAGACGGCTCTTCCTCGCGCAGTCCCGTGTCGAGCTGTTCCTTGAGGAACTCCATCGCGTCGGACTCCCCGAGCAGCGGCTGCAACGCCGCCTGCGTCTGCGCCGCCGCGTCGGCGTGGGCCGCCTGCACCGTCTGCTTGATCAAGGTGGCGAGGCGGTCGTGCCCGAGCCGCGAGACTTCGGGCGTGAGCTTGAGGTCCTCCAGCCGTCCGCCGGGCGCCAGCACGACGCTCACCACGCCGTCCGGGCTCACCGCCCGCGCCCGCATAGTCTTGATCTGTTCCTGGCTCTGCTCGGCGCTCTGCTGAATCCGCTGCACGCGCCGCGCGTACTCCGCCAGACGCTGCTCGGCCGCTGCCATGTCTTCCGAGGCCACACGATCTCCTCTCCGTGATGCCCGCTACGACGACGCAGTGCCCGATTTGGTTCCTTGCGCCTCTAAGTCCGTTCCGAGCAAGCGTAAAAGCCGGTGTCGCGGGCTTTCGCGGGTGGCCAGCCAGATGAGCACGAGCAGCGCCAGGAGCACGGTGTCGGTGAAGCAGGCGAGCCAGACCGCAACCGGTCCGGTCGCGACGGTCGCGGCGCGGACGACGGCCCATACGGTCAGGCCGAGCAGCACCAGGCCGATGACCACGCTATTCGGGCGGTACCGGCGTTCCCGCCGCTCGAGCCCGCGGCGCATCTCTTTGGCCGAGGAATTCCTTGCCAGGTAAGGAAGACCGTGACGGGCGATCCGGGCAGCGTCGTCGCGCGCGCTGTGGGCCATCGCATACAGCAGCAGCGCCGCGATCGCGCCGAGGATCACCGCGGCCGTCGCCGGAAGGTCGATTAGCTGGGCATCCCCGATCTGCGGCCAAGGGGAAACGAAGTGGATCTCGCGCGGGGCGCCGAAGCGCGGAATCGCCGACAACGACACGAGCACCGCGGCCAGCACACACCACGCGGCGAGCAGCCTGAACCGCACGACGATCCTCGGGACCGGCGCGGCGGCGCGATCGGCGTCGGTGAGGGGCCAGTCGCGTTGCGTCCGGGCGGCGGCTTTCCGTTGCTGCGCAACGCGAGTGTGCTCGGGGGCAGGCTTCGGCTCGCTGTTCGGCCGGACTGCGCGATACGTGGTGTAGAGCGCGCCGACAGCGGCGACCAGGGCTAAGAGCCCGGTTACGAGGACCGCAGGCAGGCGGATCACGGACGGCCAGGCGACGTCGTTGCGGCCGACGTCGCCGCCGTCCGCGTAGACGGGTACGTCGAGCTCGCCCGGCGTCAGGTGCCCGGCGGGGAAGACGAGCTGCTCGGTTTTCCCGTCCGCCCATTCGACATCCGCCGTGCATCGGTACGCGGTGCCCACGCCGTACTGGCTGACCGGCCCGTACTCGTCGCAGGAAGCGACGGTCGCGACGCCGAGCCTGTCGACGTCCGGACCGCCGCCATGCGTGAGCCGGGAGACGGTGGCGAACAGCAGGAGGGTGAGCACGAGGGCCGCCCACCACGCGACGGCCCGGACGAGGTCACTGCGCACGCACGTCCGTCCTCAATGGATGGTCGGCAGGGATCTCCACGAGCACGATCCGCAGGCCGTCGGGGTCGGAGATCCAGGCCTCCCGGAGCCCCCACGGCTCCAGGCGCGGCTCGCGGTCCGGCGTGACGCCGTGCGTGGCCAACTCGGCGACCGCCTCGGCCAGGTCGCGGACCTGCATCCAGAGCGCCAGGCCCTCGCCCTGCACGCCGGCCTCCCCGTGCGCGGCGATCTCGAGGAACCCCTGGCCGAGGAAGAACACGGTGCCGCCGGGGTAGGTCCGGTAGACCGCCAGGCCCAGCACGTCCCGGTAGAACGCCGTCGACTTCTCCGCATCGGCGGGCCGCACCAGGACCCGGCTGCTCAACACCTGCATGAGGCCATACCTACCCTGCGCTTCAAGATGCGGCAATCGCGGCGATTCCGGCGAGCACGACAAGGGAGCCCGCGATCCGGCGGCCGGGGTTCGCCTCGCCCAGCAGCTTCCACGCCGCGAGCCCGCCCAGCACGATGCTGACCTCGCGCGCCGGGGCGACGAGGCTCACGGGTGCCATCCGCATGGCGTAGAGCACCAGCAGGTAGGCGACCGGGGAGAAGATGCCCACGATCACCACCTCGCGCCAGTGCCCGCGCCAGATCTCGGCGACGTCGCCGCGGCGCCGCGCGGCGGGGGCGAGGAACGCGGACTGCAGCACCGTGCCGAGGGTGAAGTAGACCAGCGGCGGCACGGCGAGCGCGTTGACGGAGTGGTCGTCCCAGATCGTGTAGGCCGCGATGGTGGCACCGGTGAGGAGCCCCCACACCACGCCCGCCCGGCGCGCCGCGCGGTCCTGCGAACCCTTTCCGCTGCTGATCACCAGCACCCCGCCGACGACGAGCACGGCCCCGGCCAGCCCGGCGAGGCCGGGCCGTTCCCCGAGGAAGAGGACGGCGACGCACACGGAGATCAGCGGGCCGCTGCCCCGGGCGAGCGGGTAGACGACGGACAGGTCGCCGACCTGGTAACCCCGTTGCAGGACAACGGAGTAGAGCACGTGGAAGACGGCCGTCAGCACCGCCGCAAGCAGCCAGGTCCACTGTGGACGGACGGGGTCGATCAGCAGGGAGACGGCGCACACCGGCACGCACACGACGGCGCCCACGGTGTAGTAGAGGAAAGCGAAGGCGCTGCCGCCGTCCGGAACGCGCTTGGCGGCGAAGTTCCAGCCGGCGTGCACGAAGGCGGCGACGAGGACAAGGGACAGGGCGGTGCCGTTCACGGAGCCTTTCCGGCCTTTCGCGGGCGCGAAAGGTCCAGGCCCCTCTAGGCTTTTGTCCCGATCAGGTGTACCGGTGGGATCCCGCTCCCCCGGCCGGTGCCGCTCGGACCGGACTCGCCGCCCCTGGTTGTGGGTCCGGTGGGCGGGACGGCGACGGAACCCTAGGCACTACGAGGGTGACCTTACCCCGGCTGGTAATCTTATCGACCGTTGCCGTGTGGCATTCCGCCAGGGAGGAAACCCGGGGTTCCGGGGCCAGCAGAACGCGGTGACGGAATAAAGCCGGAAGATCAAGGAGCGCCCGCGTGGCCAACATCAAGTCCCAGATCAAGCGCATCACCACCAACGAGAAGGCTCGCCAGCGCAACCAGGCGATCAAGTCCTCGGTGAAGACCGCCATCCGCAAGTTCCGCGAGGCCGCCGACTCCGGCGACAAGGCGAAGGCCATCGAGCTGCAGCAGGAAGCCGCGAAGAAGCTCGACAAGGCCGCGTCCAAGGGTGTCATCCACGCGAACCAGGCCGCGAACAAGAAGTCCGCGATGGCCAAGCGGGCCAACTCGCTCTGACCTCCGATTCGACGGCTTGAGCAGCCGGCTCGCTTGAGCAGGTGGCTCCAACGCCTGACGCTTTCGCACGAAGGCCCGCCGCACCCGCGGCGGGCCTTCGTCGCGTTCGGGTGGGTGTTGCGGTCGGGCATTGGCCCGCTCGGGTCGGTGGGAGGGGTTGCCTCTTGGGGCGGCGCTGCGTCTGGCGGTGAGCCGCTCGCGCTGGTTGGAGGGATCGCCTCCCGGGGTGGTGCTGCGGTCGGGCACTGGCCCGCCCGCGCCCGTCGGAGAGGTCGCCTCCCGGGGCGGTTCGCGAAGTCCGCCGCTCGCCCCCCTCAGGCTGGTGGAGGGGCTACCTCTCGGGGCGGTGTTGCGGTCCGGCGGTGAGCCGCTCGCGCTGGTCGGAGCGGGTCGCCTCCCGGGGCGGTTGTGGGGTTCGGTGCTGGGCCGCGTCCGCGCTGACTGGAGGGGGCGCCTCTCGCGGCGGTTGTGAGGTCCGGCGGTGGCCCGCTCGCGCTGACTGGAGGGGGCGCCCCTCGCGGCGGTTGTGAGGTCCGGCGGTGGCCCGCTCGCGCTGACTGGAGGGGGCGCCTCCCGGGGCGGTTGTGGGGTCCGGCGCTGACCCCGCTCGGGTTGGCTGGTGGGGTTGCCCCTCGAGGCGGTCGTGCGGTCCGGCGCTGGCCCGCTCGGGGTGGTTGTGCCGGGGTTGCCTCCCGGGGCGGTGGGACGGGGTTGCCTCCCGCGGCCGGTCTGCGGGGGGCGCCGGGCTCCGCCAGGTGGTCCTCGCGGGGCGATCCGCCGGGCAGTGCTCCCGGCGCACCTCACAGAGCAGCTCGCCCGGAGCTGCCCGCTGGCCAGCCCGCCAGCGCACCTCCCCGGCGCGAATCTGCCGTCGCTCAGGTCAACCGCCGCGGCGCGGGCTCGGCTCAGCGGAGTTCGCGGGCGGTGGCGAGGTCGAGAATGGCCTTCTCCAGTGCGTAGGACGGGTCTGCCGCGGCACCCTTGACCTCGGCGTTCACCCTGGCCACCACGGCCATCGCCTTGTTCAGGCCCGCCGCGTTCCAGCCGCGCGCCTGCCCCTGCGCCTTCCGGATCTTCCACGGCGGCATACCCAGCTCACCCGCCATCTGGTTCGGGTTGCCCCGCCCCGCCGCGGAGACCCTCGCGATGGTGCGCACCGCGTCGGCGAGCGCGTCGGCAACCAGCACGTGCGGGACGCCGATCTGCTCGGCCCACCGCATCGCTTCGAGCGCGGCCGCCCTGTCCCCCGAGACAGCCTGCTCGGCGACCGCGAACCCGGTCACGTCGGCCCGGCCCCGGTGATACCGGCGGACGGCCTGCTCGTCGACCTTGCCCCCGGCGTCGGCGACGAGCTGCGCCGAGGCCGAGGCCAGCTCACGCAGGTCGGAGCCGACCGCGTCGATCAGCGCGCCGACCGCGCTGGGGTCGATCTTCCCGCCGGCCTGCCGGATCTCGTTGCGTACGAACGCTTCCCGCTCGGCGGGCTTCGTGATCTTCGGGCATTCGGTGATCTGCGCCCCGGCCTTCTTCAACGCCGCGGGCAGCGCCTTCGCGGCCTTGCTGCGGCCACCCCCGGTGTGCACGACGACCAGCACCACACCCTCGGCAGGCTGTTTGGCGTAGGACAGCACCGCGTCGGAAAGCTCCTGCGAGATGTCCTGCGCTGCTTCGAGCACGATCACGCGCCCCTCGCTGAACAGCGACGGGCTGACGAGCTCGGCCAGCGCGGGAGCGGTGAGTTCCGACACCTTCGTCCGGGTGAGCTCGGCGGCCGGGTCGGCCTGGCGCGCCGAGTCGAGCGCCGCGCGTACGGCTCGCTCGACGAGCAGCTCCTCCTCGCCGAGAACGAGCTGCAGCGGCGCCGTGGTGGTGGAAGCTGTCACCCCCCGATCCTCCCACGGTGACGAATGCCGCATGGGCATGGCGTGAGCCGATCCGCGTGACGTATCTTTGTTACCGACGCATTGCACCCCGTGTAAGCGGACAACCGAATACAGCTCATCCAGAGGGGCAGAGGGAACGGCCCGATGAAGCCCCGGCAACCGGCGTCAGCCTGTCATCTCGATTCCGCGAGGTAGCTGACGACCACGGTGCCAATTCCGGCCCGCGTCAGCGGGACAGATGAGGAAAGGACCTCGCGATGACTGCAGCCCTCAACTCTTCCACGAAGCGCGCGCTGGACCTCGGCCCCGCCGTCGAGCTGATCTCCAAGGAAGAGGGCCACCGCCAGCCGCTGGCGCCCGAGTTCGTCTCCGCCGAGGACTTCTCCCCGCTCGAGGTCGCCTACGACTTCGGCCGCATCCGCCGGGAGGACATCGAGGCGGGCCCGAACAACATCTGGCGCTACAAGAAGCTCCTGCCCGTGCCCTCGAACGTCGAGGAGATCCCCAACACCGAGCCCGGCTGTACCAGGCTGGTGAAGGCCGACCGGCTCGCCAAGGCTCTCGGCGTGAAGAACCTGTGGGTCAAGGACGACACCGGCAACCCCACCCACTCGTTCAAGGACCGCGTGGTCGCCGTCGCGCTGGCCGCCGCCCGCGAGTTCGGTTTCGACACCCTCGCCTGCCCCTCGACCGGCAACCTGGCCAACGCCGTGGCCGCCGCGGCCGCCCGCGCCGGCTGGCAGTCGGTGGTGCTGATCCCGTCCAGCCTCGAGCGCGCCAAGGTGCTGACCACCGCCGTGTACGACGGCAACCTCATCGCGGTCGACGGCAACTACGACGACGTCAACCGGCTGGCCACCCAGCTCGCGGCCGAGAACGAGACGTGGGCGTTCGTGAACGTCAACGTCCGGCCGTACTACTCCGAGGGCTCGAAGACCCTCGCCTTCGAGGTCGCCGAGCAGCTCGGCTGGCGGTTGCCGGAACAGATCGTCGTCCCGATCGCCTCGGGTTCGCAGCTGACCAAGGTGGACAAGGGCTTCCGCGAGTTCGGCCAGCTCGGCCTGGTCGAGGAGACCCCATACAAGGTCTTCGGCGCGCAGGCCACCGGGTGCTCGCCGGTATCCACCGCCTTCCGCAACGGCCACGACGTGGTGCAGCCGGTCAAGCCGGACACGATCGCCCGCTCGCTGGCGATCGGCAACCCGGCCGACGGCCCCTACGTGCTCGACACGGTCGGCCGCACCGGCGGCGCGATCGAGGACGTGTCCGACGAAGAGGTCGTCGAGGGCATCCGGCTGCTGGCCCGCACCGAGGGCATCTTCACCGAGACCGCCGGCGGCGTCACCGTGGCCACCGCGAAGAAGCTGATCGAGACCGGCAAGCTCGACCCGGAGGCCGAGACAGTCCTGCTCATCACCGGTGACGGCCTCAAGACGCTGGACGCCATCGAAGGCCGGGTCGGCCCGAAGGCCACCGTTCCGCCGTCGGCCGACGCGGTCCGCAAGGCTCTCGAAAGCTGAGCATCAGTCCGTTCGCAGCACTCCTTTCTCGTTCCACGCCGTGCTTGTGCCGACCCGGGCGCGGCCGAAGCCACCCAATGGTTCCGGCCGCACCCGAGTCGCCTGAGCGCGCGGCCAGGCCTCACTTTCCTCGTCGCACCATCGCAGGCTCTCCGTTGTCCGGGATGACGGCTACGTCGCCATCGGTGTCCGTGCGCGCGACGAGCGCACCGCCTGCCGCGATCGTGTCCACAGTGGACTTGCTCGGGTGCCCGTAGGGATTGCCCGCGCCGACGCTGATCATCGCCAGCTTCTCCCCCACCGCCGCCAGGAACGGCGGCAGCGAGTACCTCGACCCGTGGTGTGGCACTTTCAGTACGTCCGCACGCACATCGACGCCATCCGCGAGCAGATCCCCTTGCGCGAGCAGCTCGACGTCACCGGTGAGCAGCACCCGGCCCGCCGGAGTGGTGGCCCGAAGCACGAGCGACGTGTTGTTGATTTCCGTGCCGTCGGCGGCGTTCTCGTCAGGATCCAGGTTGATGTATCGCGGTCCGAGCACCTCCAAGGTCAGGCCCGGCCAATCCAGGCGCGTGCCGAGTTCCAGTTCCACCAGCGGGACGCCGTGGCGCGCCGCCACCTCCGCCACCTGACGCCAGGCCCAGCCGGGCAACCGGCCCGGCCCGACCGCGACCGCACCGATCGACCGCCCGTCGAAGACCGAGTCGAGGCCTCCGATGTGATCGGCGTGCAGATGGCTGAGCACCACCAGCGGGAGCCGGTCGATGCCGAGCCTCGCCAGGCATTCGTCGGCAGGCCCCGGTTCCGGCCCGGTGTCCACGAGCACGGCACGCCCGGCTTCCGCGAGAGGCAGGACTTCGGCATCGCCCTGTCCTACGTCGCACGCCACGAACGCCCAGCCCGCCGGGGGCCAGCCCGGCGCGATCACCTTCGCGGGCACGACGACCAACAGGACGCAAACCAGCAACAGCGCCAACCAGATCCGCAGCCTTGGCCGCCGTACCGCGAGCGCGAGTACGGCCACGACCACCAACGCCAGCACGCCGCCCCACCAGCCACTCGGCCAGGGCACGACCGCACCCGGAACCCGGGCCGCGTGCCGGGCCACGAGCAACAACCATTCGGCCTCCGGGCCCGCCGCGTGTGCCGTTAGCCGCGCTGCCGCCGGCCAGAACGTCGCCAGCACCGCCGTGACCACACCGAGCACCGTGGCCGGAGCCACGACCGGCGCAGCGAGCACGTTGGCCGCGATGGAGACGACGCTGACCGTGCCCGCCATCCCCGCGATGACCGGTGCGGTCACCACGAACGCCGCGAGCGGGACCGCCAACCCTTCCGCGAAGCCGGGCGGAATTCCGCGCCTCGTCATCGCCCGCGCCCACTGCGGCGCGAGCAACACCAGACCGGCCGTTGCCAGTACCGACAACGCGAAGCCGAAGTTCACGGCCATCGCCGGGTCGTACGCCACCAGTACGCACACCGCCGTCGCCAAGGCCGGTAACACGGATCGCTGCCGCCCCAAGGCAAGCGCGAGCAGACCCACGGCACCCATGGCACCGGCTCGCAGCACGCTCGGCTCGCCGCCGGTGAGGACGACGAACCCGATCAGCGACAGACCCGCCACCGAAGCGGACATTCGTGGTCCGACCCGGAAAACCCGCAGGAGCAACAAAACCGCACCGGCCACCACGGCGAGGTTGCTGCCGCTGACAGCCATCAGGTGGGACAGGCCGGCATCGGTGAACTCGCGCTGGACCTGTTCGGACACTCCGCTCGTGTCGCCCACGACCAGCCCGGGCAACAACCCGGCCGCATCGGAGGACAGGACCGAGGAAGCGTCACGAAGCGCAGCCCGGACCGACTCCGCCGCACGCTGCCACCACGGCGCCTCACCGGGATCGACCGGCGGCCCTCGCACGTACACAGCGCTGACCGTGAGATCCGCACCCCGGGCGGGCGCGAGCGAGCCCTTCGCCGTGACTTCCTGACCGGGCAGCACTTTCGCCCACTGCGGGAAGGGCGCGAGCAGGACCACGCGGCCCGCCGAGGCGACCGGACGTCCGGCAGACTCACCGCGCAGGACCGTCGCCGCGATGACGACCGTGCGCGTGCCCGCCTGCTGAGCGGCATAACCGGCCGAGTGCACCGGCCTCGGCCGCTCGTCCACAGTGACCCGCAACGTCACCGGAGCACCACGGGCAGCCAAGGCGCGCAACGGATCCTGTTCCGCCCCCAGCAGGCGCGCTGCCAGCGGACCGCCGAGAAGCAACCCGGCGACGAGCAACGCGGCCGCGCCGGCGAACCACCGAGGCTTCACTTTTCGCCAGCGCCAAAGCAGCCCTGACGCCAGTAGAACAGCGACCACCGCCGCGGCCAGCGCGGCCCACCACCCCAGCAGAAGCCCCAGCAAGACACCGAGCCACAACGTGAGCGCGGCCGGGACGAGCCGGAAATCCTGCCGTGGCCCCGTTTCCCACTCGCCGATCATGACGCCGCCTCACCACGAGAAGCGCCGGACTCCGCCGGACACGGCGATCGATCGGGAACCCGCGGCCCAGCAACGAGCGGCCGATCGCGGTGCATTCGTTCGCCGCATCGGCCGGACGACACAGCGCCGAAGCAGCACCCATCGTCGCGGCCCGAAGGAAATCCCGCTGACACACAACGGAAGCCGACTATCGAAAACGCGAGGAGCGCGCTCACGAAACCGTCACCTCGTCACGAAGCTTGGCGAACCGCGTGGCGCCGATTCCGTCAACCTCTTGAAGCTGGTCGACGGCGGCGAAGGACCCATGCTGGGTGCGCCAGTCGATGATGCGCTTCGCCGTCACCGCGCCGACACCGGGCAAGGCATCGAGCTGCTCTGCCGAAGCGGTGTTCAAATCAAGCTTTCCGGCCGGCGCAGCGGGATCCCCCGAGCCAACCGGACCGGAGGCCTGCGCGGCCACGGGCGGCGGGGCCGGGATGCCCACATAGAGCTGCTCGCCGTCGGTGAGCTTGCGGGCGAGGTTCAGCGAGGTGACATCCGTGCCGTCGAGCGGGCCTCCGGCTGCGCTTAGGGCGTCCGCGACACGGGCACCGCCGGGCACACTGACCAGCCCCGGCTTGCGCACCTTGCCGACCACGCTGACGACCAGCGAGCTGTCCGCGACCTTGGACGGCGCCCCGGCGACCGCCGCGGGTTTGTCCCGCGCGGCCGGGAGCACCGGCGCGCGTTCGACGGGTGGACTGCCGCCCAGCACGAGGACCGAGCCGACGACGAGGACGACCACCGCGACGAGAGCCGCGACTATCGCGGTAACCCTGCGGCGGAGCGGGCTTCGGGCGAGCGCGGCGGGCACCCAGCGCTCGACGAGCCTTCCGGCGGACGGCGGTTCGCGCTGACCGGCGAGCGCCTGGCCCGCGAGCTGCTCGAGACGGGTACGTGCCGGGACTTCGGGGATGGTTTGTTCGAACACGTTTTCGACGCTACGAGGAGCGGCACGGGTGAGGAAAGGGGGAATCGGGTCGGCTGTGGACAAGTGGGGGTGTGTGGACAAGTCGCCGTGAGGCACCGGGCAACCCGGGAACCGGCGCGGTCATGACTGGCGATTTGTGTTGCGAGCAAAGGAAAAGCCACGTAACGCCAACCCGCGAAACCGTGCGGGAACGAAGTTTCCGAGCGCCACCGAAAGAACAATTCCGGCGGCGAAAGGAAAATCAGCCCGAGAAGTCCGGCTTCCGCTGCACGACCACGCCGACGACCCCGGGCCCGGTATGCGCGCCGATCACCGCGCCCAGTTCCGAAACGAGGCAGCCACCGGACACCGTCAGCCGCTCTTCGAGAGAGTTCGCCAGCTGTGCCGCGCGCTCGGGCGAGGCCAGGTGGTGCACGGCGACCTCCACCGGCTCCTCCTTCGCCGACGCGCCGGCCAGTTCGACCATCCGGGCTATCGCGCGGTTCATCGTGCGGACCTTCTCCAGTGGCCCGATCCGCCCGTCGTCGATGTGCAGCAACGGTTTCACCGCCAGCGCCGTGCCCAGCAGCGCGGCGGCCGCCCCGATCCGCCCGCCCCGCCGGAGGTATTCGAGCGTCTCGACCACGAAGAAAGTCTTGGACGAACCCGCCGCCGACACGGCGGCGCGCTCCACGTCCTCCGGGGCGGCTCCCCCGCTGGCCGCCTGCGCCGCGTGCAGCACCGCGAAGCCCAGGCCCATCGCCGTGGTGCGGGAATCGACCACGCGCACGATGTCCGGTCCGACCTCCTGCGCGGCCAGCACCGCGGACTCCCAGGTGCCCGAGATTTCGCTCGAAAGATGAACCGAGACGACGGAATCCGCGCCCGCGTCCAGCGCCTCGCGGAACGCGGCGGCGAACTCCCCCGGCGTCGGCCGGGACGTGGTGACGATGCGCCGCTGGCCGAGCGCCTCGGCGAGCGCCACCGGGCCGACATCCACGCCGTCGAGCGCCGTGGCGCCGTCGATGAGTACGTGCAGCGGGACGACCCGGACGGCGAACCGCTCGGCGAAGCCCTCCGGGAGATGGGCGGTGGAGTCGGTGATGACGGCGACCGGCACGCCAGCCAGCCTACGGGGCGTCCGGCGGATCGTCCGGGGCCAGCAGTGGTCCGATCAGCGCGGCCATCGCCTTGCCGACGGACTCGTGCCCCTCCCAGCCCCAGTGCATACCGTCGGGATTTCCCCGTCCGGCGAGCACGTGCTCGCCCACCACGGCCGACAGATCGAGCACCGGCACTTTCACCCGCTCGGCCCAGGACTCGATCCCCGCCGTGGTGGCGGCGCGCGCCGTGTGCACGCCGCCGTACGACGCGGCGCGGTGCACGCTCGGCAGAATGCCGATGATCGGCACCTCCGGCCGCAGGACCCGCAACGCCTCCACCGAATCGTCGAGGTAGCGCACGGTCAGCTTCGGCGGCAGCACCGTGGGCCGGCCGCGCATCGCCACCGCGAGCCGGGGCTGCGCAGCCTGATAAGCCTTGCGCGCCACGCGTCGCAGCCCGTCGGGACGCAGGTACCGCAAACCGGTGCGCAGATACGTCGGCAGCGGCGACGGCAGCGTGTCCATGCTGCCGACGGCCAGCACGATCGCGTCGACGTGGTGGAGGTCGGCCCACACCCGCGGGTCGCCGGTCAGTGCCCACCACGCGTCGCGGGCGGTCCAGCCGATGCCCGCCACGAGATCCGCCGTGCCGCCGAGTTCGGCCGCCGCGACGTTCGGCCACAGCCGGGGTTCGTCGGCGGCGCAAGGGCCTTCGGGGCCGTGGAAGCTCAGCGAGTCGCCCAGGACGAGCAGCCTCGGGCTCACCCCGGCATGCCCGCGTTGTAGGCGTTCAGCCGCCACGCGCCGTCTCGCCGGGTCAGCTCCACCCAGTGGCAGTTGCGGATTCCGCCCAGCTGCGGCCAGGCCGCCACCGGCAGCGCGAGCAGCTGGGCCGTCAGCGCGGTGATCAGCCCGCCGTGCGCGGCCAGCAGCACCGTCTCCGTGGGTTCGTTGGAGGCGGTCTGGTCGTCGACCACTCCGGCGGCCCGCTCGGCCACCTCCACGCGCGACTCGCCGCCGGGCGGGGCCCACGTCGCGTCGGTGCGCCAGCGGTCCCGCTCGCCCGGGTAGTCGGCGTCCACCTCGGCGCCCGTCTTGCCCTGCCACTCGCCGAGATGCGTTTCCCGCAAGCGTTTGTCGATGCGCAGCGGCACGCCGATCGCCTCGGTCAGCACCGTCGCGGTGTCCGTGGCCCGGCGCAGATCGGACGCGATGACGAGATCCGGCTCGAACCGGGCCAGCGCCGGCACGGCGAACCGCGCCTGGTTCCAGCCGACCTCGGTGAGCGCCGAGTCGAGATGCCCCTGCATCCGCCCCGCGGCGTTGTAGTCGGTTTCCCCGTGCCGCCACAGCACGAGGCGGTCCAGACTCACCTGGCTTCCTCGCCGCCGTCGAGCTCCGGGACGGCTATCCGCGGGCAGTCCTTCCACAGCCTTTCCAGGCCGTAGAACGAACGCTCCTCGTCGTGCTGGACGTGCACCACGACGTCGACGTAGTCCAGCAGCACCCAGCGGCCCTCGCGGGCGCCCTCACGGCGCACCGGTTTGTGCCCAGCCACGCGCAGCTTTTCCTCGACGCTGTCCACGATGGCGCCCACCTGGCGCTCGTTCGGGGCGGAGGCGATGACGAAGGCATCGGTGATGACGAGCTGATCGGAGACGTCCAGCACCACGACGTCGGTGGCCTTCTTGTCGGCCGCCGCGTGCGCGGCCACGCTGGCCATCTCACGGGCCTCGGACGTCGCTGCCACTCCTGCTCCCTCACGGATAGGCGTCGTTCGGTTCGTCGAGGGTACCTGGCGCCCCCGCCGCCCGGGCTACGACGGCTTGGATCATCGCCTCGAGATCGTCGAGGTCGGCCTCGAATTCCGCGTCCCAGTCGACTTCGGTTTCCAGCGTCCCGGCGATCGCCTCGTGCCCGGGAAGCGCTTGCCCGGACGCCTCGTCACGACGGCCGCGCGGGTTGTGCGCCTGGAACCGGCCGCCGGTTTCGGAGACCGCGAACCCGATGACGAAGGTGCTCACCAGGCGTTCGAGCCGGGCGATCTCCGCCGGGGGCACCCCGAGGGCGAGCAGGGCCTGGTAGATCCGGTCGACCGCGCCGACCGCCTCCGCGGTGACCGCCGAGCGGTCGAACAACAGCGTGGCCGCCCACGGATGGCCGAGGACGAGCTTGCGCGTGGCGTGAGCGAAATCTCGCAGATAACGCGCGCCGCCCGTGGGTTCACCGGCGGGCGGCAGCCCCGCGAGCAGCCTGCCGACCATCGCGTCGCGCAGCCCGCTCTTGCCGCCGATGTGCGGGTACAGCGCCATCGGCGTGACGCCGACCCGTTGCGCGACCGCGCGCATGGACACCGCGTCGAGCCCGTGTTCGTCGGCGAGGGCGACCGCCGCGTCCAGAATCTCTTCCCGCCTGTCAGCCACGGGTATACAGTGTAGAGTACTCTACAGTGTAGATCAACTTCGGAGGTGGCTGTGCTCCAGGTCGAAGGGCTCCGCAAGCGGTACGGCGGGCGGCTCGCGCTCGACGGTTTCGACCTCACCGTCGAGCCGGGGGAAATCGCCGGCCTGATCGGCCACAACGGCGCGGGCAAAACGACCTTCGTCGAAGTGGTGACCGGCCTCGTCCGGCCGGACTCCGGGCTCGTCCTCGTCGGCGGGCGCTCCGCCGGGCGGGCCGCGCGTGCCAAGATCGGTTACGCGCCACAGGAACTGGCGCTATACCCGAGCCTGACCGTGAGAGAGAACATGCGGCTCTTCGCCGCGCTCGCCGGAGCCGGGAAACGGGCGATTACGGACCTGGCCGCGCAACTGCAGCTGTCCGACTGCCTCGACACGCCGACGGGCCTGCTCTCCGGCGGGCAGCGAAGGCGTACGCAGGCGGCCACGGCGATGATCGGCGACCCTCCCCTGCTCCTGCTCGACGAGCCGACCGCGGGCGCCGATCCGCAGACCCGCGGCGCGTTGCTCGACGCCGTCCGTGCCCGCGCGGAGGCCGGGGCCGCGGTCGTCTACACCACTCACTACCTGCCGGAACTCGTGGACCTCGACGCCACGCTCGCCGTCGCGCGCGCCGGCCGCGTCGTCGCGCGCGGCACCCGTCACGAGCTCACCCGCGACCTGCCCGGCGAGCTGCGCGTCGCGTTCGACGGACCACGGGAACTGCCCGCCCCGCTGCGCGAACGGGCGCGCACGGTCGACGGCGAATTCCGGATCACCACCGCCGACGCGCCGGCCGACCTCGGCTCACTGCTGGCCGCCGGGCTGATGCCGGTCACGGTCGACGTGCGCCGGCCCGATCTGGACGACCTCTACCGGAGCCTGGAGACCGTCGATGCCTGAGGTGACCGCCCTGATCCGGCACAACGCCACGCTTCTGGTGCGCGAGCCGGGGCCGTTGCTGTCCCGGATGATCCTGCCGCTCGCGTTCCTGCTCGCCCTGCGCCCGCTCTACACCGCCGCGCAGGGCACCATCGGCGGCACCACGCAGGCCGTACTCGGCGCGCTGATCACCTTCTCGCTGCTGGCCATGAGCATCGTCGGCGCCTCGATGCTCAACGAACGGGTCTGGCACACCTGGAACAGGTTGCGCGCCACAACGCTGCGGCCCGCGCAAATCCTTGCCGGGAAAGGGATTCCGGCCCTCGGCGCGTTGCTCGCTCAACAGGCCGTAGTGCTCGTTTTCGGAGTGCTGGTGCTCGGCATGCGAGTGGCATCCCCTGCCCTGCTGGTGATTTCCCTGCTGGCGTGGACCTTGCTCCTGCTCGCGCTCGGCGCGACGCTCGGCGTGTTCGCCGGAAGCTATGGGGCGCTGTCGGCGAGTTACGACGTCGGCGGGCTCGTGCTCAGCAGCCTGGGCGGGGCGCTGGTGCCGATCAGCGCGATGCCCGGCTGGCTCGCCACGATCGCCCCCGTTTCGCCCGGATACTGGGCTGTCACGGCATTGCGCGGCGCGACGACAGGCGACGCGGCAGCCGCTTGGCGCGGCTCCGCCGTGCTGCTCGCCTTCGCCGCCGCAGCGGCGTTGCTCGCGGGCTGGCGGATCAGCCGCGGCTGGGGACGTTCCGCGAAGCTGTAGCGCTCATTCCGGTTTGCGGTACAGGCGGCGCTTGTCCACGTATCGCACGACGCCGTCGGGCACGAGGTACCAGATGGGCTCGTTGTTCTCCACGCGCTCGCGGCAGGCCGTGGACGAGATCGCCATCGCGGTGACCTCGACGAGGCTGACCTTCCCGCTGGGCAGGTGGTGGTCGTTGAGCCGGTACCCGGGCCTGGTGACCCCGATGAAATGCGCGTAGGTGAACAGCTCGTCCGCGTTGTGCCAGGTCAGGATCTGCTCCAGCGCGTCGGCCCCGGTGATGAAGTACAGCTCGTCGCCGGGGAACTCCTGGTGCAGGTCCCGCAGAGTGTCCACTGTGTACGTCTCGCCGCCGCGGTCGATGTCCACCCTGCTGACCGAGAACACCGGGTTGGACGCGGTGGCGATGACCGTCATGAGGTAGCGGTCCTCGGCCCTGGTCACCGTGCGGCCGGACTTCTGCCACGGCTGCCCGGTGGGCACGAAGAGCACCTCGTCGAGCCCGAACCGGGCCTGTACCTCGCTGGCCGCCACGAGGTGGCCGTGGTGGATGGGGTCGAAAGTGCCGCCCATGACCCCGATACGCCGTGGTGACATGGCATCGAGCGTATCTACCTGGCATGCGTGGGCCCTTCCCCGCTCCCGGTGAAAGGGCCCACGCACCTTCGCCGCCGATGGACCGAGGGGAACCTTCGGAGGCGGCCGGCCCGACACACGCGGACCGGGGCACCGGGTGGGCTACCCTTCCCACGGTGCTCCGAGGCGTGTTCTGCATCACAGTACGCGTGAATGGTCCATTCATGCACTTCCCGTGCTGAGGTTGTCGGACGGATGCGGTAGAGGTGGACGCGTGGATCTCCAGCAATTACGAGAACGAGCCGAAACGTCGCTCCGCGCACTCGCCGGTGCGGACGCCGAGCTGCGCGAGGACCAGTGGACGGCGATCGCCGCGCTGGTCGCCGAGCACCGGCGTGCCCTCGTCGTGCAGCGCACCGGCTGGGGAAAGTCCGCGGTGTACTTCCTCGCCACCGCGCTGCTGCGCGAACGCGGCGCCGGGCCGACGGTGATCATTTCCCCGCTGCTGGCCCTGATGCGCAACCAGATCGCGGCCGCCGCCCGCGCCGGGATCCACGCCGCCACCATGAACTCGGCCAACCCGCAGGAGTGGGACGAGGTGCAGGCGAGCATCGCCGATGGCGGCACGGACGTGCTCCTGGTGAGCCCGGAACGGCTCAACAACCCCGAATTCCGGGACACGGTGCTGCCGAAGCTCACCGCCACCGCGGGCCTGCTGGTGGTGGACGAGGCGCATTGCATCTCCGACTGGGGGCACGATTTCCGTCCGGACTACCGGCGGCTGCGCACGCTGCTATCCGGTCTGCCGGAAGGAGTTCCGGTGCTCGCCACCACCGCGACGGCAAACGACAGGGTGGTCACCGACGTCGCCGAACAGCTCGGCATAGGCGACGGAGCGGAAACGCTGGTGCTGCGCGGCCCGCTGGACAGGGAAAGCCTGCACCTTTCCGTGGTCCCGCTGCCCACGCCGGAGGCGCGGATAGCCTGGCTGTCCGAACAGCTCGCGGAGCTGCCGGGGTCCGGGATCATCTACACGCTCACCGTCGCCGCGGCGCACGACATCGCCGGTTTGCTGCGCGAGCAGGGATATCCGGTCGCGGCGTACACGGGCAAGACGGATCCGGCGGAGCGTGCCGCCGCGGAGGACGACCTGCTGGCGAACAACGTCAAAGCGCTGGTGGCCACCTCGGCGCTGGGCATGGGGTTCGACAAACCGGACCTGGGTTTCGTGGTGCACCTCGGCGCGCCCTCCTCGCCGATCGCGTACTACCAGCAGGTCGGCCGCGCCGGCCGCGGCGTGCGGCACGCCGAGGTGATCCTGTTGCCGGGCAAGGAAGATCGCGAGATCTGGAACTACTTCAGCTCGCTGGCCTTCCCGGACGAGCGACGGGTCGGCCAGGTGCTCGACGCGCTCGCCGGGGCCGGCCGTCCACTTTCGACGGCCGCGCTCGAGCCGATGGTGGAGCTGTCCCGGTCGCGGCTGGAGATGGTGCTCAAGGTGCTCGACGTCGACGGGGCCGTGCGGCGGGTCAAGGGCGGCTGGGAATCCACCGGCGAGCCGTGGCAGTACGACGCGGAGCGCTACGAGCGAGTGGGCAAGGCGCGCGAGGCCGAGCAGAGCGCGATGCTCGACTACCAGCAGACATCGGGCTGCCGGATGGAATTCCTGCTGCGCCAGCTGGATGATCCGTACGCGGCGCCGTGCGGCCGTTGTGACAACTGCACCGGGCAGCATCGCGCCACGGAGATCTCGGCGAGCGTGGTCGAAGCGACCGGGCAACGGTTGCAGCGGCCTGGGGTCGAACTCGCGCCACGCCGACAGTGGCCGACGGGGCTCGGCACGCTGGACGTTCCGCTGTCGGGCCGGATCCCGAAGGAGGAACAGGCGGGCATCGGGCGGGCGCTCGGCAGGCTCACGGATGTCGGCTGGGGCAACCGGTTGCGGGAGCTCGTCGGTGTGGGTGCGACGGACGCCGAGGTGCCGGCAACAGTGTTCAAGGCCTGTGTCGCGGTGCTGGCGGCGTGGGAATGGGAACAGCGCCCGGTCGCCGTCGTCGCGCTTCCCTCGGCCGGGAGGCCGAAGCTGACGGCCGGCCTGGCGCGGCGGCTGGCGGAGGTGGGGCGGCTTCGCTTCCTGGGCACGCTGGAGGCGCACGGCGAACCACCGCGCCGGGCCAACAGCGCGCAGCGGGTCGCGGATCTGTGGCCACGCCTGGCTTTGCCACCGGAGCTCGGGCAGGAACTGTCCACTGTGGATGGTCCGGTGCTGCTCGTGGACGACGTGGTGGACACCGGCTGGACAATGACGATGGCCACCCGGTTGCTGCGCCGGGCCGGCGCCGGGGAGGTGTTGCCCTTCGCGTTGGCGAGTACGGCCTGATTTGCCGGAAGTCTTCCGAAACGGGCCTTCGTATGGCAATCTCCCACCAACCGGGCAGTGGCGTGGAGGTTCCCATGACCGAGTCGGAAGCAGCGGTGGGTTCGGCGGTCCGGCATCGCCTGCCGGTCCGGAAACTCTTCGCCGCGAGCGTCGGCAACGCGCTGGAATGGTTCGACTGGACCATCTACGCCACCTTCAGCATCTATTTCGCGACGGCCTTCTTCCCCTCCGGCAACGACACACTGGCGCAGATCAACACCTTCGCCACCTACGCGCTGGCGTTCTTCTTCCGTCCACTGGGCGGGATGCTGCTGGGAAGGTTCGCGGACGTGCGGGGCCGGAAACCGGCGATGATCCTGACCATCAGCCTGATGGCCGGGGGTTCAGTGGTGATCGGCATCCTGCCGACGTACCAGATGGTCGGCTGGCTGGCGCCCGCCCTGCTGGTGCTGGCACGGGTGGCGCAGGGGCTGTCGCTGGGCGGCGAGGTGTCGAACGCGTCGGCGTACCTGGGTGAGATCGCGCCGCCCAAGTGGCGGGGCCGGTACTCGTCGTTCTTCTACATCTCGACGGGCACGGCGGTGCTGCTCGCCTCGGTGCTCGGGTTCGTGCTGGCGCGGACGATGGACAAAGCCGAGCTGAGCTCGTTCGGCTGGCGGATCCCGTTCCTGCTGGGCGGTGTGCTCGGCATGATCGGGCTGTGGCTGCGGCGCAGCCTGGCCGAGACCGAACTGTTCGAGCAGAGCAAGTCCACGGCCCAGCGGGTGCGCAGGCCGCTGCTCGCGACCCTGCGGCACCATCCGCGGGCGGTCGGGCAGCTCGTGGGCATCACGATGCTGAACACGTTGTGCTACTACACGTTCTTCAGCGCGCTGACGCCGTTCGCGGTGAAGACGCGGCACGCGGGTGACGTGGACGTGTTCCTCGCGCTGTCGATCGGGACGGCTCTGTTCGTGCTGCTGCAGTATCCGTATGGGATGTTGTCGGACCGGGTCGGGCGTAAACCGCAGCTGCTGGTGTGGTCGGCGGCCACGGCGATCCTGATCGTGCCACTGTCCTTTTTGGTCGGTCCAGGGCTCGGCGGGCTCGTCGTGGTGTTCTGCGTCGGGCTCGGGCTGTATGCCGCGATGGCCTCGCTGGCGCCCGCGATCATGAGCGAGCTGTTCCCGACTTCCTTGCGTGGCCTGGGAATCGGAGCCTGGTACAACCTGACCGTCGCGGTCTTCGGCGGCACGGCGCCGCTGGTGATCAGCGCGCTGGCGGCGGCCAACGCCTCGATCGCGTTCTTCTGGTACGTGGCCGGGGGCGCGGCCATCGCGTTCGTGGTGATCCTGACGCTGCCGGAGACGAAGGCGATGGAGCTGCGCTGAGACGCGGGTTGGTGTGGTCGAGCTGCTGACGCGGGGTGGGGGCCGGGCTGCGCGCGGCGCACGATGGCTGCGCCGACGGCACATGCACGCCGCCGGGACCACGGGCCGCACAGCGCACCGCGACCGCACCGTCGAGCCTGACCGTCGCCAGGACTGCGCCGCCCACGCATCGCACGAGTGCCACCCTGACGACACATGCACGCCGCCCAAGCCAAGGCCGCACAGCCCACGCAGCGCACCGCGACCGCGCCGACGGCTCAGACCGTCGCCGGGCTGCACTGTCCACCCGCCGCAGGCGGCCAAACCGAGGACGCGGGTTGGTGTGGTCGAGCTGTGCCGGTCCCCTCCGCGCGACCTCGACCACCGCCTCGACAGCGTCTCGACCACCGCGCCCGGCGCGGCGGTTACGTTAGGTTGACCTCGGTCTGGCCTGGGCGCAGCACGTCCCCGCATGACCTCAGCGGCCAGTCGAGCTGCCGGCCGTCGATCGCCGGCACCGTGTCGGCGGCGTAGGCGCGGACGGCGTCGAGGTGCACTTGGTCGAGCACCGCGTCCTTCCGCACCCAGTCGCCGTCGCCGACGGGCAGGTCTTCGTCGCCGTAGCGGAGGATCGGGTAGTAGTCCGTGCCCAGCCGCGGATCGCGCGCGATGCCTGTGCCCGGGCCCCACGGGCCGCGGGAATGAATGAACGTGGGCTTCACCGTCTCGTAGACGTAGTTCCGCAAGCCTGGCATGTCCCGGTCGCCGCGATAGAACTCGGCGATCTTCGAGTCCGCCAGCCCGGCCATGTCCACGATGTGCAGCCTGCTGGTCAGCGAAGAACCGCCCAGATCGGGTTCGAGCACCGACGCTTCGCTCAGCTCGAGGATGTCGGCGTAGGAGTTGAAGACGCGGCCGAACCTGTCGGCGATGTAGCACGTCGGAATGGTGGGCGCGCCACGGAACTCACGCGCGTGCCCCACGGACAGCGCCAGCGACGGGATCCCCGCGACCACCAACGCCAGCAGCACGAGCACACGGCCACGGGCGTCGCGGAGCGCCTCCGTCGTCACGAGCGCACCGGTCAGCGCGGCCAGCGCCCAGAACGGGGTGGCGAACCGGAGCTGCTCCATCCAGTCGGGTTCCAGCACGCTGTAGGTGAGCGCGGCCAGCACCAGCGGCACCATCGGCGCGACCAATGCCGCCCGCCGCGCCGACTGCCGGGCGAGCGCGATACCGGCGACCAGCGCGACGACGAGCACGAAGGGCGCGCCGATGTAGCCGACGAGATCACTGGAGCGGGTCAGGTCCTCCGGCTCGGGAAGCTGCTGGTTCTTCGCCACCGCGGTGTTCGGCAGCAGGCGGCCGAATTCGATGAACCGCCACAGCACGTAAAGCCCGTACGGCACCGCGAACGCGGCCAGCGACCACAACACGTTCCGGACGCTGGGCCACACGGTGTTCCGGCGAATCCTGAGCAGCACCAGGATCCCGTAGGCGCCGACGTAGATCATGCCGTCCGGCCTGGTCAACGCCGCCAGCGCGGCCAGCACCCCGGCCCACACGGCGACCTTGGGCGTGAGGAGCGTCCCCGCCAGCGTGGCGCGGAACAACACCACCGCGAGGCACGTCACGAGAAACGCGAACAGCGAGTTCTCCAGCCCGGAAAAGGACCAGATCACGAACGACGGGATCACCGAGAGCACCGCGCCAACGGCCAGGGTCACCAGCCACGCGTAGCGCGTCACCGCTTTCGCGGCCAGGTGGCAGGCGACGAGAATCCCGGCGCAGAAGAGCAAACCGAGCAGCTTCGGGAACAGCACGTAGTCCGGCACGCCGAACAACAGCCCCCGGTCGAACAGGCCCAGCAGCCTGCCCACCGTGAGCAGCAGTGTCCACGTGGGATTCGAGAACCCTTCCACCGCCTCCGAACCCGGCGCCACGACCGGGCCCAGCCCCTCGGAAATGCTGCGCGCGTAGGCGAACGTGATGGCCGCGTCGTCGACGATCCAGTTCCCGTACAGCCAGGCGTGCCCGCCGATCAGCGCGGTGCCCCCGGCGACAGCGGCCGCGCCGGCCCATTTTCCCGTTCCCCCGCGGGTTTTCCCGGTCGCCTGCCGATAAGCAGGCTCCATCGTCGCTGTCGCTGCCATATCCCCCTCGTTCGCAAAACCGTCCCCCACCGGTCCCGGTCACATTACCCAAACCGGATTCGAGGACGATTCTGCCGAATCCCGCGCAATCCTCATCGGACAGGGTGGATTCCCGGGACGGTGGCAGCACAAACAGACGAGCGATGCGGCGGAACGCGCGGTTTCCCCGCGGCGTCCTAAGCAGACGCGCGGCGAAGCGGAACGAGATCGTCGGCGTGCACGACCTCACGGCGTTGCTCGGGCGGGAGTTCGTGGCTGGACCGGCCGATCAGCTCCGGCAGCTCCCCCGCGTCGAAGTTGACGACGCCACGGGCCACCACGCGCTGCGCGGCGTCGACCAGCTCGACCACGTCGCCCGCCTGGAAATCGCCGTCGACCCCGGTGATCCCCGCGGCCAGCAGAGACCTGCGCCGCCGGACCACGGCCGCGACCGCCCCGTCGTCGATTTGGAGGCGGCCGGTGGGACCGGCGGCGTAACCGAGCCAGAACCGGCGAGCGGACAACCGGGTGTCCGCGGCGACGAAAGCCGTGCCCACGTCGGCCGTGGTCAGGGCGTGGGCCGCCTGGTCCGCGGCCGCGAGCAGGACCGGGATCCCCGCCGCCGCGGCCGTCCGGGCCGCCGCGAGCTTCGAGACCATGCCGCCGGTGCCCAGGCCGGAGCTGGACATGCCGACGCTGATGCCGTCCACGTCGGCATCCCCGGTCACCTCGGTGATCTTGCGGGTGGCTCCGTCGCGGGGGTCGCCGTCGTACAGACCGTCCACATCGGACAGCAGGAGGAGCGCGTCGGCACCGATGAGGTGCGCGACGAGCGCGGCCAGGCGGTCATTGTCACCGAAGCGGATTTCCTCGGTGGCCACGGTGTCGTTCTCGTTCACCACCGGCACCGCGCCAAGCGCCAGCAACCGCGAAAGCGTGCGCTGCGCGTTGCGGTAGTGGGACCGCCGGACCACGTCGTCCGAGGTCAGCAGGACCTGCCCGACCGTCAGCGAATACCGGCCGAACGACTCCGCATACGCGTGGGCGAGGGCGAGCTGTCCCACGCTCGCGGCGGCCTGTTGCGTGGCCAGATCACGGGGGCGCTTCTTCAGCGCGAGCGGCGCGAGGCCGGAGCCGATCGCGCCCGAGGAAACCAGGACCAGCTGGCTGCCCCGCCCGATCCGGTCCGCGATCGCGTCCACGAGCGCGTCGAGCCGCCCGGTGTCCAGGCCCGCTCCGGCCGTGGTGAGCGCCGACGAGCCGACCTTGACGACGATCCGTTCGGCTGCGGCGACGGCTTTCCTGGTGACGCTCACGCCTCTTCGTCCTCGGCGGCGTCCGTCTCGTCGGGGACGCCGTCCCGGCGGATCCGGCGGGCTTCCTTGCGCTCGGACGCGCTGACGCGGCTGTGGTCCTCCAGCCGCACGTCCGTGCCGCGCCCGGACAGGTGCTGGACGACCCCGGGCGTGGACGGCTGCCAGTCGAACGTGACGCCACCGATGGTGACCGGGCAGCCCGGTTTCGCGCCCTTACGCGCCAGCTGCTCCTCCACGCCGAGCCGGTTGAGCCGGTCCGCGAGGTAGCCGACGGCCTCGTCGTTCGCGAAGTTCGTCTGCCGGATCCAGCGCTCCGGGCGCGTGCCGCGCACCACGAAACCGCCCGGCTCCTCCTCGTCCGGCTCCACCGTGAACCCAGCGTCGTCCACGGCGACGGGGCGCAGCACGATGCGCTCCGCCTCCGGGGCGGGCTGCTCGGCGCGGTGTTCCTCGACGATGGCGCCGAGCGCGAAAGTGAGCTCCCGCAAGCCTTTCCGGCTCGCCGTGGACACCTCGAACACGGGCAGCCCGCGCGCCTCCAGCTCGGGTTTGACCATCTCGGCCAGCTCGGCGGCGTCGGGCACGTCGATCTTGTTCAGCACCACGACCCGCGGCCGCTTCTCCAGGTCTCCGCCGAGCGCCGGGGTGTAGCGGGCGAGCTCCGCCTCCAGCGCGTCCACATCGGACACCGGGTCACGGTCGGACTCGAAGGTGGCGCAGTCGACCACGTGCACCAGCACGGCGCAGCGCTCGATGTGACGGAGGAAGTCGAGCCCGAGGCCCTTGCCCTCGCTGGCGCCCGGGATCAGCCCGGGCACGTCGGCCATCGTGAACACCGTGTCCCCCGCCGTGACCACGCCGAGGTTCGGCACCAGCGTGGTGAACGGGTAGTCGGCGATCTTCGGCTTGGCCGCGGAAAGCACGGAGATCAGCGAGGACTTGCCGGCCGACGGGAACCCGAGCAGCCCGATGTCGGCGACCGAACGCAGCTCCAGCACCAGGGAGCGGGCCTCGCCCGGCTCGCCGAGGAGCGCGAAACCGGGCGCCTTGCGGGCGCGCGACGCGAGCGCCGCGTTGCCGAGCCCGCCCCGGCCGCCTTGTGCCGCAACGAAAGTGGCGCCGGGGCCGGTCAAGTCCGCGAGGATCTCGCCGTCCTCGGTGAGCACGACCGTGCCCGCCGGGACCTTCAGCTCCAGCGTCTCTCCCGCCGCGCCCGCGCGATGGCCGCCCTGGCCCTGTTTCCCGCTGCCCGCGCTGGCGTGCGGGCGGAAGTGGAAGTCCAGCAGGGTGTGCACGTTCGGGTCGACGGTCAGGAGCACGTCGCCGCCGTGCCCGCCGTTGCCGCCGTCGGGCCCGCCGAGCGGCTTGAACTTTTCGCGGTGCACGGAGGCACAGCCGTTCCCGCCGTTGCCGGCGGCCACCTCGATCACCGCGCGGTCAACGAACCGGGACGCCATGTCTTACCTTTCACTGGTACCGAAAACTGTCCTAAGACGCCAACGAGGGGCGGACCCAGAAGTGTTCCGGGCCCGCCCCTCGTGGGAGAAGCTCTACGTCTGAACCGGGCCTCAGGCCTCGGTCGGGACGATGTTGACCGTCTTGCGGCCACGCTTCGCGCCGAACTCGACCGCGCCGGCGGCGAGCGCGAACAGCGTGTCGTCACCGCCACGGCCGACGTTCACGCCGGGGTGGAACTTGGTGCCCCGCTGCCGGACGAGGATCTCGCCCGCCTGGACGACCTGGCCGCCGAAACGCTTGACGCCGAGGTACTGCGGGTTGGAGTCACGCCCGTTGCGGGAGCTGGAAGCACCCTTCTTGTGTGCCATGCCTGCTCAGCTCCTTTACTTGCTGATTCCGGTGACCTCGACGCGGGTCAGCTTCTGCCGGTGACCCTGGCGCTTGTGGTAGCCGGTCTTGTTCTTGAACTTGTGGATCCGGATCTTCGGACCCTTGGTCTGCTCGACGACCTTGCCGGTGACCGAGACCTTCGCCAACGCGTCGGCGTCCGTGGTGACCTCGCCGCCGTCGACGTACAGCACGGCGGGGAAGGTGTGCTCGGTGCCCGGCTCGCCCTCGAGCTTTTCGACCTCGACGACGTCGCCGACGGCCACCTTGTACTGCTTGCCGCCGGTCTTGACGATCGCGTACGCCGACACGGAAGTCTCCTGCTTACTCGACAATGGGTGAGGGCTTGCGACACGGCCCGCTCGAAGCGGTCCGGTAATCGCGCCATAGCCCGCTCAGTGGCGGGCCGTCATACAGGTTACGTGCCACCCCGGTCGCTGGTCGCACCGGGGTGGCGTAACCCGTGATCAGCTCTGGTCGGACGCGTGCACCGGCGGGCCGGCCGGCCGCGAGGCCGCCCGGCGCGGGCGCCTGCGGGCCGAGCGGACGGCCGGGGCCGGCACGTCGACCTCGGGCTCCGGCTCCTCGGCGGCCTCGGCCTGAGGCTCCGCCTTGGGCTCGTCCGCCTGCGGCTGCCCGGCCTGCTCCGGGGCGGTCTCAGCGGCCTGCTCGTCCGCCTGAGCGTCGGCAGCGGGCTGCTGGGGCCGCACCCTGCCGGTGACGCTCGCGGGCTCCGTGGCGGGCGCGTCGTCCTTGACGACGGGCTCAGCCGCGGGGATCTCGGGCTCACTGACAGCGGGCTCCGGCGCGGCCTTCTCAGTCTCCGCGGCGGGCTCGGCGGCCTGCTCCTTCGCGGGCTGCTCGGGCTCCGGCGCGTGGCCGTTGAGCGAGCCTGCCGGCTCCCCGTCCTCGGGCTTGCGCTTGGCCGCGTTCGCCATCGCCTGCACGGCCGTGACCACGGACTCGCGCTGCTCCGCCGTCGGGCCCGGCTCGGAGCGCTGCTCCTGCTGCTGCGGCTGCGGCTCTTCGGCCTTGTTGCGGTTGCGCGACCGGCGCGAGCCGGACGAACCGTGCTGGTGACCGCCGCCGTTCGAGCCGCTGCCACCGTTCCCGCCGTTGCCACCACCGGCGCGCTGCGGCTCGGTGGAGATCACCACACCGCGGCCCTTGCAGTGCTCGCACGTGGTGGAGAACGCCTCCAGCAGCCCGGTGCCGACCTTCTTCCTGGTCATCTGCACCAGGCCGAGCGAGGTCACCTCCGCCACCTGGTGGCGGGTGCGGTCCCGGCCGAGGCATTCGGTGAGCCGCCGCAGCACCAGCTCGCGGTTGGACTCGAGCACCATGTCGATGAAGTCGATCACGATGATGCCGCCGATGTCGCGCAGCCGGAGCTGGCGCACGATCTCCTCGGCGGATTCGAGGTTGTTGCGGGTGACCGTCTCCTCGAGGTTGCCGCCGGAGCCGGTGAACTTGCCGGTGTTGACGTCGATCACCGTCATCGCCTCGGTGCGGTCGATGACCAGGTACCCGCCCGAGGGCAGCCACACCTTGCGGTCCAGGGCCTTGGTGATCTGCTCGTCGATCCGGTGCTCGGCGAACACGTCGCCGTTCCCGACGTAGCGCTTGAGCCGGTCCGTGAGGTCCGGGGCCACGTGCCCGACGTAGGCGTTGATCGTCTCCCACGCGGTGGCGCCCTGGACCTCCAGCTTGGCGAAGTCCTCGGTGAACAGGTCGCGGACGACCTTGACCAGCAGGTCGGGCTCCTCGTAGAGCATCGTCGGCGCGGAGGACTTCTTGCCGCTGCCCGCGGCCGAATCCGCCTTCTCCTTGATGATCTCCCACTGGGCCTTCAGCCTGCGGACGTCGCGCTCGAGCTCCTCCTCGCTGATGCCCTCGGAGGCGGTGCGGATGATCACACCCGCGTCCTCGGGGACGATCCGCTTGAGGATGTCCTTGAGCCTGCGGCGCTCGTTCTCCGGGAGCTTGCGCGAGATCCCGGTGGCGCCCCCGGCCGGGACGTACACCAGGAACCGGCCCGGCAGCGAGATCTGCGTGGTGAGCCGGGCGCCCTTGTGCCCGACCGGGTCCTTGGTGACCTGCACCAGCACGTTGTCCCCGGTGGAGAGCGCCTGCTCGATCTTGCGGGACTTGCCCTCCAGCCCGGCGGCGTCCCAGTCGACCTCGCCCGCGTACAGCACCGCGTTGCGGCCGCGGCCGATGTCGACGAAGGCGGCTTCCATCGAGGGCAGCACGTTCTGCACGCGGCCCAGGTACACGTTGCCGACGATCGAGCCGCTGCCCGAGGACGTCACGAAGTGCTCGACCAGCACCCCGTCCTCCAGCACGCCGATCTGCGTGTTGTCGCCGCGCTCGGCGACGACCATCGTGCGCTCCACCGACTCGCGGCGGGCGAGGAACTCGGCCTCGGACAGGATCGGGGCGCGGCGGCGGCCCGCCTCGCGGCCGTCCCGGCGGCGCTGGCGCTTGGCCTCCAGCCGGGTGGAGCCGCGGACGCTGCGCACGCCGTCGCCCTTGGGGCCCTTGTCCTTTTCCTTCTCCTGCTCGGCCTTGGCCTCGCGGACGTGGACGACGGTGTTGGGCGGGTCGTCGGTGGACGAGTCGTCGTTGTCGTCGGCGCTCTTCCGCCGGCGGCGACGCCTGCGGCGACGGCTCGAGCTGTCCGAGTCGTCTCCGTCGTCGCTGTCGTCCTGCTCGGCTTCGGGCCCGGGCTTGGCGTCGTCCTCGGACTTGCCGTCCTCGGCCTGGTCCTGCTCGTTCGACTCGTTCTCGCCGGCCTCGTCGCCGCCCTTGCCCCGGCCGCGGCCACGGCGCCCGCGACGGCGGCGGCGACGGCCACCGGCGTCATCGTCGTCGGCGTTGTCCTGCTCTGGCCGCTCGGCCTTCTCGGGCTTTTCGGCCTTCTCCTGCTTCTCGGCCTTCTCGGGCTGCTCTTCGCCCGCGGGCTCGGCCTTCGGGGCCTTCGGGGCCTTGGGCTCCGTGCGCTCCGCCGGCTCGGGCGGCAGGAAGACCGGCGAGGGGGCGGCGAACACCGGGACGTGCGCCATCGGGCGGACCGGCTCGGGCTCGGGCTGGGGCTCCGGGGCCGGAGTGGGTTCCGGGGTGGCCGGGGCGGCTTCGGCGGCGGTGGGAGCCGCCGCCTCGGGTGCCTTTTCGACGGCGGGCGCCTTTTCGGCGGCCGGGCTCTCGGGCTCGGCCGGGCTTTCGGCCTCCTCGGCCGGGCCGGCGAGGGCCTCGGCCACTCGCACGGCCACTTCGCGCGGCACGCTGGACTGCGCGCTGCGGGCTGTCTCACCCAGCTCGGTCAGCTTCGCCAGCACGTCCCGGCTGTTGGAGCCGAGCAGCTTGGCCAGTGCGTGTACCCGCACCCTGGCGGGCAGCTCACCCAGCGGGCCTGCCGCGGGTGCGGCGGTGCTCCCGCCGGTGTTCTCGGCGGGTGTTTCCGCGTTCGACATATGTCTCCTCCGCCCCCGGGCGCGTCTGCCAGCTTGTGCTGGAAGGACGCGGCCGCGCAGGGGCCCTTTCCGTCCTGTTCCGCCAGGGTGGTCACCACCGGCGGGAATCCTGTGCCTCTCTCGCCACGGAGGCACCGGCTTCCCGGCACCCGCCGTAGGCAGGTCGACTCGATCACGTGCCGGCCGGGCCGGCGGCTTCCCACTCCGCCTCCCACGCCGTCGCGCCACCCGTTCCGGGCGGCGACGATCCGGAGCCCTTCCCGCACGTCACCGGGCCACCGGCGCCGACGCGCACACCCTTGGGCGGACGTCCCGGCTCAGCGGCCCACCCGAGTATCCCACACGGCGTCCCGGCACCGCGTACTCACAGGCTTCGCGGGCGCGTTCCGCCTCCGGCCGGGCGAAGCTGGGCCGTTCCTGTTGTCCGCGCCCCGCCGGGTGCCCTACGGTGCCGCTCGTACTGCTGATCCCGGTGGAGGTCCGCTTGTCCGGGTGCGGAAGGTCCCTGGTGCTGGCGGCCTGCGCCGTGCTGGCCGCCTCCGTCCCCGTGCCCGCGTTCGCCGAGGACGAGGCCTGCGCGACGGCCGGGCAGGATCAGCGCTACCTGCTCGTCTTTCCCCAGGGTACGGCGCCGGACGCGGCGAACCGGCAGGTCACGGCCGCCTGTGGGGCGACGACGGTGTTCTATCCCCAGATCTCCGTCGGGGTGGCGACCGCGGCGGACCCCGGGTTCGCCGGCCGGTTCGGGGCGGACCGGGTGTTCGCCGCGCGGCCCGGGCACCGGTCGGCTCGGGCGAAGCTGCCGGAGTCCGATCCCGGGGACGTGTCCAGCGCGGACCGCACCGGAGAGCAGTGGGACATGGCCGCGATCGGCGCGCCGGGCGCCGGCAGCCCGGACGTGGTGGTCGGGGTACTGGACTCGGGTATCGAAGCCGATCATCCCGAGCTGTCGCGGGCGATCGATCGCGACGACTCCGCCGGCTGTCTCACGGGGAAGCCCGACCAGGACGAAAACGCTTGGCTGCCCACGACGTCCGCGCACGGCACGCACGTGGCGGGCATCGTCGCCGCGGCCGACGACGGGCGCGGGGTGACCGGCGTCGCGCCCGGGGTCCGGGTGGCGTCGGTGAAGGTGATCGACGACAGCGGGTACGTCGCGCCGGAGGCGGCGGTGTGCGGGCTGATGTGGGCGGCCCAGCGGCACATGGCGGTGGCGAACAGCAGTTTCGTCGTGGACCCGTGGGGCCTGGCGTGCTCGCACGGCCCCGGCCAGGACGTGGTGCGCGAAGCGATCTCGCGTGCCGTGGAGTACTCGACCACGGCGGGCACGCTGGACGTCGCCGCGGCGTCGAACGAGTCGGTGAACCTGACGCCTTCGTCGCACGCAAGCGCTTCGGGGTGCGAAGCGCTGCCCGCGGGCTTGCGCGATGTGGTGACTGTCTCCGCCGTCGGGCAGGACGACGTCAAGGCGGGCTACAGCTCCTACGGACTGGGTGTGGTGGATCTCGCCGCGCCCGGCGGCTCCGGCGAAGACTGCGTGCTCTCGACCGTGCCGGGTGGCTACGGGCGGATGTGCGGCACCTCGATGGCGGCGCCACACGTGGCCGGTGTGGCGGCGGCTGTCGCGTCCGAGCATCCGGGGCTCGGCCCCGAAGGCTTGCGCGACGCGTTGAACGCGGGCACGCGGGCGATCCCCTGCCCCGCCGACTACGACCCCAACGGCGACGGCCAGCAGGACGGGTTCTGCGCGGGGTACACCGGATACAACGGCTTCTACGGCCACGGGCTCGTGGACCTGCCCGGCGCGCTGGCCGCCGCGGGCTGAAAAGCCTCAGCGCAGGAGCAGGTGCGTGAGACGCCTCGCCGCGGCCCACACGCCGACCACCGCCAGCGCGGCCAGATACGCCAGATGGCCCAGCATCCCCACGTGCAGCGCGCCCGTCGCCAGCTCCCGCATCAGCTGAACCCCGTGGTACAGCGGGAAACACTGCACGACGACCCGCAACGGCTCCGGGTACACGCTCAGCGGGTAGAACGTGGTGGAGAACAGGAACATCGGCATCACGGCGAGGTTGATGTAGTCGAACTGCGACGGCGAGCGCAGGAAGGTCGCGCACGCCATGCCGATCGCCGCGAAGGCGAACGCCACCAGCAACGCCACGGGCACCAGCAGGATCGCCCACCACGACGTGACGAGCCCCATCGCGAGCATCACCGCGAAGAACGCCACCCCGTACATCCCGCCGCGCAGCACCGCCCAGGAGATCTCGCCGATCGCGATGTCGAGCGGGCCGATCGGGGTGGCCAGCATCGCGTCGTACGTCTTGGCGTAGCGGAACTTGAAGAACACGTTGAAGGTGGAGTCGAACACGGCGCCGTTCATCGCCGAGGACGCGAGCAGCGCGGGCGCGACGAAGGCGACGTAGCTCATCGGCCGCCCGTCGGGCCCGGCGACCTCGCTGACCAGTTTCCCGAAGCCGATCTGGAACGCCACGAGGTAGAACAGCGGCTCGAACACCCCGGACACGAACACCAGCCACATCCGCGAGTACGCCAGCGCCGAGCGTTCGATGAGTTTGCTCGCGCGCCCCGCGTACAACCCGGGCGGCAGGATGCGCAGCAGCAACCCCGGCCGCTGCTCCAGCGTTGTCATCTCAGACCACCAGCCGTCGGTAGAAGTACCTGCGTGCCAACAGGATTCCGAGTACGAGCAGCGCCGCGAGGAACGCGAAGTGGCCGAGCATCGCCCACGGCCCGACCCCGCCGAGGGTGACCCCGCGGGCGAGCTGGTTTCCGTGCCACAGCGGGGAAATCCAGGCGAGCCAGCGCAGCGCGAGCGGGATCTGCGCGATGGGAAAGAACGTGCCGGCGAACAGCGTCATCGGCATGACCACGAACCGGAACAGCGCGTTGAACCGGTGGCCTTCGTCGAACGTGGTCGCCGCGAAGGCCGTGACCGGTGCGGCGCAGGCGATCCCGGTGAAGACGCCGACCGCCACGACGAGGATCGCCCCCGCGTTCAGCCAGGCACCGAAAGCCAGCGCTATCAACGCATACACGATCCCGCTCATCGACAACCGCAACCCGACCCACAGCAGGTGGCCGCACAGCAACTGGCCCGCGGTGACCGGGGTGGCCGTGACAGCCAGATAGTCCTTCTGCCACTTGAACCCCGACAGCACCGGGTACGTCGACTCGCCCACCGCGCTCTGCAGCGACGCCGAAACCAGCAACGCCGGCGCGATGTAGTGCAGATAGGACAGTCCGCCGGTGGCGGGCCCTGCCTGTACCTGCGAGCCGAAGCCGAGCCCCATCGCGACCAGGAACAGCAGCGGCTGCAGCCCCGAGGAGTACAGATTGGACTTCCAGTACCGGCGGTACCAGGCCCAGCTTCCCTCGACGCGCAGCCAGGCCGCGCGCCAGGAACCGACCACCCGCCCCGTGGAGACGACCATCAGTCCACCAGCGTTCGTCCGGTGAGCCGGAGGAACACGTCCTCCAGGCTGCTGCGGCGTACGAGGCTCGACACCGGGCGCAACCCGCGCGCGTGTACCCGCTCCAGCACCGCCTCGCCCGTCGCCGTGTAGAGCAGAACGCGATCCGGCAGCGTCTCCACGCGCTCGGCCAGCTCCCCCAAACCGGCCGGAACTTCTTGCCCGGTAGCGAAACGCAGCTCCAGCACCTCGCGTGTGGAGTAGCGGGCGATCAGCTCGGCGGGAGAGCCTTCGGCGACGATCCGGCCGTGGTCCATGACCACCAGGCGATCGCACAGCTGCTCCGCCTCATCCATGTAATGGGTGGTGACGATGAGCGTGACGCCTTGGGCCTTGAGCCGGAAAAGCCTGTCCCACAACAGATGCCGGGCCTGCGGGTCGAGCCCTGTGGTCGGCTCGTCGAGCAGCAGCAGCTCCGGCTCGTTGACCAGTGAGCGCGCGATGGTGAGCCGCCGCTTCATGCCGCCCGACAGCGGCTCGACCTCCGCCTCGGCGCGGTCGGACAGCTGCGCGAACTCCAGCAGCTCCACCGCTTTGCGCTTCACTTCCGCGCGCGACAGGCCGAAATACCGGCCGTATACCTGAAGGTTCTGGCGGACCGTCAGCTCGTTGTCGAGATTGTCCTGCTGTGGCACGACACCCAGCCGCGCGCGGATCTGCGGGCCGCGGGTGGCCGGGTCCATGCCGAGCACCTTCAGCTCGCCGTCGGTGCGCGGCGAGACGCAGGCGATCATGCGCATGGTCGAGGATTTCCCGGCACCGTTGGGCCCGAGGAACCCGAAGGCCTCGCCTCGGCGGACCTCGACGTCGATCCCCCGGACGGCTTCGAACTCCCCAAAACGCTTCGTCAGCGCCTTGGCCTGCACCAGTGTCGGTTCGTCGTCCACGCTGTGCAGATTAGGGCTGGGCACCGACAGTTTTCGACCGGTTTACCGGCTTCCCGCTATTTCCCGTGACAGCGCGAAGGCCGCGGTGCGGACCGCGGGCGCGAGCTTGTCGAGATCCATCCGCTCGGCGCTGCCGGTGATGGAGATGGCCGCGAGCAGCCGCCGGCTCGAGTCGTAGACCGGTGCGGCGACGGCGGCGACGCCCACTTCCGCCTCCTCGCGGTTCACTCCGTAACCGCGCTCCTGCGCGCGATCCAGCTCGCGGCGCAGCAATCCCGGCGCGACGATCGTGCGCGCCGTCTTGCGGACGAGGCCCGCGGCGGCGATGTGCCGGAAGTACGAGGGCGGCCCCAGCGCGAGGAAGATCTTGCCGGTGGCGGTGCAGTGCACCGGCATCCGGGAACCGACCCGCGACAGCACGGGCGTGGAGCGGTGGCCGGTGACCTTCTCCAGGAACAGGGTCTGCGCGCCGTCCGGTACGGCAAGGTGGATGTTCTCGTGCGTGGACTCGTAGAGGTCCTGCAGATACGGGAGGGCGGCTTCGCGCAGGTCACGCCTTCGCGGCACGCGCTGGCCCAGCTCGAACAACTTCATGCTCAGCCGGTATGACTGCCCCGAGCGCTCCAGCCCGCCCCAGCGGACCAGCTCGCCGACGAGCCTGTGCGCGGTCGCTTTCGGCAACCCCGTGCGGCCGGTGAGCTCGGCGAGGGTGAGTTCGGTGTCCGTCGACTGGAAGGCGTCCAGCAACAGGAGTCCACGAGCTAGCACCGATTTGGGCAAATCGCCGACGCTGGCGGTCATGGGGTGATGGTGGACCGTACCGGTCCGGGACGCAACGCTTGTGATCGATCCGCGTCCCGGACCGGCCCGTTCAGCTCACAGGTCCGGGAACCACAGCTTCAGCTCACGCTCGGCCGACTCCGGCGAGTCCGAACCGTGCACCAGGTTGAACTGGGTCTCCAGGGCGAAGTCGCCGCGCAGGGTGCCCGGGGTGGCCTTCTCCACCGGGTCGGTGCCGCCGGCCAGCTGGCGGAACGCCGCGATCGCGCGCGGGCCCTCCACGGCGATGGCGACGACCTGGCCGGAGGTGATGAACTCCAGCAGGTCGCCGAAGAACGGCTTGTCCTTGTGCTCGGCGTAGTGCTCCTCGGCGATCGAACGCGCGACGGTCCGCAGTTCCAGCGCGGCCAGGGTCAGGCCCTTGCGCTCGATCCGCGAAATGACCTCGCCGACGAGTCCGCGCTTCACGCCATCGGGCTTGACCAGGACGAGCGTGCGTTCACTCACGACTTTTCTTACTCCTCGATTAAGGCTGACGAATTAGGCGCAGCCTAACGGCCGGTGCTTCACCGCCGTGGGCGCAGGGTCCTCGTCCACAGCGCGGGGTTCGGAGGGCGCGCCGTCGCAGGAACGCCTAGCTGTGGGCGACCGCGCGTTGCGTTCCGTCGGCGGCGCGCAGGCCGTAGCCGAAGGCGCGGTCGGCGCAGATGTGCGCGAGCCAGGCGAGACCGAGTGCGTACACGGCTTTCGAGTCGTAGAGGAACAACGGCGAAACCATGACGAACAGCGGCACCGGCCAGAAGTGCAGGGCGTTGTAGAAAGGCACGACCCGGCGCGGCAGCACCCCGTGCTCGGCCTGCTGACCAATGCCGATCAGGAACGTCAGGTCGGGGCCGATGAGCCCGGCCACCACCGCGACCGCGACCCAGCCGCCATAAGAGAACGCCTCGTACACGGCGAGCGGCACCAGGAGCGCGGCGAGCAGGGCGTTGGCGATTCTCTTCATTTTCAGCCTCCGAGATCAGCGATGACTTTCGAGAGCACCGCTCTCTATGTGCCGAGTCAACACTGGAGCAGCGGTCATTGTCAAGAGCACTGTTCTCTATTTGCTTAGTGCGAAACTTTGCGCAACACGCAAGTTTTGCGCTACAGTCGAGGGCATGGGGTTGCGTGAGCGGAAGAAGCGAGAAACGCGGCAGGCGCTGAGCGACGCGGCGTTGCACCTGGCTGTCGAGCGCGGGCTCGAGCACGTGCGCGTCGAGGACATCGCGGCGGCGGCGAACGTCTCACCGCGCACCTTCAACAACTACTTCCCCAGCAAACAGGCGGCGATCGTGTGGCGGGCGACGGAGCGCACCACCGGCATCGCCGAGCAGCTCCGGGCGCGCCCGTCCGGCGAGCCGCTCTGGGAGGCGCTCACGGAAGCCACGCTGACGCAGCACGCGTCGCGCGACACGCCGGACGAGTCGTGGCTCGCCGGAGTGCGGATGATGCTGGAAAACCCTGCGCTGCAAGGGGAATTCCTGCGCGGCTCCCGTGCGGCCGAGGCCGAGCTGACGCTGGCCGTCGCCGAACGGCTCGGCCTCGGTGAACAGGACCTGACACCCAGGCTGGTCGCGGGCGCGATCCAGCTCGCCGTGCAGGTCGCGAGCGAGCAGTGGCTGCGTGCCGACCCGCCCGCGCCACTGGAAACCCTGCTCCGCCAAGCACTTTCCCGGATCCACATCGAACTCGACGAAAAGAGACCGTCATGACCGAGGACGTCGTCATCGCCGGCGCCGGGCCGAACGGGCTGTTCCTGGCCTGTGAACTCCGCCTCGCCGGGGTGAAACCCGTTGTCCTGGAACGACTTCCCGAGCCACCGAGCACCCCGAAGGCGAACGGGCTCGTCGGCCGCGTGGTGCAGCTGCTCGACTACCGCGGGCTGTACCAGCGGATCTCCGGCGCCGGGAAACCCAGCCCGGCGCCCGGCTACCAGTTCGCCGGTTTCCCGCTGGAGCTGCGTTCGCTCGGCGACCATCCGCTGTACGTGCTGCCGCTCCCGCAGCGCACGCTCGAAGCGCGCCTGACCGAGTACGCGCTGGAGCTGGGCGTCGAAATCCGGCGTGGGCAGGAACTGGTGTCGCTGAGCCAGGACGAGGACAAGGTCGTCGTCGAGACGAACGACGGCACGCTGGAGACGCGGTACCTCGTCGGCGCGGACGGCGGCCACAGCGTCGTGCGCAAGCAGGTGGGCATCGGCTTCCCCGGCACCAGCGACGACAGCTTCACTTCGGTGCAGGGCCGCGTGTTGCTCGATCCGTCGGCTTTCACGACGGGTGGGGAGATCGAGACCCCGGACGGTCCGGTGCGGCCGTTCCAATGGCACCGGTCACCGCGGGGCGCGTTCGCGCTGGCGCCGTTCGAGCCCGGCGTTTTCCGGGTGAGCCTGCTCGAATGGGGCCGGCCCGCGGTGTCGGAGGACATCCCGGTGACACTCGACGAACTCCGCGCCGCGGTGCGCCGGGTGCTGGGCCGCGACCTGCCGATGAGCCTGCCCGAGGACGACGATCCGCTCGTGTGGCGGCGCCGCACCGGCAGCAACGCGCGACAGGCCGAGCGCTACCGCGAAGGCCGGGTGCTCCTGCTCGGCGACGCGGCACACGTCCACCCCGCCGTCGGTGGGCCGGGGCTGAACCTGGGTCTGCAGGACGCGGTGAACCTCGGCTGGAAACTCGCCGCGGAGGTGCGAGGGTGGGCTCCGCCCGGCCTGCTCGACACGTACGAGAGCGAGCGGCTTCCCTTGGGACGCAGGGTTTTGCTGCACACCCAGGCACAGATGACGCTGCTCTCCCCCGGCGAGGAAGTCGGCTCGGTGCGCGCGTTGTTCGGCGAGCTGCTGGACGAAAGCGTTGTGCGGCAACGAATCGCGGAAATGCTCGCCGGGGCCGACGTGCGGTACGACCTGACCGCGCCCGCGCATCCGTTGCTGGGCAGGTGGATGCCGGATGTCCCGCTACGCGCCGATGGCGTGACGAGGGTGGCCGAGCTGATGCGCTCCGGCCGCGCCGTGCTGCTGGACTTCACGGGTGCGCATGACGGCTTCGAGCACGAGCAGGTGGACTACGTGCGCGCCGAAACCGCCGAGCCGCCCGCCGACGCCGTGCTCATCCGCCCGGACGGCTATGTGGCCTGGGCCGGCGGCGACGGGCTCACCGAGGCGCTCGGGCAGTGGTTCCGGATGTCCGAAAAGGTCTGACGGGTTACGCCGCGGGCGGCTGCTGGCTCGGCAGCGTGCCCGCGGCCATCCGGCGCGCGACGTCGCGGCGCAGCCACAGCGCCCACAGCCAGAAGGCGAGGAACAGCAAGCCGATCACGCCGATCGCGGTGAGGTTCAGGAAGAAGAACGCCATCAGCACGACCTGCAGCGCCAGGATCACCGGCACCGCCCACGGCCGCCGCACCACGCCGCAGCACAGTACGAGCAGCACGGCCACCGCGATCACCGTCCAGCCCTTCGCGGTGCCGACGCCGCCGCCGAGCCGCGCGATCACCGGCACCGCGAGGCCGACCGTGATCGCTTCCAGGATCAGGGTGCCGGACATGACGCCGCGGAAGCCCTTCATCGGGTCCTTCGCCGGCGGCCGGACGGCCTGCTGCTCTTCGCTCACGCCGGTTCCTTTCCGAACAACGTCCGCGCCTCGCCCGCGGTGACCACCGAACCGGTCACCAGCACACCGCCGCCGGACAGCGGTTCCTCCGGGTCGTCGTTCTCTTCGACGAGCGCCACGGCCGTCTCGATCGCGGCCTCCAGGCTCGGCTCCGCGACCACCCTGTCCTCGCCGAACACCAGCAGTGCCAGCTCGTTCAACTCGTCGAGCGGCATCGCGCGCGGGGAGCTGTTGCGCGTCACCACGATTTCCGAGACGACCGGCTCGAGCGCCTCGAGGATCCCGCGCGCGTCCTTCTCCGCCATCACGCCGACCACCGCCGCCAAGCGGCGGAAGGCGAACTCCTCGGCGATCGTCGCCGCGAGCGCCCGCGCTCCGTGCGGGTTGTGCGCCGCATCGATCATCACGGCCGGGGCCGCGCGCACGCGCTCCAGCCTGCCCGGCGTCTCGACCTCCGCGAACGCTTCGCGCACGGCCTCGATCACCAGCTGCTTGTCCTTGCCCGCGCCGAAGAACGCCTCGACCGACGCGAGCGCGAGCGCTGCGTTGTTGGCCTGGTGCACCCCGTGCAGCGGGAGGAAGATCTCGTCGTAAACGCCGCCGAGGCCCTGCAGCTTCAGCAGCTGCCCGCCCACGGCGATTTCCCTTTGCAGTACGCCGAATTCGCTGCCCGCGCGGGCCACCGTGGCGTCCACCTCGACGGCGCGCTCCAGCAGCACCTTCTGGACTTCGGGCTCCTGCTCGGCCAGCACCGCGACGCTGCCGGGCTTGATGATCCCGGCCTTCTCCCCCGCGATGCCGGTGATGTCGCCGCCGAGGTACTCGACGTGGTCGATGCCGATCGGGGTGATCGTGGCGACCTGGCCGTCGGCCACGTTCGTCGCGTCCCACCGGCCGCCGAGGCCGACCTCGACCACCGCGGCCTCCACCGGCGCGTCGGCGAAGGCGGCGAAAGCCATGCCGGTGAGCACCTCGAACTTGCTCATCGCCGGGCCGCCCGCCGCGTCCACCATGTGCACGTACGGCGCGATGTCGCGGTAGATCTCGACGTAGCGCGACGCCGGGATGGGCGCGCCGTCGAGCGCGATGCGCTCGGTGACCAGCTGCAGGTGCGGGCTGGTGTAGCGGCCGACGCGCAGGCCCATCCTGGTCAGCAGCGCGTCGATCATCCGGGCCGTCGAGCCCTTGCCGTTGGTGCCGGCGACGTGCAGCACCGGATACGTCTTCTGGGGGTCGCCGAGGACCGTGACCAGTGCCTTGATCCGGTCCAGCGAAGGTTCGATGCGGCTCTCCGGCCAGCGCTGGTTCAGCTCGGCCTCGACCGCCAGCAGCTCCTGGCGGGCCTGCCTCTCGACCGCCTCGACGTCGACGGTCTCGGTCTCTTCTGGGTCGTCCGGCAGAGGCCCTGCCACGAAGTTGTCGCCGCTGGACAGCTCGGCTGGGTACTCCTCTTCCACGGTTGTCAAGTCTACGTTCGCGGTTTCCGGCATCGTGATCCCATGCCCTTTGACCACAACCACCACTACCACCCGCTGTTGCTGCGGCAGGTGCCCCGCGGCGCCCGGACCGCACTGGACGTGGGATGCGGCACCGGCCTCTTCGCCCGCCGCCTCGCCGCGGCGGGGCTCGAAGTGACGGGGATCGACGCGGACCGCCGGGTGATCGACACCGCCCGCGCGCTCGGCGAGCAGGACTACCGGCACGACGACATCACGACCGCGGAACTGGGCCGCTACGACTTCATCTCGTGTCTCGCGTCGCTGCACCACGTCCCGTTCGCCACCGTGACGAAGCTCCGGCAAGCGCTTACGCCGGGTGGTGTGCTCGTGGTGCTGGGCGTCGCCAGGCCGGGCGCGCCACGGGATTTCGCGCACTGGTGGCTGGCCGCGCCGCCGCTCAACCTGGCCGCGCGGCTGGCCGTCGCCGCGGGCGACCGGCTCAATGGCGGGGCCGGTTCCGAGCCGCGGCCGCCGGTGCGGATGGACTTCCCGGCCATGACCGCGGTCCGCCGGGAGTCGGCGGCGCTGCTGCCAGGGCGGACGGTGCGGCCACTCGTCTTCTGGCGCTACCTGATCGTGTACCGGGCGTAACTCCACCCGAACGGGCGGCGACCGGCGAGGTGGCGCGCGACTAGGAAAGAACCATGCGCGCACGCCGTAGCATCACCGTCGCTGTTCTCGCCGCCCTGACCCTGCTGGCCTCGGCCCTCCCGGCCGGCGCGGCCACCCGGCACTATTCCCGTTACGTCGCGCTCGGCGACTCCTACACCGCCGGGCCGCTGATCCCGCTCCCCCGGCTCGACCCCGCGGGCTGCTTCCGCTCCACGTCGAACTACCCCGCGCAGCTCGCCTTCCGGCTGGGCGTGTCCTCCTACACCGACGTCAGTTGCAGCGGCGCCGACACCACCGACATGACGTCGCCGCAGACAATCACCTTCGGCACCAACGCCCCGCAGCTCGACGCGCTCCGCACGGACACCGACCTCGTGACGATCGGCATCGGCGGAAACGACGGCGCCGTGTTCGGCACGGTCGTCGGCACCTGCCCGTCGCTGCGCGCCTCGGATCCTTCGGGTAACCCGTGCCAGCGGCACTTCACGGTCGATGGGGTGGACACGATCAAGGCCGAGATCGAGCAGACCCAGGCCAAGATCACCACTGTGCTGGGCGAGATCCACGCCAGGGCACCGAAGGCGAAGGTTCTCGCGATCGGCTACCCGCGGATCGCGCCGCCGAGCGGGACCTGCCCCGACGTGCTGCCCTTCGCCGACGGGGACTACGCCTGGCTCAACAGCGTCGAGGAAGCACTGAACACGGCGATCGCGAAGGCCGCGGCCGACGACGGCTCTTCGTCCTATGTGGACACATTCACCCCGTCGCTCGGGCACGACGCCTGTGCCGGCGCGGCGGCGTGGATCAACGGGCAGTCGCTGAGCCTCGTCGCCGCGCCGTACCACCCGTTCCTGTCCGGGATGACCGGGATGGCGGGGATCATCCGGGCCGCGCTGCGCTGACCGGGGTGGCGGTGCCGCGAAACAGGTGCGCGAACGGCCTCGCCGGGGCAGGATCCCCGCATGGACTTCGTGCTGATCCACGGCACCACCCAGTCCCCGGCGGGCTGGGGGCGGCTGGTGCGCGTGCTGGAGAAGCGGGGACACCGGGCCGTCACGGTCGATCTCCCGACCAACCGGCCCGAACTGCTCTCCGAGGACTACGCCCGCTGCGCGGTGGAACAGACGGATGTGGACAGTCCCGTCGTGATCGGGCACTCGGGCGCCGGGCTCGTGCTGCCCGCGGTCGGCGCGGCGCTGAAGGCCCGCCGGCTGGTGTGGCTGGCCGCGGCGGTGCCGAGCGAGCTGCCGTTCCTGTCCGAGATGCGCGCGGCCGCCGCGGAGGTGGTCACGCCGGAGTGGCGGGGTCTTGAGAAGCCGCCGGCGTCGGATCCCGTTGTGGCGGCGTACTTCCTGTTCCACGACTGCGATCTGGCGACGCTGCGGTGGGCGCTGCCGACCGTGCGGACGTGGTACCCGCGCGGGGTGTACGGGGAGACCGTGACCGGGGAGCCGCTGCCGTCGACGTACGTGCTGCCGACCGGGGACCGGACCCTGCGCCCGGAGTGGATGCGCCGGGTCGCGCGGGAGCGGCTCGGCGTGGAGCCGGTCGAGGTGCCCGGCGGGCACTGCCCGCACGTCTCGCGGCCGGAGCTGGTGGCGGACATCGTTTCGTGACCTGAAATTCCGTAACGGACGGACGGGGCCGCCGATCTATCCGCGTGACCGACGACCTCCCCGACCCCCACCCCGAACTGCTCGACCCCGACTGGCAGCGCCACGCCGAGAAAGAGGCTTGGGTCGACTACCGGAAGAACCGTGCCAAGGCCAGACGCGGCAGACGCCTGACGATCATCGCCGCGGTGCTCGTCGTCCTCGCCGGCGGCGGCTACGCGTTCGTCCAATGGGGCAGGTCGACCTCCGAGCACTACGACCCCGCGTCCTCCGGCGGCGACGGCGGTGCCGGGGTGACCACCACGCCGCCCGCGCCGACCACGTTGCCGGACTATGCACGCGTCGATCTTTCCCATCCGTTCGACAACACGCCCGCGCAGGCCTGGAAGGAGGGCATCGCCGGGCTGACCATCCCGCCCGCCGCCAAGACCGGCTCCTTCTCCGCGCAGCAGGTCGGTTCCGCGCTGGACAAGGTGCGGCACGCCATCGAAACCGCCACCCTCGACCCCGAGGTCACCCAGCAGCACAACATCGAGAAGTACGCCAAACTGCTCGCGCCCGGCGCGCGAGCGGACGTCCGCGCGAAACCCGGGTCGTACACCGTCCAGATCGCGGACGGCTTCCGCCTGCTGCCCGTTTCGCCGCGTGTCAACGGCACCCTGACCGTGAGCGCGGGCCGCGCGGGTGAGCTCCTGGTGCACGCCGACTACTTGGTCGCCTACGCCTTCGACCCCGGCAGCGAGCGGGTCCAGGGCCCTGGCGACATCGAGCCTTTCCTTCGCTACCAGCAGGATTACGCGCTCGACTCCGGCGCGCTCTGGCTCGACGGCAGCCACCGCTATTTCCTGGACGTGGCGTGCGGCGCCGGCGCCGAGGACAAGGTGGCCCCGGCCTTCAGCGAGCAGCTCGTCGTTTCGAGCCTGCCGGGCGAACCCGGCCAGTTCGACCCCGCGCAACCCATGCCGACGGGTGAGAATTGTCCCTGAGCCCGCCCAGGCCAGACTGCACAGGCTAGACTGTGCATATGACCCGCACAACGCAGGAAGTGGCCCGGCTCGCCGGTGGGCTGCGCGGCGTGGTCGGCCAGTTGCACCGGCGCCTCCGCCAGGTGGACAACGCCGAGGTCCTCACGCCTTCGCAGTCCGCCGTGCTGGCGCGGCTGCACCGGGAAGGCCCGGCCACCCAGACACAGCTCGCCGCCGCGGAGCACGTCCGCCAGCAGTCGATGGCGGCGACGCTCGGCGCGCTCGACGAGCTGGGCTATCTGGAACGCACGCGCGACCCGAAGGACGGGCGGCGCGTGGTCGTCGCCTTGTCCGACCTCGGTTCCAAGACGGTGCGCGGGGTTGCCCAGCACCGGGAGGAATGGCTGGCCGGCGCGCTGACCGGGCTCGATCCTGCCGAGCGGGCGAAACTGGCCGAGGCGATCCCGCTCCTGCAGCGGCTCGCCGAACACTGAAAGGGAGCGGTGAGTACGACGTCGCAGCAGCTCGCGACCCGAGCCTCTGTCCGATTCACCCCCCGCCTGGTGACCCCACTGGTCGCCAGCGCGGTGCTCAACCCCATCAACTCGACCCTCATCGCCGTCGCGCTCGTCCCGATCGGACATGCCTTCGGCGCGGGGGCGGAACAAACCGCCTGGCTGATCACGTCGCTGTACCTGGCCACCGCGGTCGGCCAGCCCGTGGTCGGCCTGTTCGTGGACCGCTTCGGCGCGCGCAAGGTGCTGCTGACCGGCGCGGTCATCGTGATGCTCGCCGGGATCGGCGGCCTGCTGTCGTTCTCGCTGTCCTGGCTCATCGGCGTCCGCGTGGTGCTGGGCATCGGCACGTGTGCCGGGTTCCCGGCCGCGATGGCGGTGCTGCGCAAACGCGCCGACGCGGCCGGGCAGGGCGTGCCGAGCCACGTCCTTTCCGTACTGGCGATGGCCTCGCAGACGGTCATGGTGATCGGCCCGACGCTGGGTGGCGCGCTGATCGCGTTGTTCGGCTGGCAGTCGATCTTCGCCGTGAACATCCCGCTCGCCGCCGCGGCCCTGCTGCTGGCGATTTTCTGGGTCCCGAAGGACGACCCGCGAACGCTGACCAAGGCGCGCATCGACGTGCCCGGCATCGTGCTGTTCTCGGCGACGCTGCTGGTCGTGCTGCTGTTCGTGATGGAGCCGCGGCTGAGCGACCTGTACCTGCTGGGGGTGGCCGTCGTGCTGGCCGCCGTGTTCACCGCCACCGAACTGCGTGCCGGCAAGCCGTTCATCGACCTGAAGATGCTGGGCGGCAACCGCCCGCTGCTGCGCACTTATCTCCGGCAGGCACTGGCTTTCCTCATCGTCTACTCGATCATGTTCGGCTACGTGCAGTGGCTGGAAGCGGCGCGCGGGATGAGCGAGTCCGGCGCGGGCGCGCTGCTGCTGCCGATGTCGGCGGTGGCGGTGCTCGCGGCCGCCGCGTGCGGCAAACCGGGCGGGATCTTCCCCCGGCTGGTGATCAACTCGCTGGCCCTGCTCGCCGGTTCCGCGCTGCTGCTGTTCGTCGGCGACGGCACGTGGTTCCTGGCGCTCATCGGTGTCGCCGCGGTGTTCGGTCTCGGCCAGGGCCTCACGAGCGTGACCAATCAGACAGCGTTGTACGGGCAGGCGCCCGCCGAGCAGATGGGCACCGCCTCGGGTCTCTTCCGCACCGCGCAGTACCTGGGCGCGATCGGCGCGTCCACGCTGATCGCGCTGTGCTTCGGCAACCAGGCCACGTCCACCGGCCTGCACCACCTGGCATTCGCGCTGGCCGGGATCGGGGTGCTGCTGCTGGCGGTGACGGTGTTCGACCGAAATTTGCGGCGCACCCGGGATAGCGTCGAAGCTGCCGAGGACGCAGGATGAAGGGGTGACTCGCAACGCACCCACCGACGACATCGACGAGGCCGCACTCGAAGTCCACAAGCCGAAGCACTGGGCGGCGGGGGTTCCCGGCGTCGCGGTGTCGCTGCTGCGCAGCGTCGAGCAGATGGGCACCGGCCGGACGGTCCGCACCCTGCGCCTGCTGAACCAGCGCGAGGGGTTCGACTGCCCGGGCTGCGCGTGGCCGGAGCCGCAGGCCGCCGACGGTGAGCACCGCAAGCTGGCGGAGTTCTGCGAGAACGGCGCGAAGGCCGTGGCCGAGGAGGCCACGAAGCGCCGGGTCACGCCGGAGTTCTTCGCCGCGCACCCGGTGGCCGAGCTCGCCGGTAAGACGGACTACTGGCTCGGCCAGCAGGGCAGGCTGACGCATCCGATGGTGCTGCGCGAGGACGGCACGCACTACGAACCGATCTCGTGGGAGGACGCTTTCGGCCTCATCGCCGAGAAACTGAAAGGCCTCGCGAGCCCGGACGAGGCGATCTTCTACACCTCCGGCCGCACCAGCAACGAGGCCGCGTTCACCTACCAGCTGCTCGTGCGGTCCTTCGGCACCAACAACCTGCCGGACTGCAGCAACATGTGCCACGAGTCCTCCGGCGCGGCGCTGACGGAGTCCACCGGGATCGGCAAGGGCTCGGTGAGCCTGGCCGACGTGCACCACGCCGACCTGATCGTCGTCGTCGGGCAGAACCCGGGCACCAACCACCCGCGGATGCTGTCCGCGCTGGAGGAGGCGAAGGGCAACGGCGCGCGCGTCATCGCGGTGAACCCGTTGCCCGAGGCCGGCCTCATGCGGTTCAAGAACCCGCAGAACCCGCGCGGGGTGATCGGCAAGGGCACGCCGCTGGCCGACGAGTTCGCGCAGATCCGCCTCGGCGGGGACCTGGCGCTGTTCCAGGCGATCGGGCATCTCCTGCTGTCGTGGGAGGAAGCCGCGCCGGGCACGGTGCTCGACCACGAGTTCATCGACTCGGCCACGCACGGTTTCGAGGACTACGCGAAGCACCTGCGCGAGATCGACTGGGCCGCGATCGACAGCGCCACCGGCCTTTCGCGCGAGCAGATCGTCCGCATCGCGCGCATGATCGCCGAGTCCGAGCGCACCGTGTACTGCTGGGCGATGGGCGTCACGCAGCACAAGCACGCGGTGGCGACCATCCAGGAGATCACGAACCTGGCGCTCGCCCGCGGCATGATCGGCAAGCCGGGCGCGGGACTGTGCCCGGTGCGCGGGCATTCCAACGTGCAGGGCGACCGCACGATGGGCGTCTGGGAGAAGATGCCCGAGCCGTTCATGGCGGCGCTGGAGCGGGAGTTCGGGATTCCCGTGCCACGCAAGCACGGGTTCGACACGGTGGACGCGATCCGCGCGATGCGGGACGGCCGGGGCAAGGTGTTCTTCGGGATGGGCGGCAACTTCGCCGCGGCCACCCCGGATTCGGAGCTGACCGAGCGGGCGCTGGAATCCTGCGAGCTGACCGTGCAGGTGTCCACGAAACTCAACCGATCCCATGTGGTGCACGGGAAACAGGCGCTGATCCTGCCCACGCTCGGGCGCACCGAGCTGGACGCGCAGTCGTCCGGGCGGCAGTTCGTGACGGTCGAGGACTCGATGTCCTGCGTGCACCCCTCGCGCGGCAGACTCCAGCCCGCCAGCGAACACCTGCTGTCCGAAGTGGCCATCGTGTGCCGGCTCGCGCGCACGGTGCTCGGCGAAGATCACGTCGTGCCGTGGCGGGAGTTCGAACAGGACTACGACCGGATCCGCGACCGGATCGCCCGCGTGGTCCCGGGATGCGACGACTACAACGCGAAGGTGCGGCGGCCGGACGGGTTCGTGCTTCCCCACCCGCCGCGGGACTCGCGGGAGTTCCGCACCGGCACCGGGAAGGCGAACTTCACCAGCAGCGAGCTGGAATTCCCGCAGGTGCCCGAAGGCAGGCTGCTGCTGCAGACGCTGCGCAGCCACGACCAGTACAACACCACGATCTACGGGCTCTCCGACCGCTACCGCGGGATCGAGGACGCGCGGCGAGTCGTGCTGGTGAACGCGAAGGACCTGGCCGAGCTGGGCTTCGCGGACGGCGAGATCGTCGACCTCGTGTCGGAGTGGGAGGACGCCGAGCGCCGCGCCGAGAAGTTCCGGATCGTGGCTTACTCGACGGCGCCCGGCTGCGCGGCGGCGTACTTCCCGGAGGCGAACGCCTTGGTGCCACTGGATTCCACGGCGAAGAAGTCCAACACGCCCGTGTCGAAGGCAGTGGTCATCCGGCTGGAGCACCGCGCTTAGAGACTGCTCTGCTTCGGGGGCTGGAAACCGCCGATTCGCTGTTCGAGCAGTTCGGCGAGCCGCAGGGTGGTGCGGTCCCCGAACATCGGGCCGATGAGCTGCACTCCGACCGGCAGGCCTTCCGCGGACCGGCCCGTGGGTACGGCCGTCGCGGGAAGGCCAGGCATGGTGGCCAGACCGGCCCAGACGAGCTGGTCGAAAAACGGGTATTCGACACCGTCGACGTCGAGCCTGCGCGCCAGCAGATCCGGGTTGTGGTCGTGCGGGAACGCCGGAGTCGGCGTGATCGGGCACACGACGGCGTCGAACTCGCCGAACAGCCGCCGCCAACCGTCGCGGTGGAGTTCACGACGGTCGGTCAGTTCGAGCCAATCGCGGTGGCTCAACACCATTCCCCGCAGCCGGGCCGCGTCGAGGCTTTGGTCGTCCGGGCTCAGGCCGGCCGCGCGCGTCCGCAGTTGCTCGTACGCGTCGACCGGAAATCGTGCCGTGGAGCCGGAAAACAGCAACTGCGTGTACACCCGCGCGGCTTCGGCCGGATCGGGCAGCAGCGGACTGTGCCGTTCGACGCGGGCGCCGCCGTCGACAAGCGCGTCGGCCACGCGGTCCACGCCAGCCCGGACCGCGGCCCCGGTCCCGATGAACGGATGCTCGTCGAATATAAGGACGCGGAACTCGGCGAGTCTTTCGTGGCGCGCGGGCGGCAGCGTCACCTGGTGTGCCAAGCCGAACGTCAACGGGTCCGGTCCGGCCATCACGTCGAGCAGAAGACTCAGGTCACCGGCGGTGCGCGCCATCGGGCCGACGACGGCAAGGTCGGCTTCGGTCGGCAATGCCCGAGCGGGCGGCGGGGTCATCCCGCGCGTCGCCGCGAGCCCGAGCGTCGGCTTGTGCGCGTAGACGCCACAGAAATGCGCGGGGGTGCGCAGTGAACCGGCGAGGTCGGAGCCGATGGAGAGGGCACCGAAGCCGGAGGCCAGCGCCGCCGCCGATCCGCCGGAGGAGCCGCCCGAGGTGCGGGCGTGATCCCACGGGTTGTTCGTGGTGCCGTAGATCTCGTTGAAACTCTGCAGGTCCTGCAACCCGAAGGGCACGTTGGTCTTGCCGAGCACCACCGCGCCCGCCGCCTTCAGCCGTGACACCTGGACCGCGTCCTCGTCCGGCACGAAGTCCCGGAACTGCGGCATGCCCCACGTCGTGGGCAGGCCCGCCAGGTTGTAGGACTCCTTGACCGTGACCGGGATGCCCAGCAGCGGCCGGTCCTCGCCCCGGGCACGGGCCTGGTCGGCCTGCCGCGCCGCCGCCCGCGCGCGCTCGAAGTCCGGCACGCAGATCGCGTTGACCGCCCCGTCGTCCCGCTCGATCGCGGCGATCGCCGCGTCCGTCAACTCCAGCGACGACACTTCACCAGCACGCAACGCGGCCGCCAGCTCACCGGCCGGCCGAAGGTTCCACTCCATGGCGTCGAAGCTAACCGGCCACCGGGGGAGCCACAAAATGCCGGTTTCCGCAACGAAAAAAGCCGCGCGCGGCCGATCCGGTTGTCATCGGGAACTCATCCTCCGCCGCTAGCGTCCGCCCCGTCGGAATTCGTCGGAGGGTGTTTTCATGATCAGGCTGGCCGTCGTGCTCATCGGCCTTTCCGTGCTGTTCTCGGTGATGGGGTTCAAGGACGGCAACGTCTTCGTCGGGGTGGTGTTCGCGCTGCTCGCGCTCTCGCCGCTGCTCTACCTCGCGTACTTCTCCGCGACGCGCGGGAACGAGCCGCGGAAACCGGCCGGGAAGCAGCGGACCCTGGTGCTGCGGCTGGTCGCGGTCGGGCTCGTCGCCGTGCTCGGCTATGGCGTGTACTGGGTGTTCGCCGCCCCGAAGTCCAGTGACCAGGCCCTGGAGCGCGCCTCCGATCTGGAGGCCGGATGCTACGGATCCGGCGGCCGCAAGTACTTCCCCGATACCGCCGGCTACACCGGCAGCGGCCCGCACCCGATCGTCATGTTCGACCACGGCGAGGCCGACGACGTCAACCAGATGCACCCGGACACCGGCGTCGCGGACTACTGGAGCGGGGACGACCTCGACCCGCACGACGTCCAGCTCATCGCCTGCCTGGACGCCCCGGACGACGGTCAGTACCTGACGGACTGCGACTTCAACGGGGACAGCCTCAAGCTGTACCAGGGCGAGTACGACTTCACCGTGTACGAAGCCAAAACCGGCAAGGAGGTCGGCAGCGGGGAGATCGCGGGCAGCACGAACCCGGACTGCCCCTTCTCCGCGCTCGTACCGGACAACGGCGACCGGATCCACACCGACCCGGACTTCGCCGACTACCAGTCGGCGCTCGGCCGGTACGTCAACTGACCTAAGTGGACAGACGGCGCAGGATGCCGTCCTGGATGGCCGGGCGGGAGCTGAACACCAGCATCAGCCCGGCCTCCCGCAACAGCCGCTGCGGATGCGCGTCGGCGAGCACCCCGCGGCCACCGCCGCGCACCACGGCAGCCGTGGCCACGCGCACCGCGAACTCCCCCGCCCGCGCGCGGGCCGCGTCGATGTCGGCCATCGCGTCGAGATCCGCGCGCACGGCGTCGAGTTCGTCCGTCCACTTCGGATCGTCGAGCAGGGCCACGCCGCGCCGTGCGACGCCGAGCACCAGGGAACCGTTGAGCCGCTTGCTGAACGGCTCCCCCGCCGCGTGATCGGCCGGCGTGTTCACGGTGATCAGCCTGTCCGCGGGCACGGGGTGGTCGGTGAACTCGGCGACCACCGTGTTGCTGGCGTTGGCCGCGAGCATCCGCTGCGGCGTGACGCGCAGCGTGGGCGCTTCCTCGGCGTCGATGAGCAGCCAGCGGATGTTGTCGTCCTCGTCGCGGGCCGCGGTGCCGAGCAGGTCGATCATCCCCCACCCGCTCACCCACGGCGCGGTCCCGGAAATCCGCGGGCCGCCGGGGGTTTCGCGGATCGTCAGCCGCGGCGGGCCCGGGATGGCTCCGGTGAACGCCGCGCCGGTGCGCAGTTTCCCGGCCGCGAGCCCGGGCAGCCAGCGCGCCTGCTGTTCCGGGCTGCCCTGCAGGGCGAGCGTGGTGGTGATCCCCAGATGCTGGCCCAGGGTGAGCGTAGTGCTCAGGCAGCCCGAGGCGAGGATCTCCGCCGCCAGGTTCGCGGCCGCGAAATCAAGCCCGAGCCCGCCCGCCGCGCGCGGCAGCATCCCGCCATAGAAACCGTGCTCCGCCAGCAGGTCCAGGTTCGCCGACAGCGGCCGCCGCCCGGTGTCCACGTCGATCGCGTTCGGGTACAGCACATCCTCGGCGAGCTCGGCGGCCAGCGCGACGGCATCCTCGGTCATATCGGCGAGGTTAGCGAAAACGACCACACCGCCGCGCCCGAACGGGCACACTGCGGTAATGCCGGACGACGAACGCATGATGCTCATCGGATTCCGTCCTGAGGAAGAGCGCCTGATCCTCGCGCGGAACAACCCGGACAACGCGCGCTACGTCGTCGTCCTGGTACACGGGATCGGCGGCGGGTTCCTCGCCGTCGACAAGATCCAGGGGCAGGCGGAAAGCCTGCACGGCAGGATCGCGGCCGGTCAGGACGAGCGCGACGTCTCCGTGATCACCTGGGCGGACTACACAGTGCCGGAAAGCGCGGCGGACGCCAGGGATCCGTCCCACGCGGCTGCGGCGACAGGCCAGTTCGCCGGCTTTCTCGCCGCTCTGCCCGTGACGGCGAAGCACGGCCGCTACGGCAAAGCGGCCCGGGTCGTGGTGGTCGCGCGCGGCTACGGCGGGCTCGTCGCCGGGCTCACGGCGCGGGACCACGGCTTGACGGCGGATGCGCTGGTCTTCCTCGGCTGCGCCGGTGTCGGCGTGCAGTCGGCGAGTGAGCTGCGTTTCGGTGGCCCGGTGTACGCGGCCTCCGCGGGCGGCGACGGCACACCCGACGGCGTGCACGGCCCCCGACCCGACAGCCCCGGCTTCGGCGCCACGCCGCTGCGGTCGGGCCCGCTGTCCTTCCAGGACGACCCGTTCGTCCGGTACCTGCCGTCGCTGCGCAAGATCGTCTTCGGCAGGCTCTGATCACGCGCCGAAGTGCAGGTGCGAAGCCCACAGTGACGGCGTGGCGGGGTAAAGGTCCCGCTGCGCCCGCACCGCGCGGTGCAGGGAGCGGGCGGCCCGGCCAGGGTCGAGCGCGCCACCCGGCTCGGCGAGCCCGCGGTAGAAGTCCCCGGTGATCTCGACGGCGACCTCGTCGTCGAGCTCCCACAGCGTGCCGATCACCTGCGGGAAACCGGCCGCCTGCACCGCACCGGCCAGGTGCATCGCCTCGTCGAGCAAGGTGTCGCTGATGTTCACCGCGGTGTGGCAGGCCGAAAGATACGCCAGCCGCGCGCCGTCGAGGTTGACCGCGTTGAAATCTCCCACGGTGAGCGGATTCCGTTCGTGGTCACGCAGCAAAAGCCTGCCGGCCGCCGGATTCTCCACGTCGTAACTGCCGTGGCAGGCGAAATGCGCGATCGCGTGCCGGGGCAGCTCCGCCAGCACCTGCTCCCGTTCCGGCTCGGTCAACGTGATCGCGCCGGGCAGGATCCCGGTCAGCAGCTCGGCCTCGGCGCGGACGTTCCGCAGCTCGGAAAGCCCTGGCGTGGAAGGCATCGCGACGATCAGCGAACGGCAGGGCCGCTCCGCCGAAGGCCGTCGTCGCGCGTGACGCAGGCTCCTGATAGTTGGCGTGTACGACGACACCACGCGGTCCATCACCGTACGGCCACCGGCGTCGTCGTGATGCCCGGCCGCGTGCAGCGGCAGCAGGCTGAAGTACCCGCCGGGCGCCCACCAGCACCGCGGCCACGGCTCGCCGTCCGCGGGCGTTCCGTGGTAGCCGAGCTCGTCGAGTACCGGGCCGGTCACGTTGTCCCAGAGCCATTTCAGCACGTCGCTCAACACCGTCTGAGCTGCCGCTCGATCCGCGTCCGGGTCGTAGGCTTCGCGCAGCGCCACGTGGAAGGTGTTGATCTGGTCGATCACCGCCGACGCGGTGAGGCCCGGCAGCGGCAAGGCCGTGACGCCCTCGGTGGTGAGCAAGAGCGCGTGGCCCCCGTGCGCGAGGTTGAGGGTGACGATCGGCCCCTCGGCCGCGGCTGCCCGCAACTCCGCCGGCCCCGGGGGCAGCGCGAAGGTGCCGAACCCGTCGACGTTCCGGATCTCGCGGAGCGTGGCCGCCAGCTCCCCGGCGAGGGCGATGCGGTCCGCGTTTTCGTCGTCGGCGTCCAGGAGTTCCCGCAGACCGGTGAAGCGGGCCGCCAGTTCAGGGCGGGCATCCCGGAGGTCTGTGAGGTCGCCACGGGTGTCGAGGAGTTGGCTCAACAGCACGGCGCGGCCCGCCTCCAGCAAGGAAAGCGCTCGCTGGGCCCGTTCCTCCGGGGAACGGTCCTCGGCGAGCAACGCCATCGCCGCGGCGTCGTCGGTGAAGCCCTCGGCCAGTTCGAGCGCGCCGTGCTGCTCTCGGCGGCGCATACTGCGCGGCGCCACCTCGGGGATCAGGTGCACCGCTGTCTCCAGCAGATCCGCCGCCGTCTTCAGGTCTTCCGTGCCGGGCACCCGCTCCTCGACGGCCAGCCAGGCGCCGATCTTCGCGCCCCGGATCCGCGCCCTCGGCGACGCGGTGGCGCGGCCGGCGAGCCGCGACGCCACGCGGATCGCTTCCGCCCGGTCCGCCTCCATTTCCGTGGAGCGTTCGGCCCGCCGCGCGTCACGCCGGAACCGGGTGATCAGCGCCTCCGCGTAGCTCAGCATCCAGTTCGGCCGGTCGTAGTCCTCCTCGTCAGCGAATTCGAGCGCGCGCCGCCCCGCGTCCACGGCGTCGTCGATGTCCGCGGGGAATCTGTCCCGGGCGAACCTGGTGCGCAGGAGCACGGACAGGTTCACCCACGCCTGCGCGCGGTTGCTGCCCTTCAGCGGAAGGGCAGTCGCCCTCCGCCCCATTTCGATGGCCTCGTCCAGATCGGCCTTGTCGCCGCCGTGCTCGAACCGGATCCGGCCCGTGTCGCTCAACGACACCAGGAACAGGCCGTTTTCGGGTTCGAGCGCGAGGGCACGCCGGCCCGTCTCGACCGCTTCGTCGAGGTCGGAGTGGTTGCCCGACACGAGAAAACGTGCCTTGAGCGCGTAGCTCAGCGACGCGAAGCCAGCGGCCTGGTTCGCCCCGTCGGCTGTCGCGACCAGCTGACGCCGCACGTCCACCAGCGCGTCGGCGTCGGCGGCCACGTTGGTCCATTCGAAGCGCCGCAACAGGTACGCGCCGAGCAGCTGCAGCACTTCCCGGTGCCCCAGCGCTTCCTCGGCCATCGGGGCGCTCCAGATGTCCGACGCCCGGAGCTGGATGTACACCCGTGGCGGTGTTTCCCGCCCTTCCGCCGTCGCCGCGGCGGCACGCCGGACGAGCGCGATCGCCGCGTCGAGGTCGTCCAGCTCCGCCGCCGCCTGCCCGCGCCGTTCCAGCAGGTGCGCCAGGTTGAGCAGGACGCCCGGCGGCAAGGGCTGGTCAGCGACGCCGCGCGCGACGGCTGCCGCCTCGTCCAGCGCCTCTCGCTTGCCCTCGTGCGTGTAGCGGGCGAAGAGCACCCCGCAGATGTCGGAAAGGCAGTACGCGCGGTCGGTTTCGGTGCGCGCGACCTCGAACGCCGCGCGGACCCTTTCCTCGGCCTCGGCCAGATCCCGCGGGTCCTCGGTGCGTTTGAACCGGTCCAGCAGCACATACGCCAGGCTCGTCAGCGATTCGGACAGGCCATCGTCGTCGGCGGGGAGCGTCCCCACGATCGCCCGCCGGGTGGCGATCACCTCGTCCAGTCGTTCAGGCGCGCCAAGGGAAAGCGCGCGATCCAGCAGGACCAGCGCGAGCACGTGCACCTCCCCGGAATCGGTGAGCGCGACCGCACGCCGGGCCAGGGCGGCGGCTTCGTCCAGATCTCCCGCCGCGTTCCGCCGCACGAGCTGGTAGCCGAAGTCGGTCGCGAGCGCGGAATTGTCCGGGTCGGCCGCGACAGCCTTGCGCAGCAAGGAAATCAGCTCGTCGGTTTCCTCGGCGGACCCGCCCACCTCGACCTTGCTCCGCAGGATCCGCTGCAGGTTCGACGCGAACATCGGCGCGTCCAGGCTGCCTTCGCCGGTCTGCACGGCCAGACGGGCGGCACGCAGCGCTTCGTCCAAATCGGACGCCGGGCCGCCGTGGGCGAAGCTCTCGCGCAACGCCTCGGCGAGGTTGTTCAGCATGGCGGGCCGGTTCGGGTCGTCCGGGCGGGCGGTGGCGATCGCTCGCCGGATCGTGTCGGTGCCCTCCGTCAGATCTTCCCGCCGTGCCGTGCGCGCGAACCTCGTCAGCAGCACGCTGTTCAGGTTCGTCAGCGCGGCCACGAGCTTGTCCCGCTCCTCCGACGCGGCGACGGCGCGCCGGCCGACCTCGATGGCCTCGTCCAGATCCGCCGGGTCGCCGTTCCGGCCGTGCCGGAGTTTGAGGGTCGCGCAGAGGTTCAGCAGATAGGTGTCGAGACCGCGATCCCGGGCCCCGAGACGCACGGCGTCGCGGAGGGCCGACAGCGCGCTTTCGAGGTCCCGCTCATCCCCGGCGAGCTGGAACCGGGTCATCAGCGCGGCACCGAACAGCGAGAGACGTTGCGGGAGATCGGGATTGTCCTCGTAGGTCGCCGCCAGCACGTGGCCGAAGATGACGACCGCCTCCGAGAGCATCGCCGTGTTCCCGGCGCGGCTCGCCTGCCCGATCATGGCGGCCAGCTGCGGCATGATCTCGTCCCCGAGCGCGGGCAGCAGCGGCGCGGGGAACTCCGCCCTGCCGAGCAGACTCGCGGCGGGAAGCAGCAGCCCCAAGGCATTCCCGGCCGCGGCCTGCCGCTCCTCCCCCGTCAGCGCTTCGGCCTGGAGCCACCTCAGCCAGCCGAGGACATACCACGCCTCGACGTTGTCCGGGGCGGTTTCGTCCATACTCCGCGCCAGATCCGCGGCGAGCGAAGTGACGGCGGGCGCGAACGCCTGCGCGGGGTCGCCGCTTTCCCGGATCCGCCCGACGAACCCGGCGAGCAACTCGGTCAGTTCGTCGCGGCGGGTCATCCGTCCTCCTTGTGGCGATCTTGTTTCAGCGTACGATTACCGCGTCTCACGGCGCTGGGATTCGTGGGTATTCGTCGTTTTTCCGGGGAAGGTCCAGTGGGGAACAGGTCGGGCGAAGAAATCGCGGAGGCCGTCGCGTACGTCTGCGAGCACGGGGATTCCCTTCGCGCCACCTTGGCCGGCGGCCCCGCGGAAGGCTTGCGGCAGCTGGACGAACTGCTGGCCGCGCTCCGCGCCGGAGCCGACCCGGCCGAGCACCTCGAAGCCGTCCATCGCGCGCTGCGGCGCGCACAGGACGCGCTGGGCGTGTTCGGCCGCACCAGGGACGCGTCGATGATCACGCTGGCCGGGATCGAGCGCGACCGCCCGCACGAGCCGGTGCTGCTCTGCCCGCGCGCGAGTCACCCCTGCGCCCGGTTCGCCTGGCCGGGGCGAGGCGAACCGCCGGTCTGCGAAGTGACGGGCGCGCACCTCCGACGTGCGACGCTGGCGCCGTGACAGGGTTTCTCGGCGGGTTCGGCGGCCAGCTCGGCAAGAGCCTGGCCGACAAGTGGCTGGGCCTGCTGGCGCTCCCGGGCGCGCTGTATCTCGCTGTCGTGGCCGTTGCCGGTGCGCTCGGTCAGTCGCACGCGCTGGACGTTCCCCAGCTGGTCCGTCAGGTCACCGCGTGGGCGCACGCTCCGGCTGCCGGCACCGTCGGCGGTCAGGTGGTGTTGCTGCTGGCCCTACTCGCGGGATCCGTGATGACCGGTCTCGTCGCGCGCGTCCTCGGCGCCGGGATCGAGCGCGTGGTGCTGGCGGCGGGCTGGCATTCATGGCCGCGCTGGATCCGCCCGCTCGCTCAGTGGCGCACACTGGCCCGGCGCAGGCGGTGGGACAACGCGCATGCCGGATACAGCGCCGCCTGGACCGAAGCCGCGCAGGCGAAAGCCTTGGGGCGCAAGGTAGACGCCGAGCCGCGGCACGCCGCGCTCCGGGCAAGGTCGGCGATCGCCGCGGAACGCCCGGACAGGCCGACGTGGAGCGGCGACCGCATCCACGGCGTATCGGAACGCCTGCGGCGCGACCACCGCCTCGACCTCGCACTCCTGTGGCCGCACCTGTGGCTGGTGCTTCCGGAGCAGGAGCGGACCGAGATCACGGCGGCGCGCACGTCGATCACCCGGGCGACCGAACTCGGCGCCTGGGCCCTGCTGTACGCGCCGCTCGTGATCCTGTGGTGGCCCGCCGGCGTGGTCGCCGTCGTGCTCGCGATCGGCGCCCGCGGCCGCGTCCGGGCGACGACGGACACGTACGCCCAGCTCGTCGAAGCCGCCGTCCGGCTGCACACCCGCGATCTCGCGGAACGCCTCGGGATCGAGTACGCGGGGCCGCTGACTCCGGACGCGGGCGAAACGTTCGACGAGGTGCTCGGCTCCGCGCCGCCCGTGGGGTGAGCGCGTCAGAGGTCGCCCGAGAAATCCTGGGTGAACCACCGGTCGGGGCGGATCGTGAACAGGACCGAGCCGCTGCCGTCTGAGCTTTCCGCGAAGCCACGCGCCTCCTCGGGGCCGAGGTAGTTGGCGGCGATCGCCTCTCGCGCGTCCCGCGGAGACGGGGTCTTGATGTCGACGACGGTACCTTCGACGACGACGTACTTGTACGGCAGCTCCTCCTGCTGAACCGCCACGGTCACCACACCGGCTTCTTCGATGAGCCGGGCTTTCCGGCGTCCGGCGCCGGTGCTGATCCGGATGTTTCCGCCGGGCGTGTAGTCGTACCAGATCGGGACGCTGGCCGGCGGGCGTCCGTCGTTCGCCGCGACGGACAGCACGGCGACGTGCTTGCCGGCGAGGAATTCCTGGCGTGCTGCTTCGCTGAGAGGCTTGGGCATGCGACCGATGATGGCCTCATCGCCCGCTTCGCGCATCCGGATCCCAGCCGTTGGTGGCGCGGGCGCGGTGTTCGACAGCCGCGCGTTACGTCCGTAAATACGACGCGCCGTTGAGGTCCAAGACTGTTCCCGAAGCCCACGACGAGCCCGGATCCGCGAGGTACACGATCGCGTCGGCGATCTCGCCCGGCTCGGCGACACGACCGAACGGGCTCTGCGTCCGCAGTGCCTCGCCGCTTTCGCCGGTGAGGCGGTGGGCCTGCCGGTCCGTCGCGATAAAGCCCGGCGCCACCGAAGCCACCGAAATGCCATGCGGCGCAAGGGAAACAGCCAGTGACTGCCCGAAGGCGTGCAGCGCGGCCTTGGTCGCCCCATAGGCCGGGTAGTCCGGCTCGCCGCGGAAGGCGCCGCGGGAACCGACGTGGACGATCCGGCCGGGCGCGCCGCGGGCGATCATGTGCCGGGCGACGCGGTAGGTGAGGTCCGCCGTGCCGAGCAGGTTCACCTCGACCGACTGCCGCCACACCCGCTGCCACTGCTCGAAATCCGTACTGGCCAACGGATGCGCGTTGTCGTCGCCCGGCGCGACGGCGGCGTTGTTCACGAGCACGTCCACCCCGCCGAGCGCTTCCTCGGCGGCGTCCGCGATCTGCGTCGCGTCATGGGCCAAGTCGCCTTGGACGAGCGCGTGCCCTTCGCCCGGCAAGGCGGCCAGCGTCGTTTCCGCGCCTGCCCGGCCGGAGCGGTAGTGCACGGCCACCCGCTCCCCGCGCCCGGCGAACGCCAACGCGACCGCACGGCCGAGGCCCGTCGCCGCGCCGGTGACCAGTACGCCCCGGCTCATCGGGCGAACAGCTGCGACTCGTCCCGGAACGCCTTGAACTCCAAGGCGTTCCCGGCCGGGTCGTGCAGGAACATGGTCCACTGCTCCCCCGGCTCACCGGCGAAGCGCTGGTACGGCTCGATCACGAACTCGGTGCCCGCCGCGCGGAGCTTGCCCGCCAGCTCGTGGAAGTCCTCGACCGACAGGATCAGCCCGAAATGCGGCACCGGCACGTCGTGCCCGTCGACGGGATTGCGCCCCGACTCGGCGCGCGCACCGGCGACCACGTGCGTGACCACCTGATGGCCGTGGAAGTTCCAGTCCACCCAAGCCTCGGCCGAGCGCCCCTCGGGCAGGCCGAGCACACCGCCGTAGAACTCGCGGGCGCGGGCCAGATCGTCGACCGGGATGGCCAGGTGGAAACCGGGGCGTGTCATCGGCAGCTCCTCTGTGTGGCGGATACGCCCAGCTTGACCTGCGGGTACGGTTAATGTCAACATTCAGACATGGTGAGACCGGCACGACGCCGCGGGCTCGCGGAGGAAGCGGCGGACCGCATCCGCGAGGAGATCTTGAGCGGCCGGGTGCCGCCCGGCAGTGCCCTGCGCGAGGTGGAGCTGGCGGCGTCACTGGAAGTCAGCCGCGGTTCCGTGCGCGAAGGGCTGGCGTTGCTGGAGCGCGAGGGCCTCGTGCGTTCGGTGTGGCACAAGGGAACCCGCGTGATCGAGCTGACCGAGGCCGACGTCGAGGAGGTCTACGCCGTGCGCGCCGCGCTCGACAGGCTGGCCGCGGTCACGGCCGCGGGGCGCGGCGAAAACCTCGACGAGCTGGATCGCCTGGTGGCAGCGATGGCCGAGGAAAACGACGGCACGCGGCTGCTTTCCCTCGACCTCGACTTCCACGAGGCGGTCTACCGGGCGGCGGGCAACCGGCGCCTGCTCGAAGCCTGGCACGCCGTGCGCTCGCAGGTGTACCTGTTCCAGTCACACCGGATCCGCTACGGCCATGAGCACTACGCGGCCCGCGTCGTGCACGAACACCGCGAACTGGCCGAACTGATCCGCGCCGGGGACACCGAGCGCCTCGCCGCCGTCGCCGAAGAACACGTCCACTCCGCGCGACGGGCGTTGCTCCAGGGCTTGGCCGAAGGCAACTACCAGCGCCCGCACGGCACCCCTTAGGAAGTGTTTCGAATGTGGTTTGCGTGGCGGTGCGGGTAGAGGAACCTGAGGCGGCCCCTGGCTGTGGGATCGCCTCATCATGAATTCCCACCCGCCAGCCCGACCACCGCCCCTGACGGACACGCTCCGCGCGACAGTGTCCCCACC